>NZ_CP093313.1:6000000-6600000 GCF_025264625.1 Occallatibacter riparius
CGAAGGTCCGGAGACCGTCGCAGCCTTTATCGGCGAACCGATCCACGGCGCCGGTGGGGTCATTTATCCAACTGAAGACTACTGGCAGCAGATCCGCGCCATTTGCGACCGTTACGAGGTCCTTCTAATCGCGGACGAAATCATTACTGGCTTCGGTCGTACCGGTCGCTGGTTCGGCCTCGAGCACTGGAACGTTACGCCTGACATTCTCTCCTTTGCGAAGGGCGTCAGTTCGGGTTACCTGCCACTGGGCGGAATTATGATCACTCAGGCAATTCGCGATGTGTTGGATTCCGTGGAGCCGGCGAACCGCTGGATGCACGGGTTCACCAACTCCGGCCACCCTGCTTGCTGTGCAGCGGCTCTTCGAAATATCCAAATCATTGAAGAGGAGAACCTGGTCGACAATTCCAGAAAGATGGGAGACCTGCTCTTCCACGCTTTGCAGCAGACATTCTCAGATCATCCGAACGTGGGAGACATCCGCGGCGGCAAGGGCCTGCTAGCTGCTCTCGAGTTCGTAGAGGATCGCGGCACCAAAAAGAACTTCGTGATCGAAAAGGACTTTGGGAATCGCCTGCGCAGGGAAATGCGCTCTCGAGGAGTCATCACCCGCACGCGATCCGCAGCGGGTGAGCATCCGGCTCCCGGAGATCAGGTGCTGTTTGCTCCGCCGCTCGTCATCCAGGAAAGCGACATACACGAGCTGGTAGCAGTCACGAAGGACGCGATCGAAACAGTGCTCGCGAGTTGAGGCTTATGCCGTGCCTGAAATCATGAGCGCCACGCGCTTTCCGGCACGGCATAAACTCTATAACCCTGCCTCGAACGCTTCTGCTTGCAGGCCCCGCAATGGCTCAGGCACGAAACTCCCGCGATCTGATGCCGCATTCATGGTCTGTGCCAGCGCGCTCTTCTTCGCGTGAATCTCCGTGAGCCAATTCGTGTATAACATTAGAGCGGAACTGCCCCAGCTCTTCTCTTTTGCGATGAAAGGCGCCACTGATTCGATGAATCCAAGAGCTTCTCGATGCGACGCTATATCGCCCTTGGCCTGGAGCTCCAGTAGGACGCGTTCAGTTCCCGCATCAAAATAGCCTCTCGGCATCGACGGATAGGACGCTGCTTCCCCGTTCAGAAACCTGTTGATGTCCCGCCGGTATTCCCGCAGCAGCGTGTCGGAATCGTACTCTGGATGTCCTTGGAAGTATACGAACAGGCTGGAATCCTGCTTGATGAAACAATCGACATCAGCGTCCTCAGCCCGCGTGAGAACCTGATAGCCATTCCGAATCAAATCGGCTTCAGGTAAGCCGTTCCAGCGAGAGTGCGGCAGCCGAAGCGTCCTGGGAAGGTGCCTCAGCATGGGATGCTGCGACACCCGAACACAATCAAACACGCCGCAGCGCTTCTGCTCGCTTCTTTGCCGTTGAATCCCATCCATGTGCAGGACAGCCGCGTGGGCAGCAAGACATGACCATACTGTCGAGAGCGTGTTCGTCCGAGCCCATTCATGCACCCTGCCAAAGCTGTTCCAATAGGGCTCATCGCGCAGACTCGGAAAGAGTGGTTCCCTCCCCGTCACGATCAGGCCATCCAGCTTCGTTTCCCATAGAGACTCGATCGTATGGTAGCGCCCCTCCATGTAATGCTTCGCTGCATCGCTTCGGGGCACCTCCGGAAAGTGGTAAAACGAGACCTCGATGCGCAAATCTGTACCAGCTGCAGTGAGGAGATTCACGAACTGCCTCTCCGTCGCCTCCAGCGCGCCATCCGACATGTTATTCAGCAGTCCGATGGTAATCGCGCCAGAGCGCTCATTGCGCTCCGGCAGTCTGTTCGCCCATTCGTGACGGGCGGCCGACATGTGCGTCCTGCTCTGGGGAAAGTTCAGTGCTATGGACATAGTGTTTACGCTCTGACCTCGTTATCTGGCGCCACTCGCCATTGCAAGCGCCTGGCCCAAATCCGCGAGAATGTCATCAATGTGCTCAATGCCGATACTGAGCCGGATCATCTCCGGGAAGACACCGGCGGCGCGTTGTTCCTGCTCCGTCATCTGACGGTGTGTCGTAGAAGCTGGATGGCAGGCAAGTGACTTCGCATCTCCCAGGTTGACCAGGCGCAAAATCAGGCCGAGAGCATCGTAGAACTTGACCGCCGCGGGAAATCCGCCCTCGATGCCAAAAGCCATCAGTGAGCATGCACGACCGCGCAGATACTTTTGCGCCATATCGTGATAGGGGCTGTCGGCAAACCCGGCATAATTTACCCACTTAACCATCGGATGGCTGCGAAGGAATTCGGCGACGGCCTTCGCGTTTGCAACATGCCTCTCCACGCGCAATGCCACAGTCTCAATCCCCTGCAGCAACAGGAACGAGCTTAGAGGCGAAAGCACTGCGCCCGTCGTGCGCTGATACACGCTGCGGCAGCGGCCCAGGAACGCAGCCTTGCCATAATGCTCGGTGTAAACAAGCCCGTGGTAAGACGCATCAGGCTGACTGAACATCGGAAATCTGTCGGCGTGGTCGCTCCAGGGAAAGTTGCCACTATCCACGATTGCCCCGCCCATCGTCGTTCCATGACCGCCCATGAACTTGGTAAGCGAATGAACAACAATGTCCGCGCCAAAGTCGATTGGCCGAAACAACACTGGGCTGGCCACGGTGTTATCTACGATCAGCGGCACTCCATGCCTGTGAGCTGCGCTCGCCAGCGCCTCAATATCGCAGATGTTCCCTGCGGGATTGCCAACGCTTTCGCAATAGACGGCGCGCGTGTCTTCATCGATCAGCGCCTCAATATCAGCCGCGCGATCCGACTCCGCGAAACGAACCGACACTCCCTGGCTCGGCAGCAAATGAGCAAACAACGTATGCGTTGTCCCATAGAGCTGCGGCACGCAGACAACATTGCATCCAAGGCTCGTGACATTCTGGACCGCATACGAAACTGCAGCCTGTCCGCTGGCCACGCACAGGGCCCCAACGCCGCCCTCAAGCGCAGCAACGCGCCGCTCGAGTACATCCGTCGTTGGGTTCGAAATCCGTGTATAGCGATAACCGTCGGCCTCCAGATTGAAGAGTGCCGACGCGTGCTCGGTACTATCAAACGCATACGAAACGGTCTGATAGATGGGGACCGCCGCGGATCGCGTTGTCGGGTCGATCTGATAGCCGCCGTGAATTGCAACCGTTTCAGGTTTCAAGGTCGAAGTCCCCAGGCTCTGTTCAGCACATTTATGGGCCATAGATTGTCTCTTTAGTTCATCTCGTACGGAGCAGTTTCGAGCTGCGCGTCAATCTCGTCGGCGAGGTCTGTAATCTCGCGGACCACATCGAATATGTCGTCCGCCGTTGTCTTGAAACTCGTGATGCAAGCTCTCACGACCGGCGTTCCGGCAATAGAGGTCTCTGACATCCACGCGATCTGCTGTCGCTTGAGTTCCTGGAGGAAGGCCGGCACATCCAGGCCGTCGCGTGTAAAGCAAATCACCGGAAGAGGCGTTCTATTAACCACCCTCCACCCCGCCGCTGTAAGCGATTGCCGCAGCAGATCGCCCATTCGGGCCTGGTGTTCGATCATCGTCGCCTGCCCATTTTCACCGCGCTCCGCCAAGCTGAGAAACAGCTTCAGGCCGATGAATCTGCGCGACCACTGCACCGATGTCATATAAGGGTCAGATGTGGTCGGGTTAGCGCTGCTCGGCATATAGCCAGCGTCCGTGCTGAACGCTTTCCGAACCACCTCAGGATGCCGGCAGAAGAACATGCCGCACGCCATCGCGACTGAGAGCCACTTATGAGCATCGCAAGTGATCGAATCGGCGCTCTCAATTCCTGCCAGATGGCGTCGCAGCGACGGTGAGACAATGGCAGCCCCGCCCCACGCCGCGTCCACATGGAACCACATTCTTTTTTCCCGGCAGATGTCTGCAAGCACAGGCAGCGGATCGATCACTCCCGCTGCGGTTGTTCCCGCTGTACCAACCACCATGAGCGGAACGAATCCTCTCTCGCGGTCATTAGCGATCTTCGCGACTAGCTGCTGCGGGTCCATCTTCAAGTCGGAATCAACCGGAACCACTCGCAGCGCGCTTCTGCCAAGGCCCGTCATGCACGCTATCTTGTCGAACGAATGGTGGGCCTCAGAGGAAAGGTAGATCGCCGGCCGTTCAGGTAAACGATGCAGCCCTTCATCGCTATAGCGTGGGAAAGCGGATGCAAGCGCGCTAACGACCGCCGACAGATTTGCTTCTGCTCCACCGCTCGTAAACGTCGCAGCCGAATCGGCAGGAAGCCCGAACAATCCTGCAAACCAGGCAAGCGTATGGCGCTCAATCTCATTTGCTGCCGGCGATGTGCGCCAGCTAGCAAGCTGCGGGTTATAAGTCGCAACCAGCGTGTCAGCAACAACGGATGAGAGCGTCACGCTTGGGTTATACAGCCCGAAATATCTGGGATGCGTAACCTGCACCTGCCACTGGCGAAGCATGCGTTCCGCATCCGCCGCCACCTCTTCAAGCTGCATCGGCCGTTTGAAATCGTATCTCGACGTGAGATAACTCCGGATCTCCTCCGCCGAAACACTGGGGTACATTGGACCGTTATCAATTGCAGCGGTCGCTGCCTCAAACGTGGCTCGGATTTGTTGAATGAACATATCTCAGTAGGACCTGGATCAATGTGTCTCGTTTGCGCGCACTACGGCACAATCGATGCGCGGGTTCGCACGAACACGCCTCTGGCTCGCATGCGCAATGACTGCATGCACTGTGGCCAGGCCGGCGATGACGAGGAGCTGCTCGATTTAGAAGCGGATCTCACCTGCATGAATGCGGGCGTACCAGTTCCGATCCAGCGGTTGTAGAGTCTGCGTCTGCGGGTTGTCGAAATAGATGGCATCCGAGGTACCTTCCGGATCGTAGCTTTGTTTCACCAGGTCTGATTTCGAGTATTTGAAGGTTCCGGTGATTGCAAAATCGTTCGCGATCCTGATAAACGCCGGCCGCGCGTAGGTTGGGAGGCGTCGGACCAGGTGCTCGCGAAGCGCGGAGAGGTTGAGCTCTCCCTCTGGGCTGATCGCTGCCATTCCTACTCTGCCCTCAGCGCCGGCCACTCTCACCCCATACACAATCGCGTGCTGCACACCCGGAAAAGACGAAATGACATTCGCGACTTCGGTAGTTGCGACGTTTTCACCCTTCCAGCGGAAGGTTTCCCCGACGCGGTCCACAAAGTAGTAGAACCCCCGCCCGTCCCTTCGCATCAAGTCACCGGTTCGCACCCAGACGTCGCCTGTCTTGAAGACATCTCGTAACAACTTGCCGTCCGTTGCCTGCGAGTCGCTATATCCTTCGAAGCGAGTCCCAGCCTGGGATGGATCCTGGAGCATCGGTGCCAGTGCCTCGCCGGGTTCGTCTGGTAAGCACTTGATGCAGAACCCTTCTTCATTGCGGATCGGCTCGCCCTTCTCGGGGTCGAACTTCACAATCGCCGGCGCCACTCGATGGGCCAGATAAGGAGGAACCCGCCCTATCGATCCAACTTCTCCCTCAGCGTTGAATAACGAGAGGCCGCCCTCCGTGGAAGCGTAGAACTCGAAAATCTTCGGTATCTGAAACCGCTCCTGGAATGGCCTCCAAACGTCGGGAGACAGTCCATTGCCGCACGCAACCCGGATGCGATGCGCACGCTCATCTTGCGAAGGCGCAGTGTGATAAAGATACCGGCAGAACTCACCGATGTATTGGAACATCGTGCAATCCCACTGCACGACATCGTTCCAGAATCGGCCTGCAGAAAAGCGATCGCGGACAACGACGCTACCACCCGAAACCAGAGTCGCCGCCGGCGCCAGTACGCCTCCAATGCTGTGATACATGGGGAGGCAATCGTACATCCTGTCCTCCCCACGTATATCAAGCATGCCCGCGAACCAATATGCCCACTGAAGAATCCTGCCGTGGCTCAGTCGCGCCGCTTTTGGCAACCCCGAGGTGCCCGAAGTGTAGATGTAGAGCGCCAGATCTTCAAACGACAGCCGTGGACGCTCCATCGAATCCGAGATCGGCGCCAGACTCTCCAGGCAAGTATCTATCCGCCGAAACGGTGCAACATCAGCACCGTGAATCCATATTTCTGTCTCGCCACTCACTTCCGGAAGCGCGGTCCCAAACGACTCCGCAAATTCATCCTCGACAATGATGTGCTTCGGCCGAACAACATTGATGCAGTGAGCCAGGGAGGCGCCCACAAGATTCGTGTTCAGCAAGGCCACGATTCCGCCCGCTGCTGTAATTCCAACCCACAGTGCGAAGTATTCCGGCCTGTTCGTCATCAGCAGGCCGACAACTTCGCCCCGCCCAATTCCCTGTTCAAGCGCCCAACAGCAATAGAGGCTCGCACGCTTGTAAAGTCCGCGGAAGTCGAAGCACTCCCTGTCCGAAAGCAGCGCAGCGGCATCGCCGCACCGAGAAGCAAGTTCTTCAATCACGTCGAACAACAGCCGATGAGGCGTTCGCGCGCTCGCTGCCGTGAGTTCCAGAGCTCTGAGCCATGCATGACCCGGCTTTGCCGCGGCAACCTGCTGTGGCGCATCCATTAGTTTCGTCACGCTGTGCTCCCGGCATCCACAGTGATCACGGTCCCCGTGATGTTCTTCGCCTTGTCGCTCAAGAGATACTCCACTGCATTTGCAACGTCGTCCACTTCCGCAAAACGGCGAAGAGCGCTCCTGCGCTTGATTCGGTCGCGTTCTTCTGCGTCCAGCCCTTCTGTCAACTGCGTCTCGATAAACCCCGGCGCGACCGAGTTCACGGTGATGCCGTTACGGCCCACCTCCCTCGCCAGTGAACGCGTGAAACCAATGAGCGAAGACTTGGTCGCCCCATAAACGCTCAGACCGCTGAACCCAGTAAATGCCATGATGGACGAGACGTTAACGATGCGGCCGCTTCCATCGCTCATCATCCCTCGAGCTACGTATTTCGTGAGCACGATCGGAGCAAGTACATTCACGCGAACAAGTTTTTCTATCTGGGCCATTGGCATCATGGCCAGAGTTCCCTCATGGCTGATCCCCGCGTTATTCACCAGTCCATAGATAGGGCCATATTCTTTCCGCACCTGAGATACAAAGCCAGCTATCTTCTCGATTTCAGCAAGGTCGAGCATGCTGAAAACCAGTGACCCAGGATGCGTCGCCTCGATCTCGTTCTGCGCTTCGCGAAATTGCTCGCTTTCTCCGCGAGCAATGGCAATAACACGATATCCGGCGGCAGTCAGTTTTCGAACGATGCCGAGCCCCAGACCCCGACTGCCTCCCGTTACCAGCACGTTACGCATACTGCCGCATCACCTTGCCCGATTCGGTAATCGGCAGCTCGGAAACAAGCTTGATTGCGGCGGGGACCTTGTGCGGCGGAAGCGTTTCGCGGCAAAGCTGTAGAATGTCGCGTTCCAACCTGTGCATCTCTCCGTCGCTCGGCATTGACGATCGACTCGGGACCACATTCGCAACCACGAGCGCACCTGTAATCGGGCTCTTCTTTGCATGCACCAAGCAGGCCTGCACTTCCGGGTGACGTTGGATCACAGACTCCACCTCTTCGGGGTGGACCTTCAATCCCCCTACATTGATGACCCCATCCCGTCTGCCTGCGAAATAGTACCTGCCGTCGCGCAGCTCAACTCTGTCTCCCGCATCCACGTAGCCAGCCTGATCTTTCAACACAGGCGCGTCGGGGCCGATATAGCCCTTTGAGTTTCCCGCAGAGCGGATGCGCAGGGTGCCATCCTCAACTTTCATGTCGATCAGCGGGTTTTCATTCAACGCAGAAGCGGGAAAGCCAGCCAACTCGTCATTCACTTCAAAAGCAACTCCCGCCTCGGTGGAAGCAAAGGCATGAACAATCCGGGCAGCCGGGAAAGTCGACCGGAGGCGGTTGAGAATCCCTTGATCGGGAGCCTCACCGGACAGACGAATGTACTTAGGATTCAAAAGAGTTACAGAAGGACTCATCAACGCGCGCCGCCAATGAGAAGGCGTGCCGGAGATGTGAGTCACTCCCGCACGAGCTAGCCGCGTCAGGAAATCTGCAAGCGGCTCCTCTTTGCTGGAGAGTACGAGTGACGCGCCTGTAAGAGCGGCGCGCAGCAGAATCTGAAGGCCTCCATAGCGCCGGATGTCATAGAAGGTTCCCCAGATGACTTCTTCATCTCGATTCAAGCGCGGCTGAATCGCAGCAGTGAGACTTGCAAGCGTGTGAGCTACCAGCTTGGGCCGACCCGTGGTGCCGGAGGTCATCAGAATCCATTCCGTTTCTTGGACCGGCCCTTCTTTGGCCGCGACGGAAATCAGGTTGCGGCTGCAAGGCCAATAGCACATCCGGCCGTGCGACCCGCTGGCAATCATCGCATGGTCTGAAATGATGCAGTCCACCTCGGCCGCACTCATGACGTAGGAAAGATGCTCGAGAGGGAGATCCGGTGGCCAAAGTATGATCCGGCGAGCCACGCCATCCAGCTCCAGCACTGCAGAAGCCGTCGTGATCTGCTCCTGCGTGGCAATGAGGATAGACCTCCCCTCAAGTTCCTCACCTCGCCCGTAAAGCGACGACCCACACGCAAACTCGTCGCATGCGATCCGGCGCGTGGCGTCCTCCAGGAATCGGCATCCAGACATGCCGGACTCCCTCATGCTGATCGCAAGACTCGTGTGAGAGAGCTGTGGAAGCTTCTCCGCCCGGCAGCAGAGAGAGTCGGTTGAGTGACAGTTTGTACAAGCAGTCGTCTGATTCATGACCTCACCTGCTCTTCCATGCACGCTTCGTAAAGATGAACAAATTCTCCAAAAGTGACTGGGAAGACCGTTGCATCAGCGCTGAAGGGATCAACGCCCAGGCTGTCTTCCAGTCGAGTCACTATGACGGCGAAGCAGAGAGAGTCTAACCCCGACTCCAGAAGGTCGGTCTCGTCCGTGAGAGGGGGAAGCTCTTTTCCGTTCTCGCGCGCTACATCAGTGAAGTGGTCAATAATCTTAGCCCGCGTGGTCATTTGATAATCTCTCCGGTCTTAGTGCCTCGCGTGGACAGCAAGGCTCTGGGGAAGTTAAACATCAGTAGATGGATGGATCACGATCCGTGCGCTCAACCTCCGTACATGTCGCGCACACGGATTCATGACCGGAGTTCTCCCTCGGTTGATTCCATCCATATATGGCAGCTCACGCGTTGCACTCGCCAGGGGCGATCAGGCCGCTAATTCTGCTCGATCGTGTTGATGCGCTCCAGGACGGCGCAGAGCATAGTCACGCCTTCGAAGATATCCATTTCGGACCCGATCGGATTGATCGCCTGCTCAAGGGCAAGTGCGCGATAGAGTCCGGCCGTATGTTCGATGTCGCAGACACCGTGAACATCCGTGTACTCCATCTCTGTCGAGCCTTCTTCCGCCGCGAGGGCCGCCAGGAACGCCATGTACTTCTGGATGTAACCTTCGAAGAAGGCCATGGACAGAAGCGACTGCACAGCAACAAGCTTTCCCAGGAACAGCCTCATTTGCGTGACTTCTTCGTGCACAGCCAGGGCGTCCTTATCGGTCGGAAACGCATTTGCGGCCATGGCGAACTTGCGCATCATGTGCGGATGCGCATCGCGCGTTTCCTCGTAGAGGTTATCCAGCAGAATCGAGCGTGCCGCTTCCGCCTTCGTCGCAATGAGGGTGGCCGTCATCCAATAGATGAAGTTCCCTTCCAGTACCGAGCTGTAGCGCGCGATAATTCCGCGGCGCTCCACGCTGGATAGGTCCTTGGGATCAGGCAAACGCCCGATCATATCGTCGATCATCTGGGTGATGGTCTGTTGAAGCGTCGAGTCCACCGTGGTGGTCTCAGGTTCGTGGAGAAGAGTTGTCTGCGTGGTCATCCGAGGGTTTCCTTTCCCAACTGATTTCAGGTTGTACGCGAAATCCCTTTGGGGGATTTGCACGAGCGTTGCTCCTATAGCACGGGCGTTAGCGGACCCCCAATATCAATACCCGTGTTCTGAACTGACAGGCGAAAATGCTGCTCTCGCTCGCCGACTTCCAACTCTGTCCCAGTGGGTTCGTCAGGCGAACGGTGTGCCACGCGCTACAATTGTGGCGACCCTTGCATGGAGGCTTCACACCTTTGCTGTGCGGCTTCCGTTCATTGCGTCACTCCGGCTCGATTCAGGTTGAATGTGCCTGAATCGCCTCCGGAAATTCACCGACATGGTCAATCTCTCAGGCAGAACACCGGCGATGGCATGCTTCTGGACTAGAGCACGTGATTGCAATGAGTTCTGTCGAAGCCGGGAGCGCGTCTTGAGAAATGCTTTGATCGCGGCCGCATTGATGTTGCTTGCAGTGGGCTCAGCAACAGCGGCTAACAAATGGGTCACTGCCTACTACACAGATTGGCAGGAAGTCGTGTATCCCGCGAAGCGAATCGACTACAGCGCGGTCACCCACATTACCCTCGCGCACTGGATGACAAATGCGGACGGAACGATTCACACATCCGAATGGGACTCTACCTGCACCGGCATCGTCGCGCCTGCCCATGTCGCAGGGGTAAAGGTCCTCATGATGCTTGGCGGCTCCGATGATAAGCACTTCGCATCTGCGGCCTCTCCGGCACACCTGGCCACGTTGCTCAGATCGATCCAAGCTAAGGTCAGCGCTTGCCACTTGGACGGCGTCGATCTCGATTGGGAAGCTGGTGTCGACACAGCCAACTTCACCTCTCTTGCTCAGAGGCTTCGTGGGGCCGCATCTAAATATGTCATTACGGCCCCGGTCGATGCTTCTGTTCAGCCCCCCTCCCTTGCTGCCGGCCTCGCCGTCTACTGCGATCAGGTCAACATGATGACATACGGCAACTCGAATATCGGCACAGGATGGGATTCGTGGTACTTCTCGGCACTCGCTGGAGATGGCTCTAATCACCCCATGTCTGTGGCCAAGTATGTTGCTGCCTGGGAAAAAGCGGGCACACCACCCGGAAAGATCGGAGTCGGTATCGGTTTCTACATGAACGGATGGACCGCGCCGGTTACAGCCGCTTTGCAATCTACTTCAGGATCATCGGTCCCCGTGCAGGAGTTTCCGTATGGGTGGCCACTGGCAAACGGCGGCGGATTACTTAGCTGTTACTACAACAAGCCCCGTGGCACCTACCGGTACGACGCTTCGCCAGTGTTGAACTCTGTGCCTTCCGCGCATCCCGAACAGCCATCCATCAGCTTCCCAGGAGGCTTTACTGCACCACCTCCGTGCCCATCCAAAGCCATCACATGGGCAACTTACGAAGATGAGGCATCAGTCGCCGCCAAGGCCAGGTACATAGTAGAAAACAGGCTCGGTGGCGCGATTGTCTGGACGATACAGGAAGGCGCTCTCGATCCCGCTACAGGACGCAACCCGCTGCTTGACACGCTGAAGCTGAACCTTAATGGCGGAGGCCCGGCACCCATGCCGCAACTTGCCTCTTCCGGCCCAACATCCGTCGCGGGCCCAACAACAATCATGATCACCAAACTGCCCAGCAAACTCGGCCTTGTCGATATTGCGTGGCGGAACTACACCAGCGCCGCCGCATGGGATAGCTCATCAGATCCTGGCTTCCGCACCTACGGTCAGCCATCGGCTTATACCATCCAGGGCAGCACCAACGGAACTACGTGGAACACTCTGTCCTGCACCCCGAGCTGCAATGTAACTGGTGAGCACTACACTGGCCGTCAGTTCGTTGCCGATCTTACAGGAACCGGCTACACGCAAATTCGGATGAAGATTTCGAGCATCGTAGGCACCAACGCCGGGTACGATGTTTTGACTGTCAATGGGCGCGCCGGAACCAACGACGCGAATGATACCTACCTGATGTTGGGTGACTCCATCACCGCCAACTGCTGGGGAGCTGCTCCCAACACAGGCCCCGTTGAACAGCTTGGCCTCCAGGTACACACGGCTCGTCCAACCCACTACCCTGTCAGCACCGTCGCTGGTCAGTCCGGATGGCTTAGCGCCACTGCTCTTGACGCGTCCACATACAGAATCCCGAACATCGAAAAGTTCCTGCAGGATATGCCTGCTGTTAAATTCGTTGGACTGACCTTCGGGACCAACGACGCGATTGGGAATGTCCCTGCCCAAACCTACTGCAGCAATATGCAGAAGATCGTGCAGTACATCATTGCCGCCGGCAAAACGCCGATCATTCCCACTATCGTCGCCTCGCCATCCTCAGCGGTCCAGGCTAACGCGCCCGCGATGAATGCTTGCCTCGCCAAGCTTGAGAAGAACTACCCCTCCATCATCGTTGGCCCTGATTTGTGGACTTTGTTTAAGGGCCACTCCAAGAGCGACGGCTGGTTCTTCGACGACCTTCATCCTTCGCTGGAGACCGGCTGCAAAGCCCTGCAGGGCGCCTGGACCAACACGTTGTTGTCGACCATCTATCCTGCCGGGCCCGCTCAGCCGGCCCCATCCACGACTTCGCGAGCAAAGTGAACTGAGCGAGTCAGTACGGCTGCACCCTCAACGTTCATTTACTGCTGCAACGGCTCGATCCCTGGAACCATAACTCTCGACCAGGTGCCCCGTCTGCATCTTTGCCTCACCCTCGGCGATCCCCTCAGTTGCTGCAATGGGCTCGTCTGACGCCAGGCTTCTCAATAGAGCTCTGTAGCGATCCGCCATGAGCTCCCATCTGAATCGGTGATAGTCGCTCCATGCCTCCGCCACCATTTGCGCTCGCTTCGCAGGGTTTTGGTATAGCTCTATGATTGCTTCCGCGAAGCTATCTACGTCCGATGTCTTGCACAATCTCAACGAGTCAGGCCGGAACATCGATCGAATCGCAGTGGTGCTGGAGGCGATGATCGGACGCCGCATCCATGAGTACTCGTAGATCTTGGTCGGTAACACCAGATCCATGAATCCATCTGACGGGTAGCACACAATCCCGATATCCCCGTGGACCACGAAATCTGCCACTTCCTCCAGCGGCCCGTAACCCGTGAATACAAGGTGCTCGGATACCCCCAACACGTCCGCGAGCTGTTTCAGCTGTGGAATAGCCTCTCCTTGTCCCCGAATATGAAAGACCAGGTGCGGAGCGACTTCCCTAGCTTTCGCAAAAGCGATGATCGCTGTGTCAAGCCCATTCCGAGCGGCACATGTGCCGTGATACATCAAAATCAGCGGACGATCCTCTGTCGGCTCTCCCAGAAACGGCTCGGTACGCTTGCTCGGCATGAAGATCTTCGGGTCTGCGCTGTTCAGAATGCTGCTCAACTTATGGGGATGAACTCCGCGCTCCAGCAAGGGCTTCTCGAAAGGCCAGCCAACGGTCACCACATGGTCTGCAAACGCGGTGCAAACGCGTTCCTGGACCTTCGTCAGCGCGACCATCAAGCGACGGAATCTACCCTTAGCTTTGACAGCTACTAACTCGGGCATAACATCCTGGATGTGCAGGATAACGCGTGCGCCAAACAGTTTCGGAAACAGAGCGGCAAACACCAGGAAGTCGGGAAGATTGTGCGCATGGACCACGTCAAACTTGTGCTTCATGTGCAACCGCGCCAGGCGGAAAAATGCCTTGATGGCGAAAATCATCCAATAGAAGAGCATTGCGCCGTGCCCCATTGCCGTGATGCGCCCAATGGGTCGCCCATTCTTCCCGCGCACCGCAATCCTGTGAATATGCACGCCATTAAACACTTCGTCTGCTGCCTGGCCTTCCCCCAGCGAGCAGACGACGTGATACTCGCAGCTCTCGCTAACCGCTGCTTCTGCGGTCCGCCTTACTAGCGGATCTTCTGGATAGCGGTCACAAGTTATAGCACAAACGCGGAGTGCGTCCATTTCGCGTATTCTCCTTTATGGTTCAATGCCGATCAGAACGTTCTGCTGGCACTGGCGCGTGTTGCATGTCAATAGAGGCAGACGGCGAGTGCCATCAGCTGCCTAATAAGCCTTCTTTTCCGTGTCGAGATCTAAAATCCGCTGTCGCCATCAGAAGCGACAAGATCCAGTGCGGAAGCCGGCACTTCCTTCTGACCGGCGCGAACGTAGCACGTCGGCCCTTCGAGCCGGCGACGGAGGAGCATGCGGCTGCAGCGGGTATAGTCCACCCCTAGCCGCGGATGCAGGAAGAGCGCGTCGGCTGACCGGACTCTCGGACGATCGACAATCGCCGCTAGAACCTGCTGAAATTCAATCCGTTCCCGTGGCCAAACGGCATCCAGAACCAGGACGCCCTGAATCTGGCCGTGTCGTCCGCGCCTAGTATTCACAAGCGAGAACCATCCCTCATTCCCGCGCCGGTCGCGAAACACACAAACCTCAGCCGACCTGTCTGGCGAACTAGATCCATATCGCCAGCGAAGGAATGACACTGACCTATCGGCCGTCAGATACTTAGGCGCTCGATGCCGATAGGATAGGTCCGAGAGCTTATCCCAATCCCTGCAGCGCTCGGTGGACAGATCCGACCGCATTCGCTGGAATGGCCTGATCAGTGGTCGGAGCACTCTTCCCGTAACTTCTGCGACCTTCAGCGCCCCTTGCGCCAATCCCCTGCCCTCCAGGAAAGCCGGCAGCATCACGCCGGAGTTGATCGGCAGGATATATTCAAACTCCGAGTTAGGAACCGACGCCGCGCCGAGTTTGCTCCAGAGAGCCCCCGACTGCGTATTGCACGTGGTTGAGAAGAAAAAATCGCGCGATGCGTTCGCCAGATACTTGCGAAAAAGAAGAAAGCCTGACATGCGGGCTTCCCGCTCTACGAAGAATGAACCTGAGCAGAGTCCTACGAAGCGACGATCCTCGCCAATGAAAGCGTTTGGAAAGCACAAAACCAGGCCCATCATCGCGCCAGAGGTAGCACCCTGGACGTGGTATCCCAGCGGCCCATCTCCCACGAGCGGGTTCTCGTAGATGAGCCAGCGAAGCCGGTGCTCCGTGGAAGGCTGTCCTCGCCTCTGCGGGGCTGCACCGGCGGGCGGCGCACTCCAGCGAGCAACATACTCTGCTGCGCGCGGAATGTCCGTCTCGAGTAGCGGCCTTATTTCAAATCGTTCCATAGTTATCCTGTGTATCGCCCTTACCTCTTCACTGCTTCCGCGGAGATTATCGAATTGGCCTTTTGAGCCGCGGAGGTGCCAGAGCCATCTACAAGTCCAGTGATCATACGTTTCAACCGGAACGCCCAGGGAAGCCAGCGATAACATCCAGCTACCTTGAGGCGAAACTCCAGATCCCAGTCCCATGGCTCCGCATCAACGCGTCCAATTACGAAATCACTCTTTACCACTAAGTCGGGCAGCGTCGAAAACAGGTGCTCATAGCCGGCCGCCATGCAACACTCGATCACATGCGCATTGAACGCTCCGTACGGCACACAGATCCAGTTGATTGGACAGCCGAGCAGACTCTCAAGTTCGCGGCGAGACCCCTCCACTTCCCGTCGCACATCATCAGCGGGGATTTCAGTCAACATCGGGTGCGTGATGGTTTGCGAAGCGAAGATGACCTTGCTCGAAAGCTCCCTGAGCTGCTCTGCCGTCAGCAGGTTCTCCTTGGGAAGTTCGTCTCGGAAATTGCAGGCCCAATCGGCTCTGCATCCAAGCTTCCCGCTCACAACAAACAAGGTCGGTACAATGCCACGCTTTTCCATCTCCGGCAAAGCATTCGTCGCGAAGCTTGCGAAGCCATCATCAAACGTGACCATCACTTCGCGCCGATGCATTCCGGCTGTAGCGGCTGTGGGGTCCGCAACCGGCGTTGCCGTCCGGCACACAATGTCCATTTGACGCGCGAATGCCGTGCGCTGGTGATCCGGAATGTCGTGATAAAGAAGGATCACACACTGTGTCCTCCTTTTTCCCAGTAGATACAGGCCCCCGTCGCGCACCTGATCGCAGAGAAAGACGATAGCAGAAACAAACAGCTTCACTGTCCTTTTAATCATTAGGCCACCCTGACTTACTTGAATGCCCAGCTATATGCCTTGGTGCAGCAATGTACCCAGTACGCCCATCCGAGACAGCTGCTCGCGGCGCAGGAACGCAACAAAGTCATCGCTTACAGCACGGCGCTTGGACACATGTGCTACGAGGAAGCCAAGAAGTCGCGCACCACCGCCTAGCACATACGGGCGCCACATCATCCTTCTCGTCACCTTAATCACTTCGAACGCAGGATGGCTTCCAAGGCAATAATCCGTAACTCCTTGATGAAAACAGTACCGCAGCTTATTACTCGCTGTTCCTGTCACACGCAAATGGCGAACCACCACTTCTGGGAATGATTGAACTCGCCATCCAGCCTTGCGCGCCATCACCTCGGCGTACCAATCCTCACCGCCGTACTCGATGGGCAAAAGCCCCCCGATCTCCTCGTAGCACGAGCGGCGGAATACCTGCATGCATCCCGGCACAGAGTCAATACTGCTTCCAGGAACCACGCTGAACGAGCCGTTCACCTTTTCCGCATACCACCCCCCGGCAATCCCGAGGCGCGGATCCTTGTGACATCTGGCTATCACATCCTCGAAATAGGACGGACAGAGAACTATGTCCGCATCCAGGTGGGCGATAAACTCGGTCTCAATATCGCCAAGGTGCTCCAGCCCGGCACGGATTGCAAACACCTTCGAAGCGAAGCCGCGGTTCGCGTCTTTTTCACGCCGCAGCAGTTGAATGAACGGATTCTTCGCCGAGTAACGTAGTACGATCTCGTCCGTCCTGTCTGTCGAACCATCACTGACAATCAGCCACACTTTCGGACGCAGTGTCTGCAGCAATACCGACTGGATGGTCTCCTCAATGTAATCCTGCTCGTTATAAGCAGCAGTGATGAGCGTATAGGTCCACTGCATGTCAGCTGGGCTGGGCATTAAGTCTCCACCATTTTGGCTAAGGCTTGTCATCGCGAAACACTCATTCAAACCACGGCCGAAACGACAGCCGGTAATCCAGTTGGCTGCGGCGTGTGCCAATCACCTTCGCAGGCACTCCACCCACAATCGCCATGGGAGGCACATCTTTGGTCACCACCGCGTTGCAGGCCACCACTGCGCCTCTCCCGATACGAACTCCCGGCAGAATCGTCACCCGCGAAGCGATCCAAACGTGATCCTCGATGACGACATTGCCGCCTTGATCTGCGTGTGTGTCACTGTGAACATCGTGTTGCAACGTCCAGATATTTGTTTCCTGAGCAATATCTACGTCGTCGCCGATGATCAGTTGACCACCCCGCCCGTCGAGCAGGACGCCTTTATTGATCACCACTCGGTCGCCGATGAACACGTTGCGTCCTTTGCGCAACTCCACGCCAATAAGAAGCCCCACACCCTCTCCCAACTTGGCTACCCTCATGCGGAGCAGAGCCCGCCGGATGGCGCCGTTGGGGATGTGCATCAGGAACCTGTTGAACACGTACGAGAAGAGCGCAGACCCGACAGACCGGACTCCCTCAAAGCGCTTCGGGCACCGCGTCTCCGCGGCAGAAGTTGCCGCTTCCGTCACAAGGCTAGTTTCCATATTCAGATTCTCAATAGAAATGATTGACAGCCCTCTTATGTCGCGCGAAGCGGGCCCCTCGCAAGCCGGCTTGGAGTCCCCAGGTCCGGTGCGGCCGCTGAGGCTAAGAGGCCGAGAGGCATCGACCTCTGTCCCCTAAGGTCTGACCTCCGGGCAAGGAATTCGCATCATGCTGCAATAACTCCAAACCGTCGGCTAGTTGACTAATGTTCTTAGCTGCGTCATACCGCGTCAGGAGGTGGTCGTAGGCTCGCTCGGCTTGCACTTCCCGTAGTGAGCGGTCGTTCAACAGCTTCCTAATCGCAGACGTGAATTCCTCTGCAGTGTCGGCAATCTTCAGGTGCTCGCCACTCTGGAAGCCGGTGCCCTCATTACCCACCGATGTGGAGACCACCGGAATGCGGCGCTCTATCGCGTGGATACTCTTCATCTTCACTCCCGCTCCCGCCTGCATCGGATTGACGAAGATGGTGCAGTCGTCATACAACTCCGTCGGATCGGGCATATCCATGTGAACCACGCAGCGCTCGAAGCTCTTCAAGTGATCCGCAAACCGGCTGGCCACTTCGCGGCCGTGCGTACTACCCGCGATTATGAACTCGTAACCCGGAATATTAAGAAGCACAGGATGCACGTGCTCCAGATACCATCTGAGTGCGTCACGGTTCAGCGAGGTATACAGGTTGCCAACGAAGAGCACCCGCTTATTGTCAGGATCGATCCGTCGGTGGGTCTGGCTTATCTGCAGTGATGGCGGCAGCCAGGCCGTTTTGTGCTTCAGGTCAGGATGGCTTGTTGCAAACGCCTGCCATTCAAACTCGGAAATGAACCACAACTGGTCCACTCTTTGGTGTACGTGCCGGACGAATGGTTTGAGGCGGGCTAGCTCTAGCCGGAGAATCTGCTTTCTGAGCGTACTCTCCTCCAGTTTCATCGCTTCCCGGAGCCACGCGATCTCGTCGTTGTGCACCCGAACTACCGTTCGTTTGGTTCGGAGTGTTGGATTCTGGGTAATCGCGAAGGTATGTTCCGCTTCCATGAGAGTAACGTCATACTCCGACGTAAGTCGATGCTCAATAAGAGATGCGCTTCTAGCGATATAGGTCGGAAGCCGCGTCACGATGCACTTATACCGTGGTTTAGGCTCAATAAAGTGCAAGGAGTCAACAACGTCGCGCACCGCCGATATCTGCTCAGGCGAAGGCGTTCGCTTTTGAGCCATGACCAGAACGTCGACAGAGTAGCCCAACGACTTCATAGCGACTAAGCGGGACCACACATCAGCACGGGCGCCGTTGTCGGGCGGGAAAGGGAAATCCGGAATCACGTGGAGAATCTTCATATGCGGCATATCACTCGTTTAGGGGCTTTAGTTCACTTCAGCAGGAGACGTGCCAAACTAGTCGATTGAATTACTTCCATATACACGCACCGGAATCCGGCCGACGGAATGCACACCCGGATGATACGAGGCATCCACAGGCAGCCGTCTTACCAAGCTGGCACTCCGATCGTTTGCGTAAGCACTGGGCACTTCTGCCGGCGCCTGATGATTGACCGCTAGGGATACAGCCGTGGCCATAAAGAGAAGATCGGGAAGTCCACCTCTCGCCAGCAACGTGCTTTCAGAGAGGTTATGCAGCACGTAAAACGCCATGTACGTGATCGGCCATACCGCGAATGGCCGCTGCTCGAGCTGCAGATACGTCATCGCCTTCTTGAACGAAAAGAACCACAGACACAGGAGGAGAATCACTCCGACTCCTCCCAGGCCGAGCATGAAATCGAGGTAGCCGTTGTCCGACCGTTGTGCCATCCACCCGATTCCCATCCGCACTTCCAGCGCTTCTCCAAGTCCCGCCCAGAATGTGTCGTAACCGTACCCCAGTACCGGCCGCTTTAGAGCGGCTGCCCACACATAGGCCCACAAATCGCTGCGGCCGCTCATGTTTGAATTGCGACCCAACGCCTCGAAGACTCGGCCGGCGTGTGTCATGAAGACGTAAACGCCCGTGAACATCGCAACCGCGATACCAGTGAAAACGGGTAAGCGCTGCTTCCCCGATATGCGAGTCGATCGCCACAGCGGGATCAAAGGCAACATCAACAGGAAGCACAACACTGACGCCGCTGACTGAGCGAACAGCAGCATGGCCAGCGCCGCAGCCAGGAACACGTAGCGCGCCCACTGCATCTTTTTGAAGCGCGACACAATAAACAACAGAGCTGCCGTCCCCATGTATTGGCCGAAAGCATTCTTGTAGCCCGACAGCCCCTTCCACGCGCCTGGGTGAGACACATAATCGACTACATAACCCGACGCCGCCACCCTCAGTATCAAAATCGCGACGATCATCACGCAGAACGTCAGAGAGATGAGCCGCACCTGCTCCTCAATCGAGAACCGTTCTCCTATGTACACCGCCAGCAGCATCGATACGAACAACAGAGAACTTCGCCGGAAGGTCAGATCTGGCCGTGAACTCCACGCCGTTGACATCACCGCGAAACTAACCAGAGCCAGCAACGGCCACGTCGTCCGCAGAGCCTTCATGATCTGCCGGCCGCGGCTAATAACCAGCCCTGCACCCCACAGCTGTATAACAGCCTGGATAACAACATCGGTAACATGCACCGGTGCAGCAATTGCTGATGGATCTGTCTCGGCCTCATAGGGCCGCATGAGTGCAATGAGCACACCCATGTTGTAGAGCAGGAACACCACAACAAACAGCCGCTCTATCAAGCGTGGCTGCACTTTTGGACCTCACCGTTGAAACAAGAGTTTGACTTCATAGCGCGTAGTTGGAACAGCGAATCGCAGGTTCTTAGCTGTTCGTAAGTCCGAGTTCGGCAACAGTAGCCGGTGCTGGAGGATTCCGGCGTTCTCGCCCAAGGTGCCAGCGAATGATGAGGTACAGCAGCACAATCAGCAATCCGTCTGTCATCAGACTCGACCACGCTGCACCTCTCCAGGCGAAGGCTCGAATAATCCAGAGATTCACCAGGATGTTGAACACACAAACCGAAAGCTGTGCCGATGAGGTTTGCCACTGGAAGTTGGCGCCTGTCAACGCATCCGAAAGGAATATGTGGACGCACTTGAATGCCGGCAGCAGGCAAAGCCAGCGTAATGCGATCGTACTCTCCGCGTACGCCTGTCCCAGCACAAGGGGGATCAGCGAAGCCCCCAGGAACAGACCGACCGCCATCGCAATCCCGTACAGAGTGGAGCGGCGAAGGATGCTGATCGCCAGGTTCAGCGTCTCTCTCACTCCCCTTTCTCCGCGGCGGAAGAACTCTGGAAAACTCGCAGCACCCAGTGACCTGATTGGAAGGATCGCCGGTTCAATGAATCTATATGCGACGGCGTAGATGGCAGCCGCAGCCGGCGAAGCGATCCGTGCCAGCATCGTCTTGTCGATGTCGTTGTAAATGGACTGCGAACTGAGAGCAGTCGCAAAATGAATCCCTTCCTTCACTGCGGGAACCACGCTGCGAAACTCGAACTTGGGAAGCCCGCACAACATGCAAATTGTGATCAGGCCGATCGTGGCGGCCACAGCCGCCGATAGCGCATACAAGTAGGCCCAATGGGTCGCCGTCGGAGTCACTACCAGCAGGACCAACGCCGCCAGCAGACGCACCCCTGTCGTAACTGTCGCCAGGTAGGAATAGCGCCTTCCCTGCTCGAGAGCCAGGAACGCGTACATGCATAGTCCGATCACCTCATTTGCGAACACATCCGCAATGACGATCGCAATGACCATACCCACGGTGGCGGTCGGTGGAAGCACAAACGCCCGAAGAGCAAGAAGAAGAAGGGTCAACAACAAACCACAGAACACCGTCGTCAGTAGGGTGGTTCCGAAATACCTCCGCAATACTCCGCTGTCCTTGGCCACATACTTGATCAACACATTTCCGGTGCCGCATGAAGCGAAGGGTGCTACCGTCGCAGCCAGCGCCGTACACGCAACAAAGGTGCCATACGCGGTGGGCCCAAGCGCCCGGGCGATGATGACGAAGTACCCCATCCGGCCGACGAGCTGCACGCCTTGTCCGCACAACATCCAGCTCGCGTTCTTCATGATGCGCGAACTGAACGCCCGGTTGAGATACTTACGAATTGGGTTCTGCACGTTGCTATCTGTCATAGTCTTTCGTACATCTAGTTCAACATGCTATAGATCGCTGCAGACGAAATGGTATTCACGATGCTTCCGGTAGTCCGGAACGCACTCTTCACTCGGCTGTTGGGCACGAACAGAATGTCGCTCGCCTGCAGTTCAACATCTGACTCACGACCACTGGTTATCTTTCCCAGGTCGAGTGTCGCAAAAACCGCATAGTTCCCATTGTCCTTGCGCAGCACCCTCACATGACTCGCCTGCGCGGTAGGAAGCACGCCTCCAGCTTGAGCCATCACCTGAAGCAGAGAGATCTTGCCGCTGTTCTGCATCACGAATCCGCCTGGCCGGCCCACGTCTCCGAGAACATACACCATGCCCGCCCGAGGCACCACCACGGAGTCTCCCGGGTAAACAACGGCGTCCACAGACGACAATTTCCCTGACTCCACTCCCTGTAGCGCAACCGTAACCGTTTCTCCGGAGTGCCTCTTTATATTGAGGTGCGCATCAGCAGTTAGTGTCAGCCCACCCGCCAGCGACAATACATCAAGCAGGGGGCGTGATCCCGAGATCGGAAAAGTACCAGGATGCTGCACTTCGCCAATTACCGATACGTTCTGAGTGGCCGATTCTTGAATTGCTACGGTCACGCTTGGGCGGACGAGAACATTACGATCACGAAGTTGCCCCTCAAGCAGCGCCGCTGCTTCTGTCTCCGTCACCCCGCCCAGGGCCACCTCTCCCAGCAAAGAGAGGTGCGCTTTGCCGTCGTTTCCCACCCGAACCTGCTGCGACAACTCCGGATGCCCGAACACCGCAATCTGCACCAGATCGCCCGGTGAGATCGTCTGCAGACTTGCCCCGCCTGCAGGCGCCTCAGCATGAGCATCCGGAGTTGTAGCTGGCGTTTGGGCCCAGAGAGAAGCAATGCAAAGTACGAGCGGACAAAACATCTTCAACATAAGTTTCAAGCTCGAGGATATAGAGCGCATGAATGATCTCCATTCGCAGATGGATCTGACGATTGAGCGGCGCGAAACCAGAATCACTGCGTTATCGCGCCGTAGCCTCGTAGCGCCCGTAGAACTGCGTGTACTCCTGCGAGCGGGTTTCAACATCATTTGCTAAGACACTGTAGGTAACGCCCGCGTTCTTCAGCAGGCGGATGGCCCGTGAAATCGAGGCCCGCTGGGTAAACGCGGATCTCGCTACAACAATCACGCTGTCCACGCGCCGCGAAAGCACAAGCGCATCAACAACGGGCAGCAACGGCGGCGTGTCGATAACCACGTAGTTGAAATCACGGCGCCATTCCTCCAAAAGCCTGAGCATCTTCGTCGATGAGAGTAGCTCCGCTGGCGACTTCAAGATCGCTCCCGCGGGCAGGAACGTCAACCCGGCGATCGATTCGATCTGCACCATGGGAGAGCCAACAGTAACTCCCCGCAGCGTCTCACTTAGACCGATCTCAGATTCTCGGTTCAGAATCCTGCTGAGGTTTGCGCGCCGAAGATCGGCATCGACCAGCAGCACCTTATTGCGATTCTCGGTAAGAACGCCGGCAAGGTTTAAGGCGGTAAAGCTCTTTCCCTCGTTCGCGCTCGCACTCGCGATCATCAGCGTCCGCGGAATACCACCCCCGCCACGCATCACCAGCGACGTACGCACCCAGCGGAACGCCTCCGCTATATCATGTGCTTCCTCCTCAGGCTCATCCACGGCAGCCGGCAGCAGGCGCGTAGCACTGCTCGTTCCGTACGCCTTCAGCACTCGACTGGCTTGAGAAGCCCGTGATAGTTGATCCTGAGGAATAACGCCCAGAAGAGGACCCTGCGCTGCAGTTTCGATTTCCAGCAGAGTACGAAGTCTGTGGTCGGTCGACTCCAGCAGAAAGGCCAGGAGAATACCGATGACGATCCCGCCTGCTAAACCCCCTGCCATAAAGACGCGGAGTGCGGGCTTGGCAGGACTCCCGGGTACAGCGGCTGGATCCACCACGTTCAAGCCGCTTGAACGCAAGCCTGCCAGCACTTCAGCTTCCTTGAGCTTCTGCAGAAGAGCCTCATAAAGCGTTCGGCTCGAGTCTGCTTCATTCTTGGCGATGTTGTAAGCAATGGCCCGATCGTTCATCTGCGAAGCGAGCGCTTCTTGCTCAACCATCTTTCTTCTCGTAGCCTGTTCCTGAGAAAGGGCAAGCTCGTAGTCGCTCTTGGCGCTCTTGGTGATATTTGCAAGTTCCGACTGAATCGTTGCCTCCAGAGCCTGCTTCTTCTCCTTTAGCTCAATCAGCTTCGGGTGCGCCGATCCGTATTCAGTAGCCGCCTGCGCATACTGCACATTCAAATCGTCCATCTGTTGCTTGAGATGTGTGATCAACGGAGTCCAGTTCTGCGGCTGCTGAGCACCACCACCTACCCCAGACGTCCCCACCAGGTTGGCCATGGCTTCCACGTCACCTGTGCGCGCCATGTTATAGATTGCCTGCTTTGTGACACGGTTCCCTTCCGCCGTGATCACGTCTTTGTTCAGCTGCTCCAGCCCGCTCTCAACGATGGTCTGGCCTTTATCCGCGCTGAACATTCCAGATTCTTTCTGGAGATCGACGACCCGCTGCTGCGATGTTTCCACCTCAGACTTCAGTTCAACCAACTGACGGCGGAGAAATGTTGTAGCTCTGATCGTTGCGTCGTAGCGGCCCCGGATATCGTAATCGACGAAGTCATTAACCAGCTTGTTTACGATTGCGGCCGCCATCTCCGGATTCGAACTCGAATAGCTCACGGAGATCAGGCGAGCGCCCGGCAGAATGTCGACTTTCAAACCCTTTTTGTACTTGGCCAGAATTTCGGCTCGCTTCAGAGGCGACTGCTCCAGCGGCAGTGCCATCTGCCTCCGCGCTTCCGCCGTGTTCAGCCGAGGCTTGAAGGCAAACTCTTTTGTGTCCGCAAGGTTCAGCTCCTTTATAACCTGCAGCGCAAGCGAGTCCGACTCCATAAGGGTGACGTCTGTTTGGAGCGTCGCAAAGGAGTCGAACACCGCTGCATTAGCCGACGTTGGATCGCCAACTGACAGCTGCCCTGTCTGTTGGGTCACCAACTGAAGTCTGGATGTCGCCGTGTATTTGGCAGGCATCAAGAATGAGGTGGCAACCGCCAGGATGAAAACAGCTGGAATCGATATATAGAGACACAGCCTCCGCCTCCAGATGACCCGGAGCGGTTCGAAGATATCAAAAGACGCGGCAGCTTTAGGCTCTTCGCTTGCAGCGAAGGTCGCTGGTGATAGGCCAACCTGCTGAGGCAACAGTCGGCTTGCCGGCGGCATGGGTTCCTCCGGCAGCACGTTTCCCCTCGGTTCGTGAATGCGGCTCATGAGCTCCTCTAATCCAAATCACTAGCTGACTGCGACAGGCTGCAGAGTTTCGACCGCCGCGCTTCCTTCCAGTACAGAGGCGGCATGGTTTACAACGGCCCTAATCTGAGCCTCCGTAATGTGTGGGAACATCGGCAGCGATACGATCTCCGCGGAAACGGCTTCAGTGATCGGGAAATCGCCAACGCTGTACCCCAGATGTTTGTACGCCTTCTGCAGATGCAGTGGAACGGGATAGTGGATCGCGGTTCCTACCTTTGCCTCAGCCATCCGCTCCCGGAACTCATCGCGATTGCGCACACGAATGACGTACAGATGGTAAACAGCCTTCGAGTGCACCAGCTCGAAGGGCAGCACCACGTCAGCGTTCGTCTCGGCAAGAAGTTCGTTGTACCGCTTCGCCGCCGCACGCCGTTGCAGATTCCCCTGCGCCAGGTTCCTTAGCTTCACACGCAGAAATCCCGCCTGGATCGCATCGAGTCGACCGTTGTAGCCCTCGACGTCGTGGTAGTACTTCTGCGCTTGCCCGTGGTCCCGGATGATCCGAATCTTGCGCGCAACATCCTCGCTGTTGGTGGTTACGGCTCCCGCCTCTCCACACGCTCCGAGATTCTTCCCCGGATAGAAGCTAAAGGCCGCCGCGTGCCCGATTGAGCCAGCGCGCAGCCATGCGTTCTGCTTCACCGAGAAATACTCGGCGCCGTGCGCCTGACATGCATCCTCAACCACAAGGAGTCCAAACTCTTCGGCAACCGCCAGGATCGGATCCATGTCAGCCATTTGTCCGTACAAGTGAACCGGAATAACAGCCTTCACGCGCAAACCTAGATCCGAGGTCACTACATTCCCAGAAGCGTCACGGTGGCACTTCGTCGTGATAAACTCCCTCACCTTGGCCGCGGACATGTTGTACGTGCGCTCGTCAATATCGACAAAATACGGGCGCGCACCGGACTGCGAAATCGCTTCCGCAGTCGCAATAAAGGTGTTGGCCACCGTGATGACTGCGTCGCCCGCTTGCACACCCAATGCCATTAGAGCGAACCGCAGTGCGTCCGTTCCGTTCGCCACTCCGACGCAATTCGTCGCCCCTGTGAACGTCGCGAACTCCCGCTCGAACGCCTCCAGTTCAGTCCCGCCAATGAATGCCGCCGAATTGAGCGCCTTGCGCAGAACCTCAACGAACTCTTCCTGCAGTTCGCGATGTGGCGTTACTAGATCAAGAAACGGAATCTCTCTATTCATTTGTGCCCCCTGGCGCCTCAGCGCGGCGAAGATATCGACGAACTCTTGCTGGATTTCCGGCGACGATCGTGTCGGCCGGCACATCTCTCGTAACCACACTGCCTGCCCCTACAATCGCGTTCTCTCCTATGGTGACCTTTGAGAGAATCGTCGCACCCGATCCGATCGAGGCCCCTTCCTTCACGATCGTTGGTTCCACTTTCCAGTCGGCTTCCGTCTGAAGCTTGCCGTCAGTCGTGGAGCGGGGATAGGAATCGTTGATGAAGACGACTCCGTGACCGATGAACACGCCATCCTCAATCGTCACGCCCTCGCAAATAAAGCTATGACTCGAGATCTTGCAGCGTTTCCCGACCGTTGCGTTCTTTTGAATCTCCACGAACGCGCCGACCTTTGTCTCGTCACCGATCTCGCATCCGTAGAGGTTGATAAACTTCGAAAGCTTGACATCGCGCCCGAGTTTCACATCGGGAGCTATGCAGAGATATTGATCTATAACATTCATGCGGCCCCTCTGAATTAGCTTCTCTGCTGAACAGCAGTGGATCAGCCTTCCTCCACTGCAGCCCGGCCTGCCTTTACGAGATGACTGGAACGATCCCTGGAGCAACCGCGCTCGCCACCGTGTCGACCATACCGATCGGGCCCAGGTTGGCCGGCGTTGGGAATTGCCCTGTCCGATTGAAGCGCACGATGCTGCCGCGCTCCTTCAATGACATCGCAGCAGACTCCAGAAGCTTGACTACCCGAAGGCCGGCAATGCCATCATTGATCGGTGTGACATTGTTGTTGATGCAGTCCACGAAATACTCGACTTCGGACCTCAGCGCCTCGGTCTGATCGATCTTCGGGCACCACATATCACCCGACCTGTAGCTAACCAGGAGGTCATACACGCCGCTGCCGTTCGTGATAGCCACGCCCTTGTCATAGACCTTTATCTTCTCGTCTGCATCCAGATCGTTCCACACCAGCATCTTCTTTTCTCCGCCAAGAAGCGTAGTGCGAACCTTAACCGGCGACAGCCAGTTAACGTTGATATGCGCAATGACGTTCTCAGGGAAATAAATGGTAATGTATGCAACGTCGGCGTGGCCGTTCAGATGACGTTCGCCTGTGGCAACAAGAGCTTCGGGCTCTTTCTGAATCAGATAATCCATGATCGACAAGTCATGGGGAGCCAGATCCCAGATCACATCGATGTCATGGCGGAACAGTCCCAGATTCACTCGGGTCGAATCGTAGTAATACAGTTTCCCCAACGTTCCGTCATCCACCAGCTGCCGCATCTTCTTCACTGCGCCAGTGAAGAGGAACGTGTGATCCACCATGATCTGAAGGTTGCGGGAGCTGGCGAGGCTGATCAGTTCCTCTGCTTCGGCAACAGACGCAGTGAAAGGCTTTTCGACGAACACGTGCTTGCCGTTCATCAAGGCTGCCTTCGCGATCTCATAATGCGTCCAGACCGGCGTAACAATGGCGACGGCGTCGATGCCAGGAGCATTCAGCACGTCGTTGTAGTCGGTGCTCAGCTGAACATGTGGATGAGCCTGGCTCGCCCTCTTCAGGCTGGCTGAGCTGCGATCGCTGATCGCAACGAGTTCACACTTGTCGGGTATGTGACAGTTGCGAGCCACGTTGGGGCCCCAATATCCATAGCCTATTACGCCAAACTTGATCACGGTTTTGCCACCTCATTTAGATTTGCCCTGTTTCCAGCAGGGCTGATAGCTGGGGAATGTTTGATTTGTCTTGCCGGGGACCAGAACGTGAATCGCGCGATTAGTACGCGCCTTTAACCACGGCCCTGGGCGTTTGCATCAGAATCTTGAAGTCCAGCCACGGAGACCAATCCTCCGCGTACCGCAGGTCCAAACGAACCATCTCGTCGAATCCCACCTGGCTTCGCGCGGTAACTTGCCACAAGCCCGTAATTCCCGGCTTAACCTGCAGAATGCGGCGGCGATGCCACGGCTTGTACGCGGCCACCTCGTACGCAATCCCGGGACGTGGCCCAACCAGCGACATATCGCCCTTCAGCACGTTCAGAAACTGCGGCAGCTCATCCATGCTTGTCTTGCGCAGGATCTTGCCGATGGGAGTGATCCGGTTGTCGTTGGCTAGCTTGTATACACCAGCCTTGCCGTCAGCGGGCACCTTCTCAGCGACTCCCGCGATAAGCTTCGCCATATATTCCCGATGCTGGCTCGAATCGTTATTCGCCCGCATGGTCCGAAACTTGTATAGGGTGAACTCCCGCCCATCCCTTCCCACCCGCTTCTGGCGGAAGAAGATCGGGCCTTCCGACGTCATGCGGATTGCCACGGCAATAATGGCAAACATCGGGGCGCTCACAAGCAGTGCAAAGCAACTGCCCAGCATGTCCATGGCGCGCTTCACACGAAGATGCCCCCGCCGCGTCTTTTCCCTCGTAGTGAGATCGGGATAGAACCGCGGATTCTTGTCGTGTCCAAGCCTGTTCTCGTCCCATTCATCGGGAAACAGATAGAACGAGATGCTAATCTGGCTGACCTGCTCAAAGGTCAGTTGCTCAGCTAGAGCGCCGTTCACCCGCTGCAGAATGCTCGAGATCGCCGTATTCCGAAGCGTGCGATCGATCTCCGTGAGGAGCATCCCAACGACAGAGCCCTCCTCGTACCAGCCGATCACGTCTGTGTCTCTCAGCGTTGGCAGCATCGCCTCGATGATCTGGTCAGATACGCGCATCCCTCCCTTGGACCCATGGTCCGCGCGCTTTCCGGCGTCGATCAGGACGAGCAGGACCCCTTCCTTCGAACGCTCGCTGCGCTTCCGTTCCACCACAATCCGGCGACGGAAAGAATGCTGCGTAAGCACCTCGGCCTCTGTTGCCATCGTCAGCTCGGGCTGAAACTCAACGAGAGCCGAATTCTCACTTCGTCTTGACATCGCGATGATTCCTTTCAGGGAATTTAGGCGACACCGGATACATCGTTCCGGTTTGCTGGGCCCATGCAGGGAGAAGACACGTCTCATGCAGACCCGTGCGCCGGGTCGCAAGGCTTATCGAACAAACAAGGAGGAGTTTGAAGAAGGTTTTGAAAAGCGGCTGCCAGATCAGCCGGCGCGCCCTTCGCTCCCGCTCGTCAACACATCCCGAGCGGCTGACGCCGAGTCGCCTGGTGAGGAAGCATTTAGTTCCGCGTGAGTTCACGCGCTCAGTACATCGCCCTCGAAGCGGCCATGATGGGGTTCGCGTGGAGCGGAGTGGAAAACTGCGAAGCGCTTGCAGGTTCGACGTCGCTTGCAGGAAGCTCCACCGCAACGGACTGAGACAGCATCTCCACCGATACGATGAGGCGGTAAGTGTTCTTCTTCCGCAACAGGATGCCTTCCAGCCCTTTCAGCGACCCGCGTGTTACTCGCACTCGTTCGCCACAGTTTAGGAATGGGTGTGGCTCCACCTGCAGCGGGCCTTCCACGCACCTGCGGATCGCATCAATCTCAGGATTCGTAATCAGCGCATCCTGTCCGCCTCGGGTCAGAATCATGTGAACACCGGGCGTTGATACCACCTGGAGCCTGCGATTCATAGCCGGCTTCACGAATACGTAGCAAGGAAACAGGGGAAGAGAGATCACCTTTTTCCTGTCCTTCCACTGGCGCAGGGTGTCATACAAGGGCAGAAACACCTCCAGCCCCTTGCTGAGCAGCATGTCCGCCACGGTCTTTTCGTGCTGGTGCTTCGTGTACAGCGCCCACCAGCCCGACGCTTCATATGTATCGAGTTCTGGTCTGCTCAGATTCATCTCTGTCACTTACTCTCTCCACCTTCACCGGCGGCCGCGTCCGAAACTGCGCATAGCTTCGCCCTGTGAGTTACAGGATCTTTCCCGTGCCCAAAAGCTTTGCTTGGTTGAAATCCGACTAAGCTCCCGTAGCCCCCGCTCCGGTGCTTGTCAGTGGAGCGCATGGGGTTGCGCTCTTTTAAATACCAGCAAGACGTGATGCGCTTGCTATGGCTTCGCCCTGTGAGTCACAAGACCCGCCTTTAACAAAAAGTCAAACTAGTTCAGCCGGCCCGCTCAATTTACGTGCGATAAGTTGCCGTTTGAACTTTAGTGGTGCAAGCACTCCATTCATGACAATTCCGACTACTCTACTCGTGAAACTTGAGCCCTTAAGAGAAAGATCAACGCCTAAGCAATCGTGATGCCGAGATCTTAGCCCCAAGAAGTCCCAGTTCTGCGACCCGAACGATCACTCCGTGGCAGCTGACGCAGGTGCTGGTCACCTTTTCCGTTTGCATCGGCAAAGAGAACTGCATCTCGATCCGCGAGCCAGGCTTTATCGCCGAATCCGCACGGAATAGAACCCCGGTTGTGCTGATGTTGATCAACATGCCTTCGCGCCACTCCTTTGACCCGCGGAAGCGGTAGCGAAGGACTGTACTGATCGACAACCGCGACGCACGAGGTTTTTGCGGCATACTGTCCTTTTCGGGCATAGGCGCTAAACTCTGCGTTTTTGGAGCAAGGTGCATTTCTTTGCGAGGTCCTTGTCTCAGAATTGCGCAAACTGATGTTGAGTGAACTGCCTTGGGGGAACTTCGGGGGAACGAATTCAACGTTAGCTTTTGTCTGACCCGCGTGCAATGGCCCTCGCGTCCTTTTTTCAGGTAGCACCTGAGTGCCACTTTTTTGGCACCCCATGGGCTATTCCATAGAACTCCAAAAAGCCGTTTGGCCGGCCATGGTCCACCCGGGAGGCACGCCATTTTTTCCCTAAAACAGGCGAAAACGCCCGTTTCTATGCCATGGTAACCATCAGGTAAATCGATTCATGACCCGAAAAGACTAGCCCAATAGAACTTTTGTACTTGGCCTTTGACCAGCAAGTGGTTGACTTCCCCCGGGGCCCCATTGCATAGTTCTATCTACCGCTCTCCCCCCTACCATGCCCCTGCGGGAGGACCCTAAACTATGAACGCTCAGGCCGCTCCTATGGCCGCCCTTTTATCCCCAGACCGTGCGAAGTCTCAACTGAAGGTGATGCCCAAGCGAAAGCTTGGTAAAACAATTCGAGTCGTCATAGCAGATGAAGTAGCAATTTTCCGCGACAGCCTGGGCGCACTGCTGCACACGCGCCCCGAGTTCCGGGTCGTGGGTGTCGCAGCTGACACTACCAGCTTGTTGTCGATGGTTCGCAGCCGAAAACCAGATGTCGTGGTGCTCGACGTCGCCATGGACAGCATGGGCGGTATGGAAGCTTTGCGGGAGATTGGAAAATCCCCTGCAGGCCCCCAGGTCGTGGTGCTGTCGGCGCCTCTTGGCAAGGCACATACCGTCCGGGCCATCAAACTAGGAGCTCGCGCTGTTCTCCTTAAGGATTCTCAGGGAGACGTGCTCCTCGACGCCATCAAGAAAGTCAGGCAGGGTGGGTTCTGGATGACAGAGCACAGCCTGACCAGTCTGATTGACTCCGCGACCGAGAACCCGACAGGGCAGCCGATCTTTCGAAACAAGTACGGCTTAACCCGGCGGGAAGGCGAGATCATGACCGCTGTTATTGACGGCTACTCCAACGCCGAAATCGCTGAAAAATGCCGGCTGAGCGAGCAAACCGTCAAGCATCACCTCTCGCGCGTCTTCGACAAACTAGGAGTACACAACCGTCTCGAGATGGCTCTCTTCGCGGTCAGACATAAAGTATGTGACGACGCCAATTGATTTCCTGGGCCTGCGCGGCCGTTTTTCTGTCTGATCAACTGGGTCTCTTGCTGAGCCACAACTGCTCGAACGCACCCATCCTTGTTGGGGGGTGAATGCGAGTTGTTTGTGGCCGGCGAAGTTTGATCACCAGAGAATGTGCTCGATCAGCCTTCCGCGAGAGTGAGACACCCGGTGGTCACCGGATCGTTGCAAACCACAGCAACATTGAGCGAGAATACCGCTTGCCTATCAGCTTCATCGTCTTTTCCCGCTTCACTGCATCAGCAGGAGAGGGGAACGGCAGGGAGATGAACTATGGATCCGATCCTTGTGCTAATCGCCGCTTCTACGCTGGTCACTGCGGCAATTGGAATCTTCGCTGTGACACGCACGAACAGGCTTCGCACGCAATTGGAGGATCGCGTCCTTATGCTCGAAATGGAACTCTCTACCGTTCGACGCGATTTGCTTGATGCTTCCGCCCGTGAAGCAGCTTCTGAAGCCGCCGCTACGAACGGCGCTCGAATCAACGGCTTCATCCATGAGCCGCGAAATGTCGAGATCCTCGCAGCCTCAATCGACGCGGATTCCGAGCCGATATCGACCAACCATCCGTCAACATCAACTGCTCTTGCAGTAGCGGAGCCAGTTGTAATCAATTCCATCGCCGAAATGGTTCCCGATGGGAACGACATCGTCGCGGTGCCTCCGCCGCTCCATCCACAGCATCCGCGATCATGGGAACCTCCCCCGGTCACGGAACTCGCCGTGCGATCGGGACCGTTTGATGAACAGGTGGCAATGAACTCGCTTGCCAAAGTCGGAGTCGCGCTGCTGGTTCTCGGCGTCGCCTCTTTGCCGTGGCGCCCTTCCAACCGGCTGAACCCCACGCGATAATCTGCTTTAAACGAACTACGCCAGATTTGGTGGCTCCCTTTTTTGAAGGAAGCCCCCAAACCTGGCGCAGGCTATCTTACCCAGGCAACTCAGTGGAATCCCAGGATTCCAATCGTTGCGTTAGACGTGCTGACGTTGAATTTCCAGCTGGCTGTGGTAATGCCCGCTGACGCTTGCGCGGTATCTCCGTCCACAATCGGGAACGTGTTGTTGAAGTCGTGTACGGCGAAGGGACTGGCAACAGTCATATGCGAACCGCCGTTCCCTGCCGCATCAATCGCCCATGAGAAAACGTAATCAGGCGTCGTCGTTGTAGCGGTTGCGGACGCAGTCTGCGCCGCTCCCACGCTGAAATTCTGATTCCATGCATGGAAATCAGGGCTGCTTGGCGTTATTTCTTCCACGACAAGGGTTGTAGCCCAACCGGTTGATGTCTTCGCCGTCACAGTGCATGTTCCTGCACTGCCCGTCGAATACCCTTGCGCAACGGCGTTGTTCGAGCTGTTGCTCTTATCGAGCAACGTGTACGCCCCGCCGCAGTTGTCAGAGAATGCCAGCGGAGTCGTTCCAGCCTGGAGCGAAGCCGCGCCGATAACGATGATGTCTCCGGCAGTCACGCCCGTGAGCGTGCAGGAGGCTGTTCCTGTACCCGATTCTGCCGAACATCCTCTCACGCGCTGAGGCGTTACACCGCTTGAAACTGGCGTTGTGGCATTCACGGTTCCCGACTTCGCCGAAGTGTTCCCTGCGGGATCAGACGCCGAAACCGAGTAGCCGTAGGTGGTGTTCGCCAGCAAGCCGCTATCCGAATACTTCGTAGCGCCCGCTGGAGTCGTTCCGACTTTCACGCCATTCCGATAGACGTTGTAGGTGATTTGTGAAGCGGTGTTATTGGTGTCGGTGCTCGCCGTCCAGGAGAGATTGACCTGGCTGGACGATGCCACGACAGCCGTAAGACCAGCAGGAACGCTGGGCGCTGTCGTATCCGATGTTGTAGTCGTTGCTGCCGCAATCGAGAATGCGAGCGTCGCGCTCCCCGTGCCGCTGCTGTTCGTTGCAGAGATGGTTGAGCTTACCGAGCCCGACGTGGTCGGAGTTCCTGTGATCATGCCGGTCGTCGAGGAGACCGCAAGACCCGCAGGAAGATTCTTTGCACTATAGCTCGTTGGGCTGCCCGTAGCTGTGATCTGGTACGTGAGAGTGGAACCAACCTTGCCCGAGTCCGTAAGCGCGCTCGAGATTACCGGAGCGGTAGCCAGCCCCGAGAATGCCATTGCGCCAATCGTGCCAACGCTGTTCGAAGCAAACGTCCACGTTGAAGCGACGGTCCCCGCGCCAGTAGTTGTCCTGTCCGCGTCGTAAATCGGGAAAGCCACGTTCACATTCTCCGCTGAGAATGGAGTTGCAACTTTCAGACTTCCGCCATAACCCAGGACATCCGTTGCCCAGGTGAAGACATAGTCCGGGTGGTTAACGTTCAGGTTGAAGGTGGTCGCTCCACCTGCGGTCGTCGTAGCATCCGGAAGCCAGCCGTAGGTATCCAGCTTGCCTGCCGTGATGTCGTCAGCCACAATCTCTGCTGGGCCGCCACCCGATGAGCTCGTTGCGGAAATCGTGCAAGTTCCCGCACTGCCCACTCCGTATCCCTGTCCTTCCACAACATATCCCGCCATGTTCACTACAGATGTGCTCTGAACGGCATGTTGATTAAGGACGGTGTACTTTCCGCCGCAGTTATCGCTGAGCGTGATCGTCGCATTCGACGCGCTATATTGCGTCAGGAAACCGACGAGGATCACGTCACCGCTCTGCACCCCGGAAATCGTACAGGTCGTGGGAAGCGAACTTGCATTCGTGGCGCATCCGCCACGGCGCGTAGGCGCCGCGCCGACTGCCGCCGGTGCCGGTGTTGTTACGCTGACGGCAGCCGATTGCGCTGAAGTATTTCCAGCAGGATTCGACGCCGCAACAGTGTAGGAATAAGTTGTGCTTGCCACAACCGCGGTGTCTGAGTACGAAACCGCTCCGGCAGCTGTAGTCGCCACAAGCGCTCCGCCGCGATAGACCTTGTAGGTCAACTGCGACGCAGTGTAGTTAGGATCCGTGCTCGCAGTCCAGCTTACCTTTACCTGCGTGCTCGATATTGCCGCCGCCGCAACTCCCGTCGGTACGCTCGGCGCCGTAGTATTCTTCGGCGTCGTAATGCTGACGGCGGTTGATTGCGCTGAAGTATTTCCAGCAGGATCAGCCGCGGCAACCGTATAGGAGTAAGTGGTGCTTGCCACAACCGAGTTGTCGGAATACGAAACCGCTCCGGCAGCCGTCGTCGCAACCAGCGTTCCATTGCGGTAGACCTTGTAGGTCAGTACCGACGAAGCGTAGTTAGGATCGGTGCTCGCAGTCCAGCTTACGTTCACCTGGTTGAACTTCGGCGCAGTCGCCGCAACTCCCGTCGGAACGGTAGGCGGTGTGCTCGCCGGCGTCTTCACGCTGACGGCCGTCGATTGCGCTGAAGTATTTCCAGCAGGATTGGCCGCAGCCACCGTGTACGAATACGTGGTGCTTGCCGCAACCGTTGTATCGGAATACGACGTCGCGCCCGCAGCCGTTGTCGCCACCAGCACTCCGCCGCGATAGACCTTGTAGGTCAACTGCGACGCAGTGTAGTTAGGATCGGTGCTCGCGGTCCAGCTCACCATCACCTGCGTGCTCTTGGGAGCAGTCGCGGCCACGTTAGCGGGAACGCTCGGAGGTGTCGTGTTCGCCGGCGTTGTGATTTTCGCAGCCGTCGATTGCGCTGAAGTGTTTCCAGCAGGATCAACTGCGGCGACCGTGTACGTATAGGCGGTGCTTGGCGAAAGGCCAGTGTTGGAGTACGACGTTGCCCCAGCCGCTGTCGTGGCCACATGGCTACCATTGCGATAAATCGCATAGGTTAGCGTCGAAGTGGCGTAGCTGGCATCCGTGCTTGCCGTCCAGGTCAGGTTCACCTGTGTGCTCTTCGGTGCAGTCGCTGCAAGGTTCGTCGGAACAGTCGGCGGCGTTGTCGACCCCCCGCTCGTCGGATAGACGGCCGACAGCAGATTGCTGGCCCATGCGTTCTGGTAGGCCGTGCAGCCGGTCCCAAGTGAAGGATGAAGGTCATCGAGGAACCATCCATCGCTAATCGAGTGGCCCTTGAACAAGGTCCACAGATCCGGCCCCACGATAACCGACGGGAAATTCTGTTCCAGCGTCGCCAGGCAGGCATTCATCGCCGGTGCATTCGCCTGCACAGCTGACGACGGCGAAGCGACGATCGTTGAAATAACCGGCGTCTTTCCCGCGGCAATAATATACTGCACAATCTTCTGCATATTGCTGCAGTAGGTTGCTGCGGAAATACCGCCATTCGCATCGTTGGTTCCAAGGCTCAAACCGACATACTTCACCGCAGGCATATCCTGCATGAACTTCTGTATGTTCGGCATTCCATAAGTGGACGTATCGAGCGCGGTCGAGCTAAGCCAGCCCGATTGACCACCTACCGTGCTGGCCGGGAACTGTGCCGAACGCGCGGCATGTATCTGCGTGCCAAGCTGTTCCGTTGGTCCGGTGTTCGAAGCAGCTCCCCAGCAATTCGCTGTAATCGAGTCGCCCAGCATCAGGTAGGAATCATTGATATCGTTGGTTCCCGCCTTGCCGTTGACCGTCAAGGTATCGACTCCGGCATTTGACCCCACGATCCCGGAGATATTCATCCGGATTTGCGTGTAGCCCGTGCCCGTAAGATCAGCAACAAATTGACGTCCGGTATAGTGCTCTCCCGTCACCGTGCACGAAGGAGAACAGTTGCTCAACGTTGTCCACGTTGATCCGTTCGTGCTGCCCTGGATCGTGTACGCGGAAGGCTGTCCGTAGGTCGTAAAACCTTTGTCGCTCGAGGAATCCCACGCAACGCTGCTGGTGTAGTTCCACCACTTGATATCCACCAGGCCTAAGTTGCTCGGGAGTCCCGTTACCGTGAGTGTCGTCGGACCACCAACCGATACTGCGCCGCTGGTACCAAGCTGCGGCATCGGCGCCGGGCTTCCGTTATTCAGATTCAACTTCAGAGCATCAAGCAACGGATTACGTCCGGTGGCCGGGTCCGTAGCGCCCTCCTGCACCGTCCAGATAATCGCGCCGCCAAGGTTGTTGTCGACGATATACTTCGCTTTCGCCGCAACCGATGCTTCGTCCTCATAAGTTACCCACGTCACCTTATTCGTCGGGCATCCGGAAGCCGGCGTGAAGCCGCTCGGAAAACTAATCGACGGCTGCTCCGGCGGAGTAGAAGGCTCCGTACTCAAAGCCGGTGAAGGATCGTACTTGTACGTGCCTCCAGACTTGTTGTAGTAGCAACTAAGTACTCCGCCGCCATCCGCGACCGCCCCCCCATATGGCAGTTCCTGCACCGGAACTGACGACCCTGACGTGGATTGCAATGCTCCGGTGACCGGCGAACTCCATGCATTCATATAGAAGCCGATACCGACGCCTATCTTGCCTGCTGGCGTGCCCGCCGATTCCCAGGCATTAACAAACCTCGCGATGGAATCTGGATGGTCCGTTCCATCTCCAGCAAGCGCGGAGAAGTACCATGAAACCCACCCGTTGCCCATGTTCGCATTGCCATACGACATCATGTTGACTTGGTCGCAATAGTTGGAGAGGCTTGCGGCCAGAGAGCCGGGCTGCACAGTGGCATCAACCGGCGCCGTAATGATGTAGCCGGAATTAGCCGCGCGCAGATTCTTCGCGAGACTTATGAAGTTTGTTGTGTTGACGCTGACTTCCCAGTCGAGGTCAACTCCGTCAAGGCCGCAGGCGCTGACCTTATTTTGAATCGAGCTGATCAGAGTGGCTTGGTTGGTGGGAGACGCGGCCGTCGGAAAATTCAGATCGTCCGATCCGCCTAGCATCATCAACACTTTTACCCCTGCCGCATGGGCAGGTTTAACGACGGAACTGCAGGTGGAATCCCACCCCGAACTCTGAATTGTGCCGTTTGAGTTGGTCAACCAGTGCGCAAGTACTACGTGCGTCACTGCGGTGTAATCAATTCGATTGATGGGGTACGCGCTTGTCTGCCAATCCGTGTAATAAGCTGTTACCCACTTATCTGCCGCCTGAGCGGAATTTGCAGCGAGCAAAAACAGGGCTGCAACAACCCAAAGAAGGTTCTTCACAGTGCACTCCTAACTTCGCCGTGGCCTTTCATGCGGGTAAATATCCGCGAACCTCGACGAACAGTTCCGTCCGTGACATAGGGGACGGAAGCAAAATACGGCTAGTGCCCCTCCGGATAGAGAGGCAGGATTTTGTGCGAAGTGTCTGCCAAGGCGGAGAAAATCCTTCATCGAAATCGGCTTCCGCGTGTTTGACAGCCTCGGTACGCGTGCTCAGTTGTCAGAGGTAACAACTTGAACTCCGCGTCCGGCGGAAAATCCTGAGGAAAATTCTCACGAAAAACGGGTTAAAAAAATAACCCAAAAGGTCGCTGGGCGACCGAAACCAATGCTCTCATCATGCAGGGGCCCGTTGAACGTGTATGTGAGGAAGGTCACACAAAAACGATTGAGTACCATCTTTGTAAATACAAGTACTCACTATGACCGACCAAAGGGGGAGAATGTTTTGGAGTCCACTGTTTTCGTGGATCCCGCTTATAGCGTTCCGGGGGACATCCCTGGGCCTTGGTACCAGTGGAGCAGCGTGCAACGAACTCTAAGGTGGCGTGGCGCCACGGTTGCGCTCGACGATTTGAACCTAATTCATCTCCAAAAGTTGCGTCAATCCGTCAAATTTTTTGTATCCACTTAGTCAACCATAACAAAACCGGCAAGAATTCCGCTACACCTGAATGCGCACAGCACCGTCAGCACCACCAACTACGCGTCACCTGTTTGGACTAATCGGTACGCATCCGGTAAACGTTCTCCAGCACGCTGAATTACAATGGCTGCGCTTGCAAAACTCCTTGATTCAAGGACGGAGAACCATGAAGCTTACCCTTGGCGCAGTCCTCCTTCTGGCCCTTATGGCACCCTATTCAAGCATTTCCCACGCACAGTCGGCCACCGAAATCGGCGGCGAAAAAATTATCACCCTTACCCGCAAAGCCGTCAGCACAACGCGCCCCGAGTTCACCAGCGTCAGCATTCTCCCCGGCCGCGGCATGGAATTGCTTCAGGTCAAGGCCAACTTCCCCGGCAAAGGCGAAGTCGACGTACTGGCCTCTCCTGATGAAGCCACTGCCAAGCAGATGCTTGATCAGAAGGACACCGACTTCGGCGACCTCGGCTATCGTCTCGGCGCTGCATTCCTCGTTCCTTACCCCAACCGCATCCGCGGCAAACTCTCCGCTGACGGCAAAACCCTCACCACTGAGTGGAACGGCCACACCATCACGCTTCCCGCAAACAACATCGGCAAGAACCCCGGCGCTGAACGCCACGCCATGCACGGCCTCATCCTGAAGGCGAAAGCAGAAAACCTCAAGGTCACGGGCATCGCTGGCGGACAGGAGCTCACAGGCATCATCCACGCCGGCGACTTCGGCGGCCACTGGCCCTCCAAAACGGATCTGAACTTCACCATCGCGCTTCACGCTGACGCAGTCGACGCCACCGTCGTCGCGCAGAATGTCGGCAAAGAGGCCACCCCCATCTCCATCGGATGGCACCCCTACTTCAACCTTCCCTCCGGCGATCGCACCCAGGTCCGCATCCACATTCCCGGTGAGCAGCTCGCTGAAGTCGACAACTACGACAACGTCTTCCCTACCGGCAAGCTCAAGCCCGTCACCGGCACGCAATACGATCTCCGCGATCCCAACGGCGTGCCCCTCGCCAAGAACTTCTATGACGACAACTGGAGCAAGCTCGACTGGAAGAACAACGCCGTCACCGTCAAGGTGATCGATCCCGCCGCCAAGTACGGCGTCGCCATCGAAGGCCTCTCGCCGCAGATCAAAACCATCCAGATGTACGCCCCGCCCACTCAGAAATTCGTCGCCATCGAACACCAGTTCAACTTCGCCGATCCCTTCGGCAAAGAGTGGAACGGCATGGACACTGGCATGATCACCCTCAAGCCCGGCCAGAGCACCAAGTGGCACGTCCGCTTGAAAGTCTTCGTCCCGTAACCACTCGCTTTTAACTCCACCAACCCCTCCGCCCCACCCTGTCGACTTTCTTCTGTCGACAGGGTGGGAAACCACCCCCGCCCCGCCGCTCCCTCCCCGACAAATCTGTCATTCTGACCCTGAGTGCAATGAAGGGGAAGAACCCGCTTTTGCACTCCTTTTCTTTCTGTCATTCCCGAAGGGGACTCTGCCGGTCACACCGTCTTTCGGCACAGGCCCCCAAGCGACTTCTTTCTGTCGCGAGGCATGCGGGGGGATCACCCCACCGCAGCCGAGAATGGCGCCGAAGCCGCAGTGGTCCCACCGCAGGTGGCCAGAGAATGGCGGCGAAGCCGCGGTCAGCCGCACCGCAGGTGCCCAGCCGAGAATGGCGGCGAAGCCGCAGTGGCCCCACCGCAGGTGGTGTGGAAATCTTGTCAAGGGGTATTTCGAAAAATAGTTTGTAAGTAGATGGAATATCAGTCACATACAAATCGAAAATAATTGCCGATTTACCTTCGCAATCTGAAACAATTGAATTAACCAGAAAAACACCGCCCGCCGGCGCCAAAACTGGCGGGCTTTTCTTTGCCCGAAGCCCATCCGGGTGCCCCATCCAAGCTCTGCTTGGGTGGGAGGGAACTCCGCGCGCCGGGTGCCCCCGGTTCCTCGCATTTGGGGAACGGGGAGGGATTCTCCACTCACCACCTACTAACCGTCCCCATCCTGTCGCCTTTTTCCTGGCGACAGGTTGGGAAACCACCGACCCCATACAGCCCTGCAGTTGGCCGCACCGCAGCTGCCTCAACCACTAAGAAAGGAACCAAACCATGACCACTCCAGAACAAGCCGTACAACACTGCCTCGACGCCTACAACAAAGCCTGCGCCGAAGACGATGCCCGCAACGACCACAGTCCTGAATCCCTCGCCCGTGTCAACCGCGCCTACCGCCGCGCCATGCCCTTCCTCACCCCGGCCACCATCGACGCATTCCTGGCCTGCGTCACCCACGGCCTCGTCCTCGAGATCTTCACCACCGCCGAGGCCGCAAAACTCCTCTACGCCACCCAGATCGCCGTAGGCTCCCGCCGCACCGCTCAACAGCAATCCAAAGCACCGCAGCCCCAACCGGTGCCCACCCCCACCCCCCTAGGCACGAAGGGCGCTGAAGGCGCAGTGGCCCCACCGCAGGTGGCGCAGGTGCCCACCCCCCTCCCCCCAGGCAAGAATGGCGCCGCAGGCGCAGTGGCCCCACCGCAGGTGGCAAACGACAAGGAGAAAGCCCACGTGCAGGCCATGCTCGAGCAGATCCTCTCTGGCAAAACCATCCCTGAAGCCCCTCTGGCTCCCTGGAGGAAGGCACCCCCCCCCCCCCCCCCCCACAAAGTCCGGCTTCGCCCTCCCCACAGCCAGCTGACCGCTGACTTGCTGACGCGCCGGCCCGCTAACTAGCCAAAGGAGCCCTCTGACCCACCCATCCCTCTGTCGAGCCACCCCACGCCAACGAGCACCACAGGACATCCCTGCTCAAAAATGCCCAATGGCGCCGCAGGCGCAGTCAGCCGCACCGCAGGTGCCACAGGATATCCCTGCCCAAAATCCGCCAACTGTCCCTTTGTCCCTGCTTTTCTACTGCCTACTCCCTATTCCCTACTCCCTAGTTCCGCCCTCTCAATGGTGATACGACCCGCTCCCCAGCCGCACCGCCTGCCCCGTCCGCGCTGACTGCTTCGCCGCATCCAGAATCTGCACCACCTTCACATTCGTCTCCAGCGAGCTCAGATCCTCCTTCGGATCAAGCTTCCCCTTCAGCACGCTCGCCAAATAGCTCAGCGAATCCCGCTCATTCGACGGCAGCCCCGGTGCCTGGTCCCCCCGCTCGCTGCTGTCATGCTCATGCCGCACCCGCAGACCGTTCTGCTCCACGGTTATGACGTATCCCTTCGCCCCATACACTTCCATGTCCTTGCGTCCGAACGGCCAGTTCCACGACGCCATAATCACCGCCTGCGCATGCGGATACTTGAGCACCACCGTCGCATCGTCATCCACCGCGCGATACACATCAGGCTTGTCGTGATTCAGCACCGCCGTCACCGTCTCCGGCATCTCCCCATGCATCAGCCACGTCGCCAGGTCCACGCCATAGCATCCAAAGTCGAACAGCGCGCCCGCCCCGTTCTGCGCCGGATCCGTCAGCCAGTTCAGAAACTCCGGAGGCACCCCGATCTCCTTCGGCCCCTCGTGCCCGTCATGCACCACTAGCTTGCGAAGCGGCCCCAGCTGCCCGCCCTGCAGTTGGTCATACGCGGCGTGGTTCGACGCATACCAGGTCGTCTCATAATTCGTCAGCACGCGGATATGCGACTTCTTCGCCACATCCTGAATATGCAGCGCGTCCTCATACGACACGGCCAGCGGCTTCTCAACCATCACCGACACGCCATACTGCGCCGCTACATCAATCGCCGGCCGATGCTGCGCGATCGACGTATACACCAGCACCGCATCCGGCTTGCGCACTTCGATCATGTTCGCCTCGCTCTTGAAGAACAGAGACGCGTCAAGGTTGTACTTCTTCTGATACTTCGCAATCAGGTCCGAATCGGCATCCGCAATGCCCACCAGCTGCACATCCGGGTGCTGCCCAATCGATCTGAGGAACCCCTCCACGTGCCCATGCTCCAGCCCCACAACAGCCACGCGCAGCGGCTGCGGCGCCCCGCCCGTATATGAAGGCAGTTGCGTCCGCGGCGACGGCGCATTGCTTTGAGCAACCAGGGAAACAGCGCCAAGCAAACTCAGCGCAGACACAAATGAGATACGCGCAAACAGCATGAGCATTCCTCCAGCCAATCGATTCTACCGGCTCCGCGAGAACGAACTTAGAGTCTGATGAAGCAATGAAAGGACGTCGCAGCGGTCATCAACGCGCATCTGGCTTAGAGCACAACTCTCGTGCCGCCGTTATTCCGCGTAACGCGCGCTTGGTCCAGATGCTCCAGCAGCGGAATAGCATGCTTACGTGTCAGCCCAGTGAACGACTTGAACCGCCCCACATCGAAGCTCTCTCCGCGATGCTTCCGCAGATCCGCATAGAGCTTCGCCAGCGCATCCGGATGCACAAACGCATCATCCGCTCCCATGCGAACAAGCCTTTTGGAACGCATGAGAAGAACCATGAGCTCGCGCATCGCTGTCGGCGCAACGCTCATCCGCGACATGACTTCACTCAACAGCGGCGCAGCAAGCCCCGCATCGGCGTAGATCTTCTCGATCGACTGCATCTGTCGCCGCTTGCTCTCCGGCAATTCGTCCTCTTGCCCGCTGAGCCGCACCGATTCACCGGACACCATCAACTTGCCCGACGCCGTGAGCCGCTCAACAACCAGCGCAAACACCGCAGTATTGAGCCGCGCTCTCGATCGCAGTTCCGCCTTCGACAGCGGTCCAGACTCACCTAGCACCCGAAGCACCGCCTGCATCGCGAGATTCAACGACTCCGCCGAGATCCAGCAGGACTCTGCCCCATGCGCAGCCGCAATCGTTCCAGCGGAAAGCAGCGGGCTGGCGCGTCTCTGCAACGCCTCCGCCGTCAGGCCCGTCTCAACCGTAAGTGCAGAAATCGTGATTCCATCAAAACCACGCCGTGCGATGCGCAGCCGCAACTGCTCGTCATCATCCGCCGCGCGCAGCAATTTCAGCCACGCCAGCGCAGCCGCTTTGCGCGCGCCCGCCGGCGCAGACGCATCCAGCACCCGCGCTCCGCCAATTGTCACTTCCGGCGAGCACCGCCGCAGAACAATGCGGTCCCCCGGAACAAGCAGCAGCGGCTTCATAAGCCGCAGCCTAACGAGCGCATTCGGCCCCGCATCCCTCTGATCGAAGCGCAGCACCTTCGCCAGCGTGTCCGAGGTGAACGCGTGCACCCGCACCCGCGCGCCGTGCTTCAACGCAGGCGCGCCGGACAACATCGTGATCTCGACATCAACGTTCATCGCCGGTCCCAGCGTTCCCGGAATACTCAGCGTGTCCCCGCGAGCCATGTCGGCAACCTGCACTCCGGCCAGATTCAGCGCAACCCGGCATGGCGCGTGCGCCGCGTCAGCATCGCTGCCATGCACCTGCATCCCGCGCACGCGCAACTGCTTCCCGCCCGGATGCTGCTCGAGAACCTGTCCTGCGCGCAGCACGCCCGAGTGCAAGGTTCCCGTAACAACCGTCCCAAAGCCTTTGATCGAAAACGACCGGTCGAGTGGAAGTCTCGCAACAAAGTCATCGTTGCGTACCGGAATTTCCCGCACGACCTTCACCAGCGCGCTCTTCAATTCATCAATGCCCTCGCGCTTCAACGCGGAAACTGGCACAATGGGCGCACCCTCGAGAAATGTGCCTTCAAGGAAACGCCGCGCGCTCGCGCGGGTCTCCGCCAGCTTCTCCAACGAAACAGCATCAGCCTTCGTCAGAGCCACAACACCGCGCTGAATGCCCAGAAGGCTGCATATTGCGAGGTGTTCTTCTGTCTGCGCCTTCACGCCTTCATCGGCCGCAATCACCAGCATCACGCAGTCGATACCGCCTGTACCGGCCAGCATGTTGCGTATGAATGCATCGTGCCCCGGAACATCGATGAGGCTCAGATGAAGCGCGCCGCCCTCGCCATTCTCCAGATCCAGGGCGGCAAAACCAAGATCGATCGTTATGCCGCGCTGCTTCTCTTCAGGCAAACGATCTGTATCGGTCCCGGTAAGAGCATAAACAAGCGCAGTTTTTCCGTGATCGATGTGCCCTGCTGTTCCCACTACGACATAACGTGGCTGCTCGCCAGAAACAACGGTGCCAAGGCTCTTCACTCCACGGCTCCATCAAGCGTCGCGCGCAGCATCACGACAAGAGCATCATCCGCAGCTGGATCGACGGTCCGCAGATCGAGCAGCACAGCATCCTCATGAATCCGCCCAATCACCGGCGGCTGAAGATGTCTCAGCTGCGCGGCAAGAGCCTCCGCACTCATCTGGGGAGACTGAAGCATCACCGCAAAACTGGCCATCGTAGCTCCCGGAGTCGTGCCTCCACCCACCACACTGTCCGTCGGAACCACCGTCGCGCGAACACTGGCTGTACTCAACGCTGCAGCCCATTGCCCGCAGCGTGATCGAATCATCTCTGCCGGCATCCTCAGCATGCGTGCCACCGGCACCGAATCCGGTTGCCCTGAGAGATAAGCCAGCAGCGTGGCTTCCAGCGCGGCAATCGTCAGCTTGTCCACGCGGAACGCGCGATACAGCGGATTCCGCCGCAGCTTCCGAATCACACTTTGCTGCCCAACAACCACACCGGCCTGCGGACCGCCCAGCAGTTTGTCTCCGCTTGCGCAAACCAGCGCGGCCCCGCTCTTCACCGCCTCAAGAAAGGACGACTGCCTGCCCAACCCGTACTCATGCAACGGCAGAATGCAACCCGTTCCCTGGTCCACCATCACCGGCACGCCTGCGTCCGCTCCCAGTTGCACAAGTTCGCGAAGTTCCGCCTGCTCCGTAAAACCAGTGATTTCAAAATTCGATCGATGCACCCGCAGAATCAGCCGCGTCTCCGGCGTGACCGCGTCTGCATAGTCCTGAATGCGTGTCCGATTGGTCGTGCCCACCTCAACCAGCCGCGCTCCCGACTTGCGCAGAATGTCTGGCACACGGAAACCGCCACCAATCTCGACAAGCTCGCCCCGCGACACAATCACCTCTCCGCCTTCGGCCAGTGAGTTCAGCGCAAGAAACGTCGCAGCCGCGCAGTTGTTGACCACCAGACCTGCAGATTCCGCCGCATCGCATTCGGCAATCTGCACCAGGAGTTCTTCCACGCGCGCGCCTCTGTGGCCGCGCTTGCCTGAATCCAGATCGAATTCAAGATTGCAGTATCCTCGCGCCACAGCCGCAACGCTTTCAATCGCAGCGTCGCTCAGAGGAGCCCGGCCCAGATTTGTCTGCAAGATCACGCCAGTCGCATTGATCACGGGCTGCAACGCTCGATGCTCACGAACGCCGAGGCCCGCAGCCACGCGCCGCGGTAGTCCCTCGATCTCCATCGCCAGTACGCTTTCGGTAACCGAGCCACGCGCGATTTCATTCCGTAACTCCGCGATCGCCTCGCGTACCGCTTCCAGCACAATAGGCCGCGGATGCCGGCGGAGCAGTTCCTGGCCCGCGGCGCTCGCCAGGAACTCGCCCACCTGCGGCAATTGCTGATAGAGACTGTTCTTTTCTGCTCGCACGTTTCGCCTATCGCAGGATAATCTTTGCGTCGCCTTTACGAACCTGACCAATCTCCGCCGCGGCATAACCGGCCCGCCGCAACTGCTCAACAAGAGCGGACACATCCCCTTCAGCTACCGCGATCAACAACCCGCCCGACGTCTGCGGATCAAAGAGCAGGGTCCGCACAACACCATCAATCTTCGCCCCCGCATCGTCCTCCACAATGCACTCTGCAAATTCGCGATTCGCAATCAGCCCCGCCGGAATGCATCCCGCTTCCGCTGCCTCAACCGCTCCAGGCAGCAACGGTACACGTCCAGTATCAATCACAAGCTGCACACCGCTTCCGATCGCAACTTCGCGCGCATGCCCCATCAATCCGAATCCTGTCACGTCAGTCATCGCGTGCACCTCGAACGATGCAGCAACCTCTGATGCGGCACGATTCAGCTTCGTCATCGATTCAACGGCAGCATCCACCCAGGACTCCTGCGTGCGCCCCTGCTTCAACGCCGTGGTGATCACGCCGGTTCCGATCGCCTTCGCAAGCACCAAACGATCTCCCGGCACCGCAGTGCAATTCTTCTTCACTCGATCCGGATGAATTAGGCCCGTAACCGCGTAACCGAACTTGATCTCTGTGTCACGTACGCTGTGTCCCCCCACCACCACGCAGCGTGCTTCCTGCATCACGCTCAAGCCGCCGCGCATAATCTCCCCCAGCAGATTCGGATCTTCCTGCTGAGGAAAGCACACAACGGTGAGCGCGGTGAGCGGCTGCCCGCCCATGGCATACACGTCGCTCAGCGCATTTGTGGCGGCAATCCGGCCAAACGTATGCGGATCATCCACCATGGGCGTGAAGAAGTCTACGGTCTGCACCAGGGCCTGCTCATCATTGATCCGATAGATGCCCGCATCATCGGCGGTCGAAAACCCCACCAGCAGATTCTCGTCGTGCTGCTGCGGCAGTCCCGCCAGAACCTGGTTCAACACGCCGGGTGCAAGCTTGCTCGCACACCCTCCGGCTTTCACCTGCTGCGTAAGCCGCACGGCCGTGGTTGCAGCTCCTGCGTCAGCTGTCGTACTGTCGGGATGTGCCGGAAAATTCATAGATACACTCGACCTGAGAACCTGAATTTCTTGTAATGCGGGGAAGCGCCTAGGATCCGGTGATCCTCCCGGTCTTCAAAACCGGCGGTCGTCCTTTTGGGCAACGGTGTGTTCGACTCACACGCGCTTCCGCCAATCCCATTGGGATAATATCAGCGAGTCACCTCACGCGGGATCAACCGGTTTGGGGGCACGGATGCCTCGCGGCAGCCGGTCAACTGAACCGCAGCAGCTCGCCACTCGGCGAATATTCCGGAACAATCTCGCTCAACACCTGAACCAACCCTGAAGCGTCACGCCTGTTGCAGATGCTACGCAGGGCGTCGATTCGTCCGTTGAGTTCCTCGTGGTTAACGGCAAGCGTATTCAGCACGCGGATATTCTCATACGTTGTAGATTCTGTGTCTTCCAGGTAGGACGCCATCTCCTCGCTGAGTTTCTCACCCGGCCGCCTGCCCGTGAATTCAATCGCGATGTCCTTGCCCGGCGTGAAACCCGCCTTGCGTATCATCTGGATCGCCAGATCGACGATCCTGACAGCTTGTCCAATTTCGAGCACGCATATCTGGCCCGCTCCCGCGGTCGCCCCCGCCTGAAGAACCAGACGTCCGGCCTCAGCGACAGTCATAAAGAATCGCGTCATCTCGGGATCCGTCACGGTGACCGGTCCCCCTCGCGCGATCTGCCTGCGGAAGATCGGCATCACGCTGCCTGTCGAGTCCATCACATTCCCGAAGCGCACCGCTACAAACTTCGTCGTTCCGCTCTGCATGTTCAGCAGTACCAGCTCAGCAATCCGCTTCGTCACCCCCATGACGCTCGTGGGGCGCACCGCCTTATCTGACGAGATCAGCACGAAGTTCTCCACTCCGTGCGCCATCGCCGCAAGACCGAGACTATAGGTCCCGAAAACATTGTTTTCGACGGCTTCAAACGGATGGCTCTCCATCAGCGGAACGTGCTTGTATGCTGCAGCGTGATAGACAGCCGCGGGTCTGTAGCGGTTCATCAGCTCATCCAGCCTTGCGGCATTCTGGACGCTGCCGATCTCCGCATGGAACGTGATCGCCGGGAACGCTTCGCGCATCTGCAACTCAAGCTCGAACAGGCCAGACTCGGCAATATCGAAGCCGACGATTGCTGCAGGGGCAAACTGCGCAATTTGCCGGCACAGCTCCGATCCAATGGAGCCCGCAGCTCCGGTCACAAGTACCACGCGTCCGCAAACGCTGCGGAGTACCGAATTGTCCTCGGCCGATGTGATGTTGTTCTTCGAGGCGCCTTCGTCAGACAGATCGACAGGACTCGTCTTTGCGCCAGCAGTCTCCCAGGCAGCCGCTCCCGCAGCATCACGAATCACGCTGATCACGTAGAGCTGATCATCGAGAGAAAGACTGCTCGAGCTGGGCAGGCATATTCCGCGCCGAAACAGGTCCTCAGCGACAGCCCCTCCGAATCGCTCGCAATCAGAGTGAAAGGGCTGCATGTGCATTGGTCTCCACACCGGCCGCGCTTCAACATTCGCTGCATCTAGCCTGGCAATCAGTTCGTCGCGCGAGCACCCGAAGTCGGGGTCAATCAGAAAGCAGCTAAGCCAGTTCGTATGAATCCCGTTGGGACCCTGCGGCATGAAGCTCATGCCAGGCAGATCAGCAAATGCGTCGCGATAGCGAAACGCGATCGCCCGGCGCTGCTTAATCCGCTCATCCAGCACCTGCAACTGCCCGCGCCCAATCGCCGCAAGCACATTGCTCATGCGATAATTGAATCCGATCTCCGAGTGCTGGTAGGCACGCCGAGCATCGCGCGACTGCTGCGACCAATAGCGCGCCTTGTCTACCCACTCCCGACTGGAAGAGACCAGCATGCCACCACCCGCCGTTGTGATGATCTTGTTTCCATTGAACGAGAAGACGCCTGCCGCGCCCATCGTCCCCGCGGCGTGGCCCTTATAAGTTCCTCCCAGGGCCTGCGCCGCATCTTCAAGTACCGGAATCTCGTATCGGCCGCACAGTTCCAGGATCGGGTCCATATCCGCGCACTGGCCATACTGATGAACAACAATCACAGCGCGGGGCAGCTTCCCTGCCCTCGCCTTCTCCTTGAGCGCCTCCTCCAGAACATTCGGATCAAGATTCCACGTGGTTCGCTCGCTATCGAGAAACACCGGAAGTGCCCCCAGGTGCCACACCGGATTACACGTAGCGGCAAACGTCAGGGTCGGGCAGAACACCTCATCTCCCGCCTGCACTCCCATCAATCGCAAGCCGAGATGCAGCGCGGCCGTCCCGCTAGAAAGGGCAACGGTCGGCACATCGATCCGCTGCTCCATTTCCTTCTCAAAGGCATCTACGTCCGGTCCGACGGTCGAAAGCCAGTTGGTCACGAACGCTCCGGCCACATAGGCAAGTTCTCGGCCGCCCATATGGGGAACCGATAGCAGAATGCGTGGTCTCATCTGTTTATATTTTGCGTGATCCTGGCGCAATTCGGCCGGTCTTGCCACGCCGGCAAATCAAACATGACTCGGTCAGAATGGAAGATGCCACGTTAACAAGTTCCGGACTCGCGTACGAGAACGCAAGCGAAAGACGTCACCTATGACTCGCCAAGATAATCAGGATGGATCATGGGAGAAATGTCACTTGCCATAAGCCCACTAGAATTGGGGCTTGAATGGCGGGGACGACGGGGCTCGAACCCGCGACCTCTGCCGTGACAGGGCAGCGCTCTGACCAACTGAGCTACGTCCCCTTGCACCGCCGGATGATGCTCTTAAGCGACTTCCGGTTTCTGCTGCAACATGTTTGAGTGTAACAGAAACCGGCGCTCTGAGTCTCGGAGCCTGTGGCAAAATCCAAACCGTGAAACATCACAGATCTAAGGGCGAAAGCAGCCGCCTTCACCATGTTTCTTCAGGCCGTCCATGCGGCCGGGCGAACGGCGCGGTTGGTAGAGATGAAGCCCATATCGGCGGAAATTCCACGTACACACTGCAGCAGGTGGTTGGCGATGGACGGAAGCTTCTGCGCCGTTACCCGGAACGACGGCCCAGATATGCTCACGGCGGCCACAGGCTGTCGCTGGGCATCGAGCACCGGCACGGCGATGCAGCGCAGCCCCTCTTCCAACTCCTCATCATCCACAGCGTATCCACGGCGTCGGGTCTTTTCGATCTCCGCCCGCAGGGCCTCAGCAGTGGCGATTGTGCGGTGGGTAAAGCGCTCGAAGCGGGTGCGGCGGATGATGTCGGCGGTTCGGTCTTCCGGTAGGAACGCCAGGATAGCCTTGCCTACGGAAGTACAGTGCACTGGATTGCTGGCGCCGATGCGCGTAATCATACGCACAGACCGCGCAGGCTCGATTTTGTCGATGTAAATGACCCGCGCCTGCTCGAGGATGCAGAGGTGGGCGGTCTCTTCGGTCTCTGCAACTAGCCGGCGCAGGTGGGGCTGTGCGCGCTCCCGGAGGTCATACTGCTCAATCGCCTTGTTGCCGAAGTCAAAGAGACGCAGACCGAGGCGGAATTTTCCACTGCTGGTACGCTCGACCATGTGGTGGCGCTCCAGAACCATCAGGAATCTATGGGCAGTGCTCTTATGGAGTTGCAACGAAGAAGCTACCTGCGCGAGTCCGAGTGGTGTATCGCTTTCGCCAAGAAGATCAAGGACGGCAAATGCCCGATCAAGGGCTTGAACTTTATAAGTACCTGTGGGGGCAGAGTCTCGCATAGTGGTTCTCCGTTTCGCTAATTGAGTAAAGACCAGTTTTTCAAAATATGGACGAGCATGTCAACTGCTGGGACGCCCATCTCCCCTCTACGTAATTGCAATCCTGACGCACTATCTAACGGATTACTTTGCGGCTCCGCGTGCCGACACCGAGGCCGGACAGGTGTCGTGGCAAATTTCAGGCCGGGACTGTGTCGCCCTCGCCGGGGGCAAGGAACAGATTCGCCTCGAGCCCATGCTGTCGGGTGTACAGGTCGTAGTAACGGCCACCGAGCGCAAACAGCTCGGCATGGTTTCCGCGCTCCACGATCCTGCCCTGCTCCACGACTAGGATTTGCTCGGCCCTGCGAATCGTGGAAAGCCGGTGCGCGATGACAAATGTGGTCCGGCCCTGCATGAGCTGGTTCAAGCCCGCCTGGATCATGGCTTCGGACTCGGAATCGAGCGAACTCGTCGCTTCATCCAGTATAAGGATTCTCGGCGCCGCTAGAAGCGCGCGCGCAATCGACAGGCGTTGGCGCTGACCACCAGAGAGCTTCACCCCGCGCTCGCCCACAATGGTGTCATAGGCCTCGGGGAAGCGTTCGGCAAACTCGTCAACTCGCGCCGTACGGCATGCGGAAAGAAATTGCTCCTCGGTGGCGTCGGGCCGGGAGAACATGATGTTTTCGCGGATGCTTCCGTCGAAGAGAAACGAATCCTGCAAAACGACGCCGAGCTGTGATCGATACGAATTGAGATCGACCTGCGCCAGATCCGTATCGTCGACAACTACGCGCCCCTTCGTCGGGGTATGGAATGCGCAAAGCAGGCTGATGATGGTGGACTTGCCTGAACCCGAGGATCCCACCAGGGCCGTCACGGTGCCAGGCTCCGCGCGGAAGCTGATGCCGTGGAGCACTGGCTTTTCAGGCTCGTAGGCGAATTCGACGTCTTCAAAGCGCACGCGGCCGTCGATTGGCAGCATCTTGGTGGTGCGCCCGGGGACCTGGTTCTCTTCAAGTTCCGCGAGGATCTCGTTGGTGCGGTCAAGACCTGCGAACGCCTCAGTTAACTGCGTACCGATATTCACGATCTGGAAAAGCGGCGCGATCATGAACGCGAGGAAGATGTTGTATTGGAAGTAGTCGCCCAGGGTCCAGTGGCCGGTCAGGACACTGTGGCCGCCAAGCCACATCACAATGCCGGAGACCAGACCCAGCACAGTTGTGGAAGCCGATCCAAGCACGCTTGTCATCGTCAGCGACTTCATCACGTTCTGAAGAAGGCGCTCGACACCGCCGGAGAAGACGGTGGCCTCTCGATCCTCGGCGTTGTAGCCCTTGATTACGCGCACGCCGCCCAGCGATTCGGTGAGGCGGCCAGTGACCTCGGCATTGATTTTGCCGCGCTCGCGAAAGATGGGGCGAATGGTTTTGAACGCGTATTGCAGCACGAACACAAACGCGCCGACCACTGCAAACACAGTGAGCGTAACTGTAGTGCTACGAAGCAGAAGATAGACGAAGACGAGGCTGGCGGTAACCAGGCCACCGACGAACTCCACGAGGCCGGTACCGACGAGGTTGCGCACGCCCTCTACGTCGGTCATGATGCGCGCCACGAGGGTACCGGTTCTGTTCTCGTCGTAGTACGCCACCGGTAGGAGGCCTACGTGCTTTTGCACCTGGCGTCGCATCTCGGCAATCAGACGCTGACCTGCCTTCGAAAGTAGTTGCGTGAGCGAGAACGACGTAATCGCCTGCACCACTGTCGCCAGCACTACAATCTCGATGATGCGGCGCAGGAACCTGGGATCGGGATGCGCTAGGTTGAGCGCCTTATCGAGCAGTTGCTTACTGTAGTAAGGCATGGCCAGGCCGGCCACTCGATTGATGCCCATGAGAATAAGCCCCAGGAACAGCAGGCCTTTGCGCGGCGCAACCAGTAACTTGATCTGCGGCCACAGCTTTTTAAACTCTGGTTTGCGCTTTGGTAGATCAGCATTGCCAACGCGGGCGCCGCGCCCCTGAGCACTGCGCTCGGCGCGCATGCCCATTCCCATTCCTCCGCCACGCATTGTAGCCATACGTTAGACCGTCCGGTTTCGGCGCGCGTCGATGAACGATTTTACGCACATCAACACGTAGATGAGCAGCAGGCCGGCCATCGCGCCCTGCGCCCCCAGAGCAATTTTGTCGGGATCGATGCCTTCCGAACGCGCGTGTCCGTATGAACTCACGGCACGCCACGCGGCGCCAATGAACCCGATCAGCCCTATGGTGACGTTGATGTGCATGAACAACTTGCGGCGGCTCTCGCCGGGGCTGATGGCGAGAAAGCCGAAGACGCCCAGCGCAATTCCAAACCAGGTAGGGATCAGTGCCGTGGGGTGCAGGCTGCCGGTTCCGAAGTAGCTGACCAGTCCAAGGATGATCAATAGGACTGCAAACACTAACGTGATTTTTGCCATGCGCGACCTCTCCGTGTGCTCACGGTCAGCATACCAGTTGAGATGTTGCACAAACCCCGGCGATTCAGGAACTAACGTTGAATACGAGCCGATCCACCTTTGGCGACTGAGCGGACCTGGTCGAGAGTGGCCATGGTTGTGTCTCCGGGGAATGTCGTAAGGAGCGCTCCGTGCGCCCATCCGAGCCTTACGGCCTCTTCCGGTGCTTCTCCGGTGAGCAGTCCGTAGATGAGCCCCGCGGCAAATCCATCACCGCCGCCGACGCGGTCGTACACGTCAAGTTCAGCAGTGGGCGCAGTGTAGGTCTTCCCCTCTAACCAGGCAACGGCGCTCCAGCTGTGCCGATTGGTAGAGTGCACTTCCCTGAGCGTCGTGGCAACCGCCTTCACCTTTGGCAGCTTCTTCGACACGTTCTCCATCATGCCGAAAAACACGCTCGCGTCGAGCTTGGATTTGTGCCCAACTTCCGGACCTGGAATTCCCAGGCCCTTCTGGAGGTCTTCCTCGTTGCCTACGAGTACATCAACGTGCTCGACGATCTTGTGGATAGTCTCGACGGCACGGCTCTCGCCGCCAGCCACCTTCCAGAGCTTCTCGCGGAAATTCAGATCGAATGATGTCACGGCGCCGGCGTCCTTGGCCGCCTTCATCATCTCCGCCGCAAGCTCGGCCGTAGTCGGCGAGAGAGCGGCAAAGATCCCGCCGCTGTGCACCCAGCGCACTCCGCCCGTGAAGATTCCTTTCCAATCGAAGTCGCCGGGCTTGAGCTGCGCAGCAGCTTCATTCGCACGGTTATAGAACACAACCGGCGGACGAACCCCAAAGCCGCGGTCGCTATAGACAGTGGCCATGTTGGGACCATTCACGCCATTGTGCTTGAAATGCTTGTAGATCGCCCTCACGCCCATCGCCCTGACTCGTTCAGCAATGAGGTCACCCACTGGGTAGTCCGACATCGCACTCACGACGGCTGTCTTCATCCCGAAGCAGTCGGCCAGGTTCGCAGCCACGTTGAACTCGCCGCCACTGACGTGAATTGCACACTGCCCAGCCTTGCGGAAAGGAATGATTCCCGGATCAAGCCGGTGCACGAGGGCACCCAGGGAAAGAAAATCAAGCTCCGCGTCCTTCCGAATCTGCAAGCCACTGCTCATGCGCTACGCTCCTCGTTTGCGTTGGATGTTCGTTCTGATTACCGAGAGATTTTCAGGTTCTCAAGCACCTGCCGCGTGTTTTACATCGCCAAGGACCTGATCCACCGTCCAGTCGTTTCCCGGATAAAACTGGACGACCTTTCCATCCGCACCGACCAGCGTGGTGGAAAGGGTGTGCGTAATTGAATCGCCGTCGCGGGTCAGCCCTACGTCAAAATATTGCGCCATTTTGTCCACTGTTGCTTCGTCGGGAACAGCGAAGTCCCAATGCGAAAAGGCGCTCTTGGAGTCGCTGCCCATGTAGGTCGCCCCGTAGGCACGTAAACGCTCCGGCGTGTCGTTTGCGGGATCGAAGCTGACGCACAGTAGATGGGTCTTGTTGTACAGAGACGGATCCGCCTGCAATTGCCGATTGATCTGCGCGAACTCGCGCGTCACGCGTGGGCAGAAATCAGGCAGCGGACAACGCGTGTAGATGAAGGTGATCAGCAGTTGCTTGCCCCGAAACTGGCTGAGCGATATGGCCCGGCCATCCTGGTTGCGCAGCTTGAAATCCGGAACCTGGTCGCCCGGCGCCGGCACGTGGTATTGCACCTTCGGCTTGTAATCGGGCTTTCCCTGCCCAACCACCACAATGTGATCGAGCAGCACATCGGCATCTGGATCCTGTGATACGAGCACGTCCGCCGTGATGACGTCCCCGCCGTGAAGCTCGGTCACCACATTCGGGTCCTTCACCTTGTAGGGCATCGTCATTGCTTCCATGAAACCAGGAATGGCTTCGTGGTTGACCGTAACTTCGCTCTTCGCCACATTGACCGACATGACTTTGCCCCGCATCTTGTACACCTTGAAACGCGGGTCAGTTGCAGCGGACGGGGCATCGGGCCGCGGCGTGCTATGGCAGCCGGAAAGGATGGCAGCAGCCAGAAAACTGGAAGTGAGCAATCGGCGAATCACCCCTCAGTTTACAGCCCGGGGCGGTTGGATGGCGTTGCGGTGCGAGACGGCGTATAACGCTGGAATGGGTTCATTTGCGGCGGTAGATCTGGACGCCCATTTGTGTGCGGGCGGTACTGTCGTTGCGGCCAGTGATCGAGCTGCGCGCGCTGTCCGTGCAGCCTTCAATCGCGCGCGCCGAGCAGAGGGCCGGGAAGCCTGGAGCACTCCGCGAATCTACGACTGGCAAACGTTCGTCCGGCTGGCTTGGGAAGAACTCACCGAGGACAGCCGGCTACTCTTGAATCCGCTTCAGGAGCTGTCCCTCTGGGAAAGCATCATAGCCGGGAGGGAACACCCCGCTGCAACGCTCGCGGGACCACGCCGTAGCCTGTCGACGATGGCCATGTTAGGGCACGCGCTCTTGTGCTCACATGCGCCGGAATTCCTTGACTCGAAGTCTCGGCGGGGCTGGACGCAGGATTCTGAGGCTTTCGGCGACTGGCTTTCTTCCTTCGACGAAGCCTGCAGACAACAAGGCGCGCTAAGCTCGAGCCGTCTGCCGCTGGAACTCCTGCGCGATGTCCAACTACATAATGGAGACCGGCCGAAATTGCTGCTCGTTGGATTCGATCGCGTGCTGCCCACGCACAAAACTCTGCTTGATGTGTGGGGCAAGTGGGAACTCGCGGATTCCAGGGGGAAGGCCAGCACGGTGCAATCGTTTTTCGCGGCGGATCAAGCAGAAGAGTTGTCAGCTTGCGCCGAGTGGTGCAGCCAGCAACTCAAGGCCGCGCCTGAAGGTCGCATGCTGATTATCACGCAGGACGTTCAGAAGCGCCGTGGCGAATTCGAACGGGCGCTTCTGCATCAACGGGAAATAGATTCTGCGTTCCGGTTCGAATTCACCCTCGGCGTGCCGCTCGCGCAGACCGCTCCAGTCCGCTGTGCGCACATGCTTCTGCGCTGGCTGGATGGCGAACTTGCAGAGCATGAACTTGATTGGCTCATCGCGTCGCCCCATGCAGCCAACGCATCGGAATCCGCGGCTCTGCAGGCCCGAATGCGCGGGTTGCGCGAGCGCGGACTGCAACGCACACACTGGAAGTTGACGACTTTCCTCGATTTGCGCCTTGCCTCAGCTCCCCTGCCCGACTTGTGGGCACAGAGAATCAAAGCGACGCTCGCGCAATTGCAAAGAGTGTCACAACGCGAAATGAGCCCCATCGAGTGGGCGGACACAGTACCGCAACTCCTCGAGACCATGAACTGGCCAGGTGCGCACACGCTGACCAGCACGGAATTCCAGGTGATACGCCGCTGGCGACAGGTCCTGGATTCATGTGGCTCGCTCGGGTTCAATGGGAGGCGCATGAAGTGGCAGGAGTTTTTGGCGGAACTGCTGCATGCCGCCGGCGAGACTCTGTTTGCCCCCGAGTCTGAAGAAGCGCCGATTTTGATCGCCGGGCCTGCCGAGTCAGCCGGCTTGACCGCCGATGCGATCTGGTTCCTCGGCGCGCATGAAGACGCATGGCCAGCGCGGGGCGAGATGCATCCACTGATTCCTGTTGATGTACAGCGTCGGGCACAGATGCCGCATTCCACTCCACAATTGGACTGGGATCTCGCGCAGTCGATCACGCAGCGTCTGGTCGCTTCAGCTCACGAAGTCAACTTCAGCTTCGCTCGACAGGCCGAGGGAGTAGACTTGCGTGCTTCAAAAATTGTCACCGCGTTCGCGGGGCTCGCATGCGGCCTTCCCTCCCGACTCCTGGCGAGGGATGAAACTCGGGAGATGGCGGTTCCTGTTGAAGATGTCGCTGCCGTCCCGCACCGCAGAGCTTCGGCAGGTGTTGAGATCCCCCTGCGCGGCGGAGCGGCGTTACTTACAGCCCAGTCCGTATGCGCGTTCAAGGCATTCGCGACGGGCCGCCTGCGCGCAGCCACTTGGGAAGCGGCAGAGAGAGGGCTCACAGCGGCCGAACGAGGAAAGCTCCTGCATGACGCACTGCATTCGGTGTGGGCCGGCCCTCCTGACGGCATTCGTTCATCGCGGGAATTACAGAGCATCGCGGATCTACCCGGGTTCGTGCGCAAGCATGTGCAAGCCGCTATTCCAGGCAAGGTTCCCTTACGCATTCGCGACGACATGCCCCCGCAATATCTCGCACTCGAAGCCGCCCGCCTCACGCGGCTCATATCGGAATGGCTTGCGTACGAGCAGACACGAGTGGAATTCGAAGTGGTCGGCACTGAGATCGAGAAGACCCTCAACATTGCGGGATTAGCGCTCGATCTTCGTCTCGATCGGCTGGATCGACTGAACGACAGATCACAGTTGGTGATCGATTACAAGACTGGCGACGTCTCGCCGAAGTCGTGGGAGTCCGATCGTCCCGAGGACGTTCAGCTACCCCTCTACGCGGGGTTCGGAATTGATCAGGGCGAAGGCCTCGGGGGCCTTGTGTTCGCAAAGGTCAGGCCCGGCAACATGTGCTTCGAGGGAAAAGTCGGAGACGCGTCCGCGGCACTAGACCGCAGTCTCAAGGGCACGTCCGCTCTGGTGAAATACCCGCTGGAACTCGATCAACTGCTCGAGTGGCGCGAAACAATCGAAAGGCTTGCCCATGATTTTCTTTCCGGCCGTGCAGATGTGAATCCGCTCGACCTGTTGAAGAGTTGCGAGCGCTGCGGCCTGCAAACGCTCTGCCGCATCAATGAGCGACCTGATCTGATCGACGATGAGGATGTGGAGGCGCTGGATGACTAGGCGGCCCAACCCTCCGGATCAGGATCAACGCAAGCGCGCCCTCGATCCCACGCGTTCGATCATCGTGCAGGCACCGGCGGGATCTGGCAAGACCGACCTACTCACCAGGCGTTTTTTGCGCCTTCTAACGGAAGTCGACGACCCTTCACAGATCGTTGCCATCACGTTCACGAAGGCCGCTGCAGCGGAAATGCGGCACCGCATCCTGAGCGAGTTGGAGAAGGCGGCCGTTCTCCCTTCGAGTATGGACGCAGACGACCTCTCGATGGAGGTGCTTGCCGCAAGGGCACGGGAGCACGCGAACAGGATGGGTTGGAACCTGGTTGAAATTCCTGGTCAACTCCGCATCTCGACGATTGACTCGTTCTGCCGCGAGATCGCCATTCAGCGCCCGCTCCTGACCACGCTGGGCGGGAGCCTCGATGTAAGCGAAGATCTGGAGGATCTCTATCGGCGAGCAGCGCGCAACACTCTCATGGAACTCGGACGCAGTTCTCCCGATTCGATGGCGGTGCGTGAAGCGATTGAAGCTCTGCTCGAGTGGCGCGATAACAACTGGCAGGAGCTTGAGACTCATTTGGTTGCCATGCTGCGCCAGCGCGACCGTTGGATGCAGGAGTTCTGGCTGCGCGACTTCAATGAGCAGGACGAAACTAGCTGGCAACGTCTTCGCGAATACCTGGAACGGCCTTTTGGGCGAGCGGTCGCATCCGGGCTGGCCTCTGTGAGCAGCCTTTTGACAACGGTGGCCGGAGCGGCAGAGGAGGTGCATGACCTGGCCCGCTTCGCGTGCGGGCAACTTGGGAACACGCGCTTCACTGAACTGGCGGAGATGGTGGACTTTCCTGTCGTTGATTCTTGCCTTGCTTGCGACCTTGAGCAGACACGCCTCGCATACTGCTGCCTGGCGGACATGCTCTTGACTGCCACCGAGGGTACATTTCGAAAAACCGTCGACAAGAGACTCGGATTTCCGGCGGACCGCAAGCGTGAAAAGCATCGACACGAACAGCTGATTCGGAATTTGTCGGTCATCCCAGAATTGGAATCTGCGCTCGATTCCGTTCGCGACCTGCCTCCCGCTCGATATTCCGATGAAGAGTGGCGCATCGTCCGTGCGGGCTTCACTCTGCTGCGCCGCGCTGCCGCAGAGCTGCAAATCGAATTCGCTGAGGCCGGTGCCGTCGATTTCATCGAGATTGCGCAAATTGCTCAACGCATCCTCGAAGACGATGATGGGCAACCCAGCGACGCCGCCATTACCATCGCCGATGGAATCCGCCATCTGCTCGTCGACGAGTTCCAGGACACCAGCCGTCGCCAGCACAGGCTGGTAGCCTCTCTCGTATCCGCGTGGCCTGACACCTCGAATCGTTCGCTGTTCGTTGTTGGCGATCCGATGCAGTCTATCTATTTCTTCCGCGCCGCGGATGCGGAACTGTTTCCACGAGTGCAGCAGGCCGGCCTCGAACTTCCAGATCGCGATTCTCTGCCGCTCGAGATTGTCAAGCTCGCATCCAACTTCCGTACGCAACCTGCGCTGGTGCATCAACTCAACGACGCTTTTAGCGCAGTTTTCGGAATCAACGATGGCAGCAACGTGCGGTTCAGTTCGTCCGAACCCGCCCGAAGTTCGGCTAGTGCGGGGGCCATTTTTGATCTGCATCTGGAGTTCGCTCCCGAGATGCCGCGTACGAGCCCGAGTGATCCGGATGCTGCGCGAAAGAAAGAGCAAGCTCGCGAAGACCGGGATGCGACCCTCAAGAGGCAAACTGATGAGATCGTAGCGTTGATAAAGGACCGGCTCGGCGCAATGGAGCAGGCGCGCTTCCGTGGAGAGAAGTATCGCATCGCAATTTTGGGTCGCGCACGGGCTGCATTGGCGCCCATTACACAGGCGCTGCGTGACGTGTCGATTCCTTTCCGTGCCGTTGAGCTGGAGCCTCTCGCAGACCGGCCTGAGGTCCTGGATGCTCTGGCACTAGCGCGTGCACTGCTGAATCCCGAGGACCGCGTGGCGTGGCTCGGAATGTTAAGAGCACCGTGGTGTGCCCTTCCCCTTGACGATCTGCACGCACTGACCAGCGCTGACGATCCCGACGTTCAAACTCGCCCGGTTCCCGAGCTTCTGCGAGAGCGCAAGGCTATGCTCGGCCAAGGAGCACGGGGCGCACTAGACCGCGTGCTGCAGGCCTATGAGGATTCGTTTGCGATCCGCGCGACAATGCCGCATATGTCCAGCGGTACATGGCTCCAGCAAGTCTGGTTGCGGCTCGGCGGGGACAAGTGTGTCGATGCCACTGGACGCGCGAACCTCGATCTGCTGTGGCGATCCCTTGACAAGCTGCCGAATGGCGACGCTGACCTCACAAGCCCCGCGCTGAACGCGGCACTTGAAAAGCTAATGGCACAGCCGGATCCCGCTTCTGACGGGAATTGGGGCGTGCACGTCATGACCATTCACAAATCGAAAGGCCTGGAGTTCGAAGTTGTGATCGTTCCGGAATTGCAAGCCCGAGGTGCAAATACGCGTTCTGCGATGTTTTCGTGGCTTGAACGCGGACTTGAAACGCCGGAAGCAACAGGCGAAATCACGGAGTTCCTCATCGCGCCATTCCAGACGAAGGGCGCGGATGGCGGGGCGGCAAAGAAATGGGTCGATCGCGAGTACCGCGCCAAGGAATCCCAGGAGATGCGCCGGATCTTGTACGTAGCTGCCACTCGCGCGCGCGAAGAATTGCACTTGTTTGCGCGCCCGTCCTACAAGTGGGAGCAAGATGACCCCGTGCTGTGCGAGCCTCACGAAAGCTTGCTTTCAAAGGCATGGCCAGCACTTGAAGATCAGGTCCGGACCCAATTCGAGGCGTGGAAATCTAAAGCCCAGGCGGCGCAGATCTCTAGCTTGGCAGCCGGTGTAAGTAACGTTATCGTAATGCCTTGTCCACCCCGGCCCGCATTCCTCCGCCGCCTTCCTTTGGATTTCGTCCCATCTCACCTATCGCATTTCCGGGAAGATAGAGGCACTTCCACAGGAGTCGAGCCAACCGATACATATCAAAGGCATGAAGGCAGCATCGATTCGCGAATCCTCGGGACCGCCGTGCATCTTGGATTGCAAATTCTGGCGCAACTACTATCGACGCTCGACGGCGATGCAGCGCGCTCGAGGCTCGCCACATCCATTGAGCGCATCTCAGCGCACATACGGGCGGCCGGTATGAGTCGCGACCATGCAGCCAAAATTGCTGCGCGTGCGCTCGAGATTGTAACGCGGTCCTCGAACGACCCTGCTGGAGCATGGATTCTCGCGCCACACGCTGACGCAGCGTCAGAGGTGCGGTGGACCGGCGCCGTGAGCGGCGGGCTTCGTACTGTTCAGGCCGACCGCGTGTTCCGCGCAGGATCAACGCCGCTTTCTGAGGGATCGGAGGCCTGGTGGATCATCGACTACAAGACCGCGGACGGCAATTCTAATGACGCTCTTCCGAAGCTGCGGGAGATGTTCGCGCCACAACTTGAGCTTTATGCGAACGTTCTCCGCAAGCTACACGGGCCGGATGCACAGATTCGGGCCGGCCTCTACTACCCGCGCATGCTGCAGTTCGACTGGTGGGAACCATAAACTGCTCTACTCGGATACACCGAGACCTATGGCCCGCATGAGCTTCAGTGCATTGCTCGTTTGCACAACGCCAGGCTTCAACTTGTAATCGAACACCAATGCCTCACCGTCGATTCGATCTTCAAAGTGCGCATTGAACCCGCGGCCGTTCATGGTTTCGGGAATACGCGTCAACGCAAGGTCGTGGGTGCTTACAATACCGATGCCGTGATGTTCAACGAGTGCACGCAGCACGAACTCCGTGCCGATCAGCCGATCGTGCGAGTTCGTCCCCGATAACAGCTCATCCAGGAGAAACAATACAGGTGTCGTATCCTGCGCCAGGTCCGTGATCATCTTCACACGCCCGATCTCCGCGTAGAACCGCGACACCCCACCGCTCAGCGAGTCGAGGATGCAAATGGATGCCGCGACTTGGAGCGGCGAAATTGTCAATTTCCGCGCACGAACCGGGGCGCCGCATTGCGCGAGCACCGCATTCACACCGATCGCACGGATAAAGGTGCTCTTGCCTGCCATGTTGGGCCCGCTCAGCACCATCAACTGGCGTTGAGCATCAAGACAGAAGTCATTCTCAACAGCCTTGCCTATGGGCAGCAGCGGGTGCGCGAGACACTCGGCATCGAACTGCGGGCCGATCTCCACGAGTTGCGGAAACGCATAGTCCGGGTGCTCGAAGGCGAAGCCCGAGAGCGACGACAGTGCTTCCAACTCCCCCACGGTATCTAACCAAACGCGAAGTTGCGGGCCGAAGATGTGTTGCCAGCGTTCGGCGAGAAAGACCAGTTGCGCACTCCAGAATGTCACCAGGTCTAACGGTCGCGCAAACAGGCTGTGCCGTGATTCGATCAGATCCGCCAGCCGCGCAAGCTTGCGAATCGCCTCCGATGGGCAGATCCCGTCACACCGCAGTGCGATCTGCAGATCAACCAATCTCGGAGCTGTGAACTGCTCGCTTTCAAGCAGCGCAAGAACGGCCGCCAAGAGTTCGAGATCACCGGCCGCACGTTCAATTCCACCGACGGCCTTGTCGAGGCGGGCTGCGATGCGGTGCGAGTAGCCGAAATTAAACAGGCTCATCACCAGCGCAGGAAGGGGCGAACTCCACCAGATCCAGGCGACGATGCTCAGAAGCCACAGAAGCGCCAACCCTGAGCTCGCCACACGCGTGGCAGTAGTCGTGAGGATGGGCGTCGCCCGCCCCCACAAAGACAGTACGTCAGGATGAACGCCACTGCGCACCGATTCACCCGCCGAAGCAATCCCCTCTCGGAGTTGAAGTCGCGGAGCTAGATCGCGCACAGCAGCCTGACGCGCCATGACGTCGTCCATTGGAGCCGCCGTCAAAAGCCAGTTCGCGAGTGTTTGCTCCCCGGCCCGGGTGCGAGCTGTGGAGAGATATTGAAAGACCGATGTAGTGCCAAAAATATCGAGATCGCGAGCGTACGGATGTGCCGGATCGAGAAACCGGTCGCCGGTCTCTCCGCGGCCGCGCCAATTATCGTTGAGACGCGCCAGGCCATCCTCATAGAAGCGAATAGCTCTTGCGCGATAACGCATACGCTCTAGCGTCTTCTCATGAAGCACGACCAGAACGAGGAAGATGGCGGTGGGAACCGTCAGCATAAGAAGGCCGGACAGTACGTGGATTAAGAATCCGGCGGCAGCCAGGGTGAGAACCGCAATAACAAGCTTGCTGATTCCGTATACCCGGCTGCGGCGCGCCGCCGCCGTCTGCAGACGCCCGAGCGACTGCACTTGGAATTCGTACTCGGCTGAGGCCGATCGTGTTGTCCCGTTTATATCCGCTTGTGGGGCAGGGTTCATAACCTGCACTCAAGACTATCGCGTCGCGGCAGCGGGGCTGCAGGTCTTGCGGCTAATGCTCGTTCTATCAGTCTGCAGATGACGAAGAAGGCGCGGCCTGCTGAGACTTCTCGCGCGCCATTACGCTCTTATGATGACGCACATCCGCGCCCTGCACCCAGAAGATCACGTCCTCGGCAATGTTCGTCGCATGGTCGGCAACGCGCTCGAGATTGCGGCTGATCATCAAGGCATTCAGGGCCTGCGGAGCCAAATGGGGCTGCTCTTCCATCACTTTCGTCAGTGTCTTGTAAGCCGTGCGATTCATCGCGTCCACAGCGTCGTCCATGGTGAGTACCGATCGCGCGAGTTCAGCGTTGGCATCAATGAACGATTGGAGACTCTTGCGAACCATGTCCGATGCAAGAGTTGCCATGCGCGGAATATCCACAGGCAATTCAGCGCTCGGCAACTGCTCCATCTGCCGCACGCGATCGCTGATGCTCTTGGCCGAATCGCCTACCCTCTCCAGGTCGGCATTGATCTTGATGACGCTGAGGATGAAGCGCAAATCGGTGGCCATCGGCTGCTCCATCGCGAGCAGGTCCAGCGCGGTCTGATCGACGTCCCGCTCCATGCGATTGATGGCTATCTCGCTACGACTCACCAAATCGCAGATGGAGAGATCGCGCGTGCGATACGCCTCGATTGCACGCTGAATCGCCTGTTCTGCAAGGCCCGCCATCACCAGCAGATTTTCTTTCAGGTCTTCGAGGCTCTGCTGAAACTTTATGCGTGTCATCCGAACCTGCCCGTGATGTAGTCTTCCGTGCGCTTATCGCTGGGATTGGTGAAGATCTTATGCGTCGAGTCGAACTCCACAAGGCGGCCGTTTAGAAAGAAACCAGTCTTCTCGGCAACACGCGCGGCCTGCTGCATGTTGTGCGTCACGATCACAATAGTGTACAGCGATTTCAGCTCGAAGATCAGGTCCTCAATCTTCGATGTCGAAACCGGGTCGAGCGCCGACGCCGGTTCATCCATCAACAGGACTTCGGGATCAACAGCCAGCGCACGCGCGATGCAAAGGCGCTGCTGCTGACCGCCAGAAAGGCTTGCGCCCGACTTCTTCTTTAAGTCGTCCTTGACCTCGTCCCAGAGCGCCGATTTCTTCAGCGACCGCTCGACAGTCTCATCGAGCACGCGGCGATTCCGGTAGCCGTTCAGTTTAAGGCCAGAGGCAACGTTGTCGTAGATCGACATGGTCGGGAACGGATTCGGTCGCTGGAAGACCATGCCAACTCGGCGGCGGATCTGCACCGGCTTCGAATCGGCATAAACATCTATGTCACCCATCTTCACCGTGCCCGTAACGCGAGCGATCGGATTCGTCTCGTGCATACGGTTTAGGCAGCGCACAAAGGTGCTCTTGCCGCAGCCCGACGGCCCGATCAGCGCTGTCGCCTGATTCGCCGGAATATGCAGGTTGATGTCCTGCAGCGTGTGATTCGTGCCGTACCACGCGTTCAGGTTGGTTACTTCAATTCCGACGCCCACTTAGCTTGCCCCCTTCAAAACCCCGCGGCTGGTGACGTACCGAACCAGCGAAACCGCGAGCACGATCAGAATTATCAAAACCAGAGCACCGCCCCATGCCATCCGGTGCCAGTCATCGTATGGTCCCTGTGCGTATACGTAGATCTGCAGCGGCAGCGCGGCAATTTCGCGGTTCAGGTTGGTGCTCCAGAACGAATTGCCCAGCGCTGTAAACAGCAGGGGAGCGGTTTCTCCCGCCACGCGCGAAAACGCGAGCATACAGCCGGTGATGATACCGGGCGAGGCAGTCCGCACCGTAATAGACAACACCGATCGCCAGTTCGGCACGCCCAGTCCCAGAGCCGCCTCGCGCACCGAGTTCGGCACCATCAGCAACATCTCTTCTGTGGTGCGCGTAATCGTCGGAATCATCATGATGCCGAGCGTCACTCCACCGGCGAATGCGGAAAAATGCCCGGTCGGCACCACGACCAGCGCATAGCCGGCAATCCCCATCACGATCGATGGCACACCGTTCAACACGTCCGCGGTGAATCGCACCGCATTGGCTAGCTTGGTGCCGCGCCCGAACTCGGCCAGGAAGATTCCCGCACCTATGCCGATAGGTACACCGATCAGGCTTGCAACGCCTAAAAGTACTCCCGAGCCCACGATCGCATTGGCCATGCCGCCGCCCAGTTCTCCGGGGGGCTTCTGCATCTTCGTGAAGAAATCCAGGTTCAAGGAGGAGGCGCCTTTGAAGACCAGATACACAAAGATAGCCAGCAGGGGCGCGATCACAAGGATCGTAGCGAGGATCGCCAACCCGGTCACCAGGTGGTCCGTGGCGGTGCGCAACCGTGAGTTGAATGAATTCGTCACCTGCACTTGCCGCTCCTCAATGCGCCCGCGCCGGCGCGCCGCGCGTCACAGCCCACACCAGCAGCCGCGCCAGCGTATTCACGATGATGGTCACGATAAACAGCGCCAGGCCGATCTCTGTTAATGCGCTTCGATGCAGGTCGTTCGCCGCCTCGGCATATTCGCTCGCGATGACGGCTGCCATCGAGGTTCCATTGGCCAGCAGCGATCTGCTGATCTCGGGCGTGTTGCCGATCACCATCTGGACAGCCATGGTTTCGCCCAGTGCACGGCCAAGACCGAGGATAATCGCACCCACAATGCCGATTCTGGCGTTGCGCAGCACGCCGGTCCGGATCATCTCCCAGCGAGTGGCACCCAAAGCAAGCACCGCCTCGCGCTGCGAATGCGGAACCGCCGACATGACTTCGCGGGTTAGAGAAGAGATGATCGGGAGGATCATGATCGCCAAGATCACCGATGAGGCGAAATAGCCCAACCCGGTGGGGTTGGTATCGGTAAAGAATCCTGTCCACCCCAGCGCCTTGTTAAGCCCGGGATTTACATATTGCCTCAGAATCGGCACCAGGATGAATATGGCCCACAAACCGTAAATGACGCTTGGGATCGCCGCGAGCAGTTCCGTTACGAATGCAAGTCCTCCACGCAGGGACTTGGGACACATCTCCGTGAGGAAGATCGCAACACCCACCGCCAGCGGAACCGCCAGAACCAATGCCATCAAGGATGTAACCAGTGTCCCGTAAACGAATGGGAGCGCGCTGAAGTGGCCATTGACGGGATCCCAGTACCACGGGAGATTTGTGGAGGGGTCGATGTCCGCCTTGAAAAAGAATTTCAGACCAAAAGCATGCCACGCTTCCTGCGATTGGCGGATGAGCTCAGTGGCAATGAGCACGACAATGCCGAAGATGCTGAAGGCGCAGAGCACCATCAGCCATTGAAATCCCCGGTCTGCTACGGCCGAGTTTCCCCGGGAGAGCAGGAACTTGCGAATCTCAGATTCCGGAACCGAGCCGGTTGGCCTGGGAGCTTCCTGGGAAGGAGATCCTGATGCAGACGGGGATTGAGTTTGGGCAATTCGAATCTCGGGCACTTGTCCGATCACCAGCCTCAAGGCTAATCGGCCAATGTGAATGTCAGGTTACAGTCCAGCAAAATCAAATGCATACGGGCGGCAAAAATGGGGTTGGGTCGGCTAATCTTGATCCCTGTACAACTCCGAGGGACTCCGATGCGCCGTATTCTCTTGCTTCTGCTATTCGTTGCCGGTTCCATTGGCTTGACCGCACAATCCGCCGAGCAACTGGATCCGCCGAGCCGTGCCTGGAAGGCCTCGTGGATCACGCACCCGACGGCGCCGCTCCGCGATCCCATCGTGCTGCACTTCCGCCGCAGCGTCGATCTGCCGGCGGTGCCGACGAGCTATATCGTCCGCGCCAGCGCCGATAACCGGTTCATCCTCTATGTAAATGGCAAACGCGTGGGCGACGGCCCAGCGCGCGGCGACCTGACCCACTGGCGCTACGAGAAGTTTGACCTGGCTCCTCTGCTTCACGCCGGCGCCAACCTTATTACGGCGACGGTATGGAACTTCGGCGTCTACGCTCCCCTCGCTCAGATGAGCGACCGGACGGCGTTCCTGCTCGAATCGGAGGCGACCGGCGACGCCAGCATCTCAACGCCGAATGGCTGGCAGGTCGAGGTTGAACCCGGGCAGACGCCGCTGCCGCGTTCGACGCTGAGCTACATCACCTATTACGCATCTGGGCCGGGCGAGCAGTTGGATGCTTCCCAATATGACTGGAAATGGCAAGAGGGGGACAAAGGGACAGAGGGACAAAGGGACAAAGGAGCCGCTACTGGGCAATGGGTGAAGCCCGGCGACCCGATGCGGGACAGTGCGTTTCCGGGGACGAATAAGGCACATTCTGCTGATGTAACCGGCGACAATCCATGGGGGCTGGTGCCGGATGAGCTGCCGCATATGGAGTATGCGACGACGGATCCTGCGAAGGTTGTGCGCGCCACGGTAAGCAAGGGCGAATCCGTTCCCGGCAAGCCGGGTCAGATCAGCGCATCCGTAACTGCTGCTCACTCGCAGTTCGAGGGCTTTCCGTCTGAATCCGGAACGGTGCCGCCGCATTCCCATGTTGCATTGATGCTCGACCGAAAAGCCCTCACCACCGCTTACCCTCAGCTCACGGTTTCCGGAGGGAAAGGCGCGAAGATTCGGCTCACGTACTCGGAAGCGCTGTTCGATGATAAGTTCCACAAAGCCGATCGCGACGCGCTTGACTACACGGATGCGCAAGGCAAAAAGCACGACCGCAAGGCGGCCGGCTTGAATGACCTGTTTCTGCCGGATGGCGGGCAACATCGGACGTTTGAGCCGCTGTGGTGGAGGACTTGGCGGTATCTCGATCTGGACATCACAACCGGCGATGAGCCGCTCACGCTTGAATCGCTGAAGGCGCAGTTCACCGCGTATCCCTTTGAAGAACGCGCCAAGCTGACGACTGGGCAGGCAGATCTCGACAAGATATGGGAAGTCTCATGGAGGACGGCGCGGCTGGATGCGCATGAGACCTATATGGATACGCCCTACTACGAGCAGTTGCAGTACATCGGAGACACGCGGATTCAGGCGCTGATTTCTTACACCGTTGGCGGCGACGACCGGCTCGGTAGGCAGGCGCTGGAGGCATTCAACACCTCGCGTATTCCGGAGGGCATTACCCGGTCGCGCTATCCCAGTTCCCTGCCCCAGAACATCCCGACGTTCTCGCTGCTGTGGATCGGTATGCTGCACGACTGGTGGATGTACCGGCCCGATCCAACACCGGTGAAGGAGTCGCTGGAAGGCACGCGCTCGGTGCTGAACTGGTATGCGCAGTACGAGCAGCCGGACGGCCTTTTGAAGAAGACGCCGTGGTGGTCGTTTATTGACTGGATCATCAAAGGCGAGCTCGCGAGCTACAGCGCCAATGGCGAATCGTGCGTCACGACCCTGGAATATCTCGGCGCTCTGGAGCAGGCCGCTGATCTTGAGCAGGCCTTCGGCGATCCGCACATCGCTCAGCAGCATCGCGAACGGGCCGGGCACGTCCGTTCAGGGTTGACGTCGCAGTGCTGGAGCGCGGACCGCAAGCTGCTCGCCGATAATCCCGATCGCAAGGACTTCTCCGAGCAGGCCAACATCCTCGGCGTGCTGTACGATGTGATTCCCAAAGACCAGCAAGCCGATGTGCTCCAGCGCATGCTCCCAATTCAGCCGGGAGAGACGCCGAATGGCATGCAGAGCGCCTCCCACTACTTCCGGTTCTATCTCGCGCGCGCGCTTGACCATGCCGGCATGGGCGATCAGTATCTGAAGTCGCTCGACGCCTGGCGCTCGCTGCTGCCTCTGCACTTCAGCACGTGGCCGGAACAGCCCGGCGACACGCGCTCCGACTCGCATGCATGGACGGCACACCCGATCTACGATCTGCTGACGCTGGTCGCCGGGATCGAGCCGGCCAGCCCGGGATTCAAAAGCGTTCGAATCGCTCCGCATCTGGGCGACCTGCGATCCCTGACAGCGTCCTTTCCACATCCAGATGGAGACATCCGCGTCGAGTATGGCTGGACTCCGGAAAAGCCCGACTCCCAAATAAAAGGCGGATCCACGTTTCATGCCACTATCACCTTGCCGAGGTCCCTCAGCGGCACCTTTGAGTTCGATGGCACGAGTCGCGAACTCAAGCCCGGGGTCAATCGGATTGAGGTACCTATGAAGTAGCCGCTAGCCGCCGCGAAGTAGTCCACTTCGGGCGGGAATCCGATAAGACACCGGCGGAGACAGAGTATCGTTCCCCGCCCCGGGTAAATCGTGTTACAACTGCGTCATGCCAAAGGGAAAGAGTTCCACGCCTCCGGGCCACGTGAACCTGCGAATGCTGGCCGAACACCTCGATCTCTCGCAGACGACCGTGTCGCTGGTGCTGAACAACTCGCCCTCGGCAAAGTCGATTCCGCAAGAGACGCGGCAGCGCGTAATGGAGGCGGCGCAGCGGCTCAATTATCGCCCCAACTACTTTGCCCGCTCGCTGCGTCAGAGCCGCTCGATGAGCGTTGGCGTGCTGGCTCCCGACCTGAGCGAGGGCTACTTCACGCGCGTGATGAACGGCGTGGTGCAGGAGCTGACCGCCGCGCACTATTTCTACTTCACTGCCTGCCACGACTGGCGCAAAGAGCTCATCGAGCAGTATCCGCGCATGCTGGTGGAGCGCGCGGTGGACGGGTTTCTGATGCTGAACACGCCGGCCGATCAGATCCAGGTGCCGGTTCCTGTGGTCGCCATCTCCGCGCACAGTCAGAGTGAGAACGTCACCAACATCGTGCTCGATCACCACGCGGCCGTAGAGATGGCGCTCAAGCACCTCTACGATCTCGGCCACCGCCGCATTGCGTTTATGCGCGGTCCGAAGGCCATTCCCGACTCCGAATACAGGTGGGAAGCGATTCAGGAAGTTTCACGCGAGATGGGTCTCAAGATCGATCCGGCCAACGTGATCCGCATCGACAGTGAAGGCTGGTCGATGAAGACCGGTCACCATCCGATGGCTCCCGAGATCGGCTACAAGCCGATGAAGGCGCTGCTTGAAAAGCATCGCAACTTCACGGCGATCTTCTGCTTCAACGACATTGCGGCTATCGGCGCGATTCGCGCGCTGAGGGACTCGGGCTGCCTGGTTCCGCAGGATGTTTCGGTGGTTGGCTTTGACGATATTCTGTCGGCGGCCTATTCCACTCCTTCGCTCACCACGGTGCGCCAGCCGCTGCATGAGATGGGCAAGCGCGGCGCCGAGGTGCTGCTCGACCGCATCGCGAATCGCGACAAGGTATATCCGCCGGAGATCACGATGGTTCCGGAGCTGATTGTGCGCGAGTCGACTGCTGCTGCTCCCAAAGCCTAGAGAATCGAATTCCGCTGGCCTTGGCCGGTTGAAGAGCTGGTTGAGAGCTTCTGCCGGTCGATTTCTATATTTACTAGTAAGTAAGCTATGTTGATTTTTTCCACAGACAAGGCCTATGGAATTCTGTAACCAGTCATCTTTAATTTATTCAGATACTTAGCTAGAAATCTCGCCCAAAAAGCGAAGATTAGGAGAAGTAAAAACAGGGGGAGGGGTAGCTAATTTTCTAGTAAACTCGCCCCGAAATTCCACAGGGCTGTGCTCAGTGGAATTGAGCACAGCCCTTCATGGAAAGTAGCTTGCTTGCGGACCGGCGTCGGTGACGGCTATCACGGTCCCTCGCATCCAGCTCCAGGCCGCAGACGGTCTGGAAACCTGCGGTTGCTGAACTCCGCTTTGGGTGCCAGGGTTAGTCCACCAGTTCCGACGTCATCGTCGCTCCGCCCATCGAGGGGAGCACCGCGGTCGTCTTCACCGGCTTGCGCGTGGTCTTCTCGATCCAGACCGTCTTCTTGTCGCTGCCCCCGTCCGCTGAGGTCACCTCAACCCGATAGGTATCGAAGGTGCCCGCAGGAACCGTCACTTTCTCACTGCCGGCCACGCTAGCCTGCAACAGCTTTACCTTCTGAGTCTGCACGTCGAAATTGCGATAGCTGGTTGAATAGCCCTCGGCGAGCGGCAGGCACGCCAGCACGTCGTCGGCGCCTGCTGCGTCGGCAAATACTGGCCCGCCAAGATCGGCCGCAATCGGCTTCTCCTGCCCGTTCATGCTGATCTTGCCTGTTGCCTTGTCATCCGCATAGCTCACATCAATCGCCACCGGCCCCTGCTTTATGACCTGTTTCTTCACCAGCAGGCTCTGTTTGGCGATGCTCGTTTCATCGCTCATTGTGCCTTGTGGCGTCTCCGCCTGCTCCATCGCCGTCCACGCCTCACCGGCATCCGTGATGGTGGAGGCGACCTTCATCTTCATCTCCTGGCCGCCCATGGAGATGGTTACGTTGTAGTGATGCGTCCCCGGTTGCAGATCGCTGACAGGCTTGGGCGCCCCGATATTCTTGGCGTCGACCATTTTGGCGACCACTACCGTCTTTGGATCGACGGTGAGTTGTGCGAGCCGCGTGGTTTCTTCCGGACCGCCGCCTTCCTGGTAGCGTCCGCCGAGGTGCTTGGCAAGAAACTTCTCGGACGCCATGAACATGGCCAGGTTGTTCACCGGCCGCGCAAAGCCATGGCCTTCGTCATCGGCCAGAAGATACTCGACCGGGAAGCCCCTGTCGCGCAGCGCGACGACGATCTGCTCTGCCTCGCGCCGGTTCACGCGCGGGTCATTGGCGCCCTGAACAACAAGCAGCGGTGTGCGAATCTTGTCGGCTGAATTCAGTGGCGAAGCAGCAGCCAGCAGCGCCTTGCCTTCCTTCGTGCTGACGTCGCCCATGCGCACGGCGAATGTCTTGCGCGCTGCCTCCCAGTAGGGCGGGATCGACTCCATGAGGGTGATCAGGTTTGAGGGCCCGACGATGTCCACTGCGGCCGCGTACACATCGGGCGTGAACGCCACGCCGGCAAGCGTTGCGTAGCCGCCGTACGAGCCGCCCATAATGCCCACGCGTTTGGGATCGGCTATGCCTTCGGCAACCAGATACTTGACGCCCCACGTGAGGTCGTCCTGCATCTTCTTGCCCCATTCCATATTGCCGCCGTCGAGGAATTTGCGGCCGTATCCCGTGGAGCCGCGGAAATTGGGCGTAAGCACAGCGTATCCGCGGTTCGCCAGAAATTGCACCATGGGGTTATAGCCCCAGTTATCGCGTCCCCAGGGACCGCCGTGCGGCAGGATAATGGCCGGCAGATTCTTTGCGGGCACGCCTTTGGGCAGAGTGAGATATGCAGGAATCTCCAGCCCGTCAGAGGACTTGAACGTCACCGCCTTCATCTCCGCAAGGCTCTCGCGCGGAATCTTGTCATAGATGCGGTACTGCGGCGTGATTTTGCGCGTCTTGCGATCGAAGAGGATCTCGATGCCGGGCTCGCGATCGCTGTGCAGGCTTACGAGCCACCTCTGCTCATCGCGCGTGCTGGAATTGACCGCGATATCCTTATCGGCATATTGCTTTTCAAGCCAACGGTAATCCGCGCCGTACGCCTTGTCCTTGAAGTAGGTCTTCACCTTCGCCGCGATATACCAGGTCTCGATCAACTCATCGTTGGCCTGGGAGAACAATGCGCCGCCAAGGTCCACCTTCCCAAGCGGATCGCTCTCCACCATTTCGGTCTTGCCCGTCTGCGGGTCCAGCAGCATCAGGGAGATGAGGTCGCTGCCCTTGTTGCTCTCGATGTAGACACGGCTGTTGTCAGGCAGGAAGTGCAGCGGATTGCAAGTCTCAAATACGGAGCAGGAGTAGATGGGCGTGAACTTGTCAGCGTCCACGCGCAGAATTTCGGTGTCGCCATTCTCCGCGTTGCGGGTGGCAAGCCGCAGTTGATCCTTGTTGTCGAACTGCCATCCGGTTACTCGGTCGGTGTTCTTGCGGAGAAGCGTCTTTTCGCCGGTCGAAATACTCAGCTTGTAGAGGTCGTGCCAGGCCTTGTCGCGATCGTTCAACCCGATGTAGACCACGTCGGGCTCGCTCTTGGGCACCTCATACAGCATGATGCGAATGCCCTTCAGCCCCGTCAGATCGCGGGAGGCCGGCGCGTCTTTTCCTGCGTCGGGCTTGCCTGCAGGATCGACGGCGTAGAGGTTGAAGTTTTCATCGCCGTCGTGGTCCTTGACGTACAGGATCATCTTGATGTCGCGCGACCACAGGTATCCGGCCACGGGCCGATGCGTTTCGGTAGTCAGCAGGCGCGCCGCTTCGAAAGGCTCGTCGACGCGCTTCACATAGATGTTGCGCGTGTCCTTCCACGGCTTCAGGAACGCCAGATACTGGCCGTCCGGCGAAAGCTGAGCCCCCGCAATTTCGGGGTTGCCAAAGAACAGGCTGCGATCAATCAGAGGCGGAAGACCTGCTGTCTGCTTCTGCTCAGCATTAGCCGCGCCGGACAGCAGCACGACTCCCAACATTCCATAGACGAGGCTTCTCATCGAGAGATCCTTTCGGCGAAACGTTACGCATCAATCTTTGACTTAGCGGAAAGACAACGACATTTTCCTCCTGCGGGAGAGGAATGGCAAGATGTCGCTGGAGACGCGGCTGGGCGGGACTGTTGCAATGGGGGGATGAGAGGAGAGGAAGATGGGCCTTGGATTCCGGGGAGATTAGCGGAATCCGGCTGAGGCGACGGATTAGATCGTCCTGGCTGCGCGGGGCAGCCGGACCTCAGCTTGAGGGAGAGGTGTGGATAGGAAGCACGATCAACCGCAGAAGGTCTGGAACCAGCGGCTGATGTAAACCTGAGCATGCGCTTCGCCGCAGTAGTGGCGTGCATTCGGCGCGTCGGCGGTCTCCTTTGTCCAGCGGTGAATCGCAAGTTGCGCATCGCCGCAATGAATCACGAACCACCGCACTGGCTGCTGGCTCTCTTCACCGCAAATTTCACATCGATAGGTTGTTTCGATCATTCGAGCCAAGCCTCCAAATACAGTTGTCAGTGATCAGTTGTCAGTGGTCAGTTGTGAACACCCGTTTGCATGGTCCGTGGCCTACTCGAGCATCTGCAGATCGAGGGGCGGCTCGAGCAGGCAATCCATTGTACGTATCGACGCGAGGGCGCGCTGCAGCGCCGAGGATTTGCACGGTTCCACGGTGACGACGAAGGGCAGCGCATTCGCCGGATAGCCCGCCTTCTGGACGATGGCGCGAATGTTGATGCTCTCGCGCGCCAGCGCACCAGTGATCTCGTGGACGATGCCGGGCCGGTCATTCACCAGGAAGCGGATGTAATGCGGTACGTCGAACTCGGCTTCCACCTTGGCTTTCTGCGACGGGATCTCTACGCGCCGGGATCCGTGGGCCAGAGCGACCAGGTCGCTGACGACGGCGACCGCGGTGGGGTGCCCGCCGGCGCCGTGGCCGGAGAAAACGACATCGCCGCCGTAGTGGCCGCTGAGAATGACCATGTTCTCGGTGCCGCGCGACCACGCCATGGGCGAGTGCAGATCGATCAGCGTAGGGCCGACTGTAGCCGCCACATTGCCATTGGTCTTCTGCGCACGGGCGACCTGGCGGATGGTGCAGCCAAGATCTCTGGCGTAGCTGAAGTCCACGGCAGTGACCTCGGTGATGGGTCGCGGAACAATTTCGTCAGGATCGACCTCCACGCGCATGGCCAAGCGCATCAGGATCGCGAGTTTGGCGCGGGCATCGAATCCGCCCACGTCTTCGGTCGGGTCGGCTTCCGCATAGCCTTTGGCCTGCGCCTCGGCAAGGACGGGCGCGTATTCCGCACCGGCATCCATCTTGCTGAGGATGAAGTTGCAAGTGCCGTTGAGAATGCCCTCGATCTTCTCGATGCGATCACCGGCCAGACCCTGCTCAACGCCGGGGATGACCGGAATTCCGCCTGCTACGGCAGCGCCATATTTCAGGTGGCCGCCGTGCCTGGCGGCGAGCCGCTCCAGTTCAACTCCGTGAAAGGCGATGAGCTTTTTGTTGGCGGTGACGACGCTCTTGCCGGCTTCCAACGCACGGCGGATGAAACCGCCAGCAGGGTCAAGGCCGCCCATCAGCTCGACGATCACGTCGGCATCCGAGGCGAGGACGGCGTCGGCGTCTTCGCTCCACACAACCGACGGGCCGGCCCAATCGGCGCGTTTGCGGGCCACGTTGCGATTGAAGACGTGCGTCAGTTGCAGGCCCTCGGGCTTACATTCGGCCACGATGCGCGCTACGGAACTGCCCACCGTACCGAATCCGAAGATGGCGATACGCAGCGGGCGGAGTCCGCGGGACTCCAGCGCGGGGTCTGACTGAACCATTCCTTGAGACACAGGCACTCCCTTGATCGAACGCGGTTGAAAAGCGGTGATGTGCCGATGATACCTGAGTCGTCAAGGCCAAGGCAGGCGCTTTCGTTGTAGGATCAAGGGAAGATGCGGCGTTTTGTATCCATCGTGATCCTCCTGTTGTGCAGCCTGGGGCCGCTGAACGCCCTGCTGCCGGGCAGCGAGGAGTCGCAGTTGCCGGCGTGCTGCCGGCGGCATGGAATGCATCACTGCATGATGGCGCTGGCCGAGCAGGCCGGTAACGGGCACGTGGTTTCTGCACCCTCGCGCTGCCCGCAGTATCATCGCGGCTCTGTGGCAAGGGTCGGGGTGTACACGCCTTCGACCGGCATTGGAGTTGCGCAGCCGATCGAAAGCGCCGGGATACCTGCTGAGTCTCAGACTGTTACGCTGCGGCGTGCCTGGACCGAGGGCAATCGCGGACCTCCCACTCTCCTCTAATCCTCCGTCACTTCCCCTTTGAGAATGCTTTTTCGACGCGGTGGCGTGATGCTGCGCGCGTTTTCGCTTTCATCAGTGAGGTCGGGTTCCAGGTGAAACGTCTTCCCCTTGTTCTTATCTTTATCTTTTGTCTGCTGCTGGCAGCGGGATCGCCGGCGTTCGCTACGGTGTTCGCTACGATCAACGGCATCGTTCACGATCCGCAGCACAGGCCTGTTGCGGGCGCTGCTGTTGCGCTGAAAGCGTCCGAATCTGATTTCAATTTGTCAGCTGTCACGGGGTCCGATGGCGGCTTTGTGTTCGCAAACGTGCCGATTGGAACCTACCAGTTGGAAGTGACGGCTGCGGGATTCGCGACCGTCTCACAGAGGATTATGGTGGCGTCGGGGACCAACCCCGTTGTGCACATTCCGCTGGAGGTGGAAGGTTCCACGCAGACGGTGGAGGTGCATGCGTCGGACTCGATTGCGACTGACACCGTGACTCCGACGACGCTTATTTCGCGGGAGCAGATCGAGACGACGCCGGGGGCAGGACGCACGCTCGGCATGCAGATGATTACGGATTACGTGCCGGGCTCGTATATGACGCACGACATGCTGCACATCCGCGGGGGACACCAGACGAGCTGGCTGATCGACGGCATTTCGATTCCGAACACGAAGATTGCTTCGAATCTGGGGCCTCAGATCGATCCCAAGGATATCGATCAGCTTGAGGTGCAACGCGGCAGCTATGCGGCGGACGTGGGCGATCGCACGTACGGCGTGTTTGACGTGCTGCCGCGTAACGGATTCGAGTTCGATCATCAGGGCGAGCTTCTGCTGACCGGCGGCAACTTCAAGACGGGCGAGGCGCAACTTTCGTTCGGCGATCACAGCGCGAAGACCGCCTGGTACGCCAGCGCGACCGGATCGCGGTCTGATTATGGGCTGCAGACGCCGGTGCCCGAAGTGCTGCATGACGCGACCAACTCCGGCAGCGGATTCCTTACGCTGATTCGGAACCAGACGAGCAGCGATCAGCTTCGGCTCACAGCACAGTATCGGCAGGACTTCTTCCAGGTGCCGTACGATCCGAATCCCGACGACTGGCAGCAGACGGGCTATTACTCCTCTTATGGGCTGCGGGATGTGCAGAAGGAGCGCGACTCGTTCGTGATCGCTAACTGGGTGCACACGCTCTCGTCGAAGGCGCTGTTTGAGGTGGCTCCGTTCTGGCACTTCAACCAGGCAAATTACGACTCGGAGGCGACGGATCTTCCGGTGGCAACGACGTGGCATCAGCAGTCGAACTACGCCGGCGCGCAGGCGGATGTGCGTGTGAATGCGGGGCCGAACAATTTCTCCGGCGGACTGTATTCTTTCGCGCAGTGGGAGAACGATTTGTATGGGCTGAAGGTGAACGATGGGTCAGGTGCGAGCGAGCCGAATACGCCGGCGAGCACCACGGCCGGCATTGTTGAATTGCATGCTTCCGATCATTTGCACATTGGGAAATATGTGACGCTGCTGGGCGGGCTGCGCGTGTCCAACTACCATGCGGGGCTGGATGAGAATGCGGTGTATCCGCGGGTTGGGGCAACGGTGGAGATTCCGCATCTGCACTGGGTCTTGCGCGGGTTCTACGGGCGATTCTTTCAGCCTGCGCCGGTCCTGACGGTTTCGAGTTCGATGCTCAATTACGTGCAGGGCCAGCCCGATGGGGCCAACACGTTTGTGCCGGTGCCGTCAGAGCGCGATGAGGAGCACCAGTTCGGCGTCCTGATTCCGTGGCACGGCTGGTCGCTCGATGTGGACACATTCCACAACCGCATCAACAACTTTCTGGATCACGCCAGCCTGGGTGAGTCGAACCTGTACTTCCCTATCTCTGTCGACGGAGCGCTGGTGCGCGCGTGGGAGATGGCGCTGCGCTCGCCGCAGATCGCGCACCGCGGGCAGTTTCACCTTGCCTACTCTAACCAGATCGCCGAGCAGCGCGGTCCTGTTACTGGCGGATACACTTGCACGCTGCCCAACGATCCCGCCTGCAGTGATGGGCCGGATTACGAGCCTGTGGATCACGACCAGAGGCACACACTGAACACGGGCATCAATCTTGCGCTGCCCGCGCGCACGTGGTTCGCTTCGAATGTGTATTACGGGTCGGGGTTTGTGAACGGGCTGGCCGGGTCAGGCGTGGGACCTTACCAGGGCGCGTATCTGCCGGCGCATACGACGTTCGATGTTTCGGGTGGATGGAATGTGGGCGAGAACTGGAAGCTGTCGGCAAGCATGATGAACGTGACGAACCATCGCGTGCTGCTGGATAACTCGGTGACGGTGGGTGGGTTTCATTACAACGATCCGCGGATGGTGACGGGAGAGGTGAGGTACAGGTTTAGGTTCTGAGGGGGCAAGGAAAGACTAAGGATGCACGGATGGCGGCCCTTGACGCGATTACGATTTCGGACCGTCTTCATTCCAGAGGAACAGCGGCGGCGTAAGCACCAGATCTTTCAATTTCGATCCGCAATTCAGGAATTCATTGATCACATGGAATTCGCCACTGCGCAGAGCAATCGTATGCACCATCTCCGCGCGCTCCGCAGTTCGAAGCCAAGTGCGCGCAAGTTCAGCACATGCGATGAAGACGCTCTCCTTCTTCAGCAATCCTCTGATCCGCGTATCCTGTTCGCGCCCACGTTCAAAGAACTCCGAGAACGTAACGCCAGAATCCCTAAGCCACGCTCGGGTACACGCTATTGGAAGGAATTCGACTATGCGCGCTGCAGTATCCCGGCCGAACTCCTCCGATACCAACCGCTGAAAGAGCACGACGTCGTCTTCCTCTGGGTGTTGAAGAATGATGTGAGCGGCTCGCTCTACCGAACGGCGAATAGTCCTATTCCACATGGAACAATCCCGGCATGACTTCGCCCGCCTTGCCCTCGACGATTGTCGTGAAGGCCTGCGCGTTCAGCGGGCGCTCGGGGCCGATGTAGATGGTGCGCGCGCCGTTGTGGCGAGCCCAGTTGACGAAGTTGGCTGCGGGATAGACGGAACCTGAGGTGCCGATGACGACCATCACTGTCGCGCGGTCGATCTCGCGCTGGATGCGGTCCATCTCGAGAGGGATCTCGCCAAAGAAGACGATGTGGGGGCGGAGTCGCGCGCCGCAAGCGCAGCGCGGAACTTCGTCGAGACTTTTGTAGACGGCGGTGTCGGGGACGGGAGGGCGGCCGCAGTCGTCCTCGCAGCGCGACTTGGCCAGCTCTCCATGCATATGGACCAGACGCTGCGAACCGGCGCGCTCGTGCAGGTCGTCTACATTCTGCGTGCAGAGAAAGAATCGGTCGCCGAGCTTCGCTTCAAGCTGAGCCAGCGCCACGTGCGCCGGATTTGGGTTCGCCGTTGAACCCTGCGCACGGCGCTGCGAATAGAACTCCCAAACCAGCGCGGGATTCTCCGAGAGCGCCTCGGGCGTGCAGACATCCTCAACGCGGTGCCCGGCCCAGAGTCCGTCCGAAGCGCGAAACGTAGGCAGGCCGCTCTCGGCGGAGATGCCGGCGCCGGTGAGGACGAATACGTGGTCAGTGGGAGAGAGGGAGATGGAGGACATGTTGGAGCCTGCAGCCGGTAGCTCGGAGCCGGTAGCTCGTCGGTTGCACAGATGAAGCTGCGGCTACCGGCTGCGAGCTACCGGCAGTCGTTCACGGTTCGAGCAGGATCTTGCCCGTCGTGCGGCGATTCTCCATGTCGGACTGCGCCTGGCCCGCTTCTGTCAGTGGATACATGTGCTCCATGCGCAGCTTGAGGTCGCCGGACTTGACCCAGTTGAGAACGTCGCCGGCGCGCTTCTCCAATTCGTCGCGCGTTGAGATGTAGTGCCAAAGCGTAGGCCGCGTGAGGAAGAGCGAACCTTTGCCGCTGAGCTGGATGAGATCGAAGGGCGGCACCGCGCCGCTCGACCCGCCGAACAGCGCCATCAAGCCACGCGGCCGGAGGCAGTTCAGGCTGCCATCGAACGTCGTCTTGCCCACGGAGTCATAGACCACGTCCACGCCCTTGTTGTTTGTCAGGCGCTTCACTTCGGCGACGAAATCCTGCTGCGAATAGACGATGACGTCGCTGGCGCCGGCTTCGCGCGAGAGTTCCGCCTTCTCCTCCGTGGAGACCGTGGTGATGACGCGTGCGCCGATCTTTGCGGCCATCTGGGTGAGCAACAGGCCGACACCTCCGGCTCCTGCGTGGATGAGGCACGTCTCGCCGGACTTCAGCGGCCAAGTCGAATAGGCGAGATAGTGCGCGGTCATGCCTTGCAACATCGCGGCGGCGGCCTGCTCGGGCGTCACGCCGTCTGGCACCTTGATGAGCTGCGCTGCCGGAACCAAAGCGTATTCGGCGTAGCTGCCCAGCACGCCGACGGCAGCCACCGTGTCGCCGGGCTTGAAGCCGCAGCCGTTGACGCCGGGGCCGCACTCCTCCACGGTGCCCGCCGCTTCACTGCCCGGAGTCATGGGCAGGGTCGCCTTGTACTGGCCTTTGCGGAAGTAGATTTCGATGAAGTTCATCCCGACGGACTCGACGCGGATCAGCACCTGTCCGGGCCCGGGCACGGGGATGGGAAGATCAACCAGCTGGAGGACTTCGGGCCCTCCCGTTTCACGAATCTGGATGGCTTTCATAACACGGCAAGGATAACGCACAAAACAGGGACAAAGGGACAGAGGGACAAGGGACAAAAGGACAAAGCGAAAGAACGGCAGAGTGGCGAAGGCAGAAACAGAAAGGCCCGCTCAGAATTCCGAGCGGGCCTTGTTTTCTGATCCCTGTTGCCTGTCCCTTGCTTCTTAGTCCCTGTCGCTGAGGATGCTGGGCTCTTCGGGGGCGCGGAGCCGCACCAGGCGGTCGATCGCGTAGGGCGTGTTGTGCTGCGAGCTGTAGTAGTGCCGCACCTGGAGTTCGCCCAGCAGTCCGAGCGCGAGAAGCTGGACGCCTGCGAGGATGAGCACGCCGGCGATAACGAACAGCGGCGCGTGCTGATCCATGATGTTGGCGTGCGGATTGAAGATCTTCATGCCCAGCAGCGTGGCTGAAAAGATGGTGCCCAGCAGGATGCTGATGGCGCCGAACGAGCCGAAGAAGTGCAGCGGCCGGCTCATGTACTTGATCAGGAACCGGATGGTCAGCAGATCGAAGAACACGCGGAAGGTGCGGCCGATGCCGTAATGGCTCTTGCCGCGCAGGCGGTTCACGTTCTTGATCGGAATCTCGCAGATCGACGCGCCGTACCAGGCGGCCAGCGCCGGGATGAACCGGTGCATTTCGCCGTAGAGCGGGATGTTGTGGATGACCTCGCGGCGATATGCCTTGAAGGTGGTGCCGAAGTCGTGAATGTCGACGCCCGAAAGCTTGGCCATTAGCCAGTTGGCGATCTTTGAAGGGATGCGGCGCATGACGAAGTTGTCAATGCGCTTCTCGCGCCAGCCGGAGACGACGTCGTAGCCCTCCTCGAGCTTTTCGAGGAAGTTGGGGATCTCGTCGGGATCGTGCTGCAAGTCGCCGTCCATGGAGAGGATGAACTCGCCCGAAGCGTGGTCGAATCCGGCGGCAAGGCCGGCAGTCTGGCCGAAGTTGCGGCGCAGCTTGACAACCAGGACCCGGCTGTCGACCGCGGCAATCTCTTCAAGAAGCTTGTAGGTGCGGTCGCTGGAGCCGTCGTCCACAAAGACGAGCTCGAAGGAGTCGCCAACCTGCTCCATCACCTGCTTGAGGCGATCGTAAAGCGCGGTGACGTTCTCTTCTTCGTTGTGGAAGGGCACTACGATGGAATACTTCGGCATATCAATAGTATAGACGCGCGTCAAATTCAAAGGATTTACCGAAATTTAGAGGGAGAAGGGCCGGTTGGCACCGGCCGCGGGAGATTTAGCCTTGCAGTTCGTCGAGCATCGCTTGCATCTCACTCAGAGCATGGCGGTTGCCGGTCCGGGCGGCGCAACTGATGCCGTCCTTGAGTCGGGCAATGGCTTCGTGGGTACGCCCCGCCTTTGAGAGCGTCTGGGCCGCCATGAAGTAGCCGGCTGTGTAGTCGGGGTCCTTCTGGAGCAGTTGATCGAACTCGGCCATGGCCGCGTCCGTTTCGCCGCGATTGGCCAACTCCACGGCTATTCCGTAGCGCGCGAAGCTGTTCTTGGGATCCAGGGCAAGAATCTCTTTTAGACCTGCAATTTTGTCCATAGTGCTCATTTAGAAAGCTCGGCCACCTGTGAGATTTGCGTTATAGAAGGGCGATTGCCGACACTGGAACTAAAGTGGCCCCGCTGATCGGCTCCCGTGGTTCCATTGTAGCTGGACTGAGGGTTTCCGGGTTGGCCGCCGCTAAAGATTGGAGCCGGCACAAGATGAGTTCGACGGAAAGCATTCCCACAATGGCGCGTAGCGTCGCCGAATCGCAGTCGGAGATGAACGAGATCGTTCTACCGAACGATGCCAATGTTCTTGGAAATCTGCTTGGCGGCCGGCTCATGCACTTCATCGATCTGGTTGGAGCCATGGCGGCCTATCGTCATTCGCGTACTCACGTGGTTACGGCGGCCATGGATCATATCGACTTCATCCAGCCGGTGCACGTGGGCGACCTGCTCACGCTCAAGTCGAGCGTGAACCGCGCGTTTTCCACATCGATGGAAGTGGGCGTGAAGGTGTGGGTGGAAAACACCCAGACACAGGTGATGCTGCACGTGGCGAGCGCCTATCTGGTGTTTGTAGCGGTGGATCAGAACGGACGGCGTGTGCGCGTGCCGGAACTGAAGCCCGTGACCGCCCACGAGGAGCGCCGGTGGCATGATGCCCTGCTTCGCCGCGAACACCGCGAAAGCGAACATGCCCGACGGAAAGCGGCGAGGAAGGTATCGGCGGCCGCGGACCAGGCCGGCAGCTAGTCGCGCGATCGGGACGGAAGAGTCGCGCGGTCCTGTAGACTTTGAGTAGATCCTTTCGCGCAGTTTGCGCGGAGAGACGCTCGTCTCTGATCGATCGAATTCCCGCACGAAAGTGGAATTCCCAAAGGAGTACCAAGCTTATGGCGCATGGACATGCCATGCCTCAGCCCGTGGCTTTGCCGGGCGTTTCCAAGATCATCGCAGTGGGTTCGGGCAAGGGCGGCGTGGGCAAAACCACCGTGGCCGTCAACCTCGCTATTGCTCTGTCGAAGCTGGGCCAGCGCGTTGGTCTGATCGATGCAGACATCTACGGGCCCAACGTGCCGCTGATGATGGGTTCGAGCCAGTCGCCCAAAGTGGGCGCCGGCAACATTATTGAGCCGAACGAGACGCACGGGCTCAAGACGATCTCCATCGGCTACATTTCGCCAGGCGACAAGCCGCTGGTGATGCGCGGCCCCATGCTGCACCAGATCATCCGCCAGTTTCTGCAGCAGGTGAACTGGGGCGAGCTCGATTACCTCATCGTCGATCTGCCCCCGGGCACTGGCGACGTGGTGATCTCGCTTGTACAGACGGTTCCGCTCACCGGCGCGGTGGTTGTCTCGACGCCCAGCGACGTGAGCCTGCAGGACGCTCGCAAGGCTCTGGAGATGTTTGCGCAGGTCAACGTGGAAGTGCTCGGCATCGTCGAGAACATGAGCCACTTCACCTGCCCGCATTGCCATGAAGTGATCGACATCTTTTCGAAGGGCGGAGCGGAGAGGACGGCAAAGCAGTTCAACATTCCTTTCCTGGGATCGATTGAGCTGATCCCCGCCATTCGCGAAGGCGGCGACAAGGGTTTGCCGGTCGCGCTGGCTGGTCCCAAGAGCCCGCAGGCCACGGGGTTCTATGATGCTGCGCAGAAGTTGATGGAACGCGCCGAAGCCGCAGCAGCATCCGCCAGGGACGTGTTCGAAATCAGCTGAGGACGCATGCTCAACATCCGCTCCGTGGTACCCGCTGATTATGACCAGTGGAAGCCGTTGTGGGATGGCTACAACACGTTTTATGGCCGCCACGGGGCGACGGCTCTGCCCGATCGCATCACGCTGCAAACCTGGTCTCGGTTCTTCGATGCGTTGGAGCCCATGCATGCGCTGGTAGCAGAGCAAGACGACAAGCTGGTTGGTCTTGCTCACTATCTCTTTCACCGCAGCACTATCTCGATCGCACCCAACTGCTATCTGCAGGACCTGTTCACGCTCGACTCGGCGCGCGGCCAAGGCGTTGGCGCCGCGCTCATCGCAGAGGTCTACCGCCATGCCGACCACGCCGGCTGTCCGCGCGTGTACTGGCATACTCACGAAACCAACGCCACCGCAATGCGCCTGTACGACAAAGTCGCCGAGAAGAGCGGCTTTGTCGTCTATCGCAAAATGTTCTGAGATCATCTCCGCATGAAACGCGTTCTTCTCTCGTGGAGCAGTGGCAAAGACTGTGCGTGGGCGCTGCACGTTCTGCGCCAGGCGAGTGGCGTAGAAGTTGTCGGCCTGCTCACCACGATCAACACTCAGTTCGATCGCGTGGCGATGCATGGCACCCGCCGCGCGGTACTGGAAGCACAGGCAGAAGCCGCGGGTGTGCCGCTCTGGACAGTGCCGCTGCCCTGGCCCTGCCCTAATGAAATTTATGAAGCGCGGATGGCGGAAGCTTGCGCGCGTGCGAGGCGCGAGCAAATCGACGCTGTCGCTTTCGGCGACCTCTTTCTCCCGGATGTGCGCGCCTATCGAGAGCGCCAGTTGGCCGGTACCGGCCTGGAGCCGCTATTTCCGTTATGGCAGATCCCCACCGGCGAGTTGGCCCGGGCAATGATTGATGAGGGGCTGCGCGCAAAGCTCGTTTGCGTGGATTCGCGGCAATTATCAGCTGCGTTCGCAGGACGCGATTTCGATGCAGCATTGCTGTCGGACCTGCCTCCGGAGATTGATCCCTGCGGCGAGCGAGGTGAGTTCCACACCTGCGCGTATGACGGGCCGATGTTCGCCAGGGCCCTGGAGCTCGAGCCAGGCGAAATCGTCCATCGTGATGGATTCGTCTTCGCCGACTTTTTACCGTTGCAGGAAGCCGTCATCGGGTAATCTTTTTGGGAATCAAAATTCGTTATCCGAAGGTTCCCCATGAGTAATTTTGCCGCTCCCATCACGCCATTCCTCTGGTTCGATCAGAACGCTGAAGAGGCTGCCAAGTTCTATGTCTCCATCTTTCCCAATTCCCGCATAGTCGACGAACTGCGCAACCCAGGCGAGGCTCCTGGACCGAAGGGCGGCGTTCTCACCATCTCGTTCGAGCTCAATGGCCAGCGGTTCATCGGGCTCAACGGCGGCCCGGCCCATCAGTTCAATGAGGCGGTCTCGTTTGTGGTGAACTGCGACAACCAGGAGCAGATCGATTACTACTGGTCGAAGCTCCTTGAGGGCGGCGGCAGCGAGATCGCCTGCGGCTGGCTCAAAGACAGGTTCGGTCTCCGCTGGCAGGTGACGCCCGCCAAGATCGGCCAGCTCATCAAGCACCCCAAGGCGATGCAGGCGATGATGCAGATGACCAAATTCAACATTGCCGAACTGGAGCGCGCTGCCGCCGAATCCTGAGCCGCTCCCGCCCCGTCCGGCTCTCACGGCGAACGGGCATCTTGACAATCCGTATGTTGAATGCTACATAGGTAGGGCTGGAAATACGAGGCCCTACCCATGCTTGAACTACGGCGTGTCTCCAAGCACTTTGCAGGAATTCCTGCGGTCGATGACGTCAGCTTCTGCGCCCGACCGGGCGAGGTGACCGGCTACCTCGGTCCGAACGGCTCCGGTAAATCGACAACCATGAAGATGATCACCGCTCTGATTGAGCGAACCGCGGGACACATCCTCTTCGACGGCAAACCCATTGACGACGACCTCATCGGCTATAAGCGGCGGATGGGATACGTGCCGGAGGAGCCGCACCTCTACGTGCATCTCTCCGGAGTCGAGTACCTGCTGATGGTGGCGCAACTGCGCGATCTTCCGCCGCGCCAGTCCTCGGAGCGCATCGACGGTATGCTACGCCTGCTTTCGCTGTATGACGATCGCCACGCTTCCATCTCTGGATACTCGAAGGGCATGCGGCAGAAGATCCTCATCGCCGCCGCCCTGCTGCACAATCCCGACCTCGTGCTGCTGGACGAGCCGTTCAGCGGCCTTGATGTAGCGTCGGCGCTGGTCCTTCGCAGCCTCATCCAGCAGCTCGCCGCGCGCGGCAAAACCGTGCTGTTCAGCTCGCACGAGCTCGACACCGTGGAGCGCATCAGCAACCGCGTGGTTATCCTTCATCGCGGCAGGCTCGTCGCCGATGACTCTATTGAGCACCTGCGTTCTCTGATGGAACTGCCCACGCTTGAGGCGATCTTTTCGCAGCTCGCCGTTGAGCAGGATTCCACCGCACTGGCGCGCAATTTCGCAGATCTGATCGAGGCATAGCGCGATGCGTAAGCTCATTGCGGCACTTCTGCACCGACTAGGCGAGCACATGCCGTTGCAGTTCCGCGTGCTGCACCGTCAGTTCCTGCTGCGCGTCATTGATCTTGAGGCCCTGTCGATCGAAGCGGACATTCCACGCTTTCTCGGCCAGTTCGTGGGCGTGCTGATGATGCTCAGCTTCCTCCACGCCTTCGCCGTCTATGTGGCCATTGCGCAGTATCCTCTGGCGCTGGAGCACTACCTCATATCGACCATGATGCTGGTCGCGGGACTGATCACGGTCGTAAGCTGGGATGCTATCTTCCCTGACCGGCGCGATGCCATGGTGCTGGGTCCTCTTCCCGTGCGGCCGCACATGATTCTTGGTGCGAAGGTCTGCGCCTGCGCGTCGCTGCTCGCGATCGCTCTGCTGGCGCTGAATACGGCGCCTGGGTTCGTGGCTGCGCTCATATTGGGCCAGATTCACGACTCCATCTTCGGATTCCCTCAGGTGCTGGCGGCGTACTCCATCACCATGGTCGCGGCGACTCTGTTCCTCTATTGCGCGGTGCTCGCCATGCAGGGCCTGATGGCTTTACTGCTGCCGCGACGGCTGTTCCTGCGCATTTCAGCCGCGCTGCAACTCGGATGCTTCGGGCTGTTCATTTCTGTCTATTTCCTCGAGCCATCGTTCACCACGCCTGCGTTGCTCACGGATGCGCGGAATCACGCAACACTAGCCGCGTTGCCGCAGTACTGGTTTTTGGCAGTGTTCAACCAGATCAACGGCACGTTGCCGCGGGAACTGTTCTGGCTTGCCTGGCGCAGCTGGATAGGCCTTGCACTCGTGATCTTCGGCGCGGCCGTCTCTCTAGTGCTTTGCTACATGCGCACGATGCGAAAGACCGTCGAAGCTCCGGACCTGCTTCCGGGGACCGGCGGATTGCACTGGACGCCGCGCTTCGGCGGCCTGCGCACCACCATCGCGATCTTCTCGTTGCGTTCACTGATACGCAGCCGGCACCATCGGGTGGTCTTCGCGTTCTTCATGGCGATTATTGCAGCGATTGGCGTAACCTGCCTGCGGCGGGAGATCTTTGCGCCTGCGCCCGAAGCCATCCACAAGGATTTCCTGATTTCGACGCTCATGATGATGAGCCTTTCGGTGCTGGGCTTGCGCGCGGTTTTCGCTCTTCCCATCTCGCTCAACGCAAACTGGATGCTACGCACCACGCAACTGCGGCCCACTAGACGATACATTGCGGCCACGCGTACCACGCTGCTGGCCGGTTCTGTCATTCCCATGCTGTGCGTCGCGGCTGCGCTCGCTCTGAACTACCGATCAGCTCTGCAAGTCGTTGGACATCTCGCAATGCTTGCACTGTTCGGGATTCTTTTCGTCGAGTTGGCCCTCATCAAATTCGACAAGGTGCCGTTTACATGCTCGTATCTGCCAGGGAAGGCGAACGTGCAGATCATCTTCTGGGGCGCGGTGTTCGTGTGGATCATCCTGGGCGTTCTCGCCGGCACCTTCGAGATGCGCGCGCTGCACGATGGCACGAGGTTCGCCGAAATGGCAGCAGTGCTGGTCGGGTTGATCGCCGCGGTGGGTGGATACAATCGCGTGCACGCAGCCTCTGCCGAACTCTATTTCGAAGAAGTCGAGCCTGAGATCGTGACGAAACTTGGTCTCATGCACATTCCGTCGCGCGCAAGCGAGCTCTCGGCGAAGTGAGCGCTTATGTCTATTGCGGGCCGGCGCACTGGCCGCTGCAGGCGATCTTGAACCTGTAGAGGGTGTGGTAGGCCGCGGTTGGAGTGTATACGCGGAGAATGCCGGTTCTGGCTCCAGGCGGCACCACCACCTCCATGTAGGTGTCGCTCAGGGATTTGACGGTTGCTGGGGACGCGGCAATACCGCCGAAGGTGACACCTGTTACGGTCGAAAGTCCCTGGCCGATGATGCCGATGCGATCGTTGACGTTCGCCGAGCGTCTGCCTACCACCGAGATGATCGGGCCGGACCCGGACGGGATGCTGAACAACTCTCCTCCGTCGTCGTAAGCCCCGTAAGTGATCGAGCCCCAAAGGGACGTCCCTCCATGCGAGGTGAGCCCGTAGATCCTGCCGTTGGTGTGCAGCATGGGGGTAGACAAAGGCGCGCTCCCTGGGCCGACGCCATTCGACCCGGATGCGCGATAGAAGTTGAAGATTGTGAGGAAGTTGATACCCCCTACATCCATCCTGAATATCGTTCCGGCAGCCACCTGCACTCCCTGAGCCGTGCCACCGCCAGAGCACAGGCCGAAGAGGTACCCGCTATCTCCTTCGACAAGTCCACTCTCGGAGTCGACGCCATCGGCGGTCTGGAAATTATGCAGGATTGTGAACCCCGAGCCGTCAAGCTGAACCCTGTAGACCGTGCCCCCGTTGTACTGGCCGGCATCGCTTGCGGTTCCGTAGAGCGCGCCATCGCTGGCCTGCATCACGGGCCCCCAGGGCTGGCCGCCATCGCCGTGGCCGCCGTTGGAGTTGGGATTCAGCGGATTGATGTTGTAGATGCCGGTGAGTACACCGCCCGGAGTGACGCGAAAAATGCCACCACCATTGTCATTCGAGGGCGCTACGCCGTTGATGGGCAGGCCGCCATGGGGGAAGGTGCCGTAGAAATTGCCGTCGTCCGCGATAATCAGAGGCGCCTTGGTGCCTGAAGGCAGCGCGTGAGACCACACGAGCGTGCCGGCACTTGGATCGACTTTGTAGACGACACCGGCTGTCGAGCCATCGTAGGTGGTGCCGTAGAGATAACCGTCCGGGCCTTGAATGGGAGCGGACGCGGGATAGGTACCCGAACCTGTCCCGGTGAAGAAATACACCGGGATCAGAGACGTGCCCCTGAGTTTGAACAGGGTCCCGTACGCGCCGTTGCCAAGGCCCCCGTGTTCCGTGGATCCGTAGAAATTTCCGTCGATTCCCAGCGTTAGGCCGGAATTGGGCGTCACGGGGCCTCCGGTCAGGAAGCCACGGATCAAGGGGATCCCGTTGGGTGGAAACACGAACCAACTTCCGTTTCCGACAACGTTGCCGACGCCCTGGGGCATGGTGCTGTAGAGATTGCCGTCACGGCCCTGCGCAATGAGATTCGACCACACCGGGCAGCAGGCGTCATAGGGCGAGTTGAAGGTGTAGATCAGGTTGATCTGGGCTTGTTCCAACGCGGGGCAGGCAAGCACGGCGAGCGCGATCAGCAGAATGCGGACCTTGATTTTCTCCATGGCTTACTCTCTTTTGGGGAAATGGGAAACCCGAAAAAGAGCCCACGCGCGGTGGGGAGGCCGCGCGAACAACGCATGGGGAGGATAGTCCAAATGCAGGCGAGATGCAATGATCAGTTTCGCCCGGATCAGCGGCTCGGTTTGATGTTAGGCGGTCGCAGTATGCGCCGCTTCGATCTCCTCGGTGAGGATCTCGCAGGCGCGCATGCAGTCGCCCCGGCCCACATCGCGATGCGTGACCAGCCGGACGAGCTGCGGCCCAACTGAACTCGCCAGAACGCCACGCGCCTTCAGCCGGGCGACCAGCTCCTTTTCGGTAATCGCATTAGAGACCCGGAAGATGACGATGTTGGTTTCTACCGTTTCGGGGTCGATTTCGACGCCCTCGGTATTGTTGAGTGCCTCGGCGAGCAGCCGCGCGTTGGCGTGGTCTTCCTGCAGGCGCTTCGGCATCTCTTCCAGCGCGATCAGGCCCGCGGCGGCCAGAACTCCGGCCTGGCGCATGCCGCCCCCAAGCGACTTGCGGAAGATGCGTGCCTTCGCCATGGCATCCGCCGAGCCCACGAGCATCGATCCAACCGGCGCGCACAGTCCCTTCGACAGGCAGAACATCACGGTGTCGAAGCCGCGGGTGAGCGTCTTCACGTCTATACCGAGAGCGACCGCCGCGTTGAAGATGCGCGCACCGTCAAGGTGCACCGGGAGCTTGTGCTCTTTTGCTCCCGCCCAGATTTCTTCCAGAACTGGAAGCGGCGTAATGCGGCCGCCCGCCATGTTGTGCGTGTTTTCGATCTCGATGGCGCCGGTGGCGGCGCGGAATCCGCCCCACTTGTAGATGACCGGCTCGATGTCGTTCCACGTCAGAATTCCGTCCTGCGTGGGAACGGCGCGGACCAGGCATCCGGAAAACGCGGCGGCTGTGGCCATCTCCCAGTCGAGAATGTGCGCCTTGCCGTCGCAGATGATTTCCTGGCCCGGCTGCGTGTGCAGGCGCAGCGCGATCTGGTTCCCCATGGTGCCCGTAGGCACAAAGAGCGCGTCTTCTCTGCCGAAGATTTCGGCAGCGCGCTTTTCAAGCAGATTGATCGTGGGGTCCTCGCGGTAGACGTCGTCGCCCACCTCGGCTGCCGCCATGGCGGCTCGCATCTCGAGCGTGGGGCGTGTTACGGTATCGCTTCTCAGATCGATGAAATCAACTGCTTCGGGCACTACAATTCCTCTCTTCAGTTCTTAGTTCGTAGTTCATAGTTCGCAGTTGCTGATGTCAGACTCCAGTCTTCAGTTCGGCTGAGAACTACCCACTACGAACTGCTTTTACGGTATTTGGTTCATCGGCAGCTCCATCACCGGAGTCACCTTGCCGTTGTTGAGCGCGTAAGCCCACAGACCGTGGAAGCTCTGCCGCAGAGCTGGCTGTGCCTTGAGGAATGCGCTCATCACCGCGGTTGCTTCGGTGCGCTGCGCTGCCGGATCGCTCACGCCGGTTGATTCGTAGTTGATTCCGAGATCGGCTTCGCGCAGGGAGGCGTCAAAGTGCACGTTGTCGATCTTGAATGTGCGATCGCCGGCGGTCACGGAGTAAGGAAACGCCGGCGCACTTTTGATTTGCGAGATTTCCTGGTCGAGACGCTCGAGGTTGGGGGACGCCATGAAGTCCACGGGCAGCAGCAAGTAGCGAGCAGCCTGATATGCGTAGTAAGCGGCCCAAGGTGAATCCGACTTCGCCAGTTCCCGCGCGCGCTGCCAATACCAAACTCCATCGTGGCCGCCAAGCATGGCCGGGCGGATGAACACGCCGCCGAGTTTCCAGGCATTGCCATCGAGTCCGAGGATGAACGTGATCTGCGCGATGATTCCGGGATTTGCACCGCCGGGGGCCGTTCCGGTGACATAACTCTGGACGACGCCGAACTTGCCCGGCGGTAGATTGCCGAGGGTGATGGTCACGGTCATCGAGCCGTCGGCATTGGAGCAGAAAAACTGTGCGTCGGCGGGAGCGGTGTTTGAGGTCGCATCGAGCAGATACATGGTGTTGATCTGCGCCTGGCCGCCTTTCACCGAGGGGCCGCCCGCCTCCACGGCTTCACGGATCGAGTCCGCCTGCGAAGCGACAGCGGGTAGCAACGCCGACAGAACGGTCTGCGAATCCTGCTGCACCACGGCAACGTTCAGGCGCTGGGCGGCACTGGCCAGAGCGTCGCGATCGGGGCCATGCATCTCGGCCTGGGACGTGCAAGTGGTGGCGTGGCTCGCCACCGGAGCGACAAAGAGACCGCAAATCAAACCGCGTGAAATCAGGGTCGTAGCCCAGTGTTTCGAGAGCCGCATCGACATTCTCTCCGCCCCGCCGAGACGGGGCCATGTTCAACAAAAGCAAGGCCTGTTGTGAACGTTTACGGGCCACTGCTAGTCTAGTACATGTAGAGACGCTCGTTCCGGCCGGGCGGAGAGCCGAGGACGGCCAAAATATGGTGCAGCGCACAACCAACGCGAACAAGGCAGTCCGATCCGGGCTGCGCCGCCTGACTACAGCTGCGGCAACAGTTGCGCTGGCCTCGGTGGTTTGGGCGCAGGCAGCGCAGACTCCCGCCGCACCCAAAGCGCACCGAGCCCACAAGCCGCATGCTGGACAGTTTGCCCAGGCCCAGCAGCCTCCCGTCGATCAGACTCCGCCCCAGCCCGAGATGCCGAAGTGGCCCGCGAACGAATCTCCCAAGCAGCCCACGGTCACCTGGAACAGCCAGGGCCTCAGCATCGAGGCTTCGAACTCGAGCCTGAGCCAGATTCTCAATGCTGTCGGGACGAAGACGGGCGCGAAGATTGAGGGTGTCAGCGGAGACGAGCGCGTCTTCGGCGAGTACGGCCCAGGGCCCGCGCGCGATGTCCTGACGCAGCTTCTGCGCGGATCGGCCTACGACTTTCTGATGCTGGGCGACCAGGGGGAGGGCACCCCACGGCAGGTCATCCTCACCGCTCGCCGCGGTGGCGCACCTGCTCCGAATCGTCCTAACGTCAATCCGCAGCAGCCGCAAGACTCGGACGACGAGGCAGTTCCGGAACCCGAGCAGGAGGACCCGACCCAGCCGCAGTTCCAGCCTCCGCCTCCGCAGCCACAAGAGTCGCCTCAGTCTCAGCCGCAGCCACAGGGGGAACCCATGAGCCCCCAGCAGCGCATGCAGATGATGCAGCAGCAGCGACTGCAGCAAATGCAACAGCTCCAGCAGCAATATCAGCAGCAGCAACAGCAGCAACCACAGCCGCAGTAGCGATCAGCTCACTTTTGTGTTGCGGCCTCTCGGGCGGCCCGGCGTTCTGCGTATTCGCGCGGTGTGGGAATCGGCGTCAGATCGCGCCCGGCGAACAAGTCTTTGAAGAATCCGATCAGCTCATCGTGAATGTGCCCGTTTGAGGCGAGCACTTCCCTGCTGTTGAGCTGAAACGGCCCACCCGAAAAATTGCTGATACGCCCGCCGGCTTCCTCCACCAGCAGAAATCCGGCGGAGGTATCCCACGGATTCAGGTGGAACTCCCAGAACGACTCGAATCGTCCGCACGCCACATACGCAAGATCGAGCGCGGCCGAGCCTGCGCGCCGCACGCCATGCGAGCGCAGCGTGAACTCCTGGTAGAAATGGATGTTCGGGCTGTCATGCCGCTTGCGGCTGGGGAAGCCTGTCGCCACCAGCGCCTCGCCGAGATCGGGCACGGCCGAGACATGGATCGGACGGCCGTTGAGCCATACGCCCTTGCCCCGCTCCGCAGTGAAAAGCTCGTCGAGCATGGGGTTGTAAATCACGCCCGCAACGATCTTCCCATCCTGATCGGCAGCTAGCTCCGGCGATCTCTGCTCCAGGCCCATGGAGACGCAGAAGTGCGGAATTCCATGCGCGAAGTTTGTTGTTCCGTCGAGCGGGTCTACGTACCAGCGGTATTGCTGATCGAGCCGCTCGCGCGTGCCTTCTTCGCCGTAGATGCCGTGGTCCGGGAACACCTCGCCCAGGCGCGTGCGGATGAACATCTCCACGGTGCGATCGGCAACCGTGACCAGATCAACGTCGCCCTTGTACTCGGTCTCGACGCCCTGCGCCAGGAACTCGCGCAGTTGTCCCCCGGCCTCACGAGCGATCTCAGATGCTTTGGGAACCCACTCTAGCTGGGTTGCGGAATCGCTCACAGGCCGTGTCCACCTGTGGCCGCTCCGCTCGAAGCCGTCTCGAAGGGGCCTCGCCGCTTCGCAGCTTCCGTAATCGAGCGGATCTGGTGCTTGTAGATGAACAGGTTCGGCTTGCCTTCGCGCGTGAGGCGAAGCATGCCGTCATCGAAGTATTCGATCCAGCCCTTCACCACTTCACCGTCGCGCAGCTTTACGCTGACGGGGATTTTGCGCTCGCTGAGGGACTTGAGGTAGAGAGCTTCCTGCCCGGTTTCGCCAGGCGGAGGAGTCTTGGAACGTCGGCGGTTCGGCAGAGGAGGCGTCATAGTGCCATTTTAGATGCGCGGTCAGGGTTAATAGAGGCATTGCCATTTATTAACCGTCAAACCGTGACCGGTCGGGCCTTGCGCCGCTGCCGCCAGTTCAGCACAGGCCGCGCCAGCAGCAGAACCGTTACCGCTACCGTGAACGGAAGCGGCAACAGCACACCCGTCTTCACCTGCCACCAGTAATGAATGATGCCGCAGACCGTCGCCACATAGGCGAGCTTGTGAAGGCGGTTCCAGTTCTTGCCGCCCAGCTTGCGGATCGCCCAGTTCGTCGATGTCAGAGCCAGCGGAACCAGTAATAGGTACGCCGTCACACCCATCGTGATGAAACGCCGCTTGGCGATATCGTCGAGCATCGCCTGGACGCTGAATCCCGCATAGAGCCCGACATACGCGAGCATGTGTACTGTCGCGTAAAAGAACGCGAAAAGTCCGAGCAGGCGGCGGAACTTGATCAGCCAGCTCAGGCTAGGCAAGAGCCGGCGCACCGGCGTGATGGCGAGCGTAATGGTCAGCAGCATCAGCGTTGTGTAGCCGGTGGTGAGCTCGATGTGCGCTGTCGGGTCGGCGCCGAGCGTATTGTTCACAGCTCCCCACGCCAGCACCGCGAACGGCCACAGGCAGGCAATCCAAGTCAGCGACTTCAACACGATCAGAGTCGATTTCTTCATTGACTGGCACCTATCCTGGTCGCTGCGCCTGTGCTGCGGGGTGCTTTGACTGCGACTTTTGATTTTTCCGCGGGCCGCCGCGGACGCTGCTTCTCCGACACCGACTTGATGATCAGCCGATGTGCTCCATCAGCTGCGAACGGGACCTTCGCGCCCTGCACGGCTTCCTGCATCAACGCGCGCACAGACGGATGCTCAAGGTCATCGGCTGTCCGCAGCACAACATGCTTCACTACCGTTCCCGAACCCTTCAGGATGCGGTCCGGATCGGGGAGCCCCTTCGCCTGTAGAAAGAACAGGCTGACCCACCGGGGATACAGCGCGATGGAGAAGATCGCTTCCGATGTCTTTTCGCCGGGAGCGTAGCCAATCGCCAGAGCGTTGTAGTTGTCGTAGACCAGTTCGAGCGCGCTCGGATACTTTGCCCGCATTCTGGCGCGAATTTCCAATGCGAGCGCGGCTATCTCCGGCGTGTATTTGGCAATGAACGATGCAAGCTGCCGTTCCGCGTCGTTGCCGGCTTTCATGCAAACCTCCGCGTTAACTGGAAGAGTGTTTCCGTCGCTCAGGTCAGTAGTAGCGTCGCAGATCCATGCCGTTGTACATTGAGGCCACCTGCTCGCCGTACCCATTGAACATGAGCGTGGTGCGGCGCTGCGCATAGAACGGCAGGCCGATGCGCCGCTCGGTCTTCTGGCTCCAGCGCGGGTGGTCGACGCTGGGATTCACATTCGAGTAGAAGCCGTACTCGTGCGCATTCTGTTGCTGCCACGTTGTCTCAGGCTGCTTGTCGACGAAGCGCACTTTGACGATCGACTTGGCCGACTTGAAGCCGTACTTCCACGGCACCACGATGCGCACAGGCGCGCCATTTTGATTCGGCAGCACGTCGCCGTAAAGGCCGAACGTAAGCAGCGTCAGCGGGTTCATCGCCTCGTCCATGCGCAGCCCTTCGGAGTAAGGCCAGAAGATGGATGTTTCCGAGGTCCCCCACTTGTCGATCTTCTTGTCGTAGAACGTGAGGAACTGCACGTATTTCGCGGTGCTCAGCGGCTCGCAATCCTTGATGAACTCCGAGAGGGAGTAGCCTACCCACGGAATCACCATGCTCCACGCCTCGACGCAACGGTGACGGTAGACGCGGTCTTCCAGGGGGCGGAACTTCAGCAGCGCGTCGATGTCGTAGGTCTTCGGCTTTTTTACCAGCCCATCCACTGACACGGTCCACGGCCGGGTGGGCAGCACTCCGGCGTTTTTGGCCGGCATGTCCTTCTCCACGCCAAACTCGTAGTAGTTGTTGTAGTGGGTAATGTCTTCAAGACTGGTGAGTTGCTCGCCGGTGGTGCTGAGAGGGCTCTTCACCGTCTGCAGCTTGGTATCCGCAAAGGCGTGCACGCTGGGCGAAACCATTTCGCTGAGGCGGTCCCAGCCCGTCAGTGCCGCGCCGGCAGCAACTCCCCCGACCACAGCGCCCCGCAGAAAACGGCGGCGATTCATGTATTGATCTTTCGGCGTAATCAGGGAAGAAGGAATTTCAGACGGTTTGCCGATGAGCATGGATGACCTCGTGGGGAAGTTCCGTTCCTATTAGATACCTACGCACCAGATTTCGTTACGGATTTGTCCTCAGCGCAGATTTTCGGTTTTGATCCGGTCCTGTTTTCCGGCGCCCGTTTGCAGTTGGAAAGGCCACTCTCTCAACCGTTTTGCGCGGACCAGGTAGATGCACGTCCCAGACAGCCCAATGCCCGCAGCGACTGCGAACCCCATCAATGCGTTGGGCCGATAGATCAGCAGGTAGATGAAGCCGGCCATTGCCGCCAGCGGCGGCAGCGGATACAGCGGGATCCGAAACGGCCTCGGCAGTTCCGGCCGCTGCACACGCAGCAGCATCACGCCAACCTGCTGCAGCAGGAACTGGAGCAGAATGCGCGTGATCACCAGCATCGTGATCACCTGCGATAGCGACAGGAAGCAGAAACACGCCGCTACCGCTCCCAGCGCAACCAGCGACCGGTGCGGAATGTGATGCTTTGGATGCACCGCGTCGAGGAACTTGAAGTAGTTGCCGTCGCGGGCCGCCGCATACGGCACGCGCGAGTAGCCCAGCAGCAGCGAGAATACCGAGGCAAAGGCGGTCCACATCACCAGAGCGGCGACCAGTGCGCCGGCCCATTGCCCGAATGCCGACTTGGCGATGTCGGCGACAAGCTGAAGGCGCGAGCCAGTCTTCGCGAGGGATTGTGCGGCCTGCGAAGCCGCATCGTGCACCGCCGGAAGGGCTGCCAGGTTCATCACCACATACAGAACGGAAACGAAAAGCACCGAGAGCAGAATCGCTCGCGGTATCGTCTTCTCCGGCTGTCGGACTTCGCTGCCGAGGAAGGTGATGTTGTAGTAGCCCCAGTAGTCATAGGTGGTGATGAGCGTGGCCTGCGCAAGTCCGCTGGCCGCCAGCGCCGCAGACATGCTCGGCGAAGCGGGCATGTGCCATCCGCCATGCATGCTCGCGTGAACGAAGCCCGACACGATGACACCCGCCAGCGCTGCGATCACTCCGCCAAACAAAATCCACGCGAGCCCGGTGACGATGCTCAGCCGGCGATAGAGCATCCAGGTCACCAGCAGGCACGCCGCGGCAGCGGCGAAGCTCCCGTAGTGCAGTTGCGGCAGAGCGGCAATTGGCGCGTGATCGAAGCCCGGCCAGAACCACGCCAGGAAGCTCGATAGCCCGATGCAGCCCGACGCAATGGACAGGGGCGCCGAGAAGCTCAATTGCCACACGTAGAGGAAGCTGAGCCAGTTCCCTGCCCGATCCGGCCCGTAGATTTCGCGCAGAAAGGCATACGATCCGCCGGCGCGCGGAAATGCGGCTCCCAGTTCGGCCCACACCACACCGTCGGCAAGGGCGATGCCCGCGCCCAGCAGCCACGCCCACATCGACAGCCGATATCCCGCGGCAGCAATCACCAGCGGCAGCGTGATGAACGGGCCCACGCCGATCATCTCCAGCATGTTGAACAGCACCGCCGAGCGCAGCCCGATGCGCCGCTCGAGATGTGCTGTGTTGTCCTGCGTCGATGAGGTTGTGTGCACGCCTGATTCCTAGGGTACTCTGGCGGATTGTACACTGAGCCCAGCTATGTTCATGGGCGCGAAGGCAGACAACTCTGCACACTCACTGATCTCTTCTGGTCTCGTTACAGCGGTTCTTCTTGGCACACTCGTCGGCGCCGGGGCGCTTGCGCAGGCACCCGACCCCTCTGCGGTCGCGCCGTCCGAGCCGACATCGATCGCGTTGCCCTTGCCTGAAGACCGAGGCGCGAGTGCGCTCGAACAAGCGCTTCGCCGCCTGCACACGACTGCCAGTGTGATGATGATCGTCGCCCACCCCGACGACGAAGACGGGCCTCTGCTCACCTACCTGAGCCGCGGCCTCGGCGCGCGCTGCACGCTCTTCACGCTCACGCGCGGCGAAGGCGGCCAGAACGTCATGTCGGCCGACACTTACGATGCGCTCGGCCTCATCCGCACCAATGAACTGCTCGAAGCCGACCGCTACTACGGCGTGAAGCAGCTCTGGGGCACCGAAGCCGACTTCGGCTTTTCGAAGACGCAGCAGGAAGCCTTTTCGCGCTGGGGACACGACCGCGTTCTCTACGACGCAGTCCTCGCGGTCCGTCGCGAACGCCCGCAGGTCATCGTCGCGACATTCGTCGGCGCAGTCAGCGACGGCCACGGTCAGCACCAGGTCTCCGGCGAAATCGCGCAGGAAGTATTTAAAGCTGCCGGCGATCCCAAGGTTTTCCCCGAGCAGTTGAAGGACGGCCTGCAGCCGTGGCAGCCGCTGGCCGTCTACGGCATGGTGCCCTTCGCGCCCATCAATGAGAAAGGCATGATGTTCGATTATGCCACCGGCAAGTGGGCACCCGCGGAGTTCAAGAACTACGTGACAGGCGAGACCCTTAAGGGGGCGCCGTCCACTGACGCCACCATCGCAGTAGGCAACCGCGACTCACTGCTAGGCCGCAGCTACACGCAAATTGCCCGGCAGGGCTGGGGCGAGCAGCGGTCGCAGAACGGCGGAGCGAACCCTACGCTCAGCGACCCCGGCACCGCGAACTATCATTTGTGGGCTGTTGCGCCGGCAGCAGCGTCGGGAGCGATCAAAGGCTCGGGAGACCTGTTCCACAATTCGAAGGTCAGCATCGATACGACGGTAGCCGCGCTCGCGCACTTGGCCGGTCCCAATCCACCTTCGTGGCTCTCTGCCGACCTCCAGAAGCTCAGTGCCAGCCTCGCAAAGTTCGATTCCGATCGAAACGGCAAAACTGGCAGTGAATCCGGGCATCTACTTGCGCCCATCTACGGCGCAACGATCCAGCTGCGGAAGCGCGTCCAGGACGACACAGCAATCCGCGCGGAAGCGAAAGCCAGCCTTCTGTTCGAACTCGACGCCAAGCTCGTTGACTTCCAGGCCGCCCTCAAAGAACTCCTCGGCATTGACGTCGTAGCCTTCCGCACCAAGGAGTCCCGCGTTCAGGGCGGTGGGTTCCGTGGCAACTCCGCCGATGAAATGTCCGACAGTGTCTCTCCCGGTGAAGACTTCAACGTCCGCGTTCACACGGCCGCAAGCTCATCCGAAGTGCGCGTCTCCAAAATCTCATTCGAAATGGAGTCTGGCTCCACGTGGCAGCAGGGCGAAGCGCTCAGCACCTCGGGCACCGCTCCCTATTCCGACGCTATTTTCAAGCTGAAAGTGCCGGACAGCGCACAACCCACGCAGCCGTTCTTCACCCGGCCCTCGATCGAGCAGCCCTACTACAACGTCAGCAACGAGGCATGGCGCGAGCGTTCGTTTGCTCCCTGGCCCGTGAGTGCCGGTGTTGAGTTCACTTTCGATGGCGTGCCCATCCGCGTTGCCGAAACGGTTCAGACCCTGCAGCGCGTCACTGGCCACGGCGGGTACTACCAGCCGCTCATCGTCTCCCCGGCGATTGGCGTCAGTGTCACTCCCGAAGCGCGCATCCTTCCCCTCGACGGCGGCGCGCTTCCCGTCAAGGTCACCGTACACACACAGGCCGCGGCCAGCGGCACCGTCACACTCTCGCTCCCCAGAGACTGGCAAGCCGATCCCGCCGAAGCTAAGTTCAATCGCACTGCGGCAGGCGACACCGAGCCCATCGTCTTCTCTGTGCGCCCAATCGACGGACACGCCAACGCCGACGGCACCTTCGACGTGAAGGCGATCGCACACTCCGGCGGTCACGATTACGAAAGCGGCTGGCGCAGTGTGGGCTACCCGGGACTGCGGCCTTACAACATGTATCGCGGTGCTGATTTCAGAACGCGCCGTGTCGATGTGAAACTCGCGCCCGGTCTCCGGATCGGCTACGTCATGGGCCCGGGCGACCTGGTGCCTGAAGCCATCGAGGCCATGGGCATCATGCCGCACCTGCTCAGTACCGCGGAACTGACCTCCGCCGACCTCTCCGCCTGGAATGTCATTGTCGTCGGCATCCGTGCCTACTCCACCGTGCCCGAATTGACAGCAGCCCAGCCGCGCCTGGATGAGTATGTCCGCAACGGCGGAACGCTGATTGTCCAGTACCAGAGCGCGACCTTCCCTGCACCGCTCCCGCTTTCGCTCGGCCGCATTGCCGAGCGTGTGGTCAGCGAGGATTCGCCGGTCAAGCTTCTGAACCAAACCGATCCCATTCTCACCTCTCCCAACGCGATCACGCCCGCCGACTTCAGTGGATGGGTGGAGGAGCGCGGCCACTCCTTTATGAGCACCTGGGATCCGGGATACACGCCGCTCACCGAGACGGCGGATGAAGGCCAGGACCCACAGCGCGGCGGACTCCTCGTTGCGCATCCTGGCAAGGGCACATACATCTATGTCGCCTACGCTCTTTACCGGCAATTACCGGAGCTTGTGCCCGGCGCCTACCGGCTGCTCGCGAACCTGCTCAGCGCTGGAGCCGCATCCTCCTCTAGATAGTCGCCATCTTTCTCCAACGCTTTCGACCCGCACGCGAAGTGTGAACGGCGCGTGAATTGTTGGTTTCAGTGCGCCTAAGTCCACTTAAGTTCTGTATTTGCATACTTTAAAAATATGTGAATTCGTCAAATATTCATCTGCCTCTGAGAAGCTTTATTTCGGAACCGGCCAGGAATCACTGCGCTCCACAAGCAGATTTCCAGGCACCAGGTCTGCCTGTGTCTGGGCTTCGTGTCGCGATAGCGGCGCGCCCAGGCTTTGAAATGGTTGCGCCCGCGCTAAGAGCAGGCGCATTGAAACTACAGAAATGACGGAGAAGAGGCCAAATGAACTCACGTCTCAAGGCAGCTGCCACGCTCGTATTGGCAGCCTGCGTTGCCAGTACGTCGTTCGCGAGCGATGCCACACCGCCCGCCAAGAAATCTCACAAGAAGGCTGCTGCTACTAAAGGGCCTAGCGTTGAAGATCAGATCCAGCAGCTGCGCCAGGATATGCAGGGCCAGATCAATCAACTGAAAGAAGACCTGGCTAACAAGGACGCGCAGTTGAAGCAAGCTCAGCAGCAGGCAGCCGATGCACAGGCTGCCGCAGCAAAGGCGCAGCAGGCAACTTCCGATCAGGAACAGGCGGCCTCGCAGAACACCGCGGCAGTCACAGCGCTGCAGTCCACGGTCACAGATCTGAAGGCGAATGCCTCGTCGCTGGCCATCACGGTCTCCGATGAGAGCTCGAAGATTCGCAAGGAAATGGAGAGCCCCGAAGCATTGCACTACAAAGGCATCACGCTATCACCGGCAGGAAGCTTCCTGGCGGCTGAAACCGTGTGGCGCCAGGGTGCCACCGGCGGCGACATCAACACTGCCTTCACGGGCGTGCCACTCGATCATGCCGATGCCGCCCAGATGAGCGAGTTCCAGGGAACGGGCCGGCAGTCACGCCTTGCACTGAAGGCCACCGGCAAGCTGGCGAGCGCTACTCTCACCGGCTACTACGAAATGGATTGGCTCGGCACCGGCATCACGTCGAACAACAACCAATCCAATAGCTACGTGCTGCGCATGCGTCAGCTGTGGGCAGATGCTCGCTTCAACAACGGCTGGGACTTCTCCGCCGGACAGGGCTGGTCGCTGGCAACTGAAACCACCAAGGGCCTGCAACGCACCAGTGAGATTCTTCCCTCCGTTATCGATCCGCAGTACACCGCGGGCTTTGTGTGGACCCGTCAGTACGGCGCGCGTGTCACCAGGGACTTCGGAAACAAGTTCTTCGTGGGTATCTCAGCGGAAAATGCTGAGACTCTGAATCCTGCCGGTGCCAACTTGCCGACCAACCTGCTGATCGGCTCCCCCGGCACAGGCGGCGGCCTGTACAACTCCACAGCCAACTACTCCTTCAACCTGACGCCTGACTTCGTGGCCAAGCTCGCCGTCGAGCCCGGCTGGGGACACTGGGAACTGTTCGGCATCGGCCGCAGCTTCCGGGACCGCATCTATCCTACGGCTGCCGGTGCAACTCCCTACAACGACACGGTCTGGGGCGGCGGCGTCGGAGGCGGCTTCCGCGGTCCTCTTCTCAACAAGAAAGTCTCGATCGGTCTGAAGGGTCTGTGGGGTCAGGGTGTCGGCCGCTACGGCTCGTCCACGATTGCGGACGTAACTCTGCGTCCGGATGCAACGATCTCTCCGTTGCATGGATTCTCGGCGCTGAGCACGTTGGAGTTCACGCCCACCCCACGGTTGTCGGCGTATATCAACTATGGTGGCGACTATATCGGTCGTAACTGGGCAGTTGATCCGGTGAGCGGAAAGAACGTCGGTTACGGCACCTACGATACAGACATGTCGGGTTGCAACATCGAGTCCACCACCGGAGGCTCTTTCAGCCCCAGCACTCCGGCGAAATGCAAGGGCAACAACAAGGACGTGCAGGAATTCACTGCCGGCTACTCCTACAACTTCTACAAGGGACCCAAGGGCACGTTCCGCTACGGCCTTCAGTACGCTCTGTTCCGGCGCGATCTCTGGTCGGGCAACGGTGGAGTTACCAACCCAGGTGGCGGAGCCAAGGGCACGGATAACATGTTCTGGACCCAGGTTCGTTATTACCTCCCGTAGTCCTCAAGATGCACGGCAAGAAGGGCAGCCCGATTGGGCTGCCCTTTCTGCTTGCAGAAGAAGCCTGCAATCAATGAAGCAGTGGTTCGCCCGTGGCTTGAAAAGCGACACCGTCGAGAGATGCCCCGGAAGCCAGCACATCGCGCAGACGCTCCGGATTTGCGCCGCTGTGTGCAGCCGCCGCTTGCAGCAGGCTGATCGCCGCGGCCGCCCTCGTATCCGCGGGAACCCGGAAGATCCACGGCACGTTCGTCGAGGTCAGTGTCTTGTCGCCGCTGACTGCAATCACCGGCACAAACGCCTTCAACGCCAACTGCTCTGCCAGATGCGCCGCATCGCGATCGAGCGCAACGATAGCCAGCGCATGCTCATCCATCAGCGCATGCACAAGCTGAGTCGATGCCGCGCCCCAGTTCTGCTTGCTGTCTACGGGCACCGGCTTCCATTGCCCTAACGCCGTTTGCACCTCGGCCGACTGCGCCGCCTCCGCTGCGTTCGCACCGAACAGCACCACGCGCACATTGCCTAACGCAATGTCCGTACCCGCTGGTCCCGAGTAGCTCACGCCCTCCTCGCCCACGCGCGCATACGGGATTTGCGCATGCAACGCTGTCGCCGTTCCGGTCTGCGCAGCCGGCGGCTCCTTCTCCATCGTCGCCCGTCGGTAGGAAATCGCGCCATCATGCACCGTTGCCATATACATCGGCGCCACATTCTTCTGGTTGGGATCGAAGACCATGTGACCCGTCACGCCGTCGTAAGTCTCGATACTCGCCAGCGCGTCGTGGATACGTGCCCGATTCAATCCCGCCTTGCAGATCGACTCCAGCAGCGCATTCATCGCGTCATAAGCGAGCGCAGCAAATTGCTCCGGCGGCTCGTGGAAGCGCTCTAAATATCGCTGCCGGAATGCAATCCACTTCGGATCTTTCCGCGACGGATCGTACGGGAACACCGCCTCAAATCCCTCCGCTGCACTGCCGGCTTCCGTCAGCAGTTCCGGTCCAACAGTCCTGTACGAACCAAACACCCGCTGCTTCATCCCCAGGGCGCGCATCTGCTTCAGGATGTTTGCAGTCGGAATCTCGTCAGCCCAGATCACAATTGCGTCCGCACGCGATGACTGAATGACCTTGAGAGCGCGCGTGTAATCCGTGTCGCCCGGCAGGAATTTCTGCTCGATCACGATGGGATGTCCGAGCCGCCGCGAAGCATCGCGCAGCTTCAGCACGCCGAACCGCCCATAGCGGTTGTTCACGCGAAGAATCGCTACCCGCTTCAGTCCCAGTTCTGTAAAGATCCGCCTCGCCAGCGTGAGGCACTGCACACGGTCATCCTGCAGATCGGTGAAGTACCAGGGTATATATGTCTCGGGAATCGTAGGATCCGTGGACGCTGAGTTCACAACTGGAATCTCGGCTCTCAAGGCCACGCGGATCGCGATGTGTGTCGATTCCGAACTGATCGATCCAAAGATGGCCCAGTCCTGATCGTCATACACCATCTTCACGGTCTCATTCGACGCGGAGCCCCATATCTCCGGATCGGTAGGACGGTCGTCGCCGTAGACTGCCTTGGCCTGCCAGTTGTCGTAGTCGTTGTGGAGCATGAGGCGGAACGGCGTGCCGCCGTAACCGCCGCTCGCGTTCCATTCTCCCACTGCCATTTGCGCGCCGTGCAGCATGCGCCGCCCGAAAATCGAATCCGGATTGCGCTCGATCGGACCGAAGAAGCCGATTCGAACTTCGCTCACGTCCTTCGGTTCCGGCAGATCGCGTCCGGCGCCTGAGTAAATGTTCGGATGGGTGTAGTTGAGGTCGTAGGGAGCGGCAAACTTCGCATAGGGACTCAGATCCGCCGGCTCGCCCGCATACGGAGTCACCTCGCGGTCGCGCGGCGGACCCGGCGGATGGGCGCCGCATGAACACACGTGCGCATCTCCACCCCCGCGACCAGGATCTGTCGCTGGGGAGCCCGCGGTATCCTGTCCTGGCGCGCTCACACTGAGCAGCGCGCCCCCCGCAACCAACAACATCCACGCCTTCCGACTCACGACTTACTCCTTGTTTTTGGTCAGAAACATCGCGATCGCTTCGATTTCGATCAGCAGTTCAGGCCGGCAGAGGTGCGCCTGGATTCCCGTTGAAGCGGGCAGCGGATCGAGGCCCTGCTCCTTGAAGAACTTGGTGCGCTCTTCGTTGAACACGTCGTAATCCCGGTCGATGTCGCGCAGGTAGCACGTCGTGCGCACGATATCCTTCCACGTGCAGCCTTCGCTCTCCAGCAGGCCGGTGATGTTGTCATAAGTGCGGCGAAGCTGCGCCTTGAAATCGCCAATGTGGACACTCACGCCGTTTTCATCAATCGAGGCCGTGCCGGAGATGAGCAGGATCGTCAGTCCGTTCAGATCGATCCGCATGCCGCGCGAGAACGAACTGGGCTTGGCATACGCGTATGCCTCGTTGAGGACGCCGTGGTTGGTAATCGCCCGCATCTTGATCGGCGCGTGCGCAATGGTCTCCAGAACTTCAGAAAGACTGCTCATGATTGTTGTTTCTCCTTATGGATGTTGTCGGATCCCGTGACTCAAACCTTTGGCGGTTGCGACCCAGATGTCTTCTCCCTGGAAGTCGATACCGAGAACGTAGTTGTGCGCCGGAGCGCTTGTTACCTGCACCGGATTAATATTTCCCTGCGCGTCGCGCACCGTCATCTCCGGCTTGCCGTCTTTCATAGAGGGCCGGTACACGGCCCAGTTGGTGCCGTCGTAATAAGCCAGTCCTTTGTCGGTGCCGAACCATGCGCGGTTGGCGTCAAGCCCCTTCACCACGTTCGTGAAGTTTGAGGGCAAGCCGCTGTCTTTCGTGAGGAAGTTGTGCCAGTAGCGGCCATCGTAGCGGCTGTCGCCGAAATAGGTTGCCGCCCAAAGGATATTGTCTACATAGCTGACCGATGTGACAATCTCGTGGATTAACCCCTGATCCTTGAACAGCACCATCTCGGTCTCGCCATCCGGATCGTCGTACTTATCCCAGCGCCCGGTCTTCTGGTCGTACTCGAGCAGTCCGCTTCCCCATACCGCCAGGTAGACCTTCGTCGGTGTCGCACTCACGCTGTACACCCAGATTTCGTTCATGGGCGTATTGCGCTCGTTGTACAGCGTCCACCGGTCCGTCTTCAGATCAAGCCGCGAAGCGCCGGCGGCCGTGGCAGTCCAGACACTCTCGCCGTCGACCGCCACTCCGTACACCACATCGTTGCTCAAGCCGGAATTCAACTGCGTGAAACTGTCGATGCGCCCGCCCGACACGCGGCTCAGGCCGCCCATCGTCCCGGCCCATACGTCGCCGGTCTTCTTATCCAAGGCGAGCGACAAGACGGCGCGATGCGCCAGGCCATCGGCTGTCGTGTACGTCTTCCACGCGCCGTTCTCGTAGACCGCCAGGCCGTTCTCCGTTCCCGCCCACACGCGATCTCTATCAACCAGCACCGAAAACACGTGGTTATCCGGAAGCCCATTGGCCGTGGTGAAGTTCTCAAACCGGAAGTAGGGCACCGCATCCACCGCACGCATCTTCGATACGTCGGCCTTCGCGCCGGCGGGATGTGCCGCAGCTTTCGCCGGAGGCGCGGCATGCAACAGCGATCCGGCTGCTACCAATAATGCGATTGCAAACAGCTTCTTCATCGCGTCCTCAAGTACTCGATCAAATCGTTGAGTTCGTCTTTGGTCAGGTCGTTTGTCCGGCCATGCTTGTCCTGGGGGTTGTACACGGTCCAGATCTCTTCCAGCGTCTTCGCCGTGCCGTCATGCAGATACGGCACCGTTAGGCCTACATTGATCAGTTGCGGCGTGTCGAGCAACCCGGAGTTATCCGTCGCCTTCCCGGTGCCCACATCAAACGATTTCTGGCTCGTCCCCTTCGGCCCGCTATGGCAATAGCCGCACCTGTTCGCTTCTGCAATGGGCTTGCCGAATTTGTCTATCGGCCGGTCGAACAATACTTTGCCACGCTCCTGTGCCGGAGTAAGACTTCCATCCGCCTGCCGCCAGCGGTTTGGGCGCAATGGCAAGTGCCGCACATAGACCACCAAGTCGGTCAGCGTCAGGTCGTCGTAGTTCTCTGAACGCCAGAAATACTTCTCGGTGCGCGGGCCGCATTCCGTCGGCAAGTTTGGATTGCCGCCGTTCCACTTGAACGGCTCGGTTCCGTCGAGATCCTCGAGCAGGCGGTTGTCCACAATGTCACGACCGAATCCATCCGGCTCCAGATCCCACGTCAGCCCATCGAACGTCGAATCGATGTGGCAATTCGCGCAGCCAATCTGCCGCTGGAACGAATAGCGCGAGGTATAAAACGCTTGCTCTCCATGCCGCAAAACGGTAATCGTCTTGGGGCTTTCAAGTTGCACTGTCCGGATCACCTGGTTGGTGCGCGCATCAATCACACTGATCGAATCATCAAGGCGGTTCGCCACCAGCAGCTTCGATCCGTCACGTGTCATCGCCATGCCGCGCGGATCATGCCCAACCTCGACACGCGTGATGACGTAGTTTGCGCTGGCACTTAGGTCCCGCGCGCTCGATCCCGGATGTGCACGCGCAAATTGCAGCAGCTTCAACACGTCAATGACCGTGACGAACTCCGCGCCCTCGCATGTGACAAAAATGCGCGACTTGTCTGGCGAGATCGCAACGGCGAAAGGACGCGTGGCGTATCGCTCCAGTTCATCCAGCGGCACCTCAACCGGATTGCCCACGTCTGCGCCAAACAGCATCAACGTATCCGCGAACGCGCCGCTGTGCTCCAGGTGCGCGAGCGGAACTAGATTCTTGGGATGCAGCTGCGCCAGCACGCCAAGCCGGCCATCGCGCGAAAACGCAATATGGAATCCATGCGCGATGTCCTTCAGATGAATGCGATCAGCAATCGTCGCGCGCGCTGCATCAATGACAGTGATCTCCGACTCCGGCACTGCCCGGTTGCCCAAAGCCGTCGATGCGCGTGTCGGGTTCGGATAAATGTGCGAGACGTACAGCCGCGTCCCATCCGGGGACGCCGTGATGTAGCTCGCTCCCCGTCCCGCTGCCAGTCGTTTCTGCTCGGCCCCCGTGGCCGCATCCAGCACAGCCACGTCGTTCGAAATGCGGTTCGCCACGAACACAAACTTGCCGGCATTGTCCTGCACAACGCCTGAGGGCTCCGCGCCCACGGCCCAGGTCGCCGTCACCGCCAGCGTCCGCGTGTCGATCACGCTAACCGTGTCATCCCAGGTGTTCGTCACGAGCAGCCGGCGCCCATCCGATGAAAGCGACATCCCGCGCGGGACACGTCCTACGGCGATCTTCTTGATCGGCTTGTAGGTTGCGCCGTTCAGGACCCGCACCTCGTCACTTCCCTGACACAGCACATACAGCCGCGCGCCATCGGGCGAGAACACCATCTCCAGCGGCGACGCATAGGCCAGGACCTCACCGGAGCGTGCTTTGGTGGCCGTGGCCTGCACAACTCTTTCGCTGCAGATGGTGATCATCGCCGCCGCGATCGACGCTGCAAGCACGCCGGCCGAGATCGCCTCGATCACAGGTCTTTGGAGGAACCGCCTCACTTCGTCTCCTCGATCGTGATCACGTGATCGGTCGCAAGCTTCTCAACAGTCTGGTCAGCCCCGCTCGGCCAGTGCACAACGATCTTGTCCACCGCTGCAACCGCGCCCAGCCCGAAGTGCATCCGCCCATCGTCCTGCGAGAGGTAGCCGGTCCCCGCCACGCGTTCTGCGAGCCACTTCTTGCCGCCCGCGAACACCTCAACCTTGGCACCGATACCATCGCGGTTACTCTTCGCGCCCTTCAGCGTCACGGCCAGCCAGTGTCCCGTGCTCGGCGATACGTTGTGAATCAGCGTCCCCTTTGCGCCGAGATTCACAACGAACCCATCCACCTTGCCATCGTTGTCATAGTCAGCGAAGCATGCACCACGTGCCGTCGTCCGCACGCTCAGCACCGACCCAGCATCGCGCGAAATATCTTCGAACTTCGCGCCGCCCAGTCCGCGGAATAACGTATGCTCCTGCGGAATCAGGTGAATCAGGCCGCCGTGAAATATGAGGATGTCGAGCAGGCCATCGTTGTCGTAGTCGTAAACGCCCGTCCCCCAACTCACATACTGCGCATTCGTCTGCGAGACACCGTTCGACGCACCCGCATCCTCAAATCCCTGCTTGCCTGCATTGCGCAAATATCGGTTGTAATGGCCGTCCGTGACCCACAGGTCGAACACGCCGCGCTGTTCGAAGTCCGCGAACACAGGACCCATCGACGAAGTCGATTCGCCGTTCTGGCCGAAGGCCGTGCCCGTATCATTTGCAACTTCTTCGAACGTGCCGTCGTGCTTGTTATGAAAGAGGAAGTTCTCGGTGCGGTCGTTGGCCACGTAGATGTCGTCCCAGCCGTCGCCGTCGTAGTCCGCTGCCGTCACGCCCATCGTGCGTCCCACAAACGCGCTGATGCTCGACTTCTCTGAAACGTCCGTGAACGTGCCGTCGCAGTTGTTGTGGAACAGCTTGTTTGTCTCGCCCTCGTAGTCAAGCGGCCCGGGGTAGTTGTCCGCCGCATAGAAGGCGCGATACTTCGGATCGAACTTCACATAGCGCCCGACAAACAAGTCGAGGCACCCGTCCTTGTCGTAGTCCAGCCACGTCGATGCAATTGCCCAGCCGTCCACCTTGATCCCGGCCTTCGCGGTCACATCCGTGAAATGTCCGTTGCCGTCGTTGTGATAGAGGATGGCGCGACCATATGCGGTAACGAGCAGATCCTCGAAGCCGTCGTTGTCGAAGTCTGCCGCGGCCACCGCGATCGAATACATGTCCGGATTCAGCCCGGCCTTGTCTGTAACATCCGTGAACGTGCCGTTGCCGTTGTTGCGAAACAGATGGTTGTGCGGCAGCGGATTCGGCTTATCCTTCAGCGGATACGGGTGCATCGAATCATCAAGTGGCCTGCCGTTCGCAACATACAGATCCGGCAGCCCGTCGTTGTTGTAGTCGAACCACACGCATCCCGCGCCCGTCCCCTCGAGCAGCGAACCTAGCTGGCGCGAGCCGAAGCTGTGCACGAAATCAATCCCGGCCTTCGCGGTCGCGTCTTCAAATTGGATCGCCGACTTCTGCGTTGGCTGAGGAGCTTTTGCCTGGGCCCATCCAATCTGCGCGCCGGAAACAGCAATCACTGCAAGTGCAACAAGCAACTTCATCTCAATGGCCCTCCACCGCGGTCTGTTGCGCCACGCCTGTCAGATTCACGGGCGTGGTCGTTCTCAACAGGACTGCCGGCACGCGATTCTCCGCGGCCCGTTCCGGACCCGTGTGGCAACCTACGCAAATGCGCTGTTCGCCCTTGCGAACCCAGAACCAGCCATGCTCCTGCCGTAAGACCGTTCCCTTTTCATCCAGCAGCGCGAACCGGATCGCCCGGTCTGCCGGCGTCTTCACGAAGAACGAGCCGTCCGCTTCCACCGGCGCCGTACCAAGCGCGACCGTGTTTCCGTTTACATCAAGTGAATCGACACGCACGCTTACCGGCAACGCCTTCAAATCACCTTCGCGCGATTCACGCGCATTCAGCGCCAGCAAATTGCCGGAATTCCACTCGTGCAGCCCGGAGGGGTGCCGGTGCGGCCGCTCTCTTTCCCGCACGAGCACCGGCTCAACCAGTTCCTCATCACGCTGAACAAAGAATTGCTGCAGCGACTGCGCACCCGTCTTCCACAGGTTCAGCGATGCATGCGCCTCATCGCCCGCCCGCGCACTCACCAGCCACTGGCTAGCTCCGACCTCCGCTACATCGCCGCCGTATTGCGCCTTCGGCGCATGGATCGCGGCCTCTGCCGCCAATGGGGACGTGAACCGCGCCAGCCCGTCGCCATGCGTGAACACCACGTCGCCGGATGCAAGTTGCCTTCCGCCCCAGCGCGCCGCTCCGTGATCGCAGCGGTACGACTCAACGCCTGAGCCATCCGCGTACACCAGATAAAGCTCCGGCGTCTTCCCTTCTCCCAGCGGATACATCGATTCGAAAAGAATGCGCCCATCGGCAAGAACGTCTGTCGGAACCGCGCTCGCGTTGATGTGCGTCAACTGCAGCGGATCGGATCCATTCACTTGCGCTGTCTCCAGCTGGAATCCCTGCGCGGTTCGCTGCGCATAAATCAGGCGTTCATCCGGTAGATACAGCGGCCGAATTGCATCCGCTTCGCCGCCAATCACCTTCCGCAGCGAATGATCTGCCAGCGTCAGCTCCCAAATCGACCACGGCTCGCTCGCATTCTTCTTTCCTGCGAACAGCACTCTCTTCGCGTCGAACGAAACATCCGCATCTGCGCTGGCGGCGAATCCCTCCACCAATGGCTCAGCCTTTCCCTTTTTCACCAGCAACAACTGCGCCCCGCGCGCAAATCGCTCCTCGCCGCGCAGTGCAGCCGTCGCGTCGTATGTCGAAGAAGCAGTCGCAATCACCGGCGCATCCGCGCTTCGCGCAGCCTGTCCCGCGAATCCGCAAATCCCCAGCACAACCGCGCCCGCAACAGAGGCCGCCAGCAGCCCGTACAACAGCCTCATCCCACGGCCTCCATCACGCGCGTGCGCTCACTCTCATGAGCCGGCATACGCATCGGCCGCAGGGCGATATAGGGCTCGAGCGACTCCATCATCTGGTCGAACTCGGCAAAGCTCAGCGTCTGGTCCGCATCGCTCCACGCCTTGTCGGGGTTGGGATGCACCTCGACGATCACGCCGTCCGCGCCCGCCGCAACTGCAACGCGCGACAGCGGCGCCACCAGATCGCGAACGCCCGCTGCATGGCTCGGGTCCGCAATCACCGGCAGATGCGAAATTTGCTTGAGCAACGCGATGGCCGCAACATCGAACGTGTTGCGCATAGCCGTTTCAAAGGTGCGAATGCCGCGCTCGCACAGGATCACGTTCGGGTTTCCATTGTCGAGAATGAGTTGCGCGGCGCGAAGAAAATCCGCAATTGTCGCCACCATGCCGCGCTTCAGCAGAATCGGCCGGCCCGACCTCGCAGCCGCCTCGAGAAGCGCATAGTTCTCCATGTTGCGCGTGCCGATCTGCAGAATGTCCGCATACTCGGAGACCATCGGCACATCGCACTCACTCATCACTTCGGTGACAATCGCGAGCCCGCTCTCCTCGCGCGCACGGGCGAGCATCTTCAGGCCGGCCAGGCCCAATCCTTGAAATGCATAAGGAGAACTGCGCGGCTTGAATGCGCCTCCACGAAGGATGCGCGCGCCCGCGCGGCGGATATGGTTGGCGGTTGCCATGAGCTGGAACTCCGTCTCAACCGAGCACGGCCCAGCCATGGTGATGAATTCGTTCCCGCCTATCTCTACATCCAGCACCGGCACTACTGTCTGTTCACGCCGCGTGCTCTTCAAAACATCCGGGGACTCGGAAAACTGCTCGTGCCAACTGACCCGCACGTCCGGCTCCATTCCGGGGAAGAAAGCTCAGCCTACTCCGTTCAGAGAGTCCGCGCCTCCACCCAAAGATTGAGCTTTGTGAGCCACTTACGGGCGCACCAGCCTCTCCGGTTCTACGTGCGAAATGAACGATTGTCTGTGACGAATGAACTTGACCGATACGCAGACGAAAGTGTCTAGTAATGTCCTCGAAGCGCTATCCTCCGCACTCTTCCCTCGTCCAATCTTCGGAGTGTCTGCCTTGTCGCAGCGAGCGCATCATCCTCGCGCCGTCGGCGGTGCGCAATAGCCGAAGGCAGCGTCGACGACTGCCGCCACGCCCAGCGCGACCTCGTCTTCGAACGGCCTCGCCGCAATCTGCACACCGATCGGCAATGCTTCTGCTGATTTGCCAACAGGCATAATTGCAGCCGGCGCAGCGAGCGCGTTGAACCACTGCGTGTAACGCCACGCATCCAGGTACTCCACGCGCTGCCCATCGACCATCCAGGCGCGCTCGCCATGCTTGAATGCCGGCACACTCGCCGCCGGGCACAGCAGCACCGGATACTCGCGCATCTCCTCCAGCGTCTTCGCGCGCAGCACATCGAGTTCCGCCCATGCATTCAACAGGTCGGCTACACTCAGCGGCCCCGCGTCCTCGGCGAATCCGAGAAACTCGCGGAAAATTGGACTGAGCTGTTCGCGACGCCCGCGGATCGCCGGCTCATAGAACATCGCGCCGCACTGCACAAAGAACGTCCACCACAACTTCCGCAACTGCTCCAGCGTGCGCGGCCGGAACGGCTCCACGTTGAAACCCGCCTCACGCAAGGCCAGTGCAGCCGACTGCACCGCGGCCCGCGTCTCCGCCGTCACCGGCGCCAACCCGTCATCCTCAAAGAATCCGATCTTGTGCGATCGCAGCTCATCGATTGTGTGCGTACGCAGAACCTGTGGCGGACTCACCGGATCGTCCGCATCCTGCCCTGCAAGCGTGCGAAAGATCAGCGATACATCCTCAATCGTTCGCGCCATCGGCCCAATCGCCCCTAGGATCGCAAACGGCCCCACGCACGGCGGCAGATGCCCGCGTCCCGGCACGCGTCCCGGAGTCGGTTTCAGCGAACATATTCCCGTGAAATGCGCCGGCACACGCACGGAGCCGCCGCTGTCCGATCCCAAACCAGCCGCCGACATACCCGCCGCAATCGCCGCCGACTCGCCACCGCTCGATCCACCGGGCGAGCGCTCCAGGTCCCACGGATTCCGCGTCTGCCCATGCAGCAGGTTGTCCGTCTCATAGGCCATCAGAAATTCCGGACAGTTCGTCGTGCCGAGAATCAGCGCTCCCGCCGCGCGCAGCCGCCGCACAACCTCGGCATCCTCGCGCGGCACATCGCCCCTGTTCAGCACGCTCCCGATCTCGCATCGATACCCCGCAGTCGCAATCGACGATTTCACCGTTACCGGCAGCCCGTGCAGCGGCCCTCGCGGTTCCCTCGCGACATCCATCGCACGCGCCTGTGCCCTCACTCGCTCTGCATCGAAATCCGCGAACGCGTTGATTTGCGGCTCCAGCCGCTCGATCTGCGCGATGTGCGCCTCGGCCAGTTCCGCAATGCTCACTTCACCGGCGCGCGACAACTCGAGCTGCCGGACAGCAGGCAGCAACACCAGTTCATTCATTGACGTGCGGCCCCACGCTTGGTGCTCGAGTCCTCCTGCGGCGTCGATACCAGGTCGCGATAGTCGAACCGGTACGAACGCACCGGCTCTCCCGAATCGAAGCGGTCATTCCAGTTCAACTGGTAGCTCAGCGCGCCATTCTCATCCGGGAACGACTCGCTCGCCGGATAGGGATACTTGCTCATTCCATGGAACGGCATTTGCGAAACCGTGAACGGCGAAGCATCCCACCAGTCCATGTCCTTCACAAATCCATTCGCATAGAAGAAGTAGTCGCGCTTCCAACCCCTCGGCAGCACAGGCAGCTTCGCTTCATCGAACCGCGCGGCGATCTCCTCGCCGCTTCCGAAGATCACGTATCGATCATCGATGCCCTTCACCAGTTCCGTCACGTCGCCGAAGCGCGTGTAGTTGCCGCGCTGGTGCTGGAACGGCCCTGTCAGGCTCACGCGATCGTAGTCATAATCCAGATCGCCCGGGCTCGCTCCATCAATCTGCTTCGGATAGCCACGGAAGTGCAGCGTAGCCGTACTCACCGGCACTTCAGTCGTTCGCGCCTGCGCGTGCTGGCTCTGATCGATGAGCACCTGGTCCCAGTAGATTTCGAGATTCGTCATCAGGCGAATCTTTTGCGCCCCCGCCGGAACCTTGCCCGTCAGGTCGATCACAATCGTGCGCTCCAGCCCAGCCGGGAATCCCGCCTCGCCCGGCGTGATCCGCTGCCATGTTCCATCCGGCATCTGCGCCTCCGCGTACGGCGACACAGGCTTGATCCCCGCCTGCCATGCACCGTACAGCGAAGTCGCGCTGAAGTAATTCACATAGCCCGTCATCAGCAGCCGCAGGGGCCCGCCCGCCTTCACGTCCCCCAGGTTCAGCGTCAGCGCGTGCATATTCGCAAACCCGTCATACGGAGTCGCCGTGAATCCGCTGGCGAAGCTGTGATCGCGCCGGCTCAGCACATCCAGCACATCGCGTCCTTCACCATCCCATGCGCCCGCGGGCAGACGCGCATCCTCTGATGCAACCACCTTGCCCGAAGCGAACGGCGGATCATCGAGGAACTTCTCATCCGGGTTCACCTCGACATTCGCCGGATGATCCACCGCTACCAGCCGCAACTGATCGATGTAGTTAACCTCTTCCATCGGCTCGATGAAGCGCACGCTCAGCTTGCCATCGATGCTCGCGAGCTGCTTGCCATCAACCTTGATCCACTCACCCGGATTCGGAATGTTTCTCCGCGTCGGCGTAAACCAATGCCCCACCACTCCTGCGCCAATCACATCCGTCACCAGCTTGTACTTGTGCCCATCCCATGCAAACAGCACAGGGCACGAGCTGCCGCGACGGTCCGCTTCCTTCATCGCGATCACCGGCCCCTCGGGCAGATCGATCTCGTCCTGCAGCACGCCCGTCGGCCACAGAATGCGCAGCAACTCCACCTGCTCCGCATCGCCCAAGCCCACCAGGATCTGCGGCGCCGATTGTGTCTGGTATCCCACCGCGCCCGCCAGCTCCCACTTCTGCCAGTGCCCGTTGGCGAAGATCTCCACCTTCGCGCCGATCGCCGTCTTGTTATCCGCGTAGCCGCTCAGATCCAGCCGCACCGAATGATTCTTATTTCCACCCACATTGCGCAGCAGCACCGGCGCAGCGTTCTCCTGGGTGACAATCACGTCCGCGGCACCATCGCCATCCACGTCCCCGGCGATCAATCCGCGCGGCGCGGTCAGCTTCACCGCATCAAGGCCCAGCGTCTTGCTCACATCTTCAAACGTGCCATCGCCGCGATTACGCAGCACACGCACCTGGGGCCCCGCACTTGTCTCCACCACGACAGCCAGATCGATCCAACCATCGTTGTCGATATCAAATGGAGTGACGCCCCACCCCCGCACTGCATCTTTCAGGGGCAGTTCCACGCGCTCAAACCGCCGTCCCAGGCCCTTCGGCCCTTCCACGTTGCGCCACAGCGTCACGCCCGGCGCTCCGGAGTGCGTCACAGCGATGTCCATCCAGCCGTCTTTATTAAAGTCCAGCACGGCGATACCTTCCGTCGCAGGCAGCTTCTCTTCATACAAAGCCTGAGTCGGATACTTCCCCTCGCGCGGATTCACAAAGAGCATCGGCGCAGCGCCATCTCCCGTCACCGCAATATCCACCGCACGATCGTTGTTGAAATCCGTCAGAATCGCCGCGGCCGTCCTGCTGCTTCCGCCCAGCCCTGTCGGCTCCGTCCACTCGGTAAACGTCTTGTTGCCGTTATTCCGCCACAACACGTTCTGCGTCCCACCCGTTGCAGCAGAGCCCGTCACGAACAGATCCAGATCGCCGTCGTGGTCGAAGTCGAGGAACGTAATCCCCGAAGGCTTATTCAGCGCCTTCAGCCCCGCATCCGCCGTCACATCCTGAAACTTGCCCTTGCCCAGATTCCGGAACAGCCGCACCGAATCATCCAGCACCACCGCCAGGTCATTCGATCCATCCGCGTCATAATCGCCAACTGCGCAAGCCACCGCACGCCCGCTCGCCTTCAGTCCTGCAGCTGCGGCATCCACACTCTCGAACTTCCCATCCGCCGTGCGATGCAGAACTCCAATCGCCTGCTCGCCCGACTGCATCACCACCAGGTCCATCTGCCCCGCCCCGGTCACGTCGAGCATGCAGGCCCCGCCCGTATCACGTTGAGATGATAGCGGCTCCGCCACCAGCTTCACCGGAATCATCCCCTTCGGCTTCGCCTCGTGCTCCTCGATTGGCGTCACCGTCGAATACCTTCCCTGCTCTCCATACGCCAGGCCGATCGCCGCTGATACCTTCGTGCTCGTCAAATGCTGGAACGTCTTGAAGTGCTCCCGCGCATCCTGCGTATTCCCACTCCGCTGCAGCGCACGCGCCAGCGCGAACTCCGCGGAAGCATGCATGGGATTGATCTCCAGTGCCTGCTTGAACGTCGCAATTGCCTTGTCGAACTCCTTCAGCTCGGCGTAGCAAACGCCTTCGAAGTAATACGAGTCGACATCCCGCGAGTCCAGCTTCACCGCCTCCTGGAAGCTCTTCAGCGCCGCATCAAGCTCATTGCCGGCGTGCTGCGCAAGGCCCAGGTTGTACCAGGCCTGCGGACTCTTCGGGTCCAGCGCGATCGCCTTCTGCAACACGTCTTTTGCGGCGTCCAGCTTCTGCAGGGTCATCAGCGCGATGCCCTCGTTGATCGCCGCCTGCGCCATCTTCGGATCTGCCTTCATTGCTTCGGCAAAGCTATCGGCGGCCTTCTCCGTAAACTGCTGCCCCATCTGCGCCACGCCGCGATTGTTCAGCCGCACGGCCGCATCCCTGGCGCCCGGCTCGCCGTGAACCCGAACCGCGGCCACAGTCAGAACCGCCAAAACCACAAGCTTCGACCCATCCATCAGCTTCTTGTCCACCACGACCCCAAACAGATTCGCAATTTCTGGAACTTTTCAGTGTATTCGAGGCAATGAACCCCTGGCTCGTTCGCATTGCCGTCGCATCCGTCCGATCGAAAATCCAGCCGGTTTTATACTCTGATATGTGAACCACAGAGTTGCATCATGAGTCCGGCCACCTCGCGCCGCCGCATCGGTGTGATTACCACCTCGCGCGCCGACTACAGTCATCTCTATTGGCCTCTTCGCGAGCTCGCCGCCCGGCCTGACGTAGAACTCGGCCTCTTCGTGCTCGGCGCGCACCTCTCCCCCGCCTTCGGCTCCACGGTTCAGGAGATCGAACGCGACGGATTTCCCATCCAGGCCCGCATCGAATGCCTGCTCGGCTCCGACACCGATACCGGTATGGCCAAGACCATCGGCATCGCCATGCTCGGCCTGGCCGACGCCTTGACCGCCTGGCGGCCAGACATACTCCTCCTCATCGCCGACCGGTACGAGATGCTCGCGCCCGCCTCCGCCGCACTCGCCATGCGCATTCCCATGGCTCACATCGAAGGCGGCGAGGTGAGCCAGGGCGCAATCGACGATGCCGTACGCAACGCGCTTACCAAGCTCGCCCACATCCACTTCACATCCACGCCGACGGCTCGCCTTCGCGTGATCTCCATGGGTGAGGAACCGTGGCGCGTTCATCACGCCGGTGCCCCCTCCATCGATCACCTGCATCGTTCGCCCCTGCTCGATCGTTCCGCACTCGAAGCACGCCTCGGCCTCAGCCTCGCGCACCCATGCGTTCTCGCCGCCTGGCATCCGGTCACAATTCATAACGACACCAACACCGAGGCCGATGCGCTCTTCACCGCTCTCGCTAAGTACGATGGGCAACTTATCTTCGTCTATCCCAACTCCGACGCGGGCGGTCACGCGCTCATCCAGCGCACACAGGAGCTCGCCTCCGTCCGCGCTGCGACACACGTATTCGTGAATCTCGATGCCGTAACTTACTGGAGCCTTCTCGCCCAGGTCGACGCAATGATCGGCAACTCGTCCAGCGGCATCATGGAAGCCGCTTCGTTCGCTCTGCCGGTGATCAATGTCGGCATGCGCCAGCAGGGCCGCGAACGTGCCCCCAACATCATCGACGCACCTGCGGAGGCCGCGCACATTGATCAGGCGCTCCATCGCGCCCTGAGCGTCGAGTACCGCAACTCACTGGCCGGAATGCAGAACCCTTACGGCAATGGCACCGCTGCACAAACCATCTCCCGGGTCCTCGCCGAGGCGCCTCTCGATCGGCTCCTGATCAAGGCGCCCGCGCCCCTCACCGTTACATCCGTGCAACATTCTTAGGACACAAATCGAGGCCGCGCCACGAAGGAGTCCGCTTCCGAATACTTATGCGGTCCTCATGAGGGCTTCACAATGTGGTCCGCGCGAATAAACGATTTACTGGTCAACTTAGCTCGAAGGTTGCCAAGTTATTGATTTCTTGATAGATTGTTAATGTCAGTTAGCTTCTCTTAGAGCACAATAATTCCATCAGAGTTGGACAACCGCACAAAGAAGGCTGGCATCCCTCAAGTTTTATCCGGGTTCACCCGATTTTGCTCCCAGGGCCACGAAGTTTCGGGTATTCCATCAATTCCAGAGCCGAAAGCAACTCTGTGAAAGATGATCGCATCAACTCTTGAGCAGGTTAACAAGCTGAATCAACCTGAATGTTTCAGTCTTTGGGTCTAAGCTGCGGCTGCGCCGCTTTCCCCATATCTGGCCTTCCGGTCACGCAAGTCTCAAGTTGTGATTGCACGGCAACGGACTCTCGTCGTTGTGATGCGGCCTTCGCGGTGTATCTCCCTTAACTGATTTCATTCAGGATGAAGAGCAGGTGTATATGGTGGTAAAAGCGCAGAGCAAAGGTCAGGGTCTCTCCGGGATCCACGTCGGCAGCGATAACGTCCGGCGTTACTTCCCCAAGACCGTCTCGACTATCGAATTGCAGTTGGATCATCTTCGGATCCAGTGTGGACTGGCTCCTGATTTCTGGCAGGGCCAGCCTGAAATTTACGACCCGCGTTTGTGCGCGTGGCTCGAAACCAAGCACATGCATGCGAGTCGCAACCGCACTCCCGTACCGCTGGCAATGATTCCGGCGGGCGAGAACGCTTTCCGCTTGCAACCTGTATCCGCAGTCAGTCTCCAGCGCGGCAAAGTTGCCAATCGCACCGCCGCCTGAGAGCCTCTGCTCCCTGCATCTACGCCGGAAGTGACGCGCTGATTTAATCGCCATCACTTCCGGCGTTGCTTTTTGTAGCATGTAAACGTTTCGCTTTTCGATTCCCGCCTGCGCCGCTCCGGGTTGATATCCTCAACAAGGAATGAACACAGCACAACTTCAGCAGGCCGTCGAACGTGCCTTCGCCGCCGGTCCCGGCGCCATCAGCGATCCCTCAGCGCGCACCGTCTTCAGCGAATTCCGCAGCAGCCTTGAGCGCGGCGATATCCGCTCCGCATCGCCCGACTCCGCCAGTTCCACCGGTTGGACGGTCAATGTCTGGGTCAAGCAGGGCATCCTTCTGGGCTTCCGCCTCGGCATCCTCGAAGACTTCTCGGGCTCCGGCCTCTACTTCGTCGACAAAAGCACCTATCCGGTGCGGCATTTCACCAGCAGTGACGGAGTGCGCGTCGTCCCCGGCGGCTCTTCCGTCCGCGCCGGCGCCTTCGTCGCCCGCGGCGTCGTCTGCATGCCGCCCATGTACATCAACGCGGGCGCCTATGTCGATGAAGGCACCATGGTCGACTCTCACGCGCTCGTCGGCTCCTGCGCCCAGATAGGCAAGCGCGTGCACATCAGCGCCGCCGCCCAGATCGGCGGTGTCCTCGAGCCGGTAAACGCCAGCCCCGTCATCATCGAAGACGATGTGCTCATCGGCGGCAACTGCGGCGTCTACGAGGGCACGCTCGTTCGCTCCGGTGCGGTACTCGCGGCCGGAACAATCCTCACGCGCGGCACTCCGGTCTACGACCTCGTGAATGGCGCCGTCCTCCGAGCCTCCGACGAAACCCCGCTCATCATCCCGCAGGATGCCGTCGTAGTCCCCGGCTCCCGCGCCGTCACCAAAGGCAAAGGCCAAGAGTGGGGCCTCAGCCTCTACTGCCCCGTCATCGTCAAATATCGCGACGACAAAACCAACCTCAGCACCACCCTTGAAGACCTGCTGCGATGATCCGTTTCGGCATCGTTGGACCGGGCCGCGCCGCGGCCCGCTTCGCGCAGGGGCTTGCCGCCGTACCCGGCTCTGAACTCGCAGCAGTCTGGGGCCGAAACCCCGAGCGCACCGCTCAGTTCGCACAGCGCTTCTCCGTTCCAAGGTCCGCTGCAACCGTCGCCGACCTGCTCGCCTCCAGCATCGATGCCGTCTACATCGCCACGCACCCTGACACGCACGCCGGTCTCTCCATCCAGGCCCTCGCCGCCGGCAAGCACGTCCTCTGCGAAAAGCCCGCCACGCTGAATGTCCGGCAACTCGAAGACGTTCTCTCCGCCGCGCGGCGGCATGATCGCCTCTTCATGGAAGCCATGAAGCCGCCCTTCTTCCCGCTCTACCGCAAGCTGCGCGAGCATCTTCAGCACGATCCCATCGGCCAGGTCGGCTTTGTCCGCGCCGGCCATTGCGACTCAACTATCGCGCCCGACTACCCGCTTAACTTCCCCGAGCTCGGCGGCGGCGGAATCCTCGGCATCGGCCCTTATGAAGCCTTCCTCGCGCTCGACTGGCTCGGCCCACTCAAGCGCATGCAGACCATGGGTCGCCTCAGTCCCGCCGGCGTCGATAACTTCGCCATCTTCCAGACCGAGCACGAGCGCGGCATGGCGCAGCTTCACACCGGACTCGACCTGCTCAGCCGCGGCGATGCCCTGCTCTGCGGACCGCTCGGCTACGTCCTTCTTCACGCCAACTGGTGGAACCCCACGCGCGCCACCATCCACTACACCGACAACCGCACCGTCACGCTCGAGGAGCCATTCACTCACGGTGGCTTCAACTACGAGACCGAGCACTTCTGCGAGCTGATCCGCCAGGGCAAATGCGAAAGTCCCGAGATCACGCATGCCCTCTCGCTCGGCATGGCGCAGCTCCTCGAACAGGCGCGCACCTCACTCGGCGTCCGCTTCCCCGGCGAATAGCAGCAAAAAGAAAAGCCGCCCCGAAGAGCGGCCTCGCTTCCTTCCTCTGATCGATTTCTACTGCTGCGTCGGACGCGCCGTGCTCTGTGTCTGCACGCCCTGTCCCGGCTGCGAAGCATCGCCCGTCTGCCCCGGCTGGCTCTCCTGCACGCCAATCGACTGCCCCGAAACCACAAGCTGCACGCGGCGATTCTGCGCGCGGCCCGACGACGTCGCGTTATCCGCCACCGGATGCGACTTGCCATAACCCTGCGCCGTCACGTTCGCATCCGGCACGCTCTGCTGTACAAGATAGTCGCGCACCGAATCGGCACGCTGATCACTGAGCTTGAGGTTGTACTCATCCGATCCGATGCTGTCGGTATATCCCTCCACCTGCACCTTCAAATCGGGATACGCCAGCAGAATGCCGGATACCTTCGCCAGCTTCTCGCGCGCTTCCGACTTGAGCGTGTACTTGTTGAAGTCAAACAGCACATCCGGCATGCTCACGATCAATCCGCGCGCCGTCTCCTGCGTCTGCAGCACCTGATTTAACTGCTGCTTCAGGCGCTCGCGCATCTGCTGCTCCTGCTGCTGCGCAGCGTTTGCCTGTTGCTGTGCTGCCTGCGCCTGCTGCTGCGCGGCCTGGGCTTGCGCTGCGGCCTGCGCAGCATCGGCCTCTGCCTTTTCGCGAGCCGCGCGCGCAGCCTCTTCGCGAGCCTTGGCTTCCTGCGCCGCTGCTTCAGCCTGCGCACGCTGGGCGGCTTCCTGCTGCTGCTGTGCCTGTGCGTCCTTTGCCGCGCGCTCCGCGTCCTCACGCGCCTTGGCCTGCGCCGCTTCGTCCTCTTCCTTGATCTTGCGAATGGTGATGATGCGCGCGTCTTCTGCGGCCTGCACAGCCTCACGCGCATACGTGATCGTCTCTTTGCGTTCCCTCTTGTGCAGGTCGCCCTGTTCCGCATTCTCCAGCGCGGTCTTCGCCGTCGCTATGGAGTCCGCAGCATACTTGTCAGCGCCGCCTGCCTCCGCAATCTGCACGGCATTCTCCGCCTCATAGATCTCCAGCGGCGAGCGCCCATTGCGCCCAATCGGCTTCAGCACGCTCTTACGCCCGGCCGTCTGTGCATAAGCTCCGCGCGGCATCAAGGAATAGTGCGCCACCACGCTCTCAACCACGCCCGTAGTGCGCTTCTCCACCACATTCTGCATCACCACCAGGTCGCTCGGCATAGTCACCGCGAAGTAAGGCTCCGCCGTCACAATCAGCCCGAACGCCTGCAGATTCGTTGTCACCTGCATCTCCAGCTTGCCCTTGCCGCCTGACGGAAGCACCTCACCCAGATTCACCGGCCGCCCCTCCGGCGTAATCGCCCACAGCACATACGTCAGATACTCCGCGCCAAACCCATTCGCCGGACTGAGCCCTTCCAACTCCAGATCAATCGAGGTCCGCCCAGCATGGGCATCCACCTTTGCGGTGCCCTTCGCTTCCGGCATCAGTTGCGTACCTTCGAATCCGATGTGCGTCGCGCCGCTGCGATGAAAATAGTTGACGGCCGGAATATCGCGCGCCACCACCTGGATTCGGTAAAGCGGCTCGCCTCCGTTGATCTGCGGAACCGGCTGCTGCGCCTGGGCCCCCTGCGTCTGGTCCTGCTGCTGCTGAACAGGGTTGCTTTCCTGCGCCTGCAATGCAGCGCATGCGGTCCCAGTCAGAAGAGCAATCGTCAATCTAAGTTTCCCGGTAGTCATTTTCTATACCTCGCAATAGGCGTTCTCTAGATAACTCGCTAACTCGCACTTAGCGCCAGTCATTGTGGCGCGATTTCACACGAGGAATGGATGCCGCCTCCCATAGCGCAGTTGGTTTTCAATGCAGTTTCCGCAACGCCCGCCGCCGCTCCGCTTCCCTCGTGGTTCCCACCATTTACGCGTGCATTGCATCCCCTGGCGCAAGGGATGCGGTATCATAATCCATCTATCAAAGGCCGCTTCGATTCCTATGGCTGATTTCAACGCCCTTCTACTTGATAAGACCCAGCCTCTCGATATCCGCAAGGACGCTGCGGTAAAGCTCGCGCATGAAGTCGAACATTGGGAGTTGGGGAGAATCTTCTTCCCCGTATTCGATTCCGAATCGGAAGATCCCGTTCTGCGACTATGGACATTGGCAATTCTCGCGGCTCAAAATCCGGCCGCCACCATCGAGACCCTGGTTAGGCCATTCGAAGACGCACAGGTCCGACGCGGCGCGATCGAAATCCTGAACAAACTCGCACCAGTGACTGGGGAGCGTGAGGTGCTGCTCACCACCGAACTTTCCGCGCTGCGCGGAGCACTCACGCAGCAAAAGATCGAGGCTTTGCCTCTGGATGAGCGATGGAAGCAGATCCTGTCTGCGAAGCTCAACCAATCGCGAGCTTCCGACTCTGAGATAAGTCGCAGTTGCGATGTGATCAATCTCCCTCGGCGGTGGGGTCGCGATCCCCGCGTGCTCGCATTTCTCAATGAGGAACTTCAGCATCCGGACAAAAACCGTCGACGCGATGCAGTTTCGGGGTTGTGCACACTGGGGGAAATCGCGGAAGCGCTTCGCGTTGTCGACGACTCATCACCAGCGGTCCGCTCCACGCTTGCCAACAGACTCGGCTACTACTACGAAACCGCGGGAATTGAAGCGCTGAAGCGCCTGCTCGCAGACAACGATCCGCTAGTTTCCAAAGATGCCAAAACTGCGCTCCGCCTCCTCAACCAAATCGATATGCCTGAAAGCAACGACCAACCTGCCCGATCGTCGGCTTTGGGCCAGCTTCTCTCCGAGATCAGCCGTTTACAGTTGGCAGACCGTAGAATCGCCGCAGAGATTCCCGACCACAAAATCGTTGCAAGCTGGCTGGGAGAACCGGGCGCTACAGAGACCGAGATCGCTTTAGCCGAAGAGCGCCTGGGAGTGCGGCTGCCGCCCACCTACCGGGCATTTCTGGCAGAGACTAATGGATTCGACCACATTGGCCCGTTCATCTACAGGCTCTATAAGGTCGAGGAAATCGAGTGGTTCCGGGTTCGCAATCAGGATTGGATCGAGGCGTATCAGGTCGGCGATGACACGTCCCCTGAAGAACACCTGGCCAACCCGGATGACTGTGTCCGTTTCAGAGCGGCCTACCTGTCATCCTGTCTGCAAATCAGTGAAGAAGGCGATAGCGCGGTGGTCCTACTCAACCCTGAAGTGGTCAACGACGAGGGCGAGTGGGAGGCATGGTTCTTCGCCAACTGGAATCCCGGCGCAAGACGATATCCATCATTCCAGGCGTACATCGAGTCCGAACTCGAATCGATCAAATACCTTCAAGAATCGAGACGTCAACGGGGTGAAAAAATCGGCTGACCGCCGATAAGGAAGTTTCGTAATTTGAAGTGGTGCGCACCGTGTCTGCCAATCGCCTGAGGCGCAAGGTTACTTGGGCAGTAATCCAGCTCAGAGCCACAGCGCCTTATGCCCCGGACAGGCGTCCATGGCGTGCTCCACCAGCATCTCGGACAGCTCGAAGCCGTGCCGCGCGTAGTACCACGCAGCCCCGTGCACCCGTTCCTGCAGATGCCCGCCCGGGTAGAGTGCATTGGCGATCGCCTGCGCATGCCGCGCCAGCGATTCCTCCTTCTGCATCTGGAACCGCGCCGCCAACCGCCGCAGCCGGTTCATCTGATAGCGCATCTTGCTCGCCGCCGTGTCAGCCGAGCGGCCCAGGCCCGCATCCATCGCGTGCATCCACTCCAGCAACGCGTTCAACTCGCCGTCCAGAGCATTGCCCGCCGCAGCGAGCTTGCGCTTGCCGTCAATCGGAAGCGCCCGCGCTGCCAGCAGTTGCGTCAGCCCATCTAGCGATTCCGAGAACACACGGTCCAGCGTAAGCTCGTGCCGCCGCAGCAGCTCCGCAATATCCGGCTCCACAATCGTGGCCGAGAAGCGCGGCTGCACCGGCGTCATGTGCCCCAGTATCCGCTCAAACAGCACCTGCGATTGCGCAAAGTATGCCACCTCGGCCGGTCCGCCAATCGTGAGCGAAGTCGAAAAGAGGTAGTCCTGAAACACCGGCCGCAGCAACGCCGACGGCGAAATCCGCTCCGGCTCCAACTCCAGAATCCCCAGCAAATCCGCGGTCGAAAGCCGCTCGCGTCCAGCCTGCCAAAGCCCGTTCGGCTCAGCCTGGCTCGCAGCCGTCCGCTTCAGCGCAACACGCGCGCCAGTCCGCTTGTCCAGAAGGAACAGCAAACTCGACTGTCGGACTACAGCAACCTGCGCATGATACCCAGCCGCCTGCAAAGCAGCATCCCGCTCCACCAGCGCCGCGTGTAGTTCATCGGCTCGTTCAATGCCAGCGCGCAGCACGGGCGCGCCCAGCGCATGAACCTCGCGGCTGCTCGCGTCAAACACCAGCAGCCCTTGCGCCGCAAACGCGCGCCGATAAAAGTCTCCAAACGCCTGCGCAAACGTACGCCCCGGCTGATACGCCTGGTTCAACGCCTCCAGCGCGTCCGACCAGCCCAGGAGTTCGCCGGCCTGCTCCAGCAGCGGCTCAATCGGCCCGTCCAGAAGAACGCCGCCCACAGGAACTGCGGCATCCGGCGCACCTTCATACACCAGCTTCCGCAGCTCACGGCGGAATGGAAACTCAACGTTGTTGATCTCGGCGAAGTCGTGGTCCTCGCTCGCCAGCCAGAAGATAGCCACATGCGGCCGTCCCGACCCAGTCGCCTGTCGCGCGCGCGCCACAGCCGTCGCGGCCTTGAGCGGCACCAACAACGGCCCGCCGAACAGCCCCACCTGCTGCCCCGTCAGCACTGCTCCCGCGCCGTGCCGAAGCGCCTCAATCGAAGCTGCCCCTGCGTCTCCGGGGTTCTGCTGAGCCAGTATGTCGAGGATTGCCGTGCGGTGTGGGGGAAGTTGGGCCTGTTGCTGCCATCGATCAGGATCGGAGTCGCCGTAAAACCGGCGTGCTGCGGGTTCGCCGGAACAGTAGTCCACAAACAGCCGGCTCATGCCTGGAGCCACGGTAATGGGATGACACTCAGCAGTCGGCAAAGGGATCAACTCTCAAGACGATGGGAATCTGGCAACGCGAGCTTCGGAACGACTGATCTAAGGATGCCATGCGACACCGCTTCGATGCAGGAATGCTCCACAACGGACCCGCGGAGCAGCCAACCGGCGCCTGCGTATACTCGAACTGATTGCGAAGCGAGGAGATACGACCCCCGATGCCCAAGTCAGCGCCCTCAAAGCCCAAGAAGGCTGCCAACTCCGAAACCAAGTCCCAGTCCAAGGCCCCAGCGAAGACCGCCAAACCGGTCAAGCTCCCCAAGAAGAAGCACCTCCCTGAGGGCTCACCGGAGCTGACAGAGACGGCCCAGATCGTCAGCTCTGACGTCGTCTACAAGGGACCGATTTTCCGGGTGACGAAGGACAAGATCGTCGAGCCAAACGGTAAAGAGGGCGTAAAGGACGTCATTCGCCACAACGGAAGCGCCGTAATACTCGCCGTCGACAGCTCCAAGAGCAAAAAGGATCCCTGGATCGTCATCGAGCGCCAGTACCGCCACGCCGCTGCCCAGTTCCTCTGGGAGCTGCCGGCCGGCACCCTTGATCCCGGAGAAGATCCTCTCCTCGGCGCGCAGCGTGAGCTTGAAGAGGAAACCGGCTACCAAGCCAAAAAATGGAAGCCCCTGGTCAAGTACTTCGCCAGCCCCGGCTTCCTTGGCGAAGCCATGAACGTCTTCCTCGCGGAAGGATTGGTACCCGGCCAAGCCCGCCCCGAAGAAGACGAAGACATCGAGTTCCGCCTGGTCAAGTTGTCGGAAATCATGAGGATGATCCGCAAAGGCCATGTCCTCGATGGCAAGACACTCACCTGCGTCCTTCTCTATCACGAGCTGCTCAGGAAGAAATGGCGCTGACCGAACTCATGAAGTGCGCTCTAAATTCTTGATCTTTTTGGCTTCAACGAGCCTGTAAGAATGTCCCACGTTATGAACAGGGATACGTAAACATCGAAAAACCTTTGCCTTCAATTTGACGTCATACAAAGGTAGCAACGGCGCGGATTCCCCTTCTCACCCATGGTCCACACGTTGCGTACTTCTAAGTGCAAGGAAGGCGGGGGCCTGTGGCTCAGTACAAAGGTAAGGTCAAGTGGTTCAACAACGCCAAGGGCTACGGATTCATCGGACGTGAAGACGGCCCGGATGTATTCGTCCACTACTCGGCGATTCAGCTGGACGGTTACAAAACCCTGAAAGAAGGCGATGATGTTGAATTCGACATCGTTCAGGGCCAAAAAGGACCCCAGGCCGACGCTGTGATGCGGCTCAAGGACAATAACTCGACCGCTCAGCATAACGCAGCCTGATCCAGCAGCTTCTCCGGCGTTGGCAAAAGACCGCCATCGAGCGGACAAGCTTAGTGTCCCTCCACCTCGATCGGCGATCCTGACTACCTGCAGATTCCATGTGCGCCAGTTGCGCGTCCCAGTTGCGGGCGCGCATTTCTTCTTTCGGCGAGCATCGCTCCCGTTCTGCCCTTATTCAGATCGGCTAAGCAATTCCCGCATCCGGCTTTCCTATACTGATATCGGAGAGCCTCGCCGATGGACAACCTCACCATGGCCCGCCTGCTCGAGCAGACTGCCGATCTTCTGGAGATCGACGGGGCCGACGGTTTCCGCATCCGCAGCTACCGCAACGCCGCCGAAGCTATTGCGCAGACCACCGCGGACCTGGCCGCCATCTGCGACGACACCGCCAAGCTGCTGGAGATTCCCGGCATCGGCAAGAGCATGGCCACCAACGTGAAGGCGCTGGTCTGCACCGGCACCACTCCCCTGCGCGACCAACTCCTGGCCAAATACACCGTCAGCATCCTGGAACTGACGAGGCTGCCCGGGATGGGACCAAAGACCATCGCCCTCTTCTGGTCGGCCGCGCAAATCAATTCCATCGACACGCTCGCCGTGGCCATCGAGGCCGGCAAGCTCGCGGATCTGCCGCGCATGGGCGCCAAGCAGATCGAAAAGATCAAGAAGGGCATCGACGACTACCGCCGCAGTTCTGGCCGATTCCGCATTGACCAGGCGCAGGAAGCCGCCGAAGCGCTCACGAAATATCTGCTGTCGTTTGCAGGTTTCGACCGCGTCACCCCTGCCGGCTCGCTCCGCCGAGGCCGCGAAACTGCGGGTGATCTCGACCTGCTCGTCACCGGCCCCGCATGCCAGCCCGACCAGACAGGCCCCGGAGTGGACTACGTCGCCGCCTACCCCGGCATCGCCGACCTCATCGTGAAAGGCGAGAACAAGGTCAGCTTCCACCTCGCGAATGGAATGCAGGTGGATGTGCGGCTGCTCCCCGGCGAATCCTACGGCGCCGCGCTGCAATACTTCACGGGATCGAAGGCGCACAACGTCACGCTGCGCCAGCGCGCGCTCAAGATGGGCTACACGCTCAGTGAATGGTCGCTGGCTCGTCTCGATGACGAATCGGTTGTGGCCGCCGCAACCGAAGAAGAGATTTACGCAGCTCTTGGCATGGATTGGATTCCACCCGAGCTGCGCGAGAACCTCGGTGAAATCGACGCTGCCGTCAATCGCTCGCTTCCTCGTCTCATTGAAGAACGCGACATTCGCGGCGACGTGCACATGCATACGCATGAAACCGACGGCCGCAACTCCATCCGCGAAATGGCTGAAGCAGCCATCGCCTGCGGCTACGAGTACATCGCCATTACCGACCACTCGAAGGCGCTGGCCATGACCAACGGCCTCGATGAAGCCCGCGCACTCGCCCACATCCAGCGAATCCGCGAAGTTGAGCGCGAACTCGAAGGACGCGTCCGCATCTTCACTGGAATCGAGGTCGACATCCTCGCCGATGGCGCCCTCGACATGGACGACGAAGTACTCGCCCAGATGGACGTGGTCATCGCCAGCATCCACTCGCGTTTCGATCAGAGCCGCGAAGAGACTACCGCTCGCGTCCTCCGCGCCTTTGAGAATCCCAACGTCCGCATCCTGGGCCATCCCACGGGCCGGCAGATCCTCCGCCGTGAGCCCGTCGCCCTCGATATGGCCCTCATCCTCCGCCGCGCAGCCGAGCTTGGCGTCGCTGTGGAACATAATGCCTCGCCCGAACGTCTGGATCTGTGTGACCGCGATTTGCGGCTCGCCAAGGAACTGGGCTGCCGAATCGTCATCAACACTGACGCGCACGAGATCCGCACGCTCGGCAAAATGAGCTTCGGCGTGCGCCAACTGCGGCGCGCATGGCTCGGGCCCCAGGACGTCTTGAATACGCTCCCGGCCGCGGAGTTTGTGTCATCTTTACGAACTCGGCCGCAAACTACGGCATAGAGGCTTGAATGCATTTATATCGATTGCTAGGGCGCATTCGTGTCGCTACGCTCGCGATGGCCTCCACCGCGGGCCTGTGCGCACAAACGCCTCAGGCGCCGAAGGCGCAGGTGGCCCCACCGCAGGTGGCGCAGGTGGCCGATGAAGCTACACTCATTCAGCGCGTCGATGCTGCGAATGAGAACCGCTACGCACACGTGCTCAGTTACACCGATACCGAGCACTACGCCGTCTTCCGCGGCAACGACGATACCCATCCCGCCGCCGAAATGACGGTGAAGATCACTTACGAGAAGGGCAAGGGCAAGACTTACGATATCGTCTCGAAGTCAGGCTCAACCATCATTCAGAAGTTTGGCCTCGAGCCTCTGCTCGAAAACGAGAAGCAAATCAACGACCCCTCCGTGGTGAAGGACTCCTGGTTTGCTTCAGCGAATTACGACATGCACCTCAAGGCGGGCGAGACGCGCGACCTGGATGGACGCACCTGCGTCGCGCTCGCAGTCACGCCGAAACGCAAGGCGCCCAACATGATCGACGGCACAATCTGGGTCGATCCGAGCGACGGTACGATCGCCATGATCGAAGGCCTCGGTAGCAAGAGCCCTTCGCCCTTTGCCTCCACAACACAGATGATGCGGCAATATACCAACATCGACGGATTCTCGATGGCCAACCACGCGCGTGCCGAGTCACACAATGCCGTGTTCGGAAAAACTGTGGTGACCATCGACTACACCGACTATCAGCTCCATACCGATCTTCCTCAGCATTGATCGAACACAGCTTCGGCGCGCCCCCTCGATTCCAAACCTCAAAACAACCGCCTGATTCCGCGATGACATCCCAACCCATGTGTCGGTGAGGCTTGCCGGCGCACAGGAGGAATTCGATGAAGGATAACTCTGAATCCCGCGGTAACTCGAACATGCAGGACCGGGGCAATAGCAGTAACTCGCAGAGCCGAAACGACCAGTCCCAGATGAAGAACCAGCAGGGCCACAATGACCAGATGAAGAGCGGCCAGAAGCAGACCGGCAGCCAGAACAGCGCCCAGGGCAGTTCCGGGCACAACGCCCAGAACAGCTCTTCGTCGAGCGGCCAGCCCGGCGGCTCCAGGGAAAGCGAACCCAAGGTCATGCAGCATACCAGCGCTGGCACTACCGGTACCGGCAGCGGGCAAATCTCGCCCAGCACCCATCACGCCCAGTCCGGCCAATCCGGCAGCAAGTCCTCCGGCGGCTCCCAGTCCGGATCGTCGGGATCAGACCGCAATCGTTAACCAAGCCTTAGCAGCCAATCCGGCCCGCGTCACACCAAATTGGCGCGGGCCTTGTGCTTTCCGGGCGGCCTGAGCGCGCCTCCCGATTCTTCCCCCAAAATCTCCCTGATCCGGCTATGATGATGTCGCTATGAGCCTTCTCCAGCAGGGCCCCTCTTCCCAGACCGACGACGCCGCCCGCGGCGAAGAACTCACCAAAGGCACGAGCCATATTGTTGTGGCGTCGATCATCGCGGCCATCGTCGTGATCATCGCAATCGCCATTTATGTGATCTCCGGGCAGAAGCCGCCCGCCTCAACCGGCGAGGTCACACGCGTAGTGGCCCACATGATGCATCGCGAGTCGTCGGGCCTCGACGCCAGCGGCCGCCCCATGCCCAAGGATGCCTTCGACCAGGTGCTTGTCTTCACCCACGTAAAGCTGCACAACCAGAGCAAAAACCCGCTCTTCCTTCGCCAAATGCTCACCAACGTGACGCTCGACGACGGCGTGCACACCAGCTACGCCGCGAGCCCCACAGACTACGAGCGCCTCTTCCATGCCTATCCCGAGCTGGCCAGCCTGCACGGAAAGCCCATTCCAACCGAGGCCACCATCCCCGCCGGCGAGTGGGTGGAGGGCGACTTCGTTACCTCCTTCCGCATGGACAAAACGCAGTGGGAGTCTCGCAAGGGGCTCAACTTCAACGTGAGCTTCCGCTATCAGCCTGATCTCAAGCTGACTGCGACCGGCCCCGTGAAGGAGCAGTAAAGGCAAACCTGAAGCGCACTTCAGGCCTGTCCGGAATCGCACAGTCAATCCACGGCGCGGACATGCCCGCCCCTACACCCTGGACTAAGTTATTTATTTCCAACACGGCTTTGCGTGAAACCTGGCACGCCACATGCACTTCTTCCCTGCGACAAAAGCCTTGGAGGAATCTGTGCTGGCGGATATTCAATACGCATTGCGGCAGTTGCGGCGGTCGCCGGGATTTGCGCTTACGGCCATTCTCACGCTGGCCCTCGGCATCGGCGCTAATATCGCAATCTTCACGCTGATCAATTCCATGCTGCTGCGCCCCCTCCCCTTCGCGGACCAGGCACGGCTCATGCGCATCGACTACAGCAGCGCCCAGGCCGACACAACGTTCTTCCCCAAGGGTTGGATACGCGCGCTTTCGGAACACTCAAAGAGCTTCTCCGCCGTTGCCGCATTCGGGCCCGATGCCGAGTCCAACGTCGGCGATGGCGGCTCGCCCGCGCGCGTTTTCGGTGTCGAAGTGACCGCCAACGCCCTGGACACGCTGGGAATCCACCCCGCCGCGGGCCGATTCTTCACCACAGACGACGCCATCGCCGGGCACGAGCCTACGGTGGTCCTCAGCTATGGCTACTGGCGCGAGCACTACGGCTCCAGCCCTGCCGCAATCGGCCAGACAGTGCGCATCGACGGCGTCTCGCGGCGCATCGCCGGCGTGATGCCCGCCGGCATCCGCTTCCCCTATGCAGACACTCAATTTCTGACCCCGATCACGTTCAAGGGCGACAATCCGCTCGATCCGTGGGCCACCGGCTACGACCTCCGCGCCTTCGGCCGGCTTCGGCAAGGCGTCACACCTGGACAGGCCCAGGCCGAATTGCGCAGCCTGCAACGGCAGCTCCTTCCGCTCTTCCCCTGGCGCATGCCCGACATCTGGGCCTCCGAAATGACCGTCCTCCCGCTGCTCGAGTCGCAGGTGGGGGCGCTCCGTCCGCGCCTGCTTCTGCTGTTCGCGGCCGTAGGACTGATCCTTCTGATTGCCTGCGCCAATGTAGCTAACCTGATGCTGGCGCGAGCCGCCGGCCGTGAGCGCGAAATCGCCATTCGCGGTGCTCTCGGCGCCACCGGCTCACGGCTTGTCCGGCAGCTTCTGTCTGAAAGCGCGGTGGTCGGCGTGCTGGCAGGAGTCGTCGGGCTGCTCGCAGCCTGGGGCAGCGTGGGCCTGCTGGTCCGCTTGCTGCCGGCCGACACCCCACGCGCACAGGATGTCTCGCTCGGCTGGCCGGTGATGGCCTTCGCCGCCGGCGCGTCACTCATGGCTGCCCTGCTCTTCGGCTTCATTCCGGCGCTGAAGATGGCCAAGCCCGCCCTCGGCGATGCCCTTCACCTGCGCGGCCGCGGTACGGCGGGCAAAGTCGGCCAGTTCCGCGTTTCGATGATCCTCGTGATGGGCCAGATCGCACTCTCCGTTCTGGTGATTACCGGCGCGGGCCTGCTGCTGCACAGCCTGTGGCGCCTGTCCCAGGTGGACCCGGGCTTCAAAACCGAGCGCGTCATGACCGCCGAAGTCTCGCTTGACGCCTCCGCCTGCCAAGCCAAAGGACACTGCGACGGCTTCTTCCGTACGCTGTTGGAGCAGCTGAAGGGAATGCCCGACGCCGACAAGGTGGCACTCACTGACTCGGTTCCACTCACCGCGCAGGCCGGCGGCTACGTCTATGACGCTGAGAACCACCCGCGCGACGCGCGGCAGGGCGCGCTGCTGGCAACCGGCCGCAAAGTCACTCCCAGCTACTTTGCCGCCCTAGGCCTCACGCTGGCGCATGGCCGTCTTTTGGATCAACAGGACCTTTCCGGTGCAACCAGGGCCGTCGTCATCAACCAGCGCATGGCCGAGCGCCTGTGGCCCCATCAGGACCCGATTGGCAAGCACCTGCTGGCCGTCGGCGACGAGCCGCAGCCCACCGTGTGGGTGTCGGAGAAAGCAGTCACCGTCGTCGGCGTCGTGAACAACACGCACGAAAACGGCCTTGCCACCGACTTCGGCGAAGAGGTCTACCTGCCCATGACTCCGGACCGCGAGCAGCCTGTGCTCTATGTATTGCTGCGCACGCGCACCACAACGCGAGCCGCGGCCGATGAACTGCGCAGCGCCGTCGCCGGCGTCGACGCGCAGGTGCCGGTTACGCGCATCCGCACCCTGAATGAAGTTGTCGCCGCTTCACAATCCGCGCCGCGTTCGCTCGCCATACTGCTGCTGGTTTTTGGCGCACTCGCCCTCGCCATCGGCGGCGTAGGAGTCTACAGCCTAATCGCTTACATCGTCAGTTGGAGAACCCGCGAGATCGGCATCCGCCTCGCGCTCGGAGCGCAGCGCAGCCAGATCGTCGGAGCCGTCGTGCGGCAGAGCCTGATGCTGGCCCTCGGCGGAGCGGCCGCAGGCCTCATCGGCGCAGCCTTCGCCGGCAAGCTGCTGCAGCGGTTCCTGTTCGACGTGAAGGCCGTGGACCCCGTCACGTATGTCGGTGTCGCTGGGCTGATGACGGTGCTTGCCCTGCTGGCAGCCTGGATTCCGGCACGCCGCGCAGCAAGCGTCGATCCCATTCAGACCCTGCGCTTGGAATAGGGCTCCCTCCCCACCCAACGAAGAAGGGCTTCTCCATCCGGAGAAGCCCTACTTCGTTGAACAGCCTCAGCCGCTATTGCCCCAGCGGCGGTGGAACCGGCGCGCTCTTGGGCGTCGACAGATAGCCCTTCACCTGGTTCTTCGAATCAATGGAGTTGACCACCACTTCGAAGAGGCCCCCGCGATCGCCGCCGCTGTAGAACTGCAGCGGTTCATTCACGTTGCGGTCCTTCTTCTCGTACTTCTTATCGTCAGCGTAAACGTTGAGCGTGAACTTGCTCTTCTTCGAATCGGTCTTCTTCAATTCCAGGCTGACCGTGCCCACCGGCTGCTTCTGGTTTTTTGAGAGCGTGAACTCGTAGTAGTTGCGGTCGCCCTTGTGCTTCAGAATCTCGAGTTCGTCGTGATTGCGGGCGATCAGGCTGCTGTGTCCGTCGACATCCCCACGCATCGTCGTCAGCGTCGCCACTGCGCCGGCCAGATCGCTCTTCGTTTTGCCGAGGTCTGTCTTGACTCCGCCCACATCCGTCTTCACCGACGAGACATCGCTGGCCACCGCGGTCACCTGCTGCGCGGTTTCCTTCTGCGCGGTCTCAAGGCGACGCGAAGCGGCTTCCTGCGCGTTCTCACGCGCCAGCAACTGCTGGGCACGCGCATCCATCTGCTTCTGCGTCAAGCCGAGAGACTTCTCCAGCTCATCCGCGGTCACGCGAAGCTTGGCGTCGGTTTCGCGCAAATCCGCGGCCAGTTGCACATTGTGCTGCTTGGCCACTGACAGTTCCTGTTGCTGCGTCGCGAGCTTGCCGCTCAGATTCCACGCCCATATCAGTGACGCAATGCCCAGCAGCAGCGCCGCGGCAATCGCACCAAGCAGCGCACCGGAATATCCCCGCGGTACGGTTTCGTGTTCGTCGTTCATGTTCTGACTTCGACTCCTTGGCGGATTTCATTCGCGTCCGCTCCAATTTTTTCAACGCCTGAGTTATCCGTTAGACGTCGCTGCCTCGTTCTCCTCACTAAATCTTCCCAAATTCTGCGCCGCCCGCAACGGATTTCAGGCCATGCTCGCAACAATCTAATGGGAAATAACAGAATATCGAAGGATGGGCAACCGCGCGAGAAATCCCATCAGGCGGGAACCTTGGCCGGCATTGGCGGATTCCGGGCCGGGCCGCCGTGACAACTACGGAATCGCTACGATATAAAGAAGTTTACCTTCAGCTGGCACTGGGCTGCCTCCGCAATGCCCCGATTTTCTGCCGCTGGTCTCTGGAACCATCCACGTAAAAGGGGAATCAAAGCACTTATGTCGACTGCTGTTGCGGGTAAAGGTCTGGAAGGTATTGTCGCGGCGAACTCCGGAATCTGCTATATCGATGGAGACGCTGGCGTGTTGGCCTATCGTGGTATCGATATTCATGAACTGGCCGAAAACTCGACATTTGAAGAGACGACCTACCTGCTGTGGAACGGCATTCTCCCTAACGAGTTCGCATTGCGGGAATTCCAGCAGCAGCTCGCCCTGGCGCGCCAGCTCGACCAGCGCATCGTCGACCTGCTGAAGAGCTTCCCGACCTCCGCAACGCCGATGGAGGTGCTGCGCACCGCGGTTTCCGCCCTCAGCTTCTACGACGCGGACGAGAAGGATAATTCCCACGACGCCAACGTGCGCAAGGCCTACAATCTGACCGCGCAGATCGCCATGATCGTGGCCATCTACGATCGCATCCGCAAGGGCAAGGAAATCATTCCTCCGGACCGCTCTCTGTCGCATGCCGGCAACTTCCTGTGGATGCTGAACGGCGAAAAGCCTTCCGAGACCGCCACCCGCACGCTCGACATGGCGCTGGTGCTCCATGCCGACCACGAGCTGAACGCATCCACCTTCGCCGCGCGCGTCATCGCCGCCACCCTCAGCGACATTCACTCCGCCATCACCGGCGCCATCGGCGCGCTCAAGGGACCGCTCCACGGCGGCGCCAATGAAGGCGTGATGCGCCTGTTGCTGGCCATCGACAAGGCTGGAAGCGACCCGGTCGATTACGTGAAGAACATGCTGCTGGCCAAGCAGAAGATCATGGGCTTCGGCCACCGCGTCTACAAAACCGAAGATCCGCGCGCCACCCACCTCCGTCGCATGAGCGAAAAGCTGGGCAAGGACTCCGGCACGCCGAAGTGGTATGACATGTCCCGCGCCATCGAGCTCTACATCAATCAGGACAAAAAGCTCAACGCCAACGTCGACTTCTACTCGGCCTCGACCTATCAGACGCTCGGCATTGATATCGACCTTTACACGCCAATTTTCGCGTTGAGCCGCATCGCCGGATGGGCCGCCCACGTCATCGAGCAGCTCGATGACAACCGCCTGATCCGCCCGCGCGCCGATTACATCGGACCCGAATATCCATCGCCTTGGATCCCGCTGGAAGAGCGGCCATAACAAGCCGCTGCTCTCAGATTTTCGTGGAACCCAGCCCACGTCTTGTGTACTCTGAAATCCTCCACAGCCCGGATTCGGCCCCGAGTTCGGGCTGCAGTGATTTGGTCTCAGCGGAATTGCAGTTTCGATGCTTTCCACCGCAAGGAGAAGACCATGATTCTGGGATTGAGCACAGGGCTGTTCACTGGCATTCACGTCGTGTTGAGCCTGCTTGGCATAGCCACAGGCTTCATGGTGCTCTTCAGCATGATCGGCAACAGGAAGTCCGCCGCATGGACCGCTTGGTTCTTCATCAGCAACATCCTCACAGACGTGACAGGATTTCTGTTTCCCTTCAAGGGAATCACCCCCGCCATCATTCTCGGTGGCCTGTCGCTGGTGGTGTTGCTGGTGGCGTTGATCGGCTACTACATCAAGCGCCTCGCCGGTGGGTGGCGCGGCAGATACGTAGTAGCAGCAGCCGTTGCGCTGTACTTCAACGTCTTCGTGCTGATCGTGCAGTCGTTTGAGAAGATCGGCCCTCTCAAGGCCATCGCGCCCACGCAGGCCTCTCCGGCCTTCGGCATCGCGCAATTGATCGGGCTCGGCCTGATCGTCCTCCTGACTGTCATTGCCTACAGGAGATTCAAGCCTGCGGTCCGAACGAACGCCCTCGAAGAAGCCGTGAAGTAAAGATGGTCTTCCGGGGTTAGTCTACTGCTGCTCGAAACCAGGCCGGGAATTCCTCCAACGCCACACAACATACGGCAGGGTAACCAGAACAAACAGCAACAGCGCATGACCCGCAGTATCGGCGATCTGCGACGCAACGGGAAAGAACCGGATGCCTACGTCGCCGGCACCTTGATTGACATCCACGGCACCCGTCGCCCCGATGAGAGCCACGACGAGTGACCCCAGGATCACTGGCCAGACCGCCTGCAGCCTTTGCCGACCGGCGAGGAGGATCATGGCCCAGCCAGCCAGCAGCGGAGCGGTGTAATAAAGCGTTCTGCCTACGCCGAAATAGACGGTTGCGAACCCATGGAGCGGAATAAAGGGCGTCGGTGAACCCTCCAAAAACCAACGCCAACCCGACCAGAGAATCAGCAGCGAAATACTCCAGGCGGCCAACAGGCCCAGCACCGGACCAACGCCCAGCACCACCCAGGGGGCACGTGCCGTCCACGAGCGCAAGTCGCGTTTTTCAATCATGGTGCGTGCCAGGTCTTCTACCCGACCCAGACGCGTGAGCGCCAGGGCTTCAGCCTCGACGCGATTCCGTCCGGCCCGCTCCTCTTCTGCGGTCAGATCCGCCCAATGTTCGCGCAGTTCGGTCAGGTATCGATGCACATGCCGAGGCGCTACGCCCGCGCGCAGCAACTGCTCCCGCAGTTCACGCAACCACATCGCCATATTGCCCTCCTGCCAAGGTTTTTTGGATGGCCCGCGCCAGGTTCGTCCATTGCCCCGCCAGTTCCGCCAGCCTTCTTGATCCCGCTTTCGTCAGCGAGTAGTAGATCCGGCTCCGCCCGGCGACGGTTTTGCGTCGCGAGCGCAGTGCTCCCGCGCGCTCCAGCGTATGCAGCACCGGATACACCACTCCTTCGCCGACGACAATCACTGCATCCGTGCGATCGCGGAGTGCCTGAACTATTTCATAACCGTACATCTCCGAGTCCTCAAGCAGCCTCAGGATCAGCAACTCGGGCACGCCATTCATAAAATTCGGATTGGTTTCCCGTTGAGCCATTACACCGAGGATCATACCTCGCGGTTCAAGGTATAGCAAGCATATTTCGGGGCTCAAGGGTTACGTTGAGCTGATGTCAGACCTCTTGGCTGCCACTGAACTCTCTTCCAAACAGGAAACGCCGGCCGCCCGGGCGGCCGGCGTTTCCTGTTTGGGGTGAGCTCATGCCCCGATCGCGGGGTCTGTCATGCTCTCCTCTCCGGTTTCCACGTGCCCGGCAATCTGGTATCGAAAGCCGGCATCCTGCTCCACCTCGACGACGAAGTCGTACCAGCCGTGGGTCTTGTGCAGGTGGAACGTTCTCTCTCCCCATTCGCCCGCAGCGATCTCTCCCGTCTCCACTTCGCCGCTGTACACATCGGTCAGGCGAATCTTCACCGCCGAAGAACCGAGGTTTCTTCCCGCCAACGTAATCGCATTGTCTTCTTTACGATAACGCGTGCGAACATCGAGGTTTGCGCTGGTCGCCGAGAGGCCGCCTTTGAACGTGCGCAGGAAGCCGTTCGGTCCATAGACCGATAGATCGTACCCGGTCAGATTGTTGCTCGTTAGCGGCCACGTGTCAGAAACGGAATCATGAGTGCCGACCGTATAGGTCCACGGTCCCAGGCTGCTGTTTCCTGAACGGACCTGGAACACCGCCGTTTTGCCGCCATTGCCGAATTCGATCGAGAACGTACCGGCGGCAACATTCGCTTGGCCATGCGCGAACAACTCATAGGGCACCGGTCGCGCCGGACGCGTCCCCGCCTCCTGTGGCGGCAGGCTCTGGTTTGCTGGTGGAGTGGGCACGTAGTCCTGATACCGGTCCTGATTCGGAGGAACATACGAGCTGGTATCGGGCAGCGCCACAAATTTGGTGTTGGGCTTTCGGAAATCGAAAGCCGATGTGAGATCGCCAGCCACCGCGCGCCGCCAGGGCGTGATGTTGCTTTCCATCAGCGCGGGATTGCCGTGCGCAAATCGCCGCTCAATGAACTGGATTAGCGACGTGTGGTCGAACACCTCCGAACTCACGTAGCCGCCCTTGCTCCACGGAGAGATCACGATCATCGGCACGCGCAGGCCGAACCCAATCGGTCCCGGCATGAACGACGAGTCGCCGGGAAAGATCTCGTTCACAGTCGACACCATAGAGATGCCCTGCGCACGATTCATCGGCGGCGTCGGTGGAACCTTGTGGTCGAACAATCCGTCGTTCTCGTCATAGGTGAGGAAGATCGCCGTTTTGCTCCACACTTCTGGATTCGCGGTAAGCGCATCGAGGAACTGTGCGATGTACCACGCGCCATAGTCGGCCGGCCAGTTGGGATGTTCCGAGTAAGCCTCTGGTGCCACGATGTACGAAACCTGCGGCAGGCTGTTGGCCATCACATCGGCGCGGAACTGATCGACGAGGTGCGGCGCCACTTGCGGATTCGACCCGCTCAGCGCCTTGATGTTGGTGCCCCTCAGCGCCGCTTCATAGAGCGCGCTCCCGGGCGCGGAGTTCTGATACTGATGGAAGTACAGCAAGGAGTTGTCGCCGTAGTTGCCAATGTAGGCGTTGCCCGTCCAGCCCCAGTAATCGGGTCCGTCCAGTCCATCACCCGCGTCCTGGTACACCTTCCAGCTGATACCGGCTTTCGACAGCCGCTCGGGATAGGTCGACCAGTCATAACCCGCCTCGGCATTGCTGAGCACTGGGCCGCCGCCGTTCCCGTCGTTCCCCACCCAGCCCGTCCACATGTGATACCGGTTCGGGTCCGTCGGTCCCAGGAGCGAGCAATGATAGTCGTCGCACACCGTGAATGCATCGGCCAGCGCGTAGTGGAAGGGGATGTCCTGGCGCGTGAGATACGCCATGCTGGTCGTGCCCTTGGTTTGTACCCAGCCGTCATAGATGCCCTGGTTCCAGGCGATGTGGGTTAGGTCCCAGCTATGGTCGGTGTCTTCAATGAAGGTGAGGCCTAGGTTGGAAAGATCCGGCCGGAACGGCAGCACATGACCATTTGAGCCATCTGGCTGATACCACACCGGGTCTCCGTTGGCGAACTTCTGGACGCGCGGGTCGCCGAATCCACGCACCCCGCGTAAAGAGCCGAAATAATGATCAAACGAGCGATTCTCCTGCATGAGAATCACAATGTGCTCTACATCCGCAATGGTGCCGGTACGGTGGTTGCCTTCATGTTCAAGCGCGCGAGCGATGCTCGCTGGAAACGCAGCAGAAACTGCTCCTGAGCCGAGCAGCTTTAGGAACGCACGACGGTTCGTGGCCACGGCATTTACCTCCTTGGGGGAAACACGGAGATGCTACTGCCCAGCGACCATACCTATCCTGTATTGCAGGAGCTTGACTCCTGCATTGCAATCTGGTGACTTACCTCAGGACATCCGACAGAACGAAATCGCGACTACTGCCGCGCCTTCCACATCAGATACAAACCCCAGGCCGCCACGGTGCTTGCGTCACGCACCTTGCCTTCGTGCATCATCTGCTCAAACTCAGCCACCGGCATGTTGTGCAGCACGATGTCGTGCTCCTCTTCGTCCGGGTCCTTGTCCGCATGTGTCAGCCCCGTCGCCAGGTAGACATGCTGCTTCTGGCGCGTGAAGCCATACGCAATCCAGAGATGGCCAAGATAGGTCATCTGCTCCGCTTGCAGACCCGTCTCTTCCTTCAGCTCTCCGCGCGCTAGTTCTTCGGGATCGGCGTCGGCCATCTCCCAGCCCCCCTGCGGAAGCTCAAGGGCCTGTTCCTCGATGGTGTAGCGATACTGCTCAATCAGCCAGATGCGGTCGCCCTCGATCGGGATAATGATCGCCGCATCGTCCTTTTCCACGACGCCGTAGATCCCCTGCTTCCCATTCGAGCGAAGGATGTCGTCTTCGCGCACCCGCATCCAGTTGTTGCGGTACACTTCGCGGCTCGACAGGGTAGTGATAGAGGGAACCGGGGCGTCCGAAACAGGCCCCTCGCGATGGTTGTAATTCACAGCAATAGTGTGACATGCGTCTGGAGGGATTTCAAACCCAGGATTGCGGCAGGGCCTAACTGGCCGAAACAGCTTCCGCCCCGGCCTTCCCATCGCGCAGCCGATACTCGCGCAGGCGGCCCATCAACGAAGCCGGACCCGTAACAGCGAGATGCACCAGGTTGCCTTCATAGCTCCGGTTACGTATCAGCATGCCCGCCTCGATCGCCGCCAGGACAGCGCCCTCCTGCTGCGGCACCCGCAGTTCCGCCTCTACCAGCGGATCGGTGTGGAGCGCACGGTCGATCGCCTCCAGAAGCTGATCGGTTCCCTCCCCCGTCCTGGCCGATACCGCCACTTCGCTGCCCGCAGCCGAGGCTTCCAGCAACCCGTGCCGCTCCGTCTCGCCCAGCAGATCGATCTTGTTCATCACCTCGAGGCGCGGCTTGTTCAACGCTTCGAGCTCCCCAAGCACCCGCTCCACCTGGATCTTCTGCTCTTCACCATAAGTCGAAGCGGCGTCGCGAACGTGCAGCAGCACCTCCGCTTGTTCCACCTCTTCCAGCGTGGCGCGGAAGCTCGTCACCAGCGTGTGCGGAAGATTGCGGATAAATCCCACAGTGTCGGATAGGAGCACCTTCCGGCGGCTGGGCAGTTCAATCGCGCGCAGCTTGGGGTCGAGCGTCGCGAACATGCGCGCCGACTCCAGCACCTGCCCACCCGTGATGCGGTTGAACAGCGTGCTCTTTCCCGCGTTGGTATACCCGACAAGCGCCACCGTAGGCACCGGAACCGCCTCGCGGCGCTGGCGTTGCTGGCGGCGAACGCGGCGCACGGCATCCAGATCCTTCTTGAGCTGATCGATCCGGCGCTGAATGCGACGGCGGTCGGTTTCAAGCTGAGTCTCGCCGGGGCCGCGGGTGCCAATGCCGCCGCCGGTCTGCGACATGCTTTTGCCTCGCCCTGTTAGCCGCGGCAGCATGTACTCGAGCTGCGCCAGCTCCACCTGCAACTGGCCCTCGCGGGTCCGCGCGTGTCGCGCAAAAATGTCGAGAATGAGCTGGGTCCGGTCCAGCACCCGGCACGGCAGCGCAGCATCCAGGTTTCTGAGCTGTGTCGGCGAGAGATCATGATCAAACAGCACCAGATCTGCCTGCGTCGACTCCGCAACCCCGGCAATCTCTTCAATTTTGCCAGAACCAATCAGCGTCGCCGGATCGAGCTTTGGCCGTCGCTGCAGAATCTCCGCCGCAATCTCAGCTCCCGCGCTCAGAACCAGCTCACGAAACTCAGCCAGGGACTCCTCGGCATCAAGAGCCGTAGACGACGCTCCGGGCTGAGGCGCGACAGTCCGCAAAGGCTGAGCTGGATTTATGTCGGATTCTATATCAAGACGTGCAGCCGCGCGAGCAGCTTCAGCACCTGCGCGGTTGGTGCGGGAGCGGACCGGAATGTCCACTCCCACCAGGATGGCTCGCTCGGGCCGGACTCCCGGGAAACCGGGCTCCTGTTCTGGAAACCCCGGCCTTCCGCTCAGCCCGTCGATGCCTCGATTAACTACCAATCGTTACTGCTCCTCGCGACCCATCCCCAGTCCCGGTGGCGGAAGCGGAAGACGGAACGCTCACAGGAGCGGGCCCTAGTCCGCTGTGCATCCCCGGTGCGCGGTGCTCGCCGTGCAATACGCTCCGGTTGCTCACAACGGTCGAAATAGCGTGCTTGAAGATCAGTTGTTCCTGGCTGTTGTTCTCCAGAAGAACGGAGTATTTATCAAATGACCGAATCTTACCGGTGAGTTTGACTCCGCTGACGAGGTAAATGGTGATGGGGGTCTTGTCCTTCCGAACAGTATTCAGGAACGTATCCTGAATATTTTGTGCCGGCTTGTTTTCCATGATGCCGATCTCCTACTTTCCTCTAGGGTTAGATGGTGGCTACTAGCTATTCCGGTACAGACAAATAGGCGGGGGCCGGTCTCCGAATGTCGAAAACCGTCGCAATTCCCGCAATATGAAAACTGTAGGCGAATTCAGTTTCCTTTTCAACCTCCTGACGGTTGAGTTTCTATCCGCCGCATAAAAGCTGCCGGTCCTAAACTCTTGCTTCCACCGCGCAGCGGGCATTTACCCAAAACAGTCCAGCATGGCCCGAATATATAGTGGTAGCCGACTGGCAAATGTGACAGATTACGTCCAATTTGCGCAGCCAATACGGCCAGCTCCCCGCCCCGAGCGCACGTCCAGGCCCGGACAACGAGGATTTCCCATGCACATTCTGATGCGACGAGCGGCGATGCGCGTTTTGATATCCGGAACAATCCCGGCCGCCTTCGCTAGCCACATCAAAACCAACTACGGGCCACCTACTCGCTCTCCCTGTGAGCACCTGTGGCCCGCACATCCCCACGGCGCCCTTCTGCACCCTCAAAAAATCACCTAAGCCGCTCATTTCGGAATACCTAATCCATCCCCTACAATCGAGACACATGAAATGTCCCTACTGCGGGTTCGCCCAGGATCGTGTCGTCGATTCGCGTGAAAGCAAAGAGGCCGACTCAATCCGCCGCCGCCGCGAGTGCGAAAAGTGCGAGCGGCGCTTCACCACCTATGAGCGGATCGACGAGATCCCCTACATGGTGGTGAAAAAGGACGGCCGCCGCGAGCGCTTCGACCGCCAGAAGATCCTCTCGGGCCTGCTCCGCGCCTGCGAAAAGCGCCCCGTCTCCTCCACCCAGCTTGAGAAAGTCGTCGACGCTACCGAGCAGTACGTCATGGACGCCCAGGAGCGCGAGCGCTCCACCCGCGAGATCGGCGAGCTCATCATGGACCACCTCAAGGGCCTCGACACCGTCGCCTACATCCGCTTCGCCAGCGTCTACCGCGACTTCAAAGACGTCCGCGAATTCAAGGAAGAGCTCGAAGGCCTTCTGGAAGGCAATCGCTCCAGCAAAGGGAAAAAGTAGCTATCCCAACTCCGGTGCTGTGTCATCCTGACGACCCGAAGCGAAGCGCAGGTGAGGAAGGATCTGCGGTTGCTTCGGGAAGTCAAAGATTGCCACAATCCTTCAAGAGTTAGGTGCGAAACCATGAGCATCGACCCGAAGAAACTGGCGGTTGAATACTATTTCGGCGATCTCCAGTATTGGAAGCTTCCCGCTATTGCCGCCGATGCGCTCGAAGAGGGCTACGATGGGCCAGCACTGAGGAGCCTCGGAGGGCTAGCGTCCCTGAGCACCGGTGAAATCCGCGCCGAAGATGTTCAGCCTGGCGAGATCGATTCCGCCTTTCGTGAAATGGGAGTTGATGCTCCCATCTCCAAGCAGAGGGCGGAATGATCTTGGCGACGGAATGTGTGACGAACGCGATCGACGGGCACTCGAACGTCTTTGATGCAGCTACACACATTCGCATCCACTTGTGCGAATTGGCAGAACCCCCAATCCCTTTGAGGCGCATTGTCGAGTTATCTAAGGAGGCTCGAAATGCCCCAAGGGTCGAATGGAGCCGCATTGAGACGGGCCTCAGAGCCGCGTTTTTGGACTTTTTGCGCTACAGAGACGCTACCAGCCGGTTAGCTGCTCTCGGCGGCAGCGATCCAACAGCGGAGGCCGCACCGAGGCGTAGGCCAGAGAAGTGATCACCCAACCGCGCCGCGATACCCTAGAAGCTAGGAGCTAGCAGCTAGAAGCCAACCATGTCCGAAACCAAGACCCACAAAATAACGTTAATCCCCGGCGACGGCATCGGCCCCGAAGTCACCCAGGCCGTAGTCCGCATCCTTGAAGCCACCGGCGTTAAATTCGACTGGGAGCAGTTTGCCGCGGGCGCTGAAGCCTTCGAGATCTTCGGCGAATACATCCCGCAGGCGCTCTACGACTCCATCGAGCGCAACAAGGTCGCTCTCAAAGGTCCCGTCACCACCCCCATCGGAGGCGGCTTCAAGAGCATCAACGTCACGCTGCGCAAGAAGTTCGACCTCTTCGCGAACTTCCGCCCCATCAAGCTCCTCCCTGGCCTCAACTCGCACTGGCCAGGCGTCGACCTCATCATCGTCCGCGAAAACACTGAGGGCGAGTACGTCGGCTTGGAGCACGAGGTGGTCCCCGGCGTGGTCGAATCCATCAAGGTCATCACCGAGAAGGGCTCCACCCGCATCGCCCGTTTTGCGTTTGAATACGCCCGCAAGCATGGCCGCAAGAAGATCCACTCCATTCACAAGGCCAACATCATGAAGCTCTCCGACGGCCTCTTCCTGCGCTGCGCGCGCAAGGTCTCCGAGGAGTTCCACGACATCCAGTACGGCGAGCACATCATCGACAACACCTGCATGCAGCTCGTCATGAATCCGTATCAGTACGACACGCTGTTGCTCGAAAACCTCTACGGCGACATCGTCAGCGATCTCTGCGCGGCCTTCGTCGGCGGACTCGGCCTGGTGCCCGGCGCCAACCTCGGACACGACTGCGCCATCTTCGAAGCAGTGCACGGCTCGGCTCCGGACATCGCCGGCAAAGACATCGCCAACCCCACCGCCCTGCTGCAATCGGCCATCCTCATGCTCCGTCATTTAGACGAAGAAGCGGCGGCCGACAAGGTGCAGAAGGCGCTCGAAACCGTCTACTCCGAAAAGAAGTGCCTCACCCGCGATGTGGGCGGCACCTGCGGCACCACCACGTTCGCCGACGCCGTGTTGCAGGCGATGGCCTGAACTCCTAATCCGCCCAAAAGAAAATCGCCGGAGCCTCAAGAGCTCCGGCGATTCCGTTTTCAGCCTGTCCGCGTGTCTAGTACGAAAGCACGCATCCACCGGCGTTGCTGTTGAAGGCGTTGCTCCACAGCGACTGCACCGGGAAGCTGCTGCCGTTGGGGAACGTCACCTTTGCAGAAGCGCCCTGCCCCGACGAGATCCACGCGCACTTGTCGCCGTTCTCTGAGCCGCCCGAATCCAGCCAGCCGCCGTTCGGGAACTGGTCGGTCTCGGTCTCGGCCATCTCGTGCCCGCCCACGATCGTGATGCCGGCATTGGCGCCGAGCCCGTTAAAGTTGGCTCCGCAGCTAGCACCGCCGTCCGTCATATACGGCAGATTCGTGTACGCGATGTTGCCGTAGTTCGAACTGGTTGAGCTGTGCCATGCGCACCACTGCACTGCAAAGCCGGACATGCTGTTGCCGTGCGAAGTCGCAATCACGTACTGCACTGTCTGATTGCTCGTCGACGACGTATTGCCGAAGTGCGCCGCGGCATTCACCGCCTCGGCCGCGAGCTGTGACTGCGTGGGTTTCGAGGGAGCCGCGGTCGTGTTATCCGCCCAGACCCCGGCCAACATGCCCGACGGGTTTCCCGCGTGCTGACCGCTGCTGCCGCAGGTGATTGTGCCACTGGCTACGCCCTGGCAATACTGGGTCACGCTGTTGTTCCACGAGCTGCCACCAACGCCCGTGTAGAAGTTCTGCAGGATCTGCGCCTCGCCGCTCGGATCATTGTTCGTCCATTGCGATCCCCACAGCACCAGGTAAACCTTCGGCGCTGTCTCCACGCCAATGCCACCCACGCCGCCGTGGTAAGAGAGGTTGTTGCTTCCGCCGCCGCAGTTATGGTGGCAGGCTTGCCCGTGAGATTCTTTGCGGAACTTGTCCATTGCTTCCACAGTTGGATGAATGGTGACAGGCCGCTGGCCCTGCTCCAGGATGACGGAGCCACCCGGATTCACATTCGACGACCGACCCTGAGCGTTAAGGTATGCGAGGGGAGTTGCGATAAAGCAGCCCAAAAGAGGCAGCACCACCCTCGGAGCAAATAGATACTTACTCATTCTGAAGACCTCCAAGTGTCTTTTGTTGAATTGAGGAAGTTGCCTGTGCCGGGCCGTTCAGTGTCAAAATGCCATCTGCCGTGCCCCGTTCCCGGCACAGAGTAAATTGGACCGAAGCTAATACAGGTTTGCGATCACAGTCAAGTGACGAAAGTCGGCTGCACCCGGCCGGTTGCACACTGGCGGCCAGAGGGTCTATTCAAACGATATGCACTATCTGCTCTTCTATGAACTGAGCCCGGACTACCTCGAGCGGCGCGGCGAGTTCCGCAGCGCGCATCTGGCCAAGGCATGGTTGTCCAGCGACCACGGCGAGCTCGTCCTGGGCGGCGCACTCGCCAATCCCGTCGACGGCGCCATCCTGCTCTTCCGCGGCGATTCCCCCGCAGTTGCAGAAGAATTCGCCAAATCCGACCCCTACGTGCTCAACGGCCTGGTCAAGCGCTGGTATGTCCGCGAGTGGACCACCGTCGCCGGAAAAACGGCTTCCGTCCCCGTCTGGCCAAACTGATGCATGAGCCGCAATCGCGGACAGTGGCGGCTATTGAAGTCGTGCCCGCCGCCTTGTGCGACCAGCCGGTGCTGGCGGACTTGCTCGCTTCCTATGCCACAGAGTTCAGCGAGTTTCACGCGGTCAGATTTCAAGCAGATGGCACGTTTGTCTATCCCGGTCTGGCGGATTATTGGCACAAGCCGGACCGGTTTCCATTCCTCATTCGTATCGAAAGAGAAACAGCCGGATTCGTCCTAGTCACGCGCCTCGACTCCTTGCCGGGCCGAGAGCCCGTCTTCGATGTGGCCGAGTTCTTCGTGACGCGCGCCTTTCGTCGGCGCGGCGCCGGAACCACTGCCGCGCATGACGTTTGGAGCCGATTCCCTGCTCTCTGGCAGGTGCGCGTGCTGCAAACTAACCGATTGGCCTCTCGCTTCTGGGAAAACGCGATCGGCCGGTTCATGGGAAATCCCTGCCAGCCTGAGTCACTCCACATTGGTAACGAGGCTTGGCATCGATTCGCCTTCGATACCCGGTCCGCACCGCAGAAGACGCCCTTTTAAAGAGCTCCCATGGCCAAAACTCCGAGAATCAATGCCCCAACGCGCTCGGCAAAGTAGGAGAGAGAATCTGCGCCAGCCGTGGAATATCGAAGTACAGAAGCGCGATAATCGCGCACGAAAGCGCGCTGATCTCAACCATCAGCAGCGGCTGCCGATAAAGCTTCTCCGGATTCTGTACCGCGCTGTGCGGCTCAAATGCCATCTTGAAATAGGTCGACATGATCAGCGCCACCAGCGGGAACACCAGGATCAGCTCGATCCGGTACCGCATGATGAACGCACCAAAAAACAGCATCGCCGCCGCCGCATAGAACGTCACCGAACTCAATAGCGAAACCTGCGTGTAGTGCCGGAACGACTTCCGATATGCGCCCGCAACCTCAGCGTCGCCAATCTCGCGGAACTCACTGAATCGTTTCAGCGCCATCAGATAACATCCCGCCATCCAGTAGCAGAGCAGCAGCGACGCAGGCGGCACCAGCGTCGACGTCACCATGAACCAGCCCAGCAACAACCGCAGCGGATTGTTCACCGATTCGGTCAGCACATCCAGGTAAACCTTGTCCTTCGTCCGTGCCGGAGGAATGTTGTAAACGCAGCCCATGATCCACAGGGCCGCGGCCGTCCATGCAAACGGAGCGGAGATCGTGAACGCCAGCGCCATTCCCACCAGCATCATCACAACCCACTGCACATACGCGGCCGGCACGTTCACCAGGCCTAGCGCAGCCGGCCTCGATTTCTTCACCGGATGCAGCCTGTCGAACGGCGCATCAAGCACCTCGTTCACCACGTAATTGCTGCACGCAATCAACGTTGTGGCCACAAAGCCCACTGCGATATTCCGCCCCAGCGTCCATGACAGCGCCGACGAACGCAGCACGCTAAGCGGCACCACAATTCCCGGGATCACAAAGATGTTCTTCATCGAGTGATCCAGCCGCATGATCTGCGCGTGCGCCGCCAGTCGAGCCGCAAGAGTGGGACGGGCAACGGGTACGCGGGAAATGGCGTCTGGAATGGGCATCTACTCTGCTTGGCGGCGAACCACCGAATTATAAGAGGACGGTCTAGGAAGGCTACGGAAAAACTTCCCAAATGCCTCGGTCTTGAAAGGGCACGGCTTTAGCCGTGCCGCTACATACTCCAAAGGGAGCGCGGCTTTAGCCGCTGAGGGATGGATTTGCAACTGCAATATCATTAACTCTGAATTCCGCAGCCTCTGAAAAATCACCTTCCGTACATCGATCATACCGTTACGCTTGAGACTCTGGCTCGCCCAGTTGAATGAGTCGCCCTGCCATTTCCCTTGCCGTGCGAAATCCCCTCGCCAAGGCTTCCCAGGCTGCTCGAACCCGCTTTCCTGTACACTGAAATGTCTACATCCATCATGCGAAACAAATATCCAATTGGCATTCTTGGGGCCACCGGAATGGTGGGCCAGCGCTACATTCAGCTACTTGAAGACCACCCCTGGTTCGAGGTGGCGTGGCTTGCAGCCAGCGACCGCTCCAGCGGCAAACCCTACGGCGAAGCCGCCAAATGGCGTCTCGATACCCCCCTGCCCGAGCGCATCGCCAAAATGACCGTCTCCCCGGCCGACCCCGACGGGGCACCCAAGATCATCTTCTCCAGCATCGATGCGCCCATCGCCCGCGACCTCGAGCCCAAGTTCGCCGATGCCGGCTGCGCCGTTCTGTCGAACTCAAGCGCATTCCGTATGACTCCGAACGTGCCCCTGGTCATTCCCGAGGTCAACGCCGAACACCTCCATCTGATCGAGGAGCAGCCCTCGCGTAAAGCTTCCGGTGGCTATATGGTCACCAATCCCAACTGCTCCACCATCGGCCTGGTCATGGCGCTCAAGCCTCTTGAAGAGCGCTTCGGCATCGAGAAAATCTTCGTGACCACCATGCAGGCCGTCAGCGGTGCCGGCTACCCAGGCGTGGCCTCCATGGACATCCTCGACAACGTCGTGCCCTACATCGGCAGCGAAGAAGAGAAGATGGAAGCCGAGACCTTGAAGCTCCTCGGCAAGCTCGAAGGCCACGGCGTGACTCCGCTCGCCGCCGGCATTACCGCGCACTGCAACCGCGTGCCGGTAATCGACGGACACACGGAATGCGTTTCGATCCAGTTCAAGCGCAAGGCCACGGCCGAAGAGATCCTGGCAGCCTGGGATGAGTACAAGCCACTCGCCGGCAAAGACCTGCCCTTCGCGCCCAAGCAGCCCGTGCAGTTCTCCGCCCTGCCCGATCGCCCGCAACCGCGTCTCGACCGGAATCGCGAAAAAGGCATGGCCGTCACCGTGGGCCGTCTGCGTCCCTGCAATCTGCTGGACTGGAAGTTCGTGCTGCTTTCGCACAACACCGTACGCGGCGCCGCCGGCGCAACCATACTGAATGCGGAACTGCTGGCAAGCCTCGGCAAGCTCGAGACGCTCGCGGCCGCGCACGCATAAAGCGCGCCGGAGGCGCAGAGGTTGTTAGCCCCGCGTTTTAACGTGGGGTGAGGGGTACACAAATCGATTGCAGAGTCCCGTAGGGACGACGCAAGAACATCGCAGGTCGGGAAACGCATGAGTCTTGTGGTCATGAAGTTCGGCGGCACGTCGGTCGAAGATCCGGCCGCGATTAATCGCACCGCCACCATTGTTGCCGGACGCGTCGCCGCAGGCAAGCACCCGGTTGTTGTCGTCAGCGCCATGGCGCGCGTCACTGACCAGCTTCTCCGCTGTGCCGCCGCCGCCTCTCAGGGCGACCGCACCGGCGCGCTTGCAATCAGCTCGCGCCTCCGCTCGCGCCATCGCGACACTGCCGCCGCGCTCCTGAAGGACCCCAAGCAATCCGCCGAGCTCGTCAACTGGGTCGATCAGAAATTCGATCAGCTCGACGAAGTCCTCCGCGGCCTGGCTGCCATCCTCGAGCTCACCCCCCGCATCTCCGACCTCATCGTCAGCTACGGCGAGCGCCTCTCCAGCCGCATGATCGCTCATGCCTTTTGTGAGCGCGGCATCGACGCCGCACCGCTCGATTCGCGCGAAGTCGTCATCACCGACTCGCAATACCAGAAAGCCATCCCCATCGATGCCATCATCGAGATGCGCGCGGCCGAAAAGATCCGCCCCCTCATCGACTCCGGCAAGGTCCCCGTCATGGGCGGCTTCATCGGCGCCAACGAGGCCGGCATCACCACCACCCTCGGCCGCGGCGGCTCCGACTTCACCGGAGCCCTCATCGGCGGAGCCATGCATGCCGATGCCATCGAGATCTGGACTGACGTCGACGGCATCATGACCAGCGATCCGCGCGTCTGCCCTGACGCCCTGCGCGTCAAAGTCATCAGCTTTGAAGAAGCCGCCGAGCTCGCCTACTTCGGCGCCAAGGTTCTGCACCCGGCCACCATCCTGCCCGCCGTCAAAAAGAACATCCCGGTGCTCGTGCTCAACAGCAAGAACCCCACGAACGAGGGCACCCGCATCATCTCGCTCGCGCCGCACTGCAAGAGCCCCTTCAAGTCCATCGCGGTCAAAAAGAAGCTCTCCATCATCGATGTCGTCGCCAGCCGCATGCTGATGACCCACGGATACCTCCGCGAGATCTTCACCATCTTCGACAAGCACCAGACCGCGGTCGACATGGTCTCCACCAGCGAAGTCTCCGTCTCACTCACCGTCGACTCCACCGACAAGCTGCCCGCCATCGCCGCCGACCTCAGCAAGCTGGCCGACGTGAAATATGAAGGCAAGAAGGCGCTCATCTGCCTCGTCGGCGAAGACATTCGCGGCCAGAACGGCATGGCGGCGCAGGTCTTCAACGCCGTGCGCCACATCAACGTGCGCATGATCTCCCAGGGCGCCAGCGAAATCAACATGAGCTTCATGATCGACGAGGAAGACGCCGACGAAGCCGTGCGCAGCCTTCACGCCGCCTTCTTCCAGGATCCGGACCCCGCCGTCTTCGACGTCGAAGCGCGCAAGCCAGCCCTCACCTCCTAACCTCCCTATGACACTGTCATCCTGAGCGAAGCGCAACGCAGTGGAGCGGAGTCGAAGGATCTGCGGTTGTTCTTGCATTTGCTTTTCTGGTCTGTCATTCCCGTAGGGAATCTGCTTGTCGCATTGCGGGTTCCCCCACAGATTTGTCATCCTGAGCGAAGCGAAGGACCCGCTTTTGATCCGGGTTGCACGCAGTAGGTAGGAGCAAGAGAAGATGCCTTTCCGCCCGATCCCAACAATCCTGCTCCTCGCCGCACTCCTCGCCCCATCCCTCCGCGCCCAAGCCCCGGCCCGCGCCGCCCCCACACTCGAATTCGTTTACGAAGAGACCGTCACCCTCGGCCCCGCGCAGCCGGTGGGCGACACCCCGCAGGGCCATCGCAACATCGTCCCCATCACCGGCGGAACCTTCCAGGGCCCTCGCCTCAAAGGCAAAATCCTCCCCGGCGGCTGGGACTGGCAACTAGCGTCCCCGGGCGGCTGCTTCACCATCCACGCCGACTACATGATCCAGACCGACGACGGCGTCATCATCAACGTTCGCAACGCTGGAACCCAGTGCAAGAGCAGCGACGGTAAAGACGGCGCTCTCCTCACATCGCCCGCCTTTGAAGCCCCCAAGGGAAAGTATGATTGGCTCAACGGCGGCGTCTACGTCGGAACGCTCGAAGTCACCCCGTCGAACGGCACACCAGCCGTGCACATTCGCTTCTACAAAGCACAAGCAGCAGCGCCAACCCACCCCTGACAACCGAACCCAACGCGCTCGCTTACCGCGTTTTAAGCTAGTAGCTAGCAGCTAGAAGCCAGGAGCTAAAGAAGAATGCTCTTTCTCGTACTCGGCAAAGGCAAGACCGGTTCGCTCGTAGCGGAGATCGCACACGAGCGCGGCCACGGCGTACGCGCCCTCGACATCAATGAGAATCGCGGCGCATCGGCCCTCACCGCTCCCACCCTCGCAGGCGTCGACACCGTCATCGACTTCACCAGCGCCGAGGCCGCCGTCCAAAACATGCGCGCCGTCCTCGCCCTCGGCTCCCGCATCGTCGTCGGCACCACCGGCTGGTACGCTCATCTGGACGAGATGAGGTCCAAAGCGCAGAAGCGCGGAGCGCTGCTCTACGGCACCAACTTCTCCATCGGCGTGCAGAAGCTCTTCCGCCTCACCGCCGAGCTCGCCCGCCTCGACGGCTACCAGTTCTCCATCTCGGAGACGCACCACAACACCAAGCTCGACGCCCCCTCCGGCACCGCCCTCACATTGCAGGAGATCATCCACGCCGCCCGCCCCGGCTCTTACGTCCCCATCACCTCGCATCGCGTCGGCGACGCCAAGGGCGAGCACATCGTCACCGCCAACAGCGACATCGACGTCCTCGAACTCCGCCACGACGCCGCCAGCCGCCGCGGCTTCGCCTTAGGCGCAGTCCGCGCCGCCGAGTGGCTAGCTAAACAGCAGCCCGGCGCCTATGACTTCCGCGACATCTTCGACCAGCTTTAGCGGTAATAACAAACTTTGACAAATTCTGTTATCGAGTCCAGCATGTTCCTTGAGGAGATCTTCCCCATGAACGTGTCGCTTACCCCTGAACTCGAAAAGTTCGTCGCCGACAAGGTTGCCACCGGCCGTTACACCTCCGCCAGCGAAGTCGTGCGCGAAGCCCTCCGCCTGCTCGAACGCGAAGAGAAGTCTCGCGAAGAGCACATTGCCGACTTTGATCGAGAACTCGACGCGCGCGTCGCGGCGCTTGACCGAGGAGAACGCGTCTCGAAAGAAGAGTTCCTCCGTGAGATGGAGCAACTCCTGGGCCGAAGAAAGAAGCGCATTGCGTGAACGAGTATTCGCTGACTGAGTCGGCCAAAGCCGAAATTCGGGAGATCTGGGAATACATCGCTCACGACGACGAAGACGCTGCGGATCACTGGGTCATTCGAATCATAGAAGCACTGGATCTGCTCGCGCGCAATCCGCGCATTGGGCATTCGCGCCGAGATCTCACCAGCCGCCCCTTTCTCTTCTGGCCAGTTGGGAAATATTTGATCGTCTATCGTCCGGTTGGCGAAGACATTGAAGTCATTGCCATCACCGAGGGCTCTCGCGACGTGCGGAACTACTTGCGCATGCGTTCATAAGTCACAATCCACACGCGCCCGCCGTTATAAACTGTCTTGTCATGCAAACAACTGGTTGTGGCACCGCGATCGTCACGCCCTTCCGCGCCGACGGGGCGATCGATGAGCAGGCGCTCTGGGCGCTCGTCAATTGGCAGGTCGAATCCGGCATCGACTTCATCGTCGCGTGTGGCTCCACCGGAGAAGCCGCCACCCTCGAAGAAGACGAGTGGCTCAGCGTCATCCGCATCGTCATCGAAGCCGCCGCGGGTCGCGTTCCCGTCTGGGCTGGATGCACCCACAACTCCACCCGCACCCTGCTCCGCCTAGCCGCGCAGCTCCGCCAGGTCAAAGGCGTCAGCGCCGTTCTCTCCGCGAACCCCTACTACAACAAGCCCACGCAGGAAGGCCAGTACCAGCACTTCCTCGCGCTCGCCAAAGCCGTAGCGCCGCTGCCGGTCTGCCTTTACAACGTGCCGGGGCGCACCGCCGCCAACCTCGAGCCCGAGACCGTCATTCGCCTGATTGAATCCGCCCCCAACATCCAGGCCATCAAAGAGGCCTCCGGCAAGCTCCCGCAGATCGCCGCCATTGTCCACGGCGCGCCGCGCTCCTTCAAAGTCTTCTCCGGCGACGACAATATGGCGCTCGCCGCCATCGCCTCCGGTGCGCAGGGCCTCATCAGCGTCGCCTCAAACGAGATGCCCGCCGAAGTCAGCCAGATGATCCGCGCCGCCCTCGATAACCGCTGGGACGAGGCGCGCGACATCGAGCGCCGCTCCATGCGCCTCTTTGAAGCCAATTTCTGGGAGTCAAACCCCTCGCCCGTGAAGACGGTCCTCAGCCTCATGGGCAAATGCAGCGACGCGGTCCGCCTTCCGCTGGTCCCCCCCAGCGCCACCACCCGCGCCAGACTCGAGCGCCTGGCCGGCGAGATGGGCCTGCTCAAGTTCGCCCCCGTTGAAGGCGACCTGCGCATGTACTGACCGGCACGCTCGTTGGGATTGGGTAGGTCAGGGCTTCAGCCCTGACACTCCGTGCAGGGAAGAGAGACGGGGGCTTTAGCCCCTGCGGACCGAATGCACAACTCCGCGCATGCCTGCGATCGCTCGCAAACAAGCTTTTCAGGATTTCACCGGAAAAATGCCGGCGCGGGCGCACCAAACCCCCAGCTATTCCCGCGCGCGCAAAATCAGCTTGAAAAATGAGAGCTTACGAGGCCTTGCCGCGCAGCTCCTGCTCTGCCCGGAACCAGTCTTCCATGTGGTATCCGTGGTTTCCGCCGCGCTCCTGCCAGTACTTGTGCGCCAGCTTCGCAACCTCGTCGTGAGTTGCCGAGCGCTGCGGCATCACGTGCACATTATCCGTAACGGGATTGGCCGTCTCGCCCTCCGCGCTCTTCTTCGCCGCTGTTTTCCGCGGCTTGGCTGCTGCTTTAGGCTTATCCGCGCTCGCGGTCTTCGTGGTCCTCTTTTTAGGTGTATCCGTCATTCCTAGTCCTCCAGGAGGGTATTTGCAGCTTTCGAAAGTGCCCTTGCCAGGAGCCCAGACCGCCGTTCGTCGATTGTCGCGATGGCTCTGGCCGGGCGGGGTCTGCTACCCCTATCGAAATCTGCCATTGGGGCCAAACGAACGGGCCGTCCCTCCTAGGATACCGAAAACTGGCTGTCCTCCATACCCCATTGCGAGCCGGGCACCCGGGCGGTAACCTGTCTTTTTTGAGGGAGAGAACGCCCGTCTCCATTTCAATTCAATGACTTAACGGTAAGATTCGTCTTAGAGAGCACGCCTGACTGTACAGGCAACCCGACCAGCACCCCGGCTCGAAAAACTTCCTGTCAGTCCATGTCGATTGCAGCCCTCTCCGCCCGTCATGGGAGTAAAGGCGCTTGAAACGCCTACAATCCCAAACAACGAGGTTTCCCCATGCAATATCTCCTCATGCTTTACTCCGACGAATCCGCCTGGGCCGCCATGTCCCCTGAGCAGCAGCAACAGGGCTACGCAGCCTACCGCGCCTACCGCGATGCGCTCGAGTCGTCCGGAGTTCTGGTCGGCTCCAACCGCCTGCGCCCCGCCACCACCGCAACCACCATCCGCACCACCAACAACAAGCTCCAGGTCCTCGATGGCCCCTTCATCGACTCCAAAGAGTCCCTCGGCGGCTACTTCCTCATCGAGGCCCCCGATCTCGACGCCGCCCTCTCCTGGGCCGCCAAGTGCCCCGGCGCCCACCACGGCTCCATTGAAGTGCGCGCCATCTGGCCGACCGAAACGCCCCAGGTGTACTCTGGCGCTCACGAGGCGACAGTCGCCACTCGATAAATCCCAGCGATCAGGTGGCAGCCCATCCAGCCCCAGGCCACCTGATCACCTGACCACCTGACCACCTGACGAGTCCATGACTCCCGAGACCGCCCACGTCTACCAAACTGCCGAAGCCGCCGCCCGCCACAGCTACAGCAAACTGGTAGCGTGGCTCGCCGCCCGCTCGGGCAACGTAGCCGCGGCAGAAGACGCGCTCTCCGAAGCCTTCGCCTCCGCGCTCCAGACGTGGCCCACGCAGGGCTGCCCGCAAAACCCCGATGCCTGGCTGCTCACCGTCGCCCGTCGCAAGCTCATCGATCAAACTCGCCGTCAACAGCCCGAAGCCGGCCCGGACGAGCTCGACACCATCGCCGCCTCCCTCGACGAAGCCGCCTCCGGCGCGATCCCCGATCGCCGCCTCGGCCTGCTCTTTGCCTGTGCCCACCCGGCCATCGAAGCCTCCATCCGCGCGCCGCTCATGCTCCAGGTAGTCCTCGGCCTTGAAGCCGCGCAGATCGCATCGGCCTTCCTCATGTCGCCCGCCGCCATGAGCCAGCGCCTGGTCCGCGCCAAAACCAAAATCCGGCAGGCCGGAATTCCCTTCCACATCCCCGAACGGGAGCAGATGCCCGAGCGCCTCGAAGCCGTCCTCGACGCCATCTACGCCGCCTTCTCCGAGGGCTGGCAGGACCCAGCCGGAACCGACCCCGCGCGCCGCGAACTCGCCGAAGAAGCCATCTACCTCTGCCGCATCGTCACGGACCTGCTGCCTTCCGAACCCGAAGCCTTCGGCCTCCTCGCCCTCATGCTCTACGCCGAAGCCCGCCGCGCCGCCCGCCGCAATCCCGCCGGCGAGTTCGTCCCCCTCCGCGACCAGAACACCGCCCTCTGGGACACGCGCATGATCGACCACGCCGAGGCCGCCCTCCTCCACGCCAGCCGCTCCGGCCGCATCGGTCGCTACCAGCTTGAGGCGGCCATCCAGTCGGCGCATGTCGAGCGTCATCGCACCGGCGTCACCAACTGGCCCGCCATCCTCACCCTCTACAACGCGCTCTTCGCTATCACCGGCTCGCCGGTTGCCGCGCTCAACCGCGCCCTCGCCCTCGCTGAAGTCGCCATCGGCCCCGAAACCGGCCCCCAGGCCGCACTCCACACCCTTGACGACCTCGCCGCCGACCCCCGCCTTCTCGATTACCAGCCCTACTGGGCCGCCCGCGCCGACCTGCTCGCCCGCACCGGCCACCCCTCCGAAGCCACCCAGGCCTTCGAGCGCGCCATCGCCCTCGAACACGACCCCGCCGTCCGCAGCTTCCTCGACCGCCGTCGCGCCGCTGTCAGCTTGGTGGCCACGACCGACTAGTTCGATTCCGGCCCTCGACGGACCTGAGCTCTCCCGTGCTCCATCCTGTCACCTCGCCGGGGGGCCCATCGACAGGTCTTCGTCGATGGATGGTTGCGGGCGACAGGGCGGAAACCACTGAAGCCCACCCAGCGAGAATGGCGGCGAAGCCGCAGTGGCCGCACCGCAGGTGCATTTGCGGCCCCCCAAGCACATCGTCTACGATTGCCCCAGTTTGGTGGCCCACCTTCCGCATGCACGGAGCCTGCCCATGACAAGGTCCACGCTGTCCTGTTTTGCCTTTTTTGGCCTGCTCGTTTCATCCCCGCTCTTCTCGCAGGCCCCCCAGCCCACTCCGGCTCTTCCGCCCACCACGCAGACCGCGCCACCTCAGGCCCAGGCCCCCCCACCCCCTCCCGTCCCGCCCGACGCCCCCTACAAAAACGCCGCCCTCCCCGTCGAGCAGCGCGTTTCCGATCTGCTCTCCCGCATGACCCTCGACGAGAAAATCTCCATGCTCGCCGGCTCCGGTTGGATGGAATCCATGCCCGTCGCGCGCCTCGGCATCCCCGCCATCAAAATGGCCGACGGCCCCATGGGCGTTCGCTCCTGGCTCGGCAGCTCCGCTATGACCTCCGCGTCCAACGCGCCCACCAAGATTGAATCCACCTCCTTCCCCTCCGGCGTCTGCATGGGCGCCACCTGGGACGCCCCCCTCGTCCAGAAGGAAGGCCAGGCCATCGCCCAGGAGACCAAAGCCCTCGGCCGCGACATGATCCTCGGCCCCACCGTCAACATCAACCGCCAGCCGCTCTGGGGACGCAACTTCGAAGGCTACGGCGAGGACCCCTATCTCTCCGGCAAGCTCGGCGTCGCCTACATCCGCGGCGTGCAGGGCGAAGGCGTCATCCCCAGCCTCAAGCACTTCGTCGCCAATAACGAGGAGTTCGAGCGCCACCGCATCAACGAAACCATCAGCGAGCGCGCCCTCCACGAAATCTACCTGCCCGCCTTCAAAGCTGGAGTGCAGCAGGGCGGCGTCTGGAACGTCATGTCCGCCTACCAGCTCGTCAACGGCGCGCACATGGCCGAAAACATTCCGCTCGTTCGCGATGTCCTTCAGCGCGAGTTCGGTTTCCAGGGCTTCGTCATCTCCGACTGGGGCTCCACCTACTCCACCGCGCCCACCGTCAACGCCGGCATGTCGCTCGAAATGCCCGGCGGCGAGCCAGCCAAGGCCATGATGGCCCGTCCGCAGACCCTGACCAACGGCAACAGCGACCTCTGGCTCGTACCCGACAAAGTCAAAGCCGAGCTCACCGCTGGCCACATCACTGAGGCGCAGATCAACGACAACGTCACCCGCATGCTCCGCGTCATCTTCGTCAGCGGCCTCTTCGACCACCCCCACCCCGGCGGCGGTGAAGTCGACACACCCGAGCAGCGCGCGATCGCCCTTCAAGGGGCAACAGAAGGCATCGTCCTCCTTAAGAACGACGCCAACCTGCTCCCCCTCGACACCACCAAGATCCACTCCATCGCCGTCATCGGCCCCAACGCCGCCGTCGCCCGCACCGGCGGTGGAGGCTCCTCGCTCGTCCGTCCCAAACAGGCCGTAGCCCCGCTCGACGGCATCAAGGAGAAGGCCGGCAGCGCCACGGTCACTTACGCCCTCGGCGTCGGCATGGACGGCGAAGATCCCACCCACGACACCCCAGAAGCCCGCGCCAAAGATCTCGCCCAGGCCGCCGAAGCCGCCTCCCACGCTGACGTCGCCATCGTCGTCGTCGGCCGCTACAATAAGAACGAAGGCGAAGGCTTTGACGTCGCCACAATGGATCTGCCCGCCGGACAGAACGCCCTCATTGAAGCCGTCGAGAAGGCCAATCCCCACACCATCGTCGTGCTCAACACCGGCAACCCCGTCACCATGAGCTGGCTCGACAAAACACCCGCCCTGCTCGACATGTGGTACGGCGGCCAGGAAGGCGGCAACGCCCTCGCCGCGGTCCTCTTCGGCGAAGCCAATCCCTCCGGCAAGCTGCCCGTCTCACTCCCCAAGCGCTACGAGGACAACCCCACCTACGGCCACTACCCCGGCGAGAATCTCCAGGTCGCCTACGACGAAGGCATCTACGTCGGCTACCGCTACTATGACAGCAAGAAGGTCGAGCCCGCCTTCCCCTTCGGCTACGGCCTCAGCTACACAACCTTCCAGTACGACAACATGGGCGCGGTCCCCCACCTCACCAGCACGAGCTCAGGCCGCACCCTCAATGTGGTCGTTGACGTCAGCATCCAGAACACCGGCACCCGCGCCGGAGCTGAAGTCGTCCAGCTCTATGTAAAGGAGAACAAGCCCAAGATCGACCGCCCCACGCACGAGCTCAAAGGCTTCCAGCGCGTCATGCTCCAGCCCGGCGAAACCAAGTGGGCCCACTTCCGCCTCGACCGCTCCGCCTTCTCCTACTGGGACCCCGCCACCAAATCCTGGACCACCGACCCCGGCGACTACGAAATCCAGATTGCCGCATCCTCCCGCGACATCCGCCAGAAGAAGGTCATCACCATCCCCGCCACCTGGCTCCGCGAACACTGACTACAGCAGCTGAGCGCATTGAGGCATCAGAGGGCAGTTTTCACAGTTTTGGCTTTTCCTCGGCGATCATCGAAACCCTGAAAACGGAGTCGAGCTCTGTCCTCAAGACCTGCAAACGCTCATTAGCTTCCCTCGCTCGGTCACCGAAGATTCGAACGTCCAACTGAAAATCCGAGAAGCTCCCCATTCCTCCGAAGATCATGCGATGTAGTTCTTGGCGATGCTGCGCCGTAAGTTCCTTCGATTCGCTTTCAAACATTTCTGCGTATCGCATTAGGATCCTGCACCATCCTGTTACATAATCTGGCTCCTGGCATTGCCCTTCAGGGTCAGAGCTGAAACCACGTGGCTCAATTGGAGCGATGCTTACCCCCGCCACTTGACTCCCTCGCGGTTGAAGGTGCTCCGCCACAGCCTTCCAAAACGCTGCCTCGTCACTTTTCCCCTCAGAGAGGGCTTCCGCTGCCAGATTCGCTGCATACCGGCAGGCGTTCCGGCCGTGACGGTTCACGAGTTCAAAGGCCGTCCGTCCGACTTCGATGAAGTCCGGCTTGGAATGCACACGGTGAGAGCGATCTTCCAGAGCCGCGTACGATTCCAGCTCGTGCGCGATCCGCGCGAGTAAGAGTGCGATTTTGTAGTCGTTTAGCACGGGCTCAGAATACGAAGGCGAGATGCAAACCTATATCCAAGAGGTATGGCTCGGCAATAGCTCTAGGCGAGCGACCGAAATATGGCCTTCTCGTCGCCCAATCACGGCTTCACAGGAATCGCCAGCAACACCGCAACATACTGCCGTACTTTGGTTAGCATTGCCGGCGCCACCTTCGAGTGGAAGTCCGCGTGACGCCCGGCCCAATCCAGGCTCTTGAGCTGGTCGGCCAGCACCGCGCCCTCAACTCCACCCACATTGATCGGCAGAGCGAACGGATATGGCTTGCGCTTACTAGTCAGCGGGCACACAACGGCGAGCCCACTCGCCCGGTTATACCGCACATCCGTAAGCACCAGCGCCGGACGCCGCTTCGCCTGTTCGCGCCCAACCTGAGGATCGAAGTCCAGCATCACGATGTCGCCGGCGTCAGGAACATACGGCTTCACCACTCCACCGCTTCCTTGCCGAACTCCGGACCGGTGCCGATCTCCTCATAGCGATTCTCTGGAGTAATCTGCGCAACCAGTTGGGCGAGGGTCGGGATCTTCCCGCCGCGATGCAGTTGCAGAGAGCCCTGCCCAGAGACCTCGATCTCTATTGGATCACCCTCGCTCAAACTCGCCTGCTCGGCAATCGGCTTAGGAATCCGTACCGCCAGGCTGTTCCCCCACTTCAGAATCTGTGCGCGCATCGCCAATACCTCCCGGCCGCTGTTTTCCCGCCTGTAGATACATCGTATCATCGCAGGTCGCTTGGATAATGAACCGATCTGCGGCTGCTTCCGAGCAAGGCCAGAGACCGCGATATGATTGCCCTGCACTATGACTCGATTCACCACTACACCCCTGCTCGCGCTCCTGGCTCTCGCACTCACTCCAGCGTGCAAGCCTCAGAATCCCAGCGCGCAACCCGAAATCATCGGCACGTGGCGCGGAAACTCCGAATGCACCTTCAAAAACAGTCCCTGCCGCGACGAAACCAACATCTATCGCTTCACCGCAATCGCCGCCCGCCCGGGCTGGTTCTCCGGCGACGGCAGCAAGCTGGTAAAGGACAAAGAAGTATCGATGGGGCCGTTGGTTTTCCGATACGACGCGAGCACCCACATCCTCCAGAGCAACACACCCAACGGAGTGTTCCGCTTCGTCATCCACGACGACAAGATGGTGGGCACCCTCTCGCTCCCCGACTCCACCATCTACCGCCGAATCCACCTGACCAAGGTGAAGTGATATTCATCGCGCGAAGGTGCGAATACGAAGTCGACCCCGCCTAGTTTTGCGCGACTCAATTCGCCATCGGCGTCACCACCGATACCGACGCCGCATGCGGCACCGCATACGGTGACCCCGGCGCCGATTCTACTCCGGAAGGCTTGAGCAAGTACACCAGCAGTCGATCCCCCAGAACCGCATAGATACGCTCCCCGTCCCATGCGATGCTGCCGAACTGCGGCCCCGAACAATCGCTGCTCGTGCACGAGCTCCCGCCGCTGATCTTCCCCATTGGAGTGAGAACGCTATTCTCCCCGTCCCACGCGAACAGTTGTATCTCTGCGCCGTCATTGGCTTCGAAGTATTTCCCGTCCGGTGAAAACCCGAACGTGACCCCGTTTTGAGTCACCGGAAATCCATTGTTCGCCATGTTCTTCCACGTGCTGTTTGTGCTGAGTGTGCCGGCATCATCAACCGTGTAGATCGCGAATTGCCAAGGCCCGCTTGGATCGCAGAATGGCCCTCCACAGTCTGTATAGGGCCGCACCTGAATCACAATGTGATTCGAACGATCCGCCGCAACACCCTGCGGGCAGTAATGACTGCCGACAGCAGGCTCAGGAAAAAGTCCAGATCCGACGTACTTCAGCGCACCATTGTCCTCTCTCTTGAACTCCGAGATCTGTGGCCCCACCCGGTAATAACAGGTGGCGCTCACCGCGTATCGGTCGTTCGATGCAATCGTAAGCGGGTACTCGCTAGCCGGGTTGGTCGCCGTGGCATTGATCGGTGCGACCTGTCCGGTATTCCCATCGAAACTGAAGCTGGCGTAATAGCCCTCCTCCGAAGGAACGAACACACTGCTGTAAAGATCCTCGTACTTCGGATCGAAGAACAAAGACGTCGGGCCGGAATAGATCGGTTGCCCCGCAATCCCGGTGCCCGCCGGTTGGCCCGCCACCAGCGAGCTTACCTCGCTGATGCAGCCATCCGAATGAATCGCATACGAGTAGATCTTGTAGCTATCCGCTCCGAACAGGTTCGATCCCCTGCCCACAGTGCCCAGCGGAGCCACTCCCTCCGTAGCGAACTGAGAGCCTGGAACCGCCGTCAACGAACTATCCTCGCCGACGGCAAACCCATAGATCTGGTAATTGGTGTCCTGTTGATCGCCGGTAGAGACATAAACGAACGAAGCGACTCCATTCGATCGTCCACTGTTGCACGCAGAGCCTCCCCCGCCGGGATCTACCGGCGCGGGATTCACGACGAGAGAAACCGTCGCAGTTACAGTCCTGTAGTCCGCCGCGTCCGTCGGAGTAAAGATAGTCGAGATCGTCTGGGTTCCGGCACTCAGCACCGTCCCGGCGGCCGGCGAATATGCGAACGTCCCCGCCACGTCGGCGCTCGCATTCAACTGCGCAGAAGTGAGCGGCGCGGGGTTAGTGATCGCCGCTGGCGTCGCCCACGTGATCACCGGCGTCTTTTTCTCGGGGATCGGACTCGAGCCACCACCCTGATTCGAACCGAGAGTTACGCTTGAGCAGGAAGTCAGGAGGGAAAGAGCTACAGCGGAAGACAGCACAAGAGCTACCGACCCAATGCGCATGTTGTTCCCCAGGAATGCGTAGACTCAACGCCAGCTACTTAGATGTCTCGCATTGTGCAATGGTGGTTTCCCGACGCAGTTCCTTCAGGAAACCTACACCGGATGCTCAAACACCCCATCCGCCTTGGCCCCGCTCCGCGCCGCCAGCCACGCAATATAGAGTCCTGAGCTCACAATCAGCACACTCCCCGCCACCATCCACACCGTCGGCAGCTCCCGCCACAGCGCATACGACATCACCGCCCCCGTCAGCAACTGCGTGTAGTGATACTGCGACACATTCGACGCCGACGTATGCTTCACCGCCGTATAGAAACACAGCGTCCCTGCCGCGCAGAACACGCCCATCATCACCAGTTGCGCCAGCAGCCGCCCGCCAATCGGCTCAGCATGCACCAGCATCGCAATCCCGCCGCTCACCGTCATGATCATGCCCGAAAAAAACGCCAGGCTCTCCGGTGACTCGGTCTGCGTCAGCACCCGCGACCACACCATGTTCACGCTGAAGCACGCCACGCACGTCATGCACGCCGCATATCCGATCCAGTCCCCTGGTGCATTCCCGCCCCACGGATCGAGCGCCACCACCACCCCCGCAAACCCGGCCACAATCGCAAAGATCTTGCGCGGCTCCCGATTCTCCCCCAGCACAATCACCGCCAGAAACGTAATCACCATCGGCGACGTGAACACCAGAATGTAGAACAGCGTCAGCGACACATGCCGCAGCGCAATCACCACGCAGAGATTGTTCACCAGGTCCAGGCACGACCGCACCAACTGCCGCTTCGGCTGCCTCGGCCGCAGAGTCTTCAAGTTCCCGTGCAGCCCCGCCCACGCCGCCAGCGTCAGGCACATCACCACGCCCAGAAAGAACAAAATCTCCAGCGGCGAAAGACGTGACCTCCCCACCACCTTCATCGTGGTGTCCGTCAGCACCCAGAAGGTGAACCCGGCAATCGCCAGCCCAATCGCCTCAATATGCGACTTGCGATCGCTCACGCACCCATCCGCTCATTTGGCGTCGAATCCGCACACTCTGTGCTCGCCACAAATCTCCGCATACCTAGAGCCTAACAATCGAGGGCTTCTGCTTTTGCCTTTGCTTTTCTTTCTGTCATTCCCACAGGGAATCTGCTGTTCGCCCGGCGCGTTCCACCACAAAGCTCTCGTGCCCCATCCTGTCGACTTTTTCTGTCGACAGGGTGGGAAACCACGAACCCAACCCAGCCGAGAATGGCGCCGAAGGTGCGGTGGCCGCACCGAAGGTGCCGGAATCCGCCCACCTCCGGACCGCATCTCACCTCCGTCAAGGAGCACCCTCATGCAGACCAGAAAGCTCGGCCACAACGGCCCTGAAGTTCCCATCATCTGCCTCGGCGGCAACGTCTTCGGCTGGACCGTCTCCGAAGCCGACAGCCTCAACCAGCTCGATCGCGCCGTCTCCTCCGGCCTTACCTTCATCGACACCGCCGACGTCTACTCCCGCTGGGCCCCCGGCCACCAGGGCGGCGAGTCCGAAACCATCCTCGGCAAATGGTTCGCCCGCTCCGGCCGTCGCAAAGACGTTATCCTCGCCACCAAGGTCGGCATGGAGATGGGTGAAGGCAAGAAAGGACTCAACCCCCGCTACATCGCCCAGGCAGTCGACGACTCCCTCCGCCGCCTCCAGACCGACTACATCGACCTCTACCAGGCACACCAGGACGACCCCTCCACCCCTCTCGAGGAGACCCTCGGCGCCTTCGACAAGCTCGTCAAAGCCGGAAAGGTCCGCTACATCGGCGCCTCCAACTACTCCGGCGCGCGCCTCTCCGAAGCCGTCGAAACCAGCCGCAAAAACGGCCTCGCCGAGTACACCTCGCTCCAGCCCCACTACAACCTCGTCGAGCGCCACAACTTCGAGTCCGACCTGCTCCCCGTCGTCCAGAAATACCAACTCGGCGTGATCCCCTACTTCTCCCTAGCCGCGGGATTCCTCACCGGCAAGTACCGCCGCGACTCCGAGACCCAGTCAGCCCGCGCCGGAATGGTAAAGAAGTACTTCAACGATCAGGGCTATGCTGTTGTAGATGCACTGGATGAAGTCGCCAGCCAGCACAAGGCCACACCCGCCCAGGTAGCCCTGGCGTGGCTCCTCGCTCAGCCCGGCATCACGGCTCCCATCGCCAGCGCGACCAGCGACAAGCACCTCGACGATCTCGTCTCCGCCGCCAATCTCAAGCTCGACCCAGCCAGCATTCAGCGCCTAACCGAAGCCAGCACCCCCGTAGCGGCCTGACTCGTTGAGCACCTAGAACAAAACAAAGGGCGCAATCCGCGTCAGCGGATTGCGCCCCATCTAATCCCTAAACCCTAACCCCTAAGCCCTGCTTTTCTATTCCCTATTCCCTATTCCCTGCTCTTATCACCTCGGCGCCTCATACGGCTCCACCCGCAGCATGTCGCTCAGGATATTTCGCTCCTGCGGCGAGAACTGCCCCTGGTATCGTGCGGAGTTCAGCACAATCGACCTCTGATCCGGCGGCACCGACCGCAAATCCCGAAACGCATTCCGCATGATCGACTGCCGATCCTGAGGCAGCGTCCGCCACTCCTGCGCCGAGTGATTCACCTTCAGCCGCTCCTCGGGCGACAGCCTTTCCAGGTTCTCCGCCCTGGCCAGCCGCCGTTCCCGCTGCTGCTCGCTCATGTTGTCCACGTGCTGCAGTTGCTGCACCAGCCGCTGCTGCTCGCCCTGCGGAAGCTGCTTGAAGCTCGGATCGCTCCGCAGCATCCTCTCCTGGTTCGCCACCGGCACATTGCGGTGCTGATCCAGCCAGTTCTGCAGATGCCCCGGTGGCGCAGTTGCCGGCGCGCGATATCCCGGATACACCGGCCGCGTATTCGACGGCGCAATGAAGTGCTGCCCTTGCGGCGGTTGATTGAACTGACTCGGACTCGTCGGCCGCTGATTGAACTGATTCGGAGGCGGTGTCCGCGGCTGCGTGTACTGCGGCGGCGCGTTCGTCGGCCTCGGCGGAACATTCGTAGGCCGCGGCTGTGTATTCGGCGGCCGCACCTGCGAACTCGGCGGCGGCGTGTAGCTATGCTGATTCCGCGCCGGCGACTCCGGATGGCTCTGCGCCCGCGGCGGCGGAGCCGAATTGTGTTGAGGCTGCGGATGCGATGGCGGCGGGCTCTGCTTATGGTTCTGCGCCCACCCGGCCGGCAGGCACAACGCCGCTGCAACCACGGCGGTAATCCCCGCCCGGCGCAACTCGCTCGCCTTAACCAACCCCTTCATCGCCTCCACCTCGTCTTTGCTTTTCTGTTCCCTGTTCCCTGTTCCCTGTTCCCTGCTTTACTGCTGCACCGTGTCCCCGTTATCATCCGGCGCTGAAATCGTCTCCAGCTGATCAAGCAGTTGCGCATTGTTATCCAGTGTCTGCAGATCGTGCACCACCGCCGCATGCGGATCCGCCGGAGTCGACTGCCAGTAGAAATCCAGGTACGCACCGCCGCCCACCAGCAGCAGCACCGTCATCGCCATCGCCGCCAACGGACGCGCATGCAGCCTATGCGGCTGCATCATGAAACGTGCCCGCATCCTCTCCAGCCACCCCGCCGGCTTCGCTAGTTGCTCTTCCCGAAGCCGCGCCTGAAACCTGGTCATGAAGTACGGATTCGGCTCCGGAGCCTCCCAGGCATCCATCAGCCCCATCGTGGCGCGCAGTTCCTCGAGTTCGCGGCGGCAACCGTCACACTCGCTGACATGCGTTTTCACCGCGGCAGGCACAGTCTCAGGATCGAGCAGCAGGTCCGCCAGCCTCGTCTCCATTCCCGCGCAGATCGTCGTGTTCCGTTCCATCTCAACCACCCCAGCTTTGTGGCCGTCCCCCGGCCTCAATTCCCTTTTGCCTTCTTAGACGAAATTCCCTCAAACGAATTCCTTCAACTTTTCCCGCAGCGTTTGATACGCCCGAAACAGCAGTGACTTCGTCGCCGACTCGCTCAGTTTCAGCACTTCCCCAATCTGCCGATAATCGAGCCCCTGGTACTTGTGCATCAGCACCGCGGTCCGCTGCCTCTCCGGCAGTGCCATCACGTGCTTGCGAATCGCGGCCATCCGTTCGTCCTTCAACAGCGACTGCTCCACCGAAGGCCGGTCGTCCGCCACCTCCGGCGTCGTGCCCGTCTCTTCATCCGGCACGTCCAGGTATACGTTCTGTGCCGCCCGTTCGTGCTTCGTATCCCGCGCGTTGTTCACCGCGAGATTCGTGGCAATCCGATAAAGCCACGTCGTAAACTTCGCCTCGGCGCGGTAGCTCTCGCGGCTCCGGTAAACCCGCAGGAAAACCTCCTGCGCCAGCTCCTCGGCAACTGCCTGATTGTGCACCATCCGGTAGAGGAAATTAATCATCGCCCGGTGGTATTTTCCGACCAGGTAGTTGAACCCCGCCTCATCCCCTGCCGCCACCCGCAGCATGATCGCCGCATCGCTGTTCGGATCGGCCGCTGCCGCTCCCGCCACATGCGGTTCCTGGCTCGGTTGCGGACCCGCTCCAGCGAGTCCCGGCCCCGTTCCTAACGCCGCATTGTCCAGCACCAGGGTTGCCATATCCTCTTCAACCCCGGAGTCCTCATTTTGTTGCGCCTTTTCCGCAACTTCCGAATCGTCATCCAGGCTCGAATCCGGCTCCTCGTCATCCCCGCCAAACCGTCTTCCCGCCGGCCTCGCCGCACCGCCGCCAGAGGCTCCCAGCGGCCGGTTCTCAGCATCGCCATCCGCCCGCGACCGCGCCAGCATCTTGGCAAATAATCCAGCCATAGCGCCAGCGGCAACCGAGCCACCGCCCGCAGCGGGCCCATCGGTCACGCCGAACGCACGCACCCCCGCCCCGCCCTCCGGAAGGAAGTCCGCCGCCGCCCGCATTCGCCTGAACCGAAACAACATACGTTCCGTGAATAACCCTCGGGCAGGTCCTTGCCTGTCCCTATTCCCTACTCCCTATTCCCTTGTCCCTCTGCCCCTTGTCCCTTTGTCCCTGCAACTTGGCCCTGTCGCCCTGCAAGTGTTACTCTAAATCACGTCGGGTTCACAATTGGGCGGTTAGCTCAGCTGGTTAGAGCGCCTGCTTCACACGCAGGAGGTCCGGGGTTCGAGTCCCTGACCGCCCACCAAATCCCACCACAAACCCGCACCCCCCACAACTTTGTCATTCTGAGCCACAGGCGAAGAACCCGCTGTTGCTTCTCCCCTCAAGCTATCGTCCTGAGGACCATGCGCTCCGGTCACTTCTCCCTCTGATCCCGTTCCCTCGCCTTCAGTATCTTGGGCGCGAACTCCCGCCGAATGCGCTCCAGAGCCGCCTCCATTTGCTCCCTCGAGGGCATCGTCCCTTCCCGAACCATACGCTTCGCTTCAGCTTCCATCGCAACCGGATCGAACCGCTTGTTTTGCTCCGTTTCGGTCAGAGTAGTTTGCGCAGCTTTGGGCCGCGTCCGTGCTTTCTTCGGCATTTGCTCCTCCAGATTCTTCGGTGACTCGAGCTCTCTCGATTGGGACCTTTGCCGCCCGCCAGCGAGTTAACTGATCACTAGCGGCAAAAGTCCCGTCCCAAAGGGGAACGCAACCTTGCGTCACTTCCTTAAACGGGCCCTTAGTTTCTCTGGCAACTCGGAGTAGCTAATACAAACCGGGCCTGGATTCCAGTCGTAGACGTGCCTCAGACCATCCCAGATAAAGGTTCTTCTGCTCTTCAACAGTTGGTGGAAAAGTTCATTCTTCTCAATGTCGCTCATGCTTGCCAGCACATCAGAGCCGACAACTATCTCTTCACAGTGATCCATCTGGCCCAGTAATTCCTTCAGCTTCTCGCTTCCGTCCTGTTGAAAAGCTTTGAAAAGTTCAGCCGCTGTGAAATGCTTTTTTGATTCGGATTGCTCAGACATCTACGCTCCTCTTTAGCCGCATTCGCCCTCAGGGCAGGGGCGGCAATCTGGAACAAATCCCCCTCGGTCAGCTTCCACATGGCAGGCGACCAGCCTGAGAATGGATCCGGACCTCACGCGAGTTAGCAAAATTGGTGCCCTGTCAGGCCAAAACGAAAACCCTCCGAGCGGAGGGTATGCCCGCTTGGTTGCCCTATCAGGACCGCATCCGCATTTCGCGACCACCTTGCCCGGGAAGGCAGGTTGGCATGGGTCGAACCGAACCCAATTCTTGATGCAGGTACAGACTACAGCAAGCCAGCAGGTGAGGCAATCCTACAATCAGTATTCGCTCTCGATGAGCGATCATCCTGCGGATATGAGCAGCCCAACTCAGCGAACGTCCAACGCCAGGCAGCATTCCAGCGCAACGAGAAATCCCGACGCGCATGGAATGCTCCTGGATCAAGAGCCCGACGCGCAGCTTTGCGCAGCAGCACTCAGGGTGGATTGAACGCCCACCGCTACGAATGCGGTCCGACGCTCAGATCATGGCCCGCCGCCGGCACTCTGGCCTTAGCGGCAGCCCCTGCTTCCTTGCGCACCGCGAAAAAGCTTCCGGTGCCGGGATTCGATCCAGCGGCCGCGTATCCCATAATGCCGTCCAGCGCATTCCGGGTCACATTCGCCGTGTAGATCAGGGTTGGATATTTGTTGAAGTTCCACGCCACAAGACCCTCCACCTGAATCCAGCGCCCTCCGCCGAATTGATAGGTCCAGGTCCCGTCCGGATTGAAGGTCCACTGTGTCGTCGCATTGCTCACCCCAGGACCGGAGTCGCCCCATGCAACGTGCCCATCCCAGGTGCCCACAATATTGGTTGCTGCTGCCATCGAGGCAGAGGCGTGAATGGCTTCAGTTAACATCGCGATTCTCCTTTCGTTCAGTTCGAGTTCGCGTCCCGCCGGCTGTTGATCAAAACCAGCGGCAGATCACGCTGCACCGCAGGCGAGAAGGCTGCTTCGCCCGCCGGCAATGTATCTCCGGGCTCGAGCACTGGTCTCGTGGCGGACTCGTCGATAACGAATCTCTTTGCAGATTTAAGGGGAAAATCTTCGCGCCTTCGCAGGCGTGGGGAACCGGAATCTCGCACCGTCCGGCGTCATCTCTCCGACGCTCGAATCGGTCGTCCTTAACGCACGAGCAACATACCCGGAGATCCGCGCGCGATTACAGCACTTCTCCTGCATGAAGACAGTGACCGGAGTCACCTATCGGTGTGAGCTACAGGATCACAGCACCGCCGCAGAAAGACGCGTCTCTTTCGCCGTGACTCAACTCCACCCCGGCCCCAGCCCTGTGAAACCACATCAGGAGCCGATCACACCCCGACCGCCTCCTCCTCATGCACAGGCGTCTCTGCCGCCACATCGAACCTCACCCGATCCGCCCGGCAGATCGCCTTCACCGTCGGCCGCGCCGTCATCGGCCCCGAAGGCAGCCCACCCCCCGGCATGATCCATTGCCCCACCATCATGAACTGCTTCAGCCCCGGCAGATGGTTCGGCAGCATCCGCATCCCGTCGCCCGGCTTGAACAGCCACCCCTCCTGGCTCCCGCACCAGTTCCCCGTGTAGCGCATCACCGTCGCCGGAGTCGACACGTCAACCGTCTCCACCGCGGCCCGAATTCCCGGCATCCGCCGCTCCAGAACCCCGATCACCGTCTCCGCAATTCGGTTCTTCGCCGAGTAGTACGCCATCGGAGCATTCCGCCGCAGTTCGTTCCAATACCGGAAATTCCGCGTCGGAAGAATGCACGTCACCGCCGTCTTACCCACCGGTGCAAACGTCGGGTCGAAGTGGAAGAACCGGAACCCCAGGTGCTCCACCGTCGTCTCCGGATCCACCACGATCGGTATCTCCAGAATCCGCGACACCATCGGCGGCTCGCCGCTCAAGTCCCGCGCCACACCCAGCGATACCTGCAGATACGACGCGAAGGTCTCGCCCTGCTGATACTGCTTCTGCGTCACGGGATCGATGTACCTTCCCCCCAGCAGCTCGAACACCGTCGTGTGCCCATCCGCCGCCGAGACCACCCAATCCCCCCGGACCAGTTCCCCGTTCGCCAGTTGCACGCCCACCGCCGTATCGCTCTCCACCAGCACACGGCGCACCCGCGCCTTGTACCGGATCTTTCCGCCGAGTGCCGCAATCTTCTCCTCGATCAACCGGATCAGCGCCTGCGACCCGCCGATGCAATACCCCGCATTTCCCGCGCCCATCCATGCCAGCGACAGCACCATCGCAATTGCCGGCAGCTTGCCCACATCCCCCATCGAGAAGAAATTCCGCAGCATCGAATCCGAGAACCGGCTCCCGTACTCCTTCCCGCTCATCTTCGTCAGCCGCGACAGCAGCGGAAAGATCGGAACATCCTGCAGCATGCCCCGCCAGTTCCCCGCCAACCCCCGCGACGGCTCCACAATCTTGAACTTCCGCAGGCTCCGGATCCCGTGCGTCAGCGCCCGGATCGGCGCCTCATCCTGCGGCGCATGCGCCAGCAGCTCCGCCTCCAGCCTGTCCGGATCCGTATACAGATTCAGCTCGCCGCCGCGCTCGTCTTCGATCCGCGCAAACACCTCCGGATCCACAAACGTCAGCTTCTCGATGTCGCAGACCTCCTGCCACATCTCGTGGAACTCGCCCCCAGGTCGCGACCCCACCAGCCAGTGGAGGCATGTCTCGAAGGTGTAGTCGCCACGCTTCCAGCTCATCGCGAGACCGCCGGCCATGTCGTGCATCTCCAGCACTTCCACGTCGTAGCCGCACTTCAGCGCATACACCGCCGCCGACAGCCCGGCAATGCCGCCGCCAATGATCACAATCTTGCGTCCATTGCGTTCCATCGCACACTCCTCCGCCCAGAGCATCGGAGTACCGAAGAACAATCCGAACCGACCCCATCTGCGCATGCGTGCAGCGTCTGCGCACGTGCGCAGCAACCTGCGCAGGGACGCAGCGATAGCCCGCGACCATCCTCCGGGCCCGTGTCCGCAGATTATGGGGCTACTCAGCCCCCGCCGCCGTGACAGCAGTCACCACCCGCCGTGATCACCAGAAGGTGGCGTCCCAGCCCCGAACCGAGGGTGCCCCATCCTTCGCGCGGCCTCATCGCGCGTAGGGTTGGAAACCAACCCAACCCCGCCTAGCCGCCTTTGTCTTTGCCTTTGCTTTTCTTTCTGTCATTCCCGAAGGGAATCTGCTGTTCGCCGCACTGCCGCCCGAGGCGGGAAGCCGAACACGCTCTTAAAGTTTCACTTGAAGTACGACTACGCAAACCGCACAAGGCTAACTAAACTATCCTCGGGTACTCGCTACCCATGCTCCCCTGTTCAATCGCCCCCAACCAATCCCTCAAGTTCTGCCTCAGCTCACTCACTGCAACCCCTTCAAAGCGCTCCGGATACCGCTCCAGTCTCCTCAGCGATCGCGTCAGCAGCGACCGCGCCCCCGCCACATTCCCGCGCCCCAGGTGATGAAAGGCCGCGGACACCTGAATCAGCGACTGCAGAAACGTCTTCTCCGGCTCTGCGCACCTCAGCCAGACCAGCTCCCAGTGCTCATGTGCCTCGAAGAACTCCCCCCTCCGGTAGCACCCGAGTCCCGCCGCCAGCTCCCCCTCCCCCCAGTCCCAGTTCATCGTTTCCCGTCCGCCCGCACCCGCCAATGCTTCCCATCTTGGCTGGTCCACACAGTCCCCGCATCGGTGGTCATTTCGAACACCTGCCCGCCACCCGCAGGCACAACCGCGAGCCGCTCCGCCTTCCCCGCCCACTTCGGCTTGACCTTCTTCCAGGTCTTGCCCGAGTCTCGGCTCAGATAGAGACGTCCCGCACCATCCATGCTGAGCATCCGTCCGCCCACCGAAACCCGCGCAGCAGCAGCCGCACCCCCCGGCAGCTTCTCCTCCTGCAGCAGACTCGCGACAGAAACCTCCGCCGTATCCAGCGGCGCATTGTTCGTCTCCACTGTCACAGTCTGCGAAGCCGCACCCACAGTCAGCACCGGTTCGAGCTTCGCCACTTGGCTCCCCGTCAGCTCCACCGATTCCACGCGCGTGTTGAATCCCCGCGCCGATACCCGCAGCTCATACTTCCCCGCCGGCACATCCGTAATCCGGAACCGCCCATCAAGCCCCGTCGCCACCTCCCGAACGGCCTTGTCCGCCCCCCCATTCAGGCTCACCGACGCCCCCCCAATCACTGCCCCACTCGCATCCTTCACCACGCCGCTCACTTCGCCCAGCGTCTGATCGTGCAAAACCTCAAGCGCCGCAAGATTCCGCCCCGTCAACGTAGCCCCCGCAACTGGATACTGCTGCTGCGCCGAAGGCCCTCCCTGCGCGGGCTTGTTCGCGGCAATCGCCTGCTGCTGCTGTGCCCCAGCATCCGCCACGGCCGCCGCAGCCGGCGCAGGCGCTGCCATGGCAGGAGGCGGCGGCGCAGCCGGAGCCGCAACCGCATTCTGCTGGAATCGCACCATATTCCCACGCGCCGCATCCAGCGCCTGCTCATTCGCCGTCACCGTCGGAGGCGCCTCCGGAGCCGCCTCGGGCACACCCACACCCAATCCACCACCCGAACCCCGTCCCCCACCAGACGCAGCCTTCCGGGCCTTAATCCCTTCCGCACCCTTGCTAGCCTGATCCGCCTCAATCGTCGGCTGAGCCTTCTGCATTCCCTCCGGCGATGGGGCATTCGCGGGACCAGTCGCCGGCGCCTCCACCCTCGCCATCTGCCCATCGCCCACCGGCGCGCCCGGCTGCCGCACATAGATCATGAGCGCCAAACCGAACGCCAGCACCGCCCCCGCCAGCCCGAACGGCATCCACCCGCGCCGCCACCACGCAGTGACCCGCCGATCCTCCGGCACCGCAACCGGCTCCGGATCTGCCACCCCCTGCGCCAGGAACACCATCTCCCGGCACGCCGCGCAGCCTGCCAAATGCTCCAGCATCTGCGCGCGCTCCTGCGCAGTCGCCGCCCCCTCCAGGAACAGGCTGATCTGGTCGGCATCGGGATGAACCCCGGTCTGGAACCGCTCCGTCACAGTCCTCCTTCCTTCCTGAGGAACGCCGGATCGCCCGGAGCTTGCAGCAGCTTTCGCAAATTCAAATCCAAATCCCCGGGATCGACGCCCAAAGCCTCCTCGGCGGCCCGGCGGCTCATCCCCCGATTCTGCAACGCCTTCAACAACTTCTTCCTGACCTCCTCGGTCACGCGCTTCAGCTTGCGGCTCACCGTGGCCTCATGCACCCGCAGCACCCCGCCCAGCTCCAGCAGCGTTCTCCGGTCCAGATAGTACGCCGACAGCAAGAACCGCGCCTCCGCATCCAGACCGCCCAGAACCCCGCTTACCGCCTCGGCCAGTTCCGTCGCCTGCACAGGCTGCGGCTCGGCCACCGCGTTCGCCACCGGCTCCACATCCTCCAGCGGACTCTCCCGGTGCGTCTTCCTGAAATGGTTCACATGCCGCTGCGCCAGCATGGCCCGCAGCCATCCCATCAGCGACCCGCGTCCCGAATACGTCTCCAGCGGCGACCACCGCCTGCCGTCCCTTTGAGTCAATCCGAACAGTTCTGAATAAAGCGAGTCCGCCAGCTCCTCACCCAGCGAGCTTGACCGCGTAATCCCGATCGCCGCCTGCAGCACCGGCCCCCGAAACTCCGCCATGAATTGCGTCCACGCCGCCTCGCGTCCCAGCGCACACGCCCGCGCCAGCGCAAGCTCCCGCAGGTGCAGCGCCCGATAAAATGCCTGTCTCTGATGAGCTTCCGCCGGCGCGCCGGCCGCCAATCCGAAGTTGCTCTTCCGTCCCGCCTCGTCCAGCGCCACCGCGAAATCCGCGAGCGTCAGGCCGAACGCCTCCGCCCCGCTCAGCCGATAGAGATCGTCCACCGCCTCCACGTCACGCAGACTCGAAGCCACAACATCCCGAGGCCGAACCTCAGCCGTTGCCTGCTCCAGATCTGCGGAATCGGATGCGCTGTCCACTCGCCCCTAAACTACACCATGTGCGCGCGGAGCAGCGTCTTCCGTGGCCGCCTCACCCAACCCGTTCACCACCGCAGGGGTCAGCCTCGTAGGAAGCACAACCCGCATCACCGTCCCCTTACCCAGCTCGCTCGAAGCCTCAATCGTCCCCTGCGCGGCATTCACAATGCTCTTGCAGATCGCCAATCCCAGCCCCGCTCCGCCCGTAGCGCGCGATCGCGAACTATCCTCGCGGAAGAATCGCTCGAACACCCGCTCCAGGTTCTCCGGCGCAATCCCCGACCCCGCGTCCCGCACCTCCAGCCGCACCTGGTCCCCCTCACGCTCGACTGTTACCACAACCTCCGCTCCCGCTGGGCTGTGCTGCAGCGCATTCAGAATCAGGTTTGAAGCCAGCGTCCGAGCTGCATCCGCCGCCACACCAACCTGCGTATCGTGCAGCGCGCACCGCACCGTCGCTCCCTGCATCTCGGCAAAGCTGCGCAGCGCGTGCGCCGCCGACCGAACCTCTTCCGCGAGGTTGCACTCGCCGTTGGCCGCGCCACTGCGATCATCAAAGCTGGCCAGCGTCAGCATCTGCCGCACCAGCCCCTCCACGCGCTCGTTGTCTTGGAGTACATCCTCCAACCCCTGCCGATACTCCTCCGCCGTCCGAGGTCGCATGTCCAGCACCTGGATCGACGACCGCACCACCGCCACCGCCGTCTTCAATTCATGCGCCGCATCATTAATGAACCGATGCTGCCGCTCGAACGCCTCCCGCACACGCGCCACCATCGCCGACAGCGCCTGCACCAGCGGCACCAGTTCCGTCACGCGCTCCGCAGAAGGCGGCGGCTCAAACGCCAGCGCATCTGTGTTGATTTGTGAAGCGCTCACCGCAAGCTGCTCCAGCGGAGACAGCAGCCGGCGCAGCAGCCATATCAGCACCAGCGCCGTCGCAAGTAACAGCCCCACGCTCACCATCAGGTAGAACTGGGTGGCCTCCACCGTCTCATGCCACAGGTGATTGGTCGTCGTCGCGTACACCACGGTGAACGGCCGCCGGATCCCCACGCCGTGCGTCTCATCGCGGTCGATAATGCGCAGCGCCTCGCGCTGCAGCACGCGAAATCGATGGTTGCCGTGCCGCGCATCGCGAAAGCCGTCCTTCTGCAGCGTCAGAAGCTCCGGCAACGCCTCCCCGAATTGCCCGATCAGCTTGCCGCTCGAGTTGAACACGGCGAACGAATCCCCCTTCGGAGCCGTAAACTCCTCCGGATTCACCGTGACATTGTCCTCAGGGTCCTCGGCATCCTGCACCGCGCCCATCAGCGAGTCCGCGCGCCCCTCCAGCGAGATATCGAGGGACCGCATGCGGCTGCCCCACTCATGCCACAGCGCGGTCGAAAGAATCCCCATCGCGCACAGCAATTCAATCAGCAGCACCGAGAGAATCGCCCGCCGCACCAGGGAATTACGCTTCATCGCACTGCCTCATCCATCACGGCCAGCCTGTACCCGCGCCCCCGCAGCGTCTCCACCACCGCCAGTTCCGACGCATTCCGCAGCTTCCGCCGCAAATTCGAGATATGCGCTTCAATCACGTTCGAGTGATGCTCCCACGTGAAGTCGTAGAGATGCTCCAGCAGCGTCTCCTTCGACACCACCGCGCGCGGATGATGCATCAGGTACTCGAGAATCCGATACTCCGTCGGCGACAGGTCGATATCCTTCCCTGCCACCATCACTCTCTGCTCGGCGATGCTCACGACCACGGGCCCCACTTTCAGCGTCGTGTTCTTCACGCCCTTGCCCCGCCGGATCAGCGCCCGCGCCCGAGCAATCAACTCGCCCAGGTCGAACGGCTTGGTCATGTAGTCGTCCGCGCCCAGGTTCAGCAGCTCGATCGTGCTCTCCGCCCCGCTTACCGCCGTCAGCACCAGCACCGGCATCACCTGGTTGTTGCGACGCAACCGTCGCAACAACTGGTCCCCCCTCACCTTCGGCAGCATCAGGTCCAGGATCGCGAGATCGTAGCTCGTCACATCGCACAGCAGCAGGGCCTCTTCGCCATCGTGGCAAACGTCCACCGCATAGTTCGGCCCCTCGCGCAGCGCCGCCGCAATGTTCTGCGCCAGCCGAACTTCGTCCTCGACCACAAGCACCCGCATCACCACCGAACCTAACACTTTCAACCTTAATCCCCGCTGAAATTCCCGGTGCCGGCAATCTTCCCTCTTTGGGTATCAATACACAGACGATAACCTTTAGCCTGGCGGAGTTGCGTCGTTCTTATTTCAACGGCAAGCCTGAGTCGCTTGGAGAGTCGCGTTGAAAGTCTTTTTGGTTGATGGCACCTACGAATTGTTTCGCCACTACTTCGGCGCCCCGAAGGCTCGGGACGCAAAGGGCCGCGAAGTGGGAGCGGTGCGAGGAGTCCTGGCATCATTGCTTGGCATGATGCGGGGCGGAGTCACCCACGTCGGCGTTGCCACCGACCACGTCATCGAGTCGTTTCGCAACAACCTCTGGGCAGGGTACAAGACCGGCGAGGGCGTTGAGCCCGACCTGCTCTCGCAGTTTCCCATCCTGGAGGAAACGCTCGCCGCAGCCGGCATTACGGTCTGGCCAATGGTGGAGTTTGAAGCCGACGACGCCCTCGCCTCGGCCTGTGCCTTCGCCTTGAAGGATCCCCGAGTCGAGCAGGTTGTCATCTGCACACCAGACAAGGACCTTTGCCAATGCGTTCGTGGATCGCATGTGGTGCAGTTGGTCAGGCGGACGGGCGTCACCATCGATGAAGCCGGCGTCTTCGCCAAGTTTGGCGTGACTCCGGAGTCGATCCCCGACTACCTTGCCCTCGTGGGCGATTCCGCTGATGGCTATCCGGGTCTTCCCGGCTGGGGAGCAAAGTCCAGCGCCTCTGTGCTGGCCAAATTCGGCCACATTGAATCCATTCCGGCATCCGCACGGGACTGGCATGTGAATGTAATGAACTCGGCTTCTCTGGCTGACACTTTGTCGCGCGAGCGTAAGCTTGCCCTGCTCTTCAGAATCCTCGCCACCCTCAGGAGCGACATCCCCCTTCTCGATAACGTGGACAGCTTGAAGTGGACTGGACCTCAACCGGACTTTGACGCAATCGCCAGACTGCTCGACGAAGCCGTAACCGAAAAGACGACCCGGAAACAGCCCAAAGTGAGAACTGGAGCGAACCAAACGGTTTGACCTTGAGGACAAATAACGATATATTCCGCAATATGGACGTTCGTTTCATGCCCGCTGGCTGTTGTTGCGCGTGTTGTCCCGCGCTGTGCCGGCCGTGTGCGTAAGCTGAACTCCTCTCAGTTTCGTTTCGAGGCCGCGTATCAGCCACTCCGCTGACGCGGCCTTTGTGCTTTCGGGCCCCGTCCACGGCCACCCCCAACGTGAGCAGCAAGACCCCGATGAGCACGACCTTTATTCAACTCGGCCAGATCGCTTCCGCCGCCCGGCGGATCGGCTGTTGTTGTTGTCGCTGATTTCCCTTTCTTCTCTTCATTCCAAATCAGCCTGAAAGTACCCGCCACTCACACGCGGAACTTGTCAGCACATTCCGATTCACCCTTTTTGCAGTCTTAACGGAGGTCTTACGTGATTTCTCTTAGGAAGCTGTATATTCCGGCATTCCTCTTGTCACTCCTGGTTGCCCTGCCCGCTGCTGCGCAAATCGTCGGAGGCACCATCAGCGGAACCGTGCACGACCCCAGCGGCGCCGCGCTCTCCGGCGCAAGCGTCATTGTCCGCCAGGTTGAAACCGGCGCAACCCGCACGCTGACCACCTCGCCCGATGGCCGCTTCTACGCCCCGTCCGTCCCCGTCGGTCACTATTCCGTCTCCGTGAAAGCTGACGGCTTCGATCCGCAGCAGCGCTCCGGCTTTGACCTCACCGTCGGCCAGAGCCTCTCCGTCGACTTCGTCCTCGGCATCGCCAATGTCGAGCAGCAGGTCGAAGTCGACGCCGCCGGCGAAGCCATCAACACCAGCACGCAATCCGTCTCCGGCCTCGTCGACGAGCGCCAGGTCAAAGAGCTTCCCCTCAACGGCCGCAGCTACGACCAACTCATCACCCTCAATCCCGGCACCGTGAACTACACCGGCCAGCGCTCCGGCGGAACCGGCACCTCCAACTCCTCCGTCGGCAACATGTTCTCCGTCAGCGGCCGCCGCCCTCAGGACAATCTCTTCCTCCTCAACGGCATTGAATACACCGGCGCATCGCTCATCAACGTCACCCCCGGCGGCACCAGCGGCCAGCTCCTCGGCGTCGATGCCGTAAAGGAATTCAACGTGGTCAGCGACACCTACGGCGCCAGCTATGGCAAGCGCTCGGGCGCGCAGGTCAGCGTCATCACCACTTCGGGCACCAACAACCTCCACGGCACCGCATTCGAGTTCATCCGGAACAGCGCCTTTGACGCCCGCAACTACTTCGACCAGGGCGACATCCCCAACTTCCAGCGCAACCAGTTCGGCGGCTCGCTCGGCGGACCCATCCGCAAGAACAAGCTCTTCCTCTTCGGCAACTACGAAGGCTTCCGCCAGGCCTGGGGACTCACCGCCGTCACCTTCGTTCCCGACAACCGCGCTCGTCAGGGCTATCTGCCCAACTCCTCCGGCGGCGAAACCTACGTCGGCGTCGATCCCTCCGTAAAACCTCTGCTCGATCTATGGCCCGTTCAGAACGGCCCCGAGCTCGGCGGCGGAATCGCCAAAGCCTTCAGCAATCCCAAGCAGCATATCCGCGAAGACTTCGGCACCGCGCGCGTCGACCACAACATCACCGCCAACGACCTCCTCTTCGGCGTCTACACAATCGACGACAGCTCGGCGAACTCACCCTCCCAAAACCCGCTCAGCCTCATCGATGAAACCCTCCGCGCGCAGGTCGCCAGCATCCAGGAGCAGCACGTCTTCTCCACCTCCCTGCTCAACACCGCGCGCTTCGGCTACTCGCGAGCCAGCTTCTTCTTCACCGGATACTCGCCCATCGATGTCCCCGGCTGGGTCGCCGGCAAGCCCATCGGCACCATCGTCGTGAGCGGCAGCACCGCATCCAACGGCGCATCGCAGATCACTCAGGCCGGCACCAACACCGGCAGCAACAACGACTCCACCCGCAACCTCTTCACCTTCGACGACCACGTCTACTGGACCCACGGCAAGCACGAAATCGAATTCGGCGGCTGGATCCAGCGCCAGCAGGCAAACGACATCCTCGCCCAGAACCAGTACGGCCAGGCCTCGTTCGCCGACCTACAGACCCTCCTTCAGGGCACGGTTAAAACCTTCACCGTCGTGCCTTCGCCCACCAAGCTCGGCTGGCGATCGCTCTTCGGCGCTGTCTTTGTTGAAGACACCTGGAAGGTTTCGCCGCGCCTTGAACTCCGCGCCGGCTTCCGCTTCGAATCCTCCAACGGCTGGAACGAGTCCCAGGGCCGCGCCTCCAACTACGCCATCGTCGACGGCGTCCTCCAGACCGACCCCATCGTTGGCAACTCAGCCCTCAGCAAGAATCGCGCAAAGTTCCTTCCCGAGCCCCGCGTCGGCTTTGCCTGGAACGTCTGGGGCAACGGCAAAACCGCCGTCCACGGCGGCTTCGGCATCTACAACGGCCTGCTCGACACCCTCAACTATCGCCTCGACCAGACCGCCCCATTCAACACCACGCAGTCTCTCTCCAACGTCAAGGTCGCAGACCTCCAGATCACCCCCGGCACACCCCCTCCGGCCGGCTCCAAAATCTCGCCCAGCAACGTGCAGCCCGATCTCAACACCCCCGAAGTCCTCGAGTGGAACCTCCGCATCGAGCAGCAGCTCGCGCCGCGCACGTCGCTCTCCGTCGGCTACGTCGGCTCGCACAGCTATCACCAGATCCTCTCCGCGGACCTGAACCAGCCAGTCCCCAGCTACACGCCCGACGGCAAGATCTACTATCCCTTCGCGAAGGACGCTAAAGGCCCGGCTTTCGCCAATCCCAAGCTCGCCAACACTACCTCGTGGATCTCCCCAGGCGCCGGTCTCTACAGCGGCTTCGTCGCCGACGTCCGCCGCACCTTCGGCCAGGGATTCCAGATTCGTGGCAACTACACCTGGTCGAAGAATCTCGACAACGGCTCCGCCTGGAATACCAGCGTCAGCGCCAACACCCCCGCCTATGTCGAGTTCCCGCTGAACCCCAAGCTCGACTGGGGTCCCGGCGCAACCGACATCCGGAACGCCGCCTCCATCAACGCCAGCTACGAGCTTCCCTTCGGCCCTGGCCACGCCCTGCTCGCCCACGCCACAGGACTCACCCGCTCCGCCGCCACCGGCTGGACCGTCAGCAGCATCATCGCTTCGCAGTCGGGCTTCCCCTTCACCCCGCAGCTCGGCTATAACCCCACGCTCAACGGCGACACGCGCAACCCCGTCCGCCCCAACTGGAACCCCGACTACCACGGCAAGCTGTATCCCAAGACCGCCGCGCAGTGGTTCGATCCCAACGCGTTCCTGCCGCCCACCATCACCTTCGATACCCCCACCTGCGGCAGCAGCAACACCTGCGGCACCTACGGCAACGTACGCCGCGACTCGCTCCAAGGCCCCGGCCTCACCACGGTCGACTTCTCGGTATCGAAGAACACCCGCTTCACCGAGCGCACCGGCCTCCAGTTCCGCGCCGAGTTCTTCAATCTCCTCAACCACACCAACTTCCTCACGCCCAACCCGGTGACCTACACGTCAGCCACGTCGGGAATCTCCCCCACCGCTGGCGTCATCACCGCAACCTCCACAACCTCGCGCCAGATCCAATTCGGCGCCAAGCTGGAGTTCTAACCACCTGCGGTGGGGCCAACTGCCTTCGGCCACCAGAGCTAAGCTAGTGGCTGAAGTCAGTTGGCTCTCACTTGAATCAATCGATGGGCACCCTTCTCTTCGGCTGCTCCGGCGGCTCCGAATAATACCCGGCCTTATATCGAATATTGAACTGCTCCGCCGCCGCCCTCGGCACCGTCACGCTCACGCGATGAAAGCTGATCCCGGGCTCCTGCTTGTGCGGATAGTAGCCGATCATGTATTGCGTACGCAGATCGTCGCTGACCTTCGCAAAAGCCTTGTCCAGGCCGCCCTGCTCGGCATAAAAGCTCTTCCCGCCCGTCTGCTCGGCCAGCGTAATCAGCGCGTGCTCGCCGCCCAGGTCGCGCCCCGCGCTCGCTTCAATCGGCACGTCGATGATCGAGTAGATCATCACTTCCCCGCGCAGCGCATGCTCCAGCGCGTCGTCATAGGTACTGTTCTTGGCCGTGTCCCCGCCATCGGAAACAATCACCAGCACCTTGCGCCCCTTCTTCGACGCAAGCGAGTCCGAGGCGGCATAGATCGCGTCGTAAAGCGCTGTCGCATCTCCGCCTTTCAGTGAGTTGAGTCCGTGATCGAGCTGGCCCACCTTGTTCGTAAACGGCACCAGCAGGTTCACGAAGGTGGCGAACTCGATAAGGCTCATCTGGTCCTGCTCCCGCATCAGCGCATGGATGAACGTCTTCGACGCATCGCGCTCGCGGGTGCGGTCAATCGCCGTGCTGGCGCTGGTGTCAATCGCCAGAATCAGCGACAGCGGCATCGCCGACTCGCGCTCAAACACCGCAATCTCCTGCGGCCGACCGTCTTCAAGAATCTTGAAGTCGTCTTTCGTGAGCCCGCCGACAATCGACCCGTTCCGGTCTGTCACGTTGACGAACAAATTCACCAGCTTCGATTCAATCCGAAACGTCGCGCCCGAATCCTCCTGCGCGCCTGCCGACGGAGCGAGGACCGGCAACAGAACGGCACAGAAGAGCGCCCGCCGAAAAAGCGAAGTTTTGATGGGGCAGGACTTCACTGCTTGCTGGAAAAGGCCATTCGGCACAGGTCTTGTATCAGGGGCTGCCTTCAGGCAGCCCACATGCGGCTCTATTCGTTGATCCTGGGCTTTAGCCCCTGCCAAAGCTGACTCGCTGAAAAGGCCTGATCTCGTTTTTTTCAACAAGCTGTTCGGTCGTGCCGTTAAACCGCCCAGAACAACCGCGGCTTTAGCCGCTGAGGGAGGGTTTTGCGCTCTCAGCGCAACGCTATCGTTCTGCCCAAAACCACCTGCAGGCGTCCGCCTCTGAGCGAAGGATTTACCCATGCGCCGGCTCCCCGCGCCCAGCCGCAATGTCTTCCGGAAACGGCTCTCCATCGGCCCACACAGCGCCATCCACGAAGGTCTCCTTCTTCCAGATCGGTACCGTCTTCTTAAGCGTATCGATCAGCCACCGCGAAGCCTCGTAGGCCTGCGCGCGATGCGCCGAAGCCACCACGATCAGCACACTGGTCTCGCCCACCAGCAGCCGCCCCAGCCGGTGTACGATGACGACCTGGCGCACGCCAAAACGGCTAACGGATTCCTGGGCTAGTTCGCGCATCTGCTTGCCGGCCATCTCCTCATACGCTTCATAGTCGAGATGAAGCGTTTGGCGCCCGCGCGAGTTGTTCCGCACGATCCCGTCGAACACGACAACCGCGCCGTCCTCGCCCTTCTTGATCGCTTCGATGATCTCTGCTGATTCGATCGGGACGCGATACAGCGCAGTCGCGGTCCGCAGCCCCTGTCCACGAATGAGGTGTGCAAGGGAAGAAGGATCCGGTTCACCGGACCCACCCGATACCGGCGGCAGCAACCCCACCTCATCGCCCTCGCGCAGCATCTGCGCCGCCTGCGCATACTCATGATTCACGCTGACCGCAATGCTCGCCCACGTCGACGCGGGCACAGCCGCAGGCGCCGCCGCCAGCCGCTCGAGCAGCGTCGCCACCGTCGCGCCCTCAGGCAGTTCCAAGGTGGATGCGCCGAGCCAGTCTTTCAGGATTCCGAAGGGAAGAACGCGTATTTGCATCGAGATAAAGAATAGCGCCTCAACTGACTTAGACGCGCCCGATGGCGTTTCATGTTCCCGGCGCTCCACCTCCGCCGCGCAACAGGCAGAACCCGCACCATCGCGCACGCTATAATCAGCGAGTTCATGGAGCCGGCTTCCCGCCATCAATGCCTTATCTACGGGGGTCCGCCGTCACGTCACCTGCCGGCCCTCGCTGCACTCCTGCGCCAAAAACTCCACCAGAACTTCCGCTGCCTCTACTTCAACAGTCCGCCCATGGTCACAGGCCTGCAGTCCTACCTCGCCGCGGCCGGTCTCGACGTCAACCACGAGCTCAAGAAGGGCAGCCTGCTCCTGTCTTCCGATCAGGGCCACCTCGTTGACGGCCTGTTTCACGCCGACACCATGCTTGAAGGGCTCGAGCTCGCCGCCCATCAGGCCCAGTCCGACGGCTACGAGGGCCTGTTTGCCGTCGGCGACATGACCTGGGAACTCGGCCTCGACCGCGACATCAAAAAGCTCCTTCAGTACGAATGGAAGCTCGAACAGCTCTTCCACCGCTGCCCTGCCCTCACCGGCATCTGCATGTATCACTCCGATACGCTTCCCCGTGAGCTGGTCCAGCACGGAACCCTCTCCCACGGCTCCATCTTCGTCAATCAGACGCTCTCCATCATCAATCCCTTCCACGTCCACACCGGCGCTCCCCGCCAACCGGTCCAAACCCTCGGCACCGAAGTCGAGGCGTTTTTGTCGAGAGTGATGCCCGAGACAATGAGCTAGCGCGCTGCTGGCTGCCCCAACTCCCGGTTCTAAGGAAACTCTGTCATCCTGAGCACCGGGTGCCCCATCCAAGCTCTGCTTGGGTGGGAGATCACCTACTCGCGCCTCCACCATCATCCCGGACTTTCGCGGGAGTGATCTGCATCCTGCCTCCCGTAGGGAGGCATCGAAAATAGCCCAGGCCGGGGTCCCCAGCGACAGGTCTTCGTCGCTGGGGTGGAGGCCGGAGCGAAGCGACGTCCTGGGACAACGCGGCCTAGCGTGAACCTCCCGACCGAGAACCTGGCGCGAGCCGTGACCACCATCACAGCCCGGCTTCCCCAAACGCGCTAATCTTTTCATGTCGTGTACCCTGTTCACGATCGTCGCGTCATCTCTGGATCGATTGAGCCTGTGGTATGAAGTGGGGGGAAGTAAACATGCACCGGAAATGCAGCATGTTTACTAGAGAATTAGCTACCCCTCCCCCTGTTTTTGCTTCTCCGTTTATTCGCTTTTCCGGCGGATATTTCGCGCTAAGCACCTGAATAACAGTAAGTTAATCCCGTTATGGTAATCCATATATTCACTTGGCGAAGAAGTGGCGAACCTCGCAAACTTTAACTCATCAGTAAACAAAAAAGGCTGCTCCGCGCTCCCACATTTTTACTAAACAAAAAGGCCGGCAGTTTCGCCGGCCTTTCCTGCACATTCTGCTGCGTTTACGCCGCGGCAGTCACGGGCTGATCCACCGCAGCGGGTGCTGCCACGTGCCGCACCTTGAACTGCGGCAACGCCACCTCCAGCACATCGTCAATCGTCCGCGCGAAGTGAACCGAGACGCCTTCCATCATCTCCGGCGTCAGATCCTCTTCCACGTCCTGCTTGTTGTCCGCCGGCAGAATCACGGTTGTGACTCCGGCACGGCGCGCGGCAAGGAACTTCTCCTTTATGCCGCCCACCGGAAGCACATTGCCGCTCAGCGTAATCTCGCCCGTCATCGCCGTCTTCTCATGCACCGGCGTATCCGAAAGCAGCGATGCCAGCACCGTTGCCATCGTCACACCCGCCGAAGGACCGTCCTTCGGGATCGCGCCCGAAGGCACGTGAATGTGGATGTCGAGATCCTTATTGAAGTCCTCCGGCAATCCCAGTCGGCTCGAGTTCGAACGCACCCACGTCAGCGCGGCCTGCATGGATTCCTGCATGACCTCGCCAATCTGCCCAGTGATCGTGAAGCTTCCCTTGCCCTTCATCTTGTTCGCCTCGATGAAGAGCACATCGCCGCCGGCCGGCGTCCACGCCAGGCCCACAGCCACGCCCGGACGCTTCACGCGCTCCGCCACTTCGGTCTCAACGCGTACCTGGATGTTGCCCAGGAACTCCTTGATGACCTCGAACGAAACGATCAGCTTCTCCTTCTTGCCTTCCACCACGCGGCGCGCTTCCTTCCGGCAAATGGTGCCGATCACCTGCTCCAGCTTCCGCACGCCGGCTTCGCGCGTGTAGTGCCGGATCACGTGCCGCACCGCCTCATCCGGGAACTCGATCTGCTCCGGCGTAATGCCGTTCTCCTTGATCTGCCGCGGAATCAGATAGCGTTTCGCGATATGCAGCTTCTCTTCCTCGCTGTAGCCCTGCAGCGGAATCAGTTCCATGCGGTCCAGCAGCGGCGGGGGCACCGTGTCGAGCATGTTCGCCGTGCAGATAAACAGCACCTTCGACAAGTCGAACGGCACGTCGAGATAGTTGTCGCGGAACGTGTTGTTCTGTTCCGGATCCAGCGTCTCAAGCAGCGCCGAAGCCGGATCGCCGCGGAAGTCGCGTCCCAGCTTGTCGATCTCGTCCAGCATGATCACCGGGTCGTTGGTTTCCGCCCGGCGAATGCTCTGGATGATCTGCCCCGGCAACGCTCCTATATAGGTGCGCCGGTGCCCGCGAATCTCGGCCTCGTCATGCATGCCGCCCAGCGAGATGCGCTGGAACTTGCGTCCCAGGGCGCGCGCAATCGAGCGGCCCAGCGAAGTCTTGCCCACGCCTGGAGGCCCGACAAAGCACAGAATCGGCCCCTTCATGTCGGGCTTGAGTTCCAGCACCGACAGGTAATCGAGGATGCGATCCTTCACCTTGCGCAGTTCGTAGTGATCCTCGTCCAGAATGTCCTTGGCCTTGGTGATGTCGATCGTCGAGCCCGACGACTTCGCCCACGGCAGCACCGCCAGCCACTCAATATAGTTGCGCGTGAGCGAGTAGTCGGCGGCCATCGGAGACATGCGGCCGAGGCGAGACAGTTCCTTCATCGCCTCCTTCTTCACGTCCTCCGGCATGCCGGCTTCATCAATCTTCTTGCGCAGGTCTTCGACCTCACGCTGGCCCTCGTCCTGCTCGCCCAGTTCCTTCTGGATGGCCTTCATCTGCTCGCGCAGATAGTAGTCCCGCTGCGACTGCTGGACCTGGTCCTGCACCTCGTTCTGGATCTTGGCGCGAAGCTGCTGTACCTCAATCTCCTTGGCGAGATGCGTATTGATCAGCTCCAGCCGCGCGCCGACGCTCGGCGTCTCGAGAAGCTGCTGCTTGTCGTCGGTAGTCAGGAACGGCAACGACGAGGCAACAAAGTCCACCAGCCTGCCCGGCTCCTCAATATTGGCCGCGATCGTGCGCAGTTCATCCGACAGCGTCGGCGACTCGGAGACAATCTGCTGAAACTGGCCGATCACAACCCGGACCAGTGCCTCCACCGAGGATGTGCTCTCGTGCTCGCCGGCTTCCAGCGGCTCAACTTCGGCAACCATGAACGGCTCGGTCTGCACATACCGCACCAGCTTCACTCGCTCCACGCCTTCGGTGAAGACGAAGCGACTTTGGTTCGGCATCCGGACTACCTTGTGCACCGTGGCCAGGGTGCCGACCTCGTGCATATCCGCCGGACTGGGCGAATCAAGGCGAGCGTCTTTCTGAGCGGTGACGGCAATGGTGCGCTCGTCCCCCAGCGACTCAATCAGCTGGATCGAGCTTTCACGTCCGACGGTAAGCGGCAGAACAGCATGGGGAAAAAGGACGGTATCCCGCACGGGAAGCACGGGTATGCGCCGGAGGCCTGAGGCAGGTGTCTCGGGAGATTTCGGCGTGGCAACTAATGGGTTCTGTTCAGGCATTGAGTGTCCTCTTGTCAACTTCTCTTACATTAGAGAGCGCAGTATACCAAAAGTTTCGAGATTCTGGCCGCCCGCATCGACTGCCCTGGATTACGGTCGCGGCCGCCCTGCTGTTCCCTTAGACAGCGCGCACCCTGCCTTGGAGTTGCTACAGTTTTCGCCCCACACCAATGTCTTGATGCCAGCCGGAACTGCTCCCAAAGCATATCGGCCACACCCACGCGAAGGTGAGTGTGGCCGATAGGGATGAATCAACACTGCGACGAATTAAAGGCTGGCGCCATGAAACTGTCCCCTCCGTGAAGGGTAGAAACGACGCGTGACGCCGGCCGGGCGGGGAGTTTATCCCCGGCTGGGTTGTTTTTCGGTGACTTCCGGTTCTTTGGGTTCCTCGCTGTCCTTATCGCGACCGATCGCGGACTGGATCTGTTCCCACAAGCGGTCCGGCGGATCCTCCACCGGGAAGAGCTGGCGGGCAGCCTCGGCAATCGTCTCCAGATCTTGCAAGAGGGCACGGCACAGAGCACAGCTTTGGACGTGAGGATGCCCCGACAGGTCTTCGCCGGAGCCGATCATCTCCGGCATATGCGACTGGAACTCCTCACATGTCATGTCTTTCAGGTTTTCGGTCATCGCCATCCCTCCCTGGGATGCGGCGGAGACTTGTGCCCGGCAGTCCTGATTTGCGTTCCGTGAGCCGGAAAGCTTCTCTCGCCCAACTGGTCATCGTTCGCCATGGCGTTGTCCTGTGGATTCCAATTCTCCATCACTTTGGTGCGAAAAACCAGGCGCAACCCGGGCATAGGATACGACATGCGTTCGTCGATCTCTCCCAGTGGTGCAATTTCTTCGCTGATCTTTTCCCACACGTTATCGGAAGGGTCGACATCGGGAAAGAGTTGCTGCGCGGCCTGAGCAATTGCTTCAAGGTCGGCAATCAGCGCCCGATGTATCCTGCAGTTCCTCACGTGCGGATGCGCGAAGATATCCTCTCCGGAAGCTACCAGCTGGGGCATCGCCGCGGTGAATTCTTCACACGTCATATGCCGGCGGTTCTTCATGGGCGCCGCCCTTCTCTCCGGGGAATGGTCCGCATGGCGTCCCGCAATTTGAGGCGGGCCTTGTGTAGCTGCGATTTGCTGTTACCGATCGAGCAGTCGAGCATGGCGGCGATCTCATTGTGCTCGTAGCCTTCGATATCGTGCAGGACAAAAATCAGACGATATCCGGCCGGCAGATCGGAGATGGCGCGCTCCAGCGCGAGCCGATCAATAGAGCCGGTCAAAGAAAGGTCGGGAGCGCCAAAGCTGCGGCCTGGACCTTCCTCGGGCGTCGGTTCCATAGCCTCGTCAAGGCTGATCACCGAAAGTCCCTTCTTGCGAAGATGCATGAGCACCACATTGATCGCCAGTCGGTGCAGCCATGTGGAAAACGCAGAGTCGCCGCGGAAAGTAGCGATCTTGCGATGCAGCTGAAGGAACGCTTCCTGCGTCAAATCCTCAGCTTCAGCCACGTTTCCGACCATGCGCAGGCACAGCGAGTAAATGCGCCGCTTGTGGAGGGAATACAGCTGTGCGAATGCATAGTGGTCACCGGCCTGGGCGCGCGCCAGAATATCAGCGTCGCTTCCGGGTGCGGGTGGTACGGCAGGTTTGGGGATAGCGGAGTCTGCAGGTGCGGTGGTATCGCCATTGTCCTGAACAGCCGTCGAAGTTTCCGTCTCGGATTCCTCGGCAGCGGCGGTCCGGATCGGAGTCACATTGGAAGTCTGCATAGTTGACCTGCTTAGCGTCATTCGTTTCCTTGGAGGACCGACCGAAAGGTCGCGAAGGGCTGCGCCGCTCATCATTCCTCGTTAGTATAGGGGGCAGCGGTTTGAAGTGGCAGAAGATCGGCTGAATCGCCGGGATCCTAAGCCTCGCTGATACCTGTTTAGATGCAGCTTTCCGGGCAAGTGTTGATCGGCGGCAAATTGGGAGTACGGATTTGAGGTCTGCAGACAGGGGAAGAGGCGGCGCGGTTCATAAGCGGCTATTTGCGTGCGTGCTGCTCGCCGTTCTCTTCAATATTTCGGCGATAGCGAAAGCGGGTCCGGTGGGCCCGGAACAGGACCAGGCGGCGCAACTTCAGGGCCAGCCGGTTCGCCATATCTTATTTGAGGGAATAGCCGCCGAGCGGATCGCCGCCCTGGAAGGCAAACTGCCGCAAAAGATCGGCGCTCCGCTCGACTCACAGAAGATTGCAGACAGCCTGCGTGAACTCTTCGCCACGGGTCTCTTTGATGCCGTGGACGTCTCGGCAGAACAGGGACCCGACGGCATAACCGTCATTTTTCAGGGAAAGCCCCGAATGTTCATCGGCAGGGTGACGGTGGCCGGCGCCAAGGGCGGCACCGTGAACACGCAGTTGGAACGAGCCGCGCGTCTCAACCCCGGCACACGCCTGACCAAGGCCAAGATGGCCCAGGCTGAGATCGCCATGCGCACGGTGCTGGCGCAAAACGGCTACAACGAGCCGACAATCAAGCACGAATTCACCGAGCACTCGCAGGAGCAACTCACCGACATCGCCTTTCAGATCGTTTCCGGCCCGCGGGCCCGCATAGGCGACGTGACGGTCACGGGCGATCCGGGCATGACAGTGGCCGAGTTCCGCAGCCTTGGCAAGCTGAAGGCCGGTGCAGCAGTCGACCGCGACACCGTGAGCCGCGCGCTTACGTCGATTCTCAAGCACTACCGAAAGCAGAAGCACCTCGAAGCTGAGATCAAGCTGGAGTCGCAGGAGTACGCCGCACACCGTGTGAATTACCGGTTCACGGCCAACCGAGGACGCGTTGTGAAGGTAGTTGTGGAGGGTGCGAGCCTGAGCGACGACCACATCGAAAAGCTGGTGCCTGTCTTTGAAGAAGGTACGGTAGACGACGACCTGCTGAACGAGGGCAACCGGCGCATACGCAACTACTTCCAAAGTCTCGGGTATTTCGATGTAAAGGTAGACCACCAGACGTCAACGCCGCCGGCCGGCGAAGTACTGATCGCCTTCAACGTGAACCTGGGACCGCGTCGCAGCGTGGAGAAGGTTTTAGTAGACGGCAACCACTACTTCAGCTCGGCCACGCTGGAGGATCTGTTGAGCGTTCACTCGGCCAGTTCCTTCGATCGTCACGGCGCTTACAGCCAGGCACTGGTGTCCTCCGACGTCGCCGCGCTGGAGGCGGTCTACAAGAACAACGGATTTTCCGATGTGAAGGTGACTCCGGAGACGCTATCCGGCGCCCCGCCTCCAGGTTCTCCGCAGGCTCCGCCTCCGTCTCAGGATCCCGCTTCGCAGCTTAGGCTTGTGTACCACATTCAAGAAGGACAACAGCAGCGGGTTGGGTCTCTGCTCTTCGAGGGAAATGATCACCTCACTTCACAGGAGCTTGCCTCCCAGCTGAACACAGAATCGGGCCAGTTGCTCTCCGCGCAGAACCTTGCCGCTGACCGTGACACTTTGGCCTCACAGTACGTGAGCAAGGGATTCGATCAGGTGCGCGTTGAGGTGGAACAGACCACCGAGGCGGGCGACACAACAAAAGCCGACGTGACGTTCCGGATTACCGAGGGACCGCAGATCTTCGTGCGCAACGTGCTGATGACCGGCCTGCACTACACGCGTCCGCAGACCGTTGCGAAGGCCATAACGATCAAGCCCGGCGATCCGCTGAACCAGCAGGCGATGGAAGAGACACAGCGAAACATGTATGACTTCGGGCTCTTCAGCGAGATCAACATGGCCGTACAGAATCCGAATGGCGGTGAGACGCAGAAGACGATCTTGCTCCAAGCCACCGAGGCGCGAAGATGGACGTTCACCTACGGCGGAGGGTTCGAGGTGCAGACCGGCACGCCCGTGAACGGCTGCCAGGGATATCTTGCGATTGGCATCACTACGTGCACCCCGGAAGGGAAAACCGGAGTCAGCCCCCGGGTACTGGGGGCGTTAACACGGAACAATTTGTTCGGGCGCGAGCAGTCGGCCTCCATCTCCGGGAACTACGGCCTTCTGGAACAAAAGATCGACCTTATTTACCAGAGCCCGCATTTTCTGGGGAGCCGCAACTTCGGTTTCACGTTCACCGGTGGATATGCGAACAGCCAGACGGTGACCACTTACGTCGCCTCTCGCCTCGAAGCGGGCTTTCGCGTCAGCCAGACATACAGCCGTCCGGGATCGGCCCTGCTGCGCGCCAACACGTTCATCTACAGCTACGACTTCCGGCGCGTGAAGGTCGCGCTCGAGAGCCTGCAGGTTTATCCAAGCCTGCTGACGCCGCTGTCCTCGGCGACTCGTGTGGGCGGCCCCAGCATCACCTGGGTGCGCGACACGCGCGACAGCCCTGTCGATTCGCATCGCGGCACGTATACGAGCTTCTCGGAATTCATCTCAGCGGCGCCGTTCGGAGCAGAGGCTCACTTTAACCGCATCGATATGTCCAACTCGAGCTACTACGGCTTCGATAAGGATCGGTGGGTGATCGCCCGCAACACCCGCTACGGCCAGGAGCGCGCGTTCGGTACGGATGCCGCCCGGCTGCTGCCGCTACCGGAACGGCTGTTCTCCGGCGGTGCGACCTCTCTGCGAGGCTTCTCGATCAACGCGGCCGGACCACGGGACCCAGACACCGGCTTCCCGATCGGCGGCGCCGGCGCGCTGGTGAACAGCACGGAATTGCGCTTACCGCCTACTCCGCTTCCCTACCTCGGGAATGCGTTGAGCTTTGTGATCTTTCATGACATGGGCAACATCTTCAATAACTCGAGCGATGTGTGGCCCAGCCTGCTGCGCACCTCGCAGCCCGACCGTGACAAGTGCAAAATTCTCACGAAGCCGATTCCGAACCCCAACCCGCCGCCCCCTGAGATCCTTCCCGAGCCTAGCGGTCCGGAGTATTCCACCGGCAAGTCCGGCCAGTGCCGGTTCGACTATTTCGCGCAGATCCCGGGGCTCGGCATGCGCTACCACACGCCGGTCGGCCCTATCCGGCTGGATTTCAGCTACAACCTGAACCCGCCCATCTATCCCGTGAACGTAGACTATGGCTTGAAAGAACCGTTCTCAGATCAGCACGTTGGCGCAGCGAGCCACTTCAACTTCTTCTTCAGCCTTGGACAGACATTCTGATGCAGGTGGCGCGGACAATTCGCTTGATGGCAGCGACGATCGCACTGTTGTGCGCGGCGTGCCTGTGCTCGCGTGCCCAGGAGGCAAAGCCAACCCGCGTGCTGCTCGATCGGGTTGTGGCTGTGGTGAATAACAGGGCGATCCTGGCCAGTGATGTCGAGCGCGCAATGAGGCTTTCAGCGCTGGAGCCCCGCACGAACAGCGAGGTTCCTGATGCGAGAAGCACGCTCGACCGCTTGATCAGCCGCTCGCTCATCCAGCAACAAATGGGCCGCGAGGAAGAGGTAGCAGACGCCCCGACGGACGGCGATGTGCAGGCCCGGATTGCGGAAATTCGCAAAGAACTGCCGGCCTGCGTACGGGCCAACTGCGCCACCGATCAAGGATGGAGCGCGTTTCTCGCGGCCAACAGACTGACGGTCGGCGAAGTGGAGAGCTACCTGCGCCTGCGCCTGCAGTTCCTGTCGTTTATTGAGAACCGGTTCCGCTCAGGCATTCATATTGCGCCGGAAGAGATTCAGGCTTATTACACCAATACCCTCGTTCCTCAGTACGCGAAGGACCAGAAGCCGCCCGCGCTGGAAGCCGTGTCGCAGCGAATCGAGGAGATCCTGCTTCAGGAGCAGGTCAACAAGCTGTTCAGCGCGTGGCTTGACAATCTCCGCAAGCAGGGCGATGTGCAGATTCTCGATCCGTCGCTGGAAATGCCAGCCAGGCAGGCGAGCAACAGTGGAGACAACGAATGAGTTCCACTGAGATCGAGCCCTCCGCGCAGCCACGCTCCGGGCGCAGACGCATATGGGTCTTTCGCATCGCGGGCCTGCTCGTAGCTGTCAGCGCTATCGTTGCGGCGCTCGGCTTCTGGGCGAACACGGCGCAGTTTCAGGACATGTTCCGGCGCGCGCTCATTTCAAAGCTGCAGAACGCGACAGGCGGCCGCGTGGAGATCGGTTCCTTCCGCTGTCGGTTAAGCGATCTCGAAGTGGAAGCCAAAAACGTCGTCATTCACGGCGATGAGGCAGCGACAGATGACCCCTATGCTCGCGTAGACCGGCTCCGCGCGAAGATCAGCATCCTCGGCTTCTGGTGGAGTCCGAATATCCTGCTGCGCGATCTCGAGATTGAGCGGCCGCAGCTTCACCTCATCCTGTATCCAGACGGGCTGACAAATCAGCCGCATCCCGCGAAGCCGCCGAAGAAGTCGAATACGCCGGCGATGGAGACGCTGTTCAATCTGCAGGCCGGACATGTGGCCGTTGAAAACGGAATGCTCGATATCGACGATCGCGTCGCAGAGGCGCTCGATACGCAGAATCGTTATCAGCCTCTGGATTTCAGGGCGGACGATCTGGGACTCGTGATGCGCTATATTCCGGCGGCAAATCAGGCGCCGGAGATGTACCGCATCGATGCAAGCGTCAAGGATTTGAATCTCTCGCGCAGCGGTGCCTTGAAGCAGAAGCTTCCGGTGCACGGATACCTGGAGAGTTCGATCGACCTGACCCGCGATGCAGCGACGCTGCGTTTCCTTCGTCTGACGGCTCGTGCGAAGGGCGTGCCCGACCGCACGCTCAACATCTCCGGCGCACTGAACCAATTTTCGCGGCCACGCTGGCAGGCGGTGGTAAAGGGCGAATTGGATCTGCGGCTGCTGGATCTGGTGGTGGGATATCCGTATGCGCCTGAGGGGCTTGCCCACCTGGACCTGACGAGCGGCGGTGACAGCCACGGATTCCGCATCGATGGAACAGTGCGGGCAGACAAAGCCTCCTACGTAGGGACCGGCGTTGTCGCGCACGGCATCGAACTGAACACGCGCGTGCACGCGGACAGCCAGCAGTTGCTGATCACAGGGATCAGCGCGCGCCTTGCACAAGGCGGAGAAATCGACGGCGAAGTACTGCTGCACAACTGGCTTCCCACATCGGTCCAACCGGTGGTGGTGGAAGCCGCGGCGCCGCCTGAGCCCGCCAAGAAGGGCAAACACTTCTTCAAGCGACAGCCGAAGCCCCCTCCACCGGCGCCTGTGAAGCCGCAGGCTCCTCCCCACGCTACGGTGGTCAAATCGCCGCTCTCGGTGATCCCTGTCAACGGCAGAGTGAATACGACCTTCAAGAATGTGTCGGTGGATACGGTGCTGGAGATGGTGAGCGTTCCGCCTTTCCAGCATCTAGGCTTCAACGCGCTACTCAACGGACCTGCGGTGGCAACCTGGGAGCACGGCGATGTGCGCACTCTGAACGTGACCTCCACGTTGTCGCTCACCGGCACTGGACGGTTCTCAACGGCCGAGGCTCCGGCGATGGGTATCATCGATGCCACGTATACCCAAGCCGATGGCGCGGTGAACGTCCGCAATCTTGAAGTGCAATTGCCAGCCAGCCACATCGCGGCACATGGCCGTGTGGGTGCATATCCTTTAACCAGTCCGACGTCTTTGACCGTGGATTTTCACACCTCGAATCTCTCCGAGTTCGACACGCTCTTCCGCGACCTGGGTGTGACAAGAAACGGGAAAGCGGGCACTGCGGCGCTGCCTGTAGGCATCAAGGGGCAGGCGGATTTCCGCGGAACATGGGAAGGCTCGCTGGCCTCGCCGCGCATGAACGGCCAGTTGCAGGCAACGCAGGTTGCGATTGAGCTTCCGTCGGACTCCGGCGAGCCACGGATAGTGAACTGGGACACCATAGAGGCTGAAGGCTCGTACACGGCGGAGCGTATCTCGGTGATGCACGCTCAGCTTCAGCACGGCGAAGAGCAGATCGTGCTGAACGGCACGCTTGCGGCAACACCCCCTGCGATTACTGCCCACAAGAAAGCTGGGCAGCAGATGCCCGCGTTCGACAATCAGTCGATACTGACCTTTCACGCGCGAGCCGGAAAGGTCTCACTGCCCGACCTCCTCGGTGTTGCCGGTATAGATGCTCCGCTCACCGGGACGGTCGACGCGCAGATTGAGGGTGAGGGACCTGTCAACTCGCTGAATGGCTCCGGATCTTTGACACTCAAGGACGGCTCGGCGTACGGCGAGCCGGTAAACAGCGTGTCCTTGCAGGGGTCGGTCAATAACCACGTGCTGACAGTCAAGGAAGCCACTGCAGCAACTCCGTCGGGCAACATCTCGGTGCATGGCACTTATGACATGCGTACGCGGGTCTTCGATGCCCAGACAAGCGCATCGGGGTTGGAGCTAGCGAAGCTCAAACATTTGCGCGACAGCATGCCCAGCATGAGCGGCCGGCTGGGTATGCAGTTCACTGCATCGGGAACCATCGACGATCCTCGCATTGATGGGCACGGCACCGTGAATGGGCTTTCGGTTCGGGGGCAATCGTTTGGCGATGTAGCCTTCAAGGCGCATGCAGCCAATCACGCGATCCTTTACGACGCAAGCACGCAGTTCGAATCTGCCCACGCTTCAGTGCATGGCCAGACGCAATTGCACGATCCGTACGAGACTGAAGGGAACCTGAAACTGGATGATTTTGACCTGGGCACGATCTTCAAGCTGGCCCACGTTCAAAATCCAGCATCGCAGTCGATCGTCAGCGGGACGGCGCAGTTTTCCGGGCCGCTCGCCCGACCGAAAGAGATGCGCGGCGATCTGCGGCTCCCGCAGGCGGCCATCACGGTCTCCGGCATGACATTCAAGAGCGAAGGCGGTGTGCATGCCGCGCTCGACAAAGGGCGCGTGATACTGGACCCGCTGCACATTACAGGCGAAGACACGAACCTCCGCGCGCAAGGCAGCATGAACCTTGAGGGCACGCAGAACCTCGACGTCGCCCTGAACGGTTCTGTGAACATGAAGATTGCGCAGTCTTTTGATCCGGACCTGACCGCCACCGGCAACTCGATCTTCGAAGTTGAAGCGCATGGACCACTGGCGGATCCAGAACTGCGCGGCCGTGTAAAGATCGAAAACGGCGCGTTTGCGCTTGAGGACATTCCCAACGGAATTAGTCAGTTGAACGGGACCTTGGAATTCAACAAGAACCGGCTCGAAATCCGTCAATTGCAGGCGGTGACAGGCGGCGGCAAGGTGGACATAGGAGGATACCTTGCCTACCAGCACGGACTGTTCTCGAATCTGACAGTCACGGCGCAGGGAGTTCGCATCCGGTATCCCGAGGGTGTCAGTTCCATGGTCGACGCCAACCTGCAGGTGCAGGGCACGCAGGCCAACACGCGGGTCTCGGGACGCATTCTTATTACCCGCTTCTCGATCAGCCCCGATCTCGACATCGCGGCACTGGCGGCTCAGGCTAATGCGGTACATCCGGTTGCGTCGCCCAATGCACCTTCAAATCGCATCACGCTCGACCTGCGGATCCAATCGTCTCCTCAACTCAACTTCCAAAATGCCTTTGCAAAACTGGCCGGCGATGTCGACTTGCGCCTGCGAGGCACGCTGGCGTCGCCGTCACTTCTGGGACGAATCTCCGTAACTGAAGGAAACGCGACCATCGCGGGTACACGGTACGAGTTGCAGCGGGGCGATGTCACGTTCACCAATCCCGTTCGCATTCAGCCCAATATCGACATCAGCGCTACGGCTCGCGTGGAAGACTACGATATCAACCTGGGGCTGCATGGCACGCCTGACAAGATGTCAGTGACGTACCGGAGCGATCCTCCGCTGCCGGAGACCGATGTTGTGGCACTTCTCGCCCTGGGCCGCACGCAGAGCACCGGGCTCTACACGCAGCAGCAACAGCAGTCGGCAGGCCTGACCCGATCGAGCGATGTGCTACTGGGCGGCGCACTCAACGCCACGGTCAGCAGTCGCGTGGAAAAACTCTTCGGCGCCGGCTCGGTAAAGGTGGACCCCAGTTATCTCGGAGCGATGGGCAACACCACCACGCGCATCACCGTTGAGGAGCAATTGGGAAAGAACGTAACTCTCACCTATGCGACGAACGTCGACACGACGTCGCAGCAGTTTCTGCAGGCGGAATTCGCGATCAACCGGCACGTTTCGCTGCAGGTGACGCGCGATGAATCCGGCGTCTTCTCAATGGTTGTGAAGGCAGTCCGCCGCTATCGTTGATCCGCAGCACGCCTCCTCAGCCGGCTTGCGTGGTGACTCCGCCCCGCAAAAAAGAGTGGACGCCCATGCCCGCCTCTGGTAGCCTGCCATCATTCATACGGTATATTTTTCAATACTTAAGGGCTGAAATGAGATTCCCAGTCGTGCGCGAGCGTGTGCGCGTGAAAGGCAAAGAGGGCACTTTCCTTGTGCTTTCGGTGGATCGCGTGCGCGGCTTCGCTGATCTCATGCCGACTAACAAAGGTCAGCAGATCGAAAAGGGCGTCCCACTTTCATTGGTGCTGCCGCTGATGGATGAAGGGCCCGGGAAACCGGACTCCAAGACTGAGGCCGGAAACTAAGCTCCGGAGGATTTTGGACGATCCGCCTCAGCCGCACTTGTCGAATTTGGAATCGAGGGCCTCGCTCACGGCAACATTCGCAGAATCTCTGTGAGCATCAGGCTGCGTGCCGCTCCGATGGGCAGTGGAATGGGTCGGTTCCTCCGAGCGCGGCGGATTTGTCTTCACCAGTTGGAGGCCAAGCTCCCTGGCCCTGCGGCGCAGGCGCTCGCGCTCGTAGACTCCGCTTACCGATTCGCTCCGGTTCCGCTGGTACAACATTGCCTTCGTCTCCTGCTGAAGTGGAGGCTTGCTTGCTGACCTATGACGCCAAGGCGTATTGGCGGGATGTTTCCGGGTCTGAGCCCGCCTTAAAGCGAGCCTGAATGCAGTCTACGCCCAAAGTCGGCTGAGGGTCGCAAACGGCGGTTCGGCCGAAACTCGTTGCGGAAAGGAGCAGCGAGGCGGTAACGTGAATTGCGCCGGACCGGCCTTCTACAACGCTTCCGGCAAGTCCCTCATCAGGAATGATTTTCTTCGTTCCTGCACAACCCCGAAACCTGTAGCTGCATTCTGTGTCTATTTAGAACGCCGGAGGTCGAGGTTCAGCCGGCGCGCTGCGGAGATCCAAAGGACGGACTGCAGCGTTCACCCGAAGAGGAGCAAGAAATGTTCAGGACGATGCGTTTTTCCAGATCCGCTGCCATGACGGCCACGCTCGCCGGGGTTCTCACGGTTCTTCCCCTGACGGCATGGAGCGCGCCCATGCAGGACGACTCGAATGCCGCCAGCGAAGTCCAGAAGAAACTGGACAAGAAGCAGTTCAGCAACGTGAAAGCCACAGTGGACGGCAGCGGTGTAGCTACGCTGACCGGCACCGTGGACCTTTACGAGTACAAAGCGGACGCCGAGAGACGCGCCTCGAAGGTGAAGGGCGTCAAAGGCGTGCGCGATGAGATCGAAGTCGCCGGGCCAACGGTACCCGACCAGCAACTCCAGCAGAAACTGGTGGAGAAGCTGCAGTATGACCGCGTCGGATACGAGATGGGCAACACGTTCAACGCCATCTCAGTGAACGTGCAGAACGGCGTGGTAACGCTGGGCGGCCATGCCCGCACCTATCCCGATCGCGATTCGGCGCTGGGGATTGTGAGCACGTTCCCCGGTGTGAAGGGCGTGAACGACGAGATCGAGGTCGATCCTACGTCGATTATGGACGACCAGACTCGCATTGCCGTGGCGCGCGCGGTTTATGGGGATCCGGTGCTGAACAAGTACGCGATCAATCCGGCCAAGCCGATTCGCATCTCGGTGCAGAACGGGCATGTGGCGTTGTACGGAGTGGTCGATAGCAAGGGCGACAAGGATATCGCCGGCATCCGTGCCAACGGCGTAGCCGGTGTATTCAGCGTGCAGAACAATCTGATGGTCGCGGGCGAGCAGCCTTCAGAGAAGTCGCAGAAGTAGAAGCAGGGATGGAGAATGAGGACCGCGCCTTGATCGAGGCTGCGGTCCTGTCCTATCCCTCTGTTCTGCGAGGCTTACGTATCGATTCATCGATTTGTAATGATCGGCATGGGTGCACGTAAATAGACTTTGCCCATGCAAAAAGACGATCCATTGCAGGTGGATGTGCGGGACGGAAGTGCGGCCGGAACCCGTATCTACCAGATCACCGGCCCCATCACGCTCCCCAACCTCTTCACGTTTCAGGATTCGATGCGGCAGGGCGAACCGCCTCAACTGGCGATTCTCGATTTGACCCAGGTGCCGTATATGGATTCGGCCGGCATGGGCTCGATTATCAACTACTTCACGCACTGTCAACGACGTGGCATCAAGCTGGTGATCGCTGGCGTGAGCGCGCGCGTGTCCGAGCTGTTCAAGATGACTGGCGTGGACACGCTCATCCCGATGAAGGATTCCATCGAAGCGGCCGAAGGGCTCGTCTAACCTCTTCCCCGCCCTTCGCTGAGCTTAATTAGGACCCATGCGGAGAAATACCACGAACCACTAACGGTCCCATTGGCGCCGCAGGCGCGGTTAGCCGCACCGCAGGTGCCATTTACACTGGGTTCGTGGGATCAACCATGCCAAATCTGTGGGCCAGAACGCGTATAACCCTGGAAATGATCAAGTGGGAGCACTCGATTTTCGCGCTCCCGTTTGCATTGACGGCGGCGATTTTGGCCGCGCACGGGCTGCCTGCGCTGCGGACGCTGTTGTGGATCCTGGTGGCGATGGTGTCGGCGCGGTCGTGCGCCATGGCCTTCAACCGCTGGGCCGACGCGGACATTGATGCGGCCAATCCGCGGACCCGGACGCGGGCGATTCCGGCTGGATTGCTTTCCCGGCAATTTGTGCTGGGCTTCACGATTGTGACGGCGGCTCTCTTCGTGGCGGCCTCGGCCGCGCTCAATCGGCTGACGCTGATTCTGTCGCCGTTTGTGCTGCTGGTGCTGCTCAGCTACAGCTATATGAAGCGCATCACGCGGTGGTCGCACCTGGTGCTGGGACTGGCGCTGGGGCTCGCGCCTTCGGCCGCGTGGATTGCGGTGCGGGGCTCACTGGATCCGCGGATCATTGTGCTGACCGCCGCGGTGATGCTGTGGGTGGGCGGCTTCGATGTGCTGTATGCGTGCCAGGATTACGAGCATGATTGCGAAGCTGGCTTGCAGAGCCTGCCGCGGTACCTCGGGATTTCCGGCGCGTTCTGGGCTGCACGATTGATGCACGCGGCGATGCTCGGGCTGCTGGTCTGGTTCGGCACGCTGTTCCATTTCCAGATTGCCGGCTGGATTGGGATTGCAGCGGTGGGCGCCCTGCTCGCCTATGAGCACTCCATTGTTTCGCCACGCGACATGCGGCGGCTGAATGCAGCGTTCTTCACCATGAACGGCGTAATCGCGATGGTTTTCCTGGCGTTTGTGGCTGCGGATCTGTGGATGAAGAGCTAGTATTTACCGGTGTTTACTGGTAAGTACAATGACGCGATAGTTGTTGCGACGAGCTCTTTTTCGCCTATGAGATTTAGTATACGCCTAAAATGTTTACATTGCTGAGCTTAGGTTGATCTTAGGCGAAGATTAGGAGAAGTAAAAACAGGGGGAGGGGTAGCTAATTTTCTAGTAACCCCAGTGACTTACTAGTTACTTCCTTGTTTTCCTGCGTTGTGGGCCGGGTTTGCGGCAGTTTTTCGTTGCTCGCCTGCGATTTTTTGAGCCCGGAGCCGGTAGACACACAGATCCCAACGCTTTCACGATAGGGGACGGAGATTTCCTTGTATGTGATGGCGGTCACGGGTGGTGGGAAGGTGCCCACAATTTCCCAGGGCAGAACTTTCGCATCGAGGGTAATTCGTCCAGAACCAACGAATGGCTATTTGAAGAGCGACTGAAGAATCCAAAGACCCAACAAAAGACCGTAGGTCGTCGACATCAGGAAACTCACATCTGAATTGATCTGCGCGGATGCTCTGACAGTCACGTCTTCCGTTGACTGCAGGGTCTTGATTCTTCGCCTCAGGCGCAGTCCGAGCAGAAAAGGACCGGGGAGAATTACGGGATATGTGTAGACAACAAGATCGCGCTGATTGCCCGGCAGGGCGAGTATCCATTTCACTAGAGCAAATTCGCAGACAAATACCGCAAACGCAGCTATCCCGATGCCAATAACATCGTCTCGTCGCTGGCTTGTGGCCGCATCGAGTTTTAGTTTCATTGCCACACCTCTGAACCTGCACAGTATAGTCCGCGTCGAGGCTACGTTGCGGGATCAGAACGAGTTTGTCGGCTAATCGTCACTATGCCCTGCCAGCACCGGATCACTTCCGAGTAAGGCGGTAAATCGGCCACAACGCCGGGTTACACACTGCAGCGATATCACGCCGAAACAGGGGTTGAGACTACTTGCTGTAGTTTTCCCACTGAGTATGAAACGGCGCGACCCATGCAGGCGGCGCTTTCTTGCTATCCGCATTCCATTCCGAAAGCAGCTTTCCTGTGTGTGAGTCATAGAGCGTCGCTTTGCCAAGTCGCCCTCCATGACCCGTTTCCTCCCACGTCGCAATGCGCTGGCCACCGTCCACAAAGTGCCAGGCGCCGATCACCCGGCCGGGAAAGATACTCTTCGCAGGTCTACCGTTCCACGCTACCAGCAGTTCGAAGGGCTCCGGGTAGTTCGCGTCGCTAAGATCCGTCCGCCCGACCAGCCAGGCCGCCACCGAATGATCGGATGCAATCCTGAGGTCCTCAGTGTCCGTCTGCTCCTCGCCGGGGCTTTGCACCAACTCCGGCCGACCCGTCCAACGCAGATAGACGCGATTGTCCGGACCGATCCGCGCTGATTCCACGCGCAGCCGGTGATCCTGCCCGGGACTGCCATGCGCCGACAGCGCAACGACCGCCACAAACAAAATTGCTTTGCGCATAGTGGCCATCCTAAAGCAAGCACACCATGGCTAAAAGAACACTTTGTGCGAGACATCACCCGATTCAATGGTCAGAGGTCGGGCCGCCGTTCTCATCCAAGAGTTTCTTCCTTATAACGGGGTAATCCATTCCGCGGTCTTGCCGAAGCTTCCGCTCGTTCTCATCCAGAAGCTTTCGCTTCAAGGCAGGGTCGTCGACCACAAAGAAATACGGCCAATTGCGCCCATGTTCATTCTTTTGCATTTTGAGTCCGATAATCTCAGGCACCCCATCCACGACATCAATGAAGTAACGTCCTGACAAACTGAAGGAATTTCCGCGAACCTCTTGCAGCTTCTCATCATTGCTAAATAGAACCACCTTTAATTCGACACCGTGACGGGTTGGCTCCATGGCTTCTTCTACGACCTGAACATCTGCGCGTGTGAAGCCAGACGGGAGGGTGATCCATATTGGCAATCTCGAGTCGCTCGACAGTTCCCAAGTTGATTGAATACATCCGCCGATTGCGAAACAACAAACACACGTTGCGGCGATGAGCAGGTACTTCCTGGTGTCTGAAAAGATTGCGGCTTTCATGCTGGAGAGCCTACTTCGATTTCCGATGCTTTGTGAGTAAGGAATGTGACACTTCCAGGACTGTCCCTGCACGCGCCGATCCGTTCTGAGCGGTTTGTCGCCGAAGGAGAAGTTTCAACGAACGGCAACCGCCGCGATAGATGGCGCGTCGTGTCAACCGGGAATGACGAAAATGTCGCCACGGCGGGCACGGGGTGAGCGGATCTTGACGCGTGTTTTCAGTGGACTGCTGGTCGTGAGCGCACCAGCGTCCTGTGTCTTCGCAGTAGCACAATGAGTGCGCGGCGCAGATACACGGCCAGCAGCGGCATTGCAATTGCAGCCACCAATCCCCAAACGAGCAGCGCATGCCACTCCCATTGCCAGATGTCGTGAAGCAGCCGCAATGGATGATGGCTCAGGTGCTCAAGCTGGCTGCGATTCATTGGCAGCTTGCGGGTGTGAAACAGATGCACACCGAGATCGATGAACGGGAGGAACAGCAGCAGGTGCACGGGCGCCACCACATGCGCGCCCACCAGGGATGCGAACTTGCTTAGGCCAAAGGCCCACGCCAGAAGCACCACCAAGAGGGTGGTTAGCCCTACAGACGGGTTGATGCCGACCACCATACCCACTGCCAGGCTCCAAGCCATCCGTCGCGGCCTAACACCGCCCCTCAAGGCACGGAGCAGTGGCCGCAGCACCTGGCAACGAAACCACTCTCGAATGGATTGCGGCACCAGCACACAGGGTTTGACGCCAACCAGGACGTATGCGGTCGCCGCCCGCCCTGACGGTTTTTCAGGGCAGGTCTTTCGTGGAGCTTCCCATGAACGGGGAGGCTGGTTCGCGCCGCCCCTACGGGGCTCCGGAGATTTATTGGGATCGCTTACCCAGGACTTCGTCCTGGGCTAACTTCTTACCGTCCCGGAGGGACTGTGAGGTGGCACTGCGGGGAGATGTGGCATTTAGGAGATTAGCGTTCATTTCCTCAGCGGACTCTCGACACGGAGTGGGGAGGCTCAGCAGCATCCCTCGGGGGCTAAAGCCCCAATTCAGTTGAGGGGGAGCGCATGCGGGCTGCCTAAAGGCAGCCCCTGATACGAGACCTGCTCCGAATGGCCTTTTCGGCAAGCTGTGAGGTCGTGCCCCTTCAAATAGAGTCCGGAATCGGCCATCAGATTACCAAGGCAGTCCCTGATACAATACCTGTTCCGAATAGCCTTTTTGCACGCCGTGAAGTCGTGTCCCTTCATCTGAGCTCCACATTCGGCGACCAGGCAATTGAGACCGCAATCGGCTATCGACCACCTGATCACTTGACCACATGAGCGATCGAGCGCTGGCGGCGGAACTACTTCCCTCCTCACCTTGTACCCTGTAATCATGAAGATCGCCATTCAGGGAGAACCCGGCTCGTTCAGTCACGAAGCTGCGCTGAAGCTCGTGCCGGGCGCGACCATCGTTCCCACTTCCCTTTCCGCGGACGTGTTTGCGGCAGTTTCAGACGGCAGCGTGGATGCGGCGGTGATCCCGATCGAGAACAGCCTGGCGGGGTCGGTGCTGGAGCACTTCGACCTTCTGCTGAATCACGATGTGCAGGTGGAGCGCGAGACGCTGCTGCGGATTCGCCACAACCTGATCGGCATGCCGGGAACCACGGTGGAGGACATCGGACGCGTCTTCTCGCACCCGGTGGCGCTGGCCCAGTGCCGCCGCTTCCTGGCTGAGCATCCTGACATGGAGTCGTTTGCCTATTACGACACGGCGGGCAGCGTGAAGCAGTTGATGGAGCTGCGGGACCGGCATGCGGGCGGCATTGCCAGCGCCGCCGCTGCGAAGTACTACGGCGCGCAGATTCTGGCCGCCGATATTGAGGACAATCCCGAGAACTACACGCGGTTCTTTCAGATCCGCCGCACGAGCGAGGCAACGGCCGATCCGGAGGCGAACAAGATCAGCATCGCGTTCAGTGTGGAGAACCGGCCCGGGTCGCTGGTGGCCGCGCTCTCGGAGCTGTCGAGGCTGGGCACCAATCTGACCAAGATCGAGTCGCGGCCGGTGCACGGCAAGCCGTGGGAGTACATCTTCTATGTGGACTGCCAGTTGCGGGAGCGCGCGGAGGCCGACCGCGCGGTGGCAGTGCTCAAGCCGCATTGCGCGATGGTGAAGTCGCTCGGGTGCTATGGCGAAGCGCGGCAGTAGCTACTTCTGATCTGGCTTCGGATCAAGCGGCGTGTAGTTAACCATGCGCATGGTGGAACCGAAGCGGCGGTAGTTGCGGAACTCCATTGTGTTGAGCACTGCACTGTGCCTGCCTTGGATGAGGCGCATCTCCGCGCTCACGGGAACGAGGTAGTCGCGATCGCTGATGGCGACATAGTCGTAGTCGACGTCGATGCGCGTGGCATGGGTGGGGAAGTTTTTCGGCAGCTCGTCGGCAATGAGGCTCACGCGGCGGACGCTGCGGGTGGCGCTGTCGATGTAAACCTGGCCATGGAAGCCGGGCTTGGTCTCGCGGCCGTTCGATGCCGTTACGGTGAAGTTGGAGTGGGCGGGCGAGACGTTGTAATCGAAGACCTGAACGGTGCCGGTGCCAAGCGCCTCGGTGGATTTCCACTTGAACTCGGCCTGCGCGGGCTGCGAGAAGATGGCCTGCAGAACGCCGCCGAACTCGCCGGCTGAGAGCGATCCGCGCATGGCCTGACGGTCTACGGTGCTGCGCTTTCCGTTCAGTTCGATGGTGGTGCGGGTTTCCTGCTTGTCGCGATACTTGAGGACCTCGACGAGGCTGTCATGCAGCTTCCATCGGCCGCTGGCGCCGGGGTCGTCGGAGCGGTTGGTGACTTCGACGCACATGAAGTTCGGCAGGGAGTCGCGGTAGCTCAGGGCTCGTTCGCGCGCATCCTCAATCAACTGCTTTGCTGCTTCTGGTGCGAGCGGGGCTGTGGGATTGTCGAGGGGCGTGATGGCCAGTTGACCTGCGCCGCCTGAAACGATGCCAGCGGAGGGATCGAGGGAGGCCACGGTAGCCTGCACCGAGCCTGCTTCGGTTTCGGGCTGATTGCCGAGGCCGTTCTGGCCGACGTGGAATTGGACCTGCTTCTCGGTGAGGTTGTCGCCCTGCTTGAGATAAGCGATGACCTTGTAGTCGCCGGGAGCGAGCGCGTTCTGCCCGAAGCTGGCCATGTAAGGCAGAGCCGCGCCAGCGAGCCCGGAGCGCAGAGGGAGCGGGATTCGGCGGCCGGCTTTGCCGTTGTGGATGACCTGCATTTCAAGCGTTGGATCTCCCTTCGCGGCAGCTTCAGGATGGAGCACCAGGAAGAGGCTCAGGCCTTTGGCACCGGGCGCGAGTTCGCCGGAGATGTTCGGCGTGATCCTGCTGCTCTCGTAGCGCAGCGGTTCCACCGAGTCCTGATCGTCGCTGGCGATTTGATCGGTCTTCTTTACGAGGACGATGTCGCTGATGCCGGCCTTCTCCGGGCCGGGAATTTCAAAGGGGATGCGCTGCACTCCGACCTTGCCGTTCATGCGATCGACGACCGCGACCTCAAGCATGTAGGGGCCGGGTGCGGAGATGAAGTGACGGTCGAGCGTGATCGCCGCGGTGCCATCGCGGTCGACAGACTCGAGAGCGCCGCGGCTGGTGATGTCGTCGCCCACGCGCTCGACTTCGACGCCGTGGCTGTCGCGCACCCGCGCCTCAAGGCAGATGTGCGCGGAATAGAGGTGGTCCTGCTCGTTGCGCTGGAAATCCAGGGTCTTTACAGGCACCGCGATGGCGAGGGTGCTGGTGTTGCCCTCGGTCATCTCGCCAAAGCGCAAGACCGTGGCGTGGAAGGGTACATCTGCAGGCGACTCGTTTGTGTCCAGCAGTTTCAGCATCGGGCGTTCGAACGGGCGAAGTCCCTGCTCTTCACCAGGTGCGACGGCGAAATATCCGGCTTTCGATTGCACGCGCAGATCTTTGCGCACGGGGCTGATGCTGATGGTGCGATAGCTTCCGTCGGAGTCGTGTTTGGGTGGTGTGTAGGTGGCTTCGTAGTAGGTCGTGAGCTCTTCGCTGAGCTGAAGGAGGCCCTTCTTGAACCCATTCTGCGGGTCGAGGTAGAGGCCGCCGGAGATTTCCGAGAGCGCGATCATCGGATTCTTCTTGTAGGCGAACATGGCGTAGTCGCCGGACTGGCGCTGGAAGTCGGTCATGACCATGATGTCGTGCTTGCTCTTCCAGACGTATCCGGAGGTCGAAGGATCGCCGTGGATGGGTTCGCCATACTCCTGCTGCAGGCGTTGGACATACTCGCAGCCTCCCGATCCGCAGCCGATCTTATCCTTTCCAGGGACGAAACGCGGCATCGCATTGCCTTCTGCGTTGGACATTTCGTAGGAGTGGGCGTCGTTCATGGCGTCGAGATCCACGATGTAGATGGTTACGCCGGCGCGGGTGGCGGCGGCCGCGACCTTGGTGATCATCTGCTGGGCGGAGGAGTCCATCTGCCGGTTGCGGGTGAAGTAGATGAGGGCCTTCCGCTCCGGTGCGCGCTCCTGCGACTCGACCAGCGCCTGCAGTCCGGCGAGGGATCGGTAGGTGTGCTGTTCCTGGGTGATTTTCTGCGCGTTCTGCAGGGCGGAGAGGAGCATCTGGGCGCGCTGCTTCTCGATTGTGCCGGCGTTGCGGCCCGAGGCATCGACGCCGGTGCGCGCTACGGCAATCAGGTTCTTTTCGGCGGCCCCGGCGAATGCCGAGCGCTTGCTATCGGCGGTGTCTCGCGTGATGTTTACATCGAGGCTGAGGGTTGTGGTGAGAGTGATGGGATGGCTATCGGTCTCCACCGCGATTGCGCTGTCTACGAGTTTTCTGTCGGTCGTGAAGGGCTGGAGGAGACGCAGCCTTCCGCCGAGATCGAGGACGGCAAATTCGTATTCCTTCTCGGGGAAGAGCTTGAGGATCTTCTGCGCGTCAACGCGGGCTTCTCGGGCCACTGCTCCGGAGAATGGATCGAAGACCAGCGTGACCAGGTGGCCTCGGGCTGAGTTCCCGCGAACCAGGTGGAGTTCAGTCAGTTTTACGGGCGTGCCGTTATCGGCGATGGCGAGGTCTTCCGGCTTGAGGTCGAGGATGGGCTTGCGCTTTTTGTTGTGGACGGTGAGGTCGATGGAGACTTCGTCTACCTGTTTGCGGAATTCGGGCTCCTGGGACGTGGAGGCCGATTGCCCCGGGGATGGCGCGGGCAATTGCGCGCCCTGGGCCCGGTGAACGGGGAGCGCAGAAGCGAGGAAGAGGCAGATCAGGAGTGAAGGGAGAACGGACTGATGGCAGGCTTGGAACCTGATTGCGTGAATCCTGGTGCGTGCAGCCGAAGCGGACATGCGCGGGCCCCCGGACTGAGATAGGTTGTCAGAGTTGGTACTGGTGCGTAACCATGCCGATGGGCGTGGTTGGACGGTGTTCCCCTTCTGCTCTGAAGGGGCGGTCATCATGAATGGTTGCCTGTGAACAAGTACACCTCTGCAAGAAATTGGGAAAGAGAGGGCGAGTCGGACGGCGAAGCCACCTATCGGGCGCTGACTTCATCCATCCCGGCAGAGGTTCGCGGCCGGGAGAAGTGTGCCCGGGGCGGCGGCCCAATCCAGCAGAGCCGAGGTACGCGTGGCGATCGGACGCACCATCTGGAATTTCTTCTTCGGATGCCATCATCGGCAACTGAGCCGGGCATTCACCAGCCAGGGCGAGACCTATAAGGTGTGCCTGAAATGCGGCGCGCGACTGGCTTACTCGTGGGAAACGATGTCTGTGGTTCCGGAGAAGAAGCAAACCCGCAAGGTGGCGAACGGCCCCTCGCGTTGAGGGCTTGCGGGGTGAGCGAATCGATAATCTTGAGTTTTTCCCGATGCAGCCGGACCGCTGCGGCGCACATAAGCTTATACCTGTGAGCTACTTACAGTGAAATGAGACCTCCAGCCCCTTCGAAAATGGCGGGCGTTTGCCGTAGGGGGTTGCGCAGCAACGTCAGTAAATAGTGCCTCTTCGCTCAGACAGCGGCATCTATTTAGCAGGCAGCGGAACTCGTTGGCGGGTGGTCGGTTCAGTGAGTCGGCCTGTTGCAGAGCGGGTGACCAGCCGATGAGGAAGACATGTTTGGTTTGCCGCTTCGTCATCCAAGAACACCGGAATCCGTCCATCCTGGCATGGGAATGCTCTATCGCTGCCCGTGCTGCGGGTGCCGGACGCTGGCCGCGCCGGAGAGCTTGCAACTGTGTCCGGTTTGCTGGTGGGAGGACGATGGCCAGGAGGACGCGGACGCCGCGGAGGTTCGGTTGACGGTGAACGGAGCGCTCAGCCTGAACGACGCGCGGACTCATTACCGGGAATGTGGCGCGGCGCACCCCCGATTCCTACCTTATGTAAGAAAACCGCTGGCATCGGAACAGTAAATAACTTCGGTACTTCATCTACTACTTTTGTGCGGGCTGGGGAGTTTGACCCTGTCCGCGCTTCCCTCTTACCATGAACTGATAGTGTTTCCCCACGGGAGCGGAGGCCACGGGCCCGCACACCGGTCCCGTCTGGTTTCGCAAGGTCCTTTTTTGACGCGGCGCCTGAGAGCGCCTGGAAGGCAGACAGTTGAGTTCCGCAGACACCCTCGAGAACAATCAGAATCCGGCCAATGTTGAGACCGGCCACGAAGGTCACGATCACACTCACGATCATGACCACGATCACGAACACCACCACGATCACGAACACGATCACGCAGGCCACAACCACGGCCCGGTGCTGAATCCGGAATGCACGCGCGAGCTGGTGCTCGATGTTCCGGCCGAGGAAGTGTCGAAGGCGTACCGCAACGTGACGAAGAATTATCAGCGCTACGCGCGGATTCCCGGCTTCCGTCCCGGCAAGGTTCCTGAGGCCGTGATCAAGCGGAAGTATGCCGCTGAGATTCGCAAGGACGTAGTTGAAGGCCTGCTGCCGGAGCGCTTCAACCAGGGCGTTCGCGAACTGGGAGTTACGCCGGTGGGCCAGCCGCAGGTGACGGAGCTGAACGTGGAAGACGGCCAGCCGATGCACGTGAAGGCTGTGTTCGAGTACGTTCCGGACTTCTCGATTGAAGGCTACAAGGACGTGACGGTTCCGAAGCCTTCCGCAGAAGTGACCGAAGAAGAGTTCAGGCAGGAGATGGAGCAACTCCGCGAGAGCCGCGCCACGGTTGAGCCGGTGGAAGAAGACCGCGCGTTGACCGACGGCGACTGGGCGCAGATTGCCTACACCGGCAAGATCGAAGGCGACGAGGAAGCTGCTCCGATCAACACTGACGAAGCGCTGGTGGAGATCGGTGGCAAGGACACGGTTGCGGCGTTCACGTCGGCGCTGCGCGGCGCGAAGGTCGGCCAGGAGCTGCATGTTTCGGCGAGCTACCCCGCGGAGTACCCGCAGGCGCAACTGGCGGGCAAGACCGTCGATTACGACATCACGGTGAAGGCGATCAAGAAGCGTACTATTCCGGAGCTGAACGATGACTTCGCGAAGGAACTGGGCGGCAACTACGAGAACCTTTCGGAGCTGGAAAACCGCGTCCGCGAGCACCTGCAGAATCGCAAGACTCGCAGCGTCGAAGGCGAGACGAAGGACAAGCTGTTCCAGGCCATGATTGAGCGCTTCCCGTTCGCTGTTCCGGAGTCGCTGGTGCAGGAACAGATTGACGCGCGGCTCGATCGCGGGTTGCGGGCGCTGGCTGCGCAGGGAATGACCCCGGACGCAATGCGCAAGCTGGATTTCGGACGCCTGCGTGAGGCTCAGCGCGACAGCGCAGCGGCCGAGGTGAAGGCGAGCCTGCTGCTGGCAAAGATCGCGCAGGCGGAGAACGTCGAGGTATCGGACGAGGATGTGGACCGGGAGATTCAGATAGCCGCCATCCAGAGCCGCGAGCCGTTGGAGACCCTGCGGGCTCGTTTGACTCAGGAGGGCGGTCTGGCTAGAATCCGTGAACAACTGAAACGAGAAAAAACCGCTCAATTGTTATACGAACGTCTTCCGGCCTGACAGCAGGCCGGAGGTATCCCCTTGCCGCAGAAAGTGGAGCGGTGAAAGCCAGGAACCTAGGGCGCAAGCGGGCCCGCAAAGAACGCGAAAGAGCGAGTAAAAGCATGGCATTGGTTCCCATGGTGGTTGAGCAGACGAGCCGGGGCGAGCGCGCCTACGACATTTACAGCCGTCTGCTGCGCGACAACATTATCTTTCTCGGCACACCGATAGACGACCAGGTGGCCAATCTCGTGGTAGCGCAGATGCTGTTCCTTTCCGGCGAAGACCCGGAGAAGGACGTGCAGCTTTACATCAACTCTCCGGGCGGTTCCATTACCGCAGGCCTGGCCATCTATGACACGATGCAGTTCATCAAGAACAACGTGGTTACTTACTGCATTGGACAGGCGGCCAGTATGGGCGCATTCTTACTTCTGGCGGGGACCAAGGGTAAGCGGTTTGCACTTCCCAATTCCCGCATCCTGATCCACCAGCCGTCGATGGGCGGACTGAGCGGACAGGCAACGGACATTGATATTCATGCGCGTGAGATTCTGCGAATTCGCGAAATTACCAACAACCTCATGGCGAAGCACACGGGGCAGCCGCTGGAGCGCATCGAGCGGGACGTGGAACGCGACTTCATCATGAACGCACAGCAGTCGAAAGAGTACGGCATCATCGACGAAATTATCGACCGTCCCCGCACGTAGGGACACGCCCCTCGGGGCGCAATCCATATTGGAAGCAAGTGTCCACAGGAGTGGTACAACATGAAAACGCGCACGGGACCCGAAGAAGCACTGCGCTGCTCGTTCTGTCACAAATCGCAGGACGCTGTGGCGAAGTTGATCTCGTCGCCCAGCGACTATCCCCGGGCTTACATCTGCGACGAGTGCGTTGCGGTGTGCAACTCGATTCTCGAAGACGATCGAGGCGAGTCGCACCCGGCCACTACTGCGGGCCACCTTCCCAAGCCGCAGGAGGTCAAGAGCTTCCTGGATGACTACGTGATCGGCCAGGACCAGACGAAGAAGAAGCTGGCCGTCGCCGTTTACAACCACTACAAGCGCATCCAGATGAACCGGATGCGCAACAACGAAGTGGAACTGGCCAAGAGCAACATTCTGCTGGTGGGACCGACCGGCTCAGGCAAGACGCTGCTGGCGCATACACTGGCGAAGATGCTGGATGTGCCGTTCGCGATTGTCGATGCGACGACGCTGACCGAGGCCGGTTACGTGGGCGAGGACGTCGAGAACATTATCCTGAAGCTGCTGCAGGCAGCCGACGGCGACGTGGCGCGCGCGCAGCAGGGCATCATTTACATCGACGAAATCGACAAGATCGGCCGCAAGGACGAGAACCCGTCGATTACGCGCGATGTGAGCGGCGAAGGCGTGCAGCAGGCTCTGCTGAAGATTCTGGAAGGCACGGTTGCCAATGTTCCGCCGCAGGGCGGGCGCAAGCATCCGCACCAGGAGTTCACAGCCGTCGACACAACGAACATCCTCTTCATCTGCGGCGGCGCGTTTGTAGGACTGGAGCGCGTAGTGGGCCGGCGCATCGGCAAGAAGGCGCTGGGCTTCCGCAGCGGCGAAGCCGAGGCGGATCAGGCAACCACCCGCAGCCATCGCGATACGGAACTGCTGCGCAAGACCGAGCCGCAGGACCTGATCAAGTACGGACTGATTCCGGAGTTCGTGGGGCGCCTGCCGGTTATGGGCATCCTCGACGAGTTGGACGAGGCCGCGCTGGTGGAGATTCTCACCAAGCCGCGCAATGCAATCCTGAAGCAGTATCAGCGTCTTTTCGAATACGAGAATGTGCGGCTGCACTTCTCGCAGGACGCTGTTGCTGCCGTGGCGCGCGAAGCGCTCGCACGCAAGGTCGGTGCACGCGGACTGCGCATGATTCTGGAAGAGCTGATGCTCGACCTGATGTATCACCTGCCCAACAACAAGAAGGTACGCGACCTGGAGATCAGCAGGGATATGGTGGAGCGGCGCGATCTGTCGCTGTGCCTGCTGGAGAAGGCGGGATAGCGGGTTCACAAAAGAGGAGTCCTCTGTCGTGAAAGATGCGAGAGGTGGTTTCCGATTCAGTTATGCAAAATGGGCGCTCTATGCGCCCATTTTGTTTTTGGTGGCCGGTGTTGGGAATGCAGCGGGTCAGTGTTCGCAGGCTGGGGGGCCGGGTGTGGCGGCTACGGATCAGGCGGCGAATGCGGCGAGGGTTTCGCCTGCTCCTGCTGCGGACGAATCCTCTTCGTCTGATACACCGGGCGGGGTGCGCTTCGTTACCGGCAGTGCGGTCACAGTGCTGGAAGATACGCCGCTGCAGGTGCGGAATGACATGGCCATCAGTTCGCGTAACACGAAAGCGGGCGATAGGCTATCTTTCACGGTGACGCGCGATGTTGTGGTCGGCGGAATCCTGGTGATTCCCTGCGGCGCCATCGTCACCGGAACCATGGTGGAGGCGAAGCAGGCGGGCCGGCTTGTGGGCGCTTCCAACCTGACGTTGCAATTGACTGCGCTCAACCTGGATGGCAAGAGCTATCCGCTGTACGCGCCTCCGTTCAAAGTAGTCGGTGCGAGCAAGACACGGCCGACCGTATATAAGACGGCCGCCGGTGCTGCGGTGGGAGCGCTGGTAGGAGATGCGTCGATGCCGCGCGTGACAGTGACAGATATGGACGCGGGAAAACGGGTGAGCTACACGCTGGGACCGGCAGATCAGGCAAAGGCAGACGCCGTCTACGCTGGTGTGGGAGCGGGTGTGGGCCTGGCAGTTGCAGCGAGCTCGCCGCCGTCGATTGCGGTGATTCCTGCGGAATCGCAATTCGAGTTCACGCTGGCTTTGCCGATTGCGGTCTATCCTGTGGATCAGCGTACGGCGGTGAGGCTGGCGGAGGGGATGCATCATGGGCCGCCGGCTCTGTATGTGCGCGGCGAGATTCAGTGAATGACTAAATCCCTGCAAATGGAACCGCCCTTTCATCTCAGCAGATGAAAGGGCTTGTTGTTTGTGCCACAATGACAGGTGCTTGGGGACGCCGATCACTTCCCTCTCCGGATTGATGTTCCACTGTACAATCCCCCTAGGGCCGTAGTTCGCGCATCCCTGGCAGTTCTCGCGCGTCGAATGGTTAGGTGTCTATGAATTCTTCCCGTGACAAAAACGAGCCGCGCAAGTTGCCCATGATGCCCATTCGGGACATGGTGATCTTCCCTTACATGATGACGCCCTTCGTCGTGGGCCGCGAGTCGAGCGTACGCGCGCTCGAAGAAGCGCTGAACGGCGACCGCAAGATTTTTCTCGCGACGCAACATGACGCCTCGATGGATGAACCGAAGGCGAAAGAGATTTACCAGGTCGGGTCAATCTGCAACATCGTGCAGAGCGTGAAGATGCCCGACGGCAACATCAAGGTGCTGGTTGAAGGCGTGGAGCGCGCGAAGTCGATTGATGTGACGGACCGCGATGGATTCTTTGTTGCAACGGTGCGCGTGGGCAAATCGAATTTCGAGATGACGCCGGCTGTTGAACAGCTCATGCAGCGCGTCACTTCCCTCTTTGAGCAGTATGTGAAGCTGCAGCAGTCGCTGAACTACGAGACCATCATCGCCAGCGTGCGTATGGATGAAGCGGCGCGCCTGTCTGACGTGATCGCGGCGAATCTGCAGCTCGGCATCGAGGAGAAGCAGGAACTGCTGAGCATCTTCGATCCGGCGGCGCGGCTGGCGCGCATTGCCGATGTGCTCGACATTGAAATTGAAAAGCTTGATCTCGACCGCAACATCCAGTCGCGCGTGAAGCGGCAGATGGAGCGCGCGCAGAAAGAGTACTACCTCAACGAGAAGATCAAGGCTATCCAGAAGGAACTGGGCCGCGGCGAAAAGAGCGAGTTCGACGAACTGCGCAAGAAGATTGAAGCCGCCGGCATGCCGAAGGACGTTCTGGAAAAGGCGATTACCGAGCTGAAGAAGCTCGAAGCCATGCCGCCGATGTCGGCCGAGTCGACTGTCAGCCGCAATTACATTGACTGGCTGCTCGCTGTTCCGTGGAAGAAAAAGTCCAAGGAGACGCGGTCGATCGACTACGCCGAGAAGGTGCTGAACGAAGATCACTACGGTTTGGAGAAGATCAAGGAACGCATTCTCGAGTTTCTCGCAGTGCGTCAGTTGGTGAAAAATCCTAGAGGCTCGATCCTCTGCTTTGTTGGACCGCCGGGCGTGGGCAAGACTTCGCTCGGTATGTCGATTGCGAAGTCGACGGGACGCAAGTTCGTGCGACTTTCGCTGGGTGGTGTGCGGGATGAGGCAGAGATTCGCGGACATCGGCGCACGTATATCGGCGCGCTGCCTGGGCAGATCATTCAGCATATGAAGAAGGCGGGAACGAAGAATCCTGTCTTCCTGCTGGATGAAGTGGACAAGATGGCTTCGGACTTCCGCGGCGATCCGGCATCGGCGTTGCTTGAGGTGCTCGATCCGGAGCAGAACACGTCATTCCAGGATCACTATCTCGACGTGGATTACGACCTCTCGCAGGTGCTGTTTGTCGCGACTGCGAATGTGCTGCATACGATTCCCGCGGCGTTGCAGGACCGCATGGAGATTCTGCGGCTGCAGGGTTACACCGAGAACGAGAAGCTGGAAATCGCGCGGCAATACCTGGTGAAGAAACAGCGCGAGCAGACGGGGTTGAGCGAGAAAAACATCGTGTTCAAGGACGATGCCATTCTTGAGATCATCCGCAATTACACGCGCGAAGCCGGCGTACGCAACCTGGAGCGCGAGCTGGGCAACCTGTGCCGCAAGGTGGCGCGCAAGGTTGTGAAGAACGGGCCGAAGCACAAGGAAGAAATTTCCGCGGCGAATGTTGCGGAGTTCCTCGGAGTACCGCGCTATCGCGAAAGCGAAGTGCATGAGAAGAGCGAAGTGGGCCTGGTAACCGGGCTGGCCTGGACGGAAGTGGGTGGTTCGATTCTGACCACGGAAGTGCAGGTGCTCGACGGCAAGGGCAAGCTCACCATCACTGGCCAGCTCGGCGATGTGATGCAGGAGTCGGCGCAGGCCGCGCTCAGCTACATTCGCGGCAAGGCGCAGGCGCTGGGACTTTCGCGTGAGTTCTATCGCAACGTCGATATCCACTTGCATGTGCCGGAGGGCGCGATCCCGAAGGACGGGCCGTCGGCCGGCATCACAATGGCGACGGCGCTGGCGAGCGCGCTAGCGAAGATCCCGGTGCGGCGCGATATTGCAATGACGGGCGAGATCACGCTGCGCGGCAAGGTGCTGCCCATCGGCGGATTGAAGGAGAAGCTGCTCGCGGCACTGCGCGCGGGCATCTTCGAGGCGATTCTGCCGCGTGCCAACGAGAAGGACTTGCAGGAGCTGCCGGACAATATCAAGAACCACATGAAGCTGCACTTTGTGGATCAGATGGATGAGGTGCTGGCGCTGGCATTGGAAAGCCCACTGCCTTCGCCGGTTCCGCCGGAGACGAATGTGCTCACGGCTGTACCGCCCGCAGAAGTGGGATCGGGACAGGTCGCACGGCAGTAGATTGAGGTCAAACCAGAAGCGGCGCCTTCCGTTGATTCGGAGGGCGCCGCTTTTGTTGCTCGTCTGGGTAACGGGATGGTTTAGCGAATAGTGGGAAGGCTCGCTGAAATCGTCTTGGCGGCTTCGCTGCAGACGGGGTGTCCCCATCCGCTGGCGCTGACGCCGATAGCGAGACCGGACGCGGGTGCGATGTCGTAGACGATGTTGTCGGGGCGGCGGGGATCGCTACTGACACCGCCGGGGACGTGGTCGAGATTGAGCGTGTGCCGCGTGCGCCATGCGATGTTGTGGTCGGCGCAGGAGGAGTCGCCGCTCACGCCGAGGGCGCCTACCAGTTCGCCTTTGGAGTTGTAGAGCGCGAGGCCGCCGCCGAAGACATTCACGCCTCCGATGCGCTTGCCCACCATGGGGTCGTTCTCCTGACCATAGCGCGTGGGGTCTCCACCGTAGGCATAGTTCGTGTCAACAGGGTTGCTGTGCTGCAGGCCGAAGAGGCTGCCGCCGGGCTGCACTGCGCTGAAGAGCTGCGCAGTTGAAAGCGCGAGTTTAGGCAGACTGAACGCATTGGCGGTGTTGGCCTTTTGCGCGGAGATGACGCGGCTGCCAGGCCACTGCGATCCGCGATCAGCGCCGGTGAACGCGACCGCGCACACCACTCCGTCGCGATCGACGATGGTGGCCCACATATCGAGGTTGAAGCCGCCGTTGTCCAGGTTGCGGGCCGCGGTGAGAGCGGCCTTCAGGTCGCTCCAGCCGGGCAGGTTCTTGCATGCATTGTCCATGGAGAAGTCCTTTCGGGTGGCCGCAAGAGAGACGCAAAGGGAAGCCGGAAAAAGGAGTACTAGCACTCTCTGGGCCGCCCCCGAAACTAGCATGGTGGTGAGGGGAGAAGCAAACGGAAAGTACCGCCCGGCTGAACGCCACAACCGCGCGTGTCAGGTCCAGAAAAAGCGGCGCTTCCGGTTGGTACGAGAGCGCCGCTGTTGCTTGGGGAAATCCATGGGAGTCGAGAGTGGAAGGCGAGGGTCCCTACTGCACGGCAGGCAGGCTCGCCGAAATGGTTTTCGCCGCATCGCTGCAAACGGGGTGTCCCCATCCGCTCGCGCTTGTGCCGATCATCAGGTCGGCGGCTGGTGTGATGTCATACACGATGTTGTCCGGGCGGCTTGAGTCAGGACCGACGCCGCCGGGTACAAAATCGAGGTGCAGAGAGTGCCGGGTGCGCCAGGCGATGTTGTGATCTGCGCAGGAGGAGTCGCCGCTGACGCCGAGCGCGCCGATCAGTTTGTGCTGAGCGTTATAGAGAGCGAGCCCGCCACCGAACACGTTCACGCCCCCAATGCGCCCGCCGACCATGGGGTCGTTGTGCTGGCCGTAGTTTCCTGCATTGCCGCCATAGGCAACCATGGTGTCCACGGGATTGCTGTGCTGCAGGCCGTAGAGACTTCCGCCCGGCTGCACCGCGCTGTAGAGGTCTGCCGTGGAGAGTGCGAGGTTCGGGAGACTGAAGGCGTTCGCGGTGTTTGCCTTCTGCGCGGAAATGACGCGGCTTCCGGGCCATTGCGATCCACGATCAGCTCCGGTAAATGCTACGGCGCAGACCACGCCATCGCGGTTCACCACCGTACCCCACATATCGAGGTTGAAGCCACCGTTGCTCTGGTTGCGTGCTGCCACGAGAGCCGCTTTGAGCTGGCTCCAGCTGGGCAGGTCTTTGCAGGCATCGCGATCGCGATCAGCCTGCGCGAGCGCCGGCATGGCAGAACACAATGCCAGCGCAAGGGACAAAAAGGTCTTCTTTGTCATAAGGGGAAGTCCTCTCAGGGCGGACAGAGAGACTCTTCGACAGAACTTCGGAGGGGGCCCGCGGACTCTCTGAAGGCCGCCCGCACCGTACCACGGCCTCGCTTCGACATGCAATTGCAAACTTGCACAGAGGGGGCCGGGCTCGCAGCGCAGGATATGCTCAAAGAGGAATGAAGTACACGACGCAGTTTCTTCTTTCGGCGATGGCGCCGGAGCAGTTCCCTTCTCCGTCGGTGCCGGAGATTGCTTTTCTTGGCCGCTCGAACGTGGGGAAATCGAGCCTGTTGAATGCGCTGGCGGGCGAGAAGGCGGCGAAGGTTTCGTCAACGCCAGGACGCACGAGGGCGATTAATTTCTTCGCGCTGAACGATGAGAGCCAGCGCCGGAAGATCGTGTTTGCCGACCTGCCGGGTTATGGCTACGCGAAGATTTCGAAGTCGATCTCGGCTGAGTGGCCGAAGTTCATTGAGCCGTATCTAGCCGAGCGCGAGACGCTGGGGCTGTGCGTGTGCCTGGTGGACTCGAATGTGCCTCCGCAGAAGCGCGATGCGCAACTGCTGGACTGGCTGCGCAGCGTGGATCGCTACTTTGTTGTGGTCGCGACCAAGGTTGACCGGCTCAGCGGTAACGAACGCACGCGGAATCTCGCGGCCTTGCGCAAGGGGCTCGGCATCGATGAGATTGTTCCCGTTTCGGCGAAGACTAGTGCGGGCATCAAGGAGCTTTGGGCGCGGATCGAAGGCGTAGAGGTCGAGTAGCGAAAAGCAGGAATGCTCAGGGCCGGGCGAGTTCCGCGGCGATGGAAGAATCACACGGCACGGAACGAATGCGCCGGGCCTGCGGGCCGAGATAACGATGCGCGAGCCGCAGCCATCGGCGCGCAGCGTGATCGCCTGCGGGAATCAATGCTAGCGCACGTTGCTCCAATTCGGCTGACGGCGACTGGGCTGTGACGAGCGAGTGACCGACAGGCGGGGCGGTTGCGTGAACAAGCTGCGCGCCCTGCGAAACGAATGCCGCGACAGCGTCACTCTCGCGCAGCAGGTCGGGAAGGACGCCGCGTTCTGTCATCTCAGCTACAAGCTGCGCATGCGATGCGCTCACGGCAACTGATACACCGTTGTGCTTGCGAAGCTCGTTTTTTAGGATGCGGAGCGCTTCATCGAGGGACGTGACAAGAAAATCAACTATGCCGTCGCGAATGGCGGATCGCTGCGCCTGCGTATCGCTTGCCGCGCTGAGCGAGGCAGCGCCGGCGATATTGGCAGCGCGCACCAGCCGCGCACCCTCCTGGTCGAGTTCGCCTGCGTAGAGTAGCTTTCCGCCCAAGCCGGATTCCGGGTCGAGATCGCTCGCCAAGACTGCGTAATACGCGTAGACGGCTTGGAGTTCAGCTTGAAGAGCGGGGTCGATTGAAACTGGAATCGGCATGCTTGCTCTACGTTAAAACAGTTGCTCGGAGGGTGCATCCGGGGCCGGCGAACAGCAGATTCCCTGCGGGAATGACAGAAAGAAAAGCAAAGAGCAAAGCAAGTGCAGCAGCAAGCCTTCACCAGGCGGAGTAGGGCTGGCCGTCGGTGCCCTGGTCCTGACTTCCGGAGTGCACGTTGTCGATGCCGGGGTCGGTCTGGTCGGTGCTGTGAAGATCGGTGCCCTGGTCCGTCACCCAGGTCTCCTTGCTGTGGGTCATGGGGTCTTCAGGAATGGCCTTGAGATAGCCCTCCTGGACGAGGTCATCGAGCGACTGGGGAGCTTTCTGCTTGTCGGCGGTGTAGGAGTCGATGGCGACGCGGATGGTGTGCAGGTCCTCGCGCAGCACGGCTTCGCGGGCCTGCCGGATGGCGGCCTGGTAGGCAGGGACGGCGACCACGGCGAGAATCATGATGATCGCCAATACGACCATCAGCTCTACCAGCGTGAAGCCTTCGCTGCCCCTGGTTCGACTTTTGCGCGCAACGTTCAAGAATTACCCCTCGGCCCTACCAGTCGGAATACTTGGTTCCATCGAGAGCCGTACCCTGCGATTTCGAATACACATCAAAGACGCTCTGGCCGCCGAACGAATCCGATTTTGGATCGTCCTGCATGGAGCGCATTCCCCACTCTGCGTTGCCGGTCATCGGATCTACCGGAATACGGCGGAGGAACTTCACCTTCTTGCCCTGGATATCGACTCCTTTGACTAACGTGTCGAGATCGGGCGGATAGTTCTGGCTGTCGACCTTGGTCTGGATCGCGCCCTTGTCGGCCGCGTCCTTGTACTTGTCGATCGCGTCGCGCATGGTCCACAGATCATAACGGAGCTCGCGTTCCTTCTCACGCTTGATCTGGAATCGCGTGATGGGGATCGCCGCAGAGGCCAGGATGGCGAGGATGGCCGCCGCGACGATGAGCTCAACCAGAGTGAGCCCCCGTTCGCCTTTCCGGATTGGCAGCGCGCGCCTCATCCTATTTCACCGTGATGCTGACCTGGGAGCCGCGCGCCGGCACCTGCTTCTGCGCGCTCGACATCGCTCCCGGCTTGGAGATGACGACGAGCGTGGGACCGGCAGCCTTGGCCTGGAAGGTCAGCATGCAGACTACGCCCGCTCCGTTCATGCCGGCTGCACCGGGAGGTCGCGATGCGTTCACCGAGATGGTTCCGGGCCCGTCGTCGCGATGTACCAGCGCAACCGCCTGGCCGTCGCGGCTGAGGAAGTCGCCCTGCCCCACATTCACAAGCGAGAGCTTTGCGGGATCGTACTGGATTTGCAGGGGCGTGGAGACGACGTCGGATGCGCCGCTGATCACGACTGGGAGTTGGAACGTGCTTCCGTTCGTCACGGGACCGGGCGCGGTCAACATGAACCTGGTTCCTCCGCCCTGCCCGCCGGCATCGGCCACAGGCGGAGTACCGGGACTGGCGCCAAGCGGGCCGGGCGGAGCCGCGGCCGGATTGGTCCCAGGGTTCGGAGGCGTGGTCGCGCCGGGACTAGCGCCTGGATTCGCCGCTGGACTAGCACCGGGATTCACCGTTGCTGGATTCGCGGAGAGTGGCGCTGCCGGATTGCCTTCCGGAGTGGTTGATGACATGCCGGGCGGCGGTCCCGGCGGTGGCACGGGAGGCTCGGATCCGGTTGTAGTCGTCGTGGGCTGCTTCACCTGCAGATTTGGCTGGGGCACTTCCTGCGTGCCACCCGCTGCCTGCCTGAGCTGGTCGAGAGCCTGGGGCGCGGCTGCTGCGGCATTCGCGGCACCCGGCACGGTTGCAAGGCCCGGCTGGGGCTGCATCACGGGCGGATGTGGCGCGATCGATTGCGTCGTCACCGGCTGAAGCTGCGCGGGCGAATTCGCTCCGGGGCCTTCGGCCGCGATGCGGCGGAGTTCAACGTTCTGGGTGCCCGGACCTGTATCGATGGCGCGGAGATTCTCCGGCGTGATGTCTGTTCCGCGAACGATGTGGGGGACCATCAGGAACACGACTTCATCGTTGGAGATCTGGTGGTCCTTCGAGCCGAAGATGTACTTGAGAATCGGTATGGAGCTGAGCCCCGGAATGCCGCTCCAGCTCACCTGGTCCTGCTGATTGAGAATGCCGGAGAGGATGTTCGCTTCGCCTTCTTTCAGGCGCACTGTTTCCTCTGAGGCCTTCTGCGCAATGATGGGCTCGGTGACGCCACTGATGGTGACGTTCCCGGCCTGCGCGGTAACGGACATCTTGGTCTTCAACGTGATGTCGCGATCGGCATGCACGGTAGGCGTGATTTCGATTTCAACGCCGACATCGATGTACTGGAACTGCGTGTTCACCAGCGAGCTGACCAGGGCTGTAGCTGCTCCGGTCTGATAAGAACCGGTGGCGATGGGGATACGCTGGCCGATCTTGAGGCTGGCCTTCTGCATGTCGGTGGCGCGCAGGCGCGGATTCTGCAGGATGCGCGTGTTGGAATCCGTCAGCAGCAGGTTCGCCGTCGCGGTACCGATGGTCACCGCAAAGTTGGTGGAATTGAGATGTGCCAGGTCGTACAGCGTCGGACTGGTGGCGGTGGTCGTCGGCGTACAGTCCGTGCTGCCTTGGGGGCAAGTATTCGAACTGGTGGTGCCGGACTGAATGGAGACGCTGGCGCTGGCCGGCCACTGGATGCCGATGTTGCGCTCCCAGTTCTTGCTCACTTCCATCACCGCAACATCGACTACGACTTCAGGCCGGGCCTTATCGAGATCGCTGATGAGCTTTTGTGCAAGCAGCAACTCGTCGGGCGTTCCGCGAACCACAAGCGCGTTCTGGCTGGCGAGCCCGTAGACCTTCACCTGGGTGAGCACGTTGCGGATCGCGGTCTGAACGTCGTTGAGGTCGTTCTGCTGCCAGGCGTTGGTGAGGTAGAAGGTCTGAACGGCCTGCTCATCGAGCTCAGTTCGCTTTGACCGCGTGTTCTGCGCAACGAAGATCGTGTTTGAGGTGATGGGACGCCAGAAGGTATTCGAGAGCACTCCCACGATGCGCAGGGCGTCCATCAGCGTGGAGTTGGTCAGGTCTACCTGGATGCGCTTGGAGTTGTAGTCGGGGTCGAAGAGGACGTTGATGCCGGCGGCCTTGCCGATCGCCTGGTATACCGTCTTGGCGTCCTCGGTGTAATGCAGGGTGAGAGGCTCGTTGGTAACCGGCTTCAGTTGGACGGGTGCGCCGATGGTGGCCAGTTCCTGCGCCTGCATCTGCTGAGGCGTCATGGGCGGCTGCCCGGTGGGCGGCTGGGTCTGCCGCTGGCGAATGGCCGCGATCTCCTGGCCTGCGGCTTCGTTGGCGGGATCGATCTCGGCGGCGTGCAGGAACTCAGTCAACGCGCCCTGGTCGTCGCCGGCCTGCACAAGCTGGTGGCCTTTGAGCATGTGGACGGCGGATGCCTGCCCGCGAACGCGATACATTGCCTCGCGGATGCGGATGTCCTTGGGATTCTTGTTGGCCGCCTGGACGTAGTCGTTGTAGGCGGTGTCCCAGTCCTCGCGCTGCTCGGCCTGCTGGCCATGCTTGTAGAGCTTGCCGGAGGACTCGTGGGATTGCGCGGGCGCATCCATCTGAGCACCCGCCTGCATCGTAAGCGGGCCGACGGGAATCAAAAAGAGGAAGAAGGCAATCCAGAATGCGTGTCTGGGGGCAGCCGGAAAACCAGCGCGGTTCATCGAACTCCCTGGCGTGCCTGGGGTCAGCGGGCCGTCTGCAGCGCCAGCATAATCGGCTGCGAGTCGGCTGATATGGCCGCCCTGTACGCGATTGTTGTGGGGGTGGTCCCCCATCCAACGTAGGCTCATTTTAGCAAAGCCCCATGACACCAGGGCTGTATAACGCCCCGGTGCTAGGATGAAGATTCAAGGACATTTGACCATGCCGCGCCAGACCACCCACGTCATTAATACCGCCGCCCGCTCCGCCGCACCCAAAACGGCGCGCCCGCGCGATCCCGTGGCTTCCGGTGAACGCGATGCTGCCCAGAACCGGCGCGCCAGCCACGATTATTTCCTGCTGGAGCGCTATGAAGCGGGGATTGCCCTGCGCGGGACGGAAGTTAAATCCATCCGCGAGGGCAAGGCAAACCTCAAGGACGCCTACGGTCTGATCAAGGACGACGAGGCGTTTCTTCTGAATGTCCATATAGGACCTTATTCTCACGGCAATATTGCCAATCACGACGAGACCCGTACGCGCAAACTCCTTATGCACCGCGAAGAGGTCCGCAAGCTACTGTCTAAGACGCAGGTTAAGGGGCACACGCTCATCCCAACCCGGCTCTATTTCAAAAATGGCCGGGTTAAGTGCGAACTTGCACTGGCGAAAGGCAAGCAGGACTGGGATAAGCGGGAGACCGAGCGCAAGCGGGAAGCCGACCGCGAAGCGCGGTCGGCCATTAACGCGAGCAAGCATCGGACCAGCCGCCACAAGGACTAATCGCCTAACCCGGAATCAGCTGCATGCCCTTTAGGATGCACATCGCCGCCCAGAAAGGCGGGCCGCAGCAGCTTCGGCAATGGAACCTCCCATACTGGTGACTTCAGCTCGGGCATGGGCGACGCCCGGAACAGCTTCTTGCATTGCCGTGCCGTCCAGCGAGCCCATCTTTTCGACTTCTTCCGCCGCGCGCTGTCCGTAGATATACCTGTTCCCGCGTACATCTGGCGATAGAGCTTCGACAGAAAGACAAAGGCGATGCGCGCCCGCAGATTGGGCGTGCAGGCCGATCGTTCCCAGACCGGACGCCAGGCATAAAACCTGTCCCAGACCTTTTGGGTGCGATCCCGGATCTCGTCCGAGCTCATGGTGGGATGGGGCGTGAACATCTTTGGCCGAACTTCAGTGGGGATGAGCCAATAGCGCGTAAGGGGAACGTCTCCCACGGCCGGGGGTGGGACAGGCTGCTGCTTCTCCCAGCGTCCGAAATCCACGGTGCCTGGGAAGGGCGTCATCATCACAAACTGGGCAAACGTCACTCCCGCCTTGAGCGCCATCTCCACCGTCGCGTCAAAGGTGGCCGCCCGATCGGTGGGCAGCCCGAAGATGAACGATCCCAGCACATGCACGCCGTGCTTCTTGAAACTCTGCAACTGCCGCGCCAGCGCGTCTCCGGAGTAGTTCCAGTCCTTGAAGACCGCCTTCAGGCCCTCCGGCGTGACGGCTTCGACACCTACCAGGGCTCCTTTGATGTTGGCGGCGCGCATGGCATCCAGAAAGTCGCCGTCCTCGCCGGCCTCCATGGTGATCTGGGTGAAGAAGACCATGTCCTTGGGCAGCTTGGCCAGTTCCTCCATGAGTTGGAATCGCTCCTTCCGGATCGCCGTCAACTCCGCCACTCGCGCGGCGTTGCCCTGCTCGCTGGCCAGGCGCAGGTCGGTTTTGGTGACGGGGTAGAAATTGTCGTCGGCGAGTGCGATGTAGCGGAATCCGATTCGCCGCAGAGACACGATCTCATCGATCACCACCTGGTGTGGCCGCTGGCGTGGCTGCTGCCCGTCGGTACGCCATACGCTGCAAAAGGAGCAATGCTTGGGGCAGCCGCGCACCGTCTGCACTGATGCCCACATATATTTGTCGGCCTGCATCAGATCCCAACGGGCCGCTAGAAAATCCGTGCCGCCTATGCGCCCGCCCTCGTAGATCCGCTCCGGGGTTCCCGCAAGACAGTCTTTGACCGCCTTGCCCCAGGCGATGTCGCCATCGCCTTTGACCACGGCATGCGCTTCCCCGTGCTCAAATGCCTCCTCGGGAAACAAGGTGGCATGAATGCCGCCGTAGACCACCCACGCGCCACGCGCCCGCGCCATGCGCCCCACCCGATAGCCGCGCAGCGCATTCCCGGTGTGGACACTGATCCCTACAATATCGCCGGCCGCGATGCTCTCCGGCTTGATCTGCTCCAGGGACTCATCGGTAAGGATGGGCTCGCCAGCAACCTCAGGAGTGGCCGCCGCCAATACAAATAGCCATCGGGGCGTGATAACTGCTGTTCCAAACGAATTGTCGCTGGGGTTTACAAGATGAACGCTCAAATCATTGCCTTTCCACGTACGGTGAGTCGCAAAAGCGAGTGTGGAAGATGCGATGAGCGTGGTCGAGGCGTGCTTGGCGCCGAAGGCTCGGTACTTGAATGTATCCGGTTAATCATACAGAGAACTGACGCCTTGAAGAACCCGGGTAAACCCTCACTCCGCTCGGCCCTCGCTCAACGGCTGTCTTTCTTGCCGGTTGCCTCTGCGGCGTGAGATGCAATAATCCCGGTTATGCGTACGGAATTGTCTTTTTCTCCACTTTCCCAAATTGAGACTGAGCTGCTGGCTGTTACGGCTGTGGACACGCAGACCGCCAAAGGGCCGGATGCCAAGCCCGCGCCCGAGTTGCTGACCGGAGATGGCGCCGTGAATGAAGCGGCCGCCGCCGTGCTGGCGAGCGGCGAGTTCAAGGCTGGACCCAATGAGACGCTGCTGCTGCACGCGCCCGCCGGGCTGAAGGCCAAGCGACTGCTGATCATTGGCCTGGGCAAAGAGGCTAAGGCCACCGCGCACGCCGTTCGCAACGCCTCGGGAACGGCTGTCCGGTTCACCAAGCCGCGCGGAATTCGCAAGGTGGTGTTTGCCTTGCCCGAGGCTGACATTCTGCCGCCAGGGCCGTGCGCGCGCGCCGCCGTGGAAGGCGCATTTGTGGGCGATTTCGACCCCGACACCTACCGCAGCGATCGCAAAGACCTGAGTGTGCAGTCGTTCACCGTAGCGGCTCCGGGAGCCGATAATGCTGCTGCCGAATCGGGATTCGGGGAAGGAGTCATCATCGGCGAAAGCCAGAACTTCGCGCGCACGCTGGTGAATGAGCCGGGCAACAAGCTCACGCCAACCGAGTTCGGCCGCCGCGCCGCGGAGATGGCTCGCGACGCCGGCCTGAAGTGCGAAGTAGGTTCGACGGACAAGATCAAAGAGCTGAAGATGGGTGCGTTCTGGAGCGTAGCGCAGGGCTCTGAAGAGCCTCCGGCGCTGATCGTGCTGCGCTATGAGCCCGAGGGCGTGACGGACGGGCCTGTGCTGGGCCTGGTCGGCAAGGGCATTACGTTTGATACGGGCGGCATCTCCATCAAGCCCTCGGACAACATGGAGAAGATGAAGTACGACATGGCGGGCGGAGCTGCCATGCTCGGCGCCATGCGGGCCATCGCGCAACTCAAGCCGAAGGTCCGTGTGATCGCTATTGTCTGCGCCTCAGAAAACATGCCGGACGGCAAGGCCCAGAAGCCCGGCGATGTGCAGACCGCCATGCCGCTCTCATCCGACAAGCCAGGCAAGACTATCGAGATTATTAATACGGATGCGGAAGGAAGGCTTGTCCTGGCCGACGGCATCACCTACGCGCGGCAGCTTGGCGCAACGCATCTGATCAACGCTGCCACGCTCACGGGAGCGATCGGCGTGGCTCTCGGCACGCACAATGCTGGCGCGTTTTCGAATGACGACGCGACGTATGCGAAGTTCCAGGCCGCTCTTGAAACTTCGGGCGAGAAGTTCTGGCGCATGCCGCTCGGAGACGAGTACGCGGACATGATTAAGAGCGACATCGGCGATATCAAGAACACCGGCGGGCGCTACGGTGGAGCCATCACCGCAGCCGAGTTCCTGCATGTCTTCGCTGAAGACACGCCGTGGATCCATCTCGACATCGCCGGGATGGCCTGGATGGAAGACGCCAAGCCATTCATCGCCAAGGGGCCGACGGGCGTTGGGGTGCGGTCGATTCTGGAGTGGGTGAGAAGTTACGGCTCGTAGCCAGTAGCCGGTAGCTTGTAGCTGCGGGCTACCGGCTATCGGCTATCTACATCGCTTCGGGCGATTCGATCCCCAGCCAGCCAAGCACCGTCACCAATTCGCGCAGCGTCACCGCTGCGGTCGCCAGCAGGAATGTCTTCTTGGCCGGGTCTTCTTCGGTGAGGATGTGGTGATGGTGATAGAAGTTCGAGAAGTCCTGCGCTAGCTGGAATGCGTGCTTGGCGAGGTGCATGGGCTCGGAGGAGGCAATGGCCTGTTGCAGCACTAGAGTGCGCTGCCCCGCGCGAAGCCAGAGCGCCCAGATGTCTTCGTTGTCTTCGCCTGAGAGATGGGCGGCTAACTCCGATATGCCCGCCAGCTCTGCGAGCACCGTTTCTGGCGTCGTTCCGCCCTTGCGGAAGATGCTGCGAATGCGCGCGGCTGCGTACATCAAGTAGGGTCCCGTCTCGCCTTCGGGCGAGAGGGCCATGTCCTGATCGAATGCGATGACCGAATTGCGGCTGAAGCGCAGCATGTAATAGCGCAGGGCTCCGTAGGCAATCTTCTCTGCGACCGAGGTGACCTGCTCGGCGGTCCAGTCGGCGTGGCGCTTCACGACTTCGGATTTGGCCGCCTCGATCATCAGGTCCATCAGGTCGTCAGCCTTTACGCCGAAGCCCTTGCGGCCGCTGATCTCGATATACGGCCGCGCCCGATCTTCATCGGTGAGCGAGTAGCCAAGCTGTGCCGCATAGCTTGGCGTCAACGCCACCATCTCGTAGCCGAAATGCGTGTAGTGGTCGGCCTGATCTGTGTGCCCCATGCCGCGCAGCGCCTGGATCACGTTCGCCTGCGGATCGGCCTGGCGTGAGTCGATCACGTTGTAGATCGCGGTTGCGCCGCCGAAGTGCGGATGCGGCTCGATACCGTGCTCGGTCGAAATCCAGCACTCGTGATTGGGATAGGTGAAGAACGGCTTGTAGCCGAAGTCGCGGCCCAGCAGGCCAAACTTCCAGAGGTGATACGCAATGTCCTTGCCGACGTAGGTGACGGTGCCGTTCGAGCGCACGATGACCTTGGCGTCTTCATCAAGCTCGCCTTCGGCAATCTCCGCACCCGGCCTGCGCATCACCCAGCAGCCGCTGTTCTTGCCCTTGTCCTCGAAGTAGAGAACGCCCGTCTGCTTCAGCAGTTCGAAGGCCTTCTCCCAGAACTTCAGGTGCAGAATCTCGCTCTCGCGCGGAAGGAAGTCGTATTCGATGCCGAGGCGCAGCATGGTTTGCAGGTGGCGGCGCAGAACCGCAGTCGAAATCAGCTCGGCAACTTCGGCCGTTTCGTTGCCGCCATGCTCGATCAGGTGCAGCGTGTCGTACCGCAGCTTCTTGCGCTGCGTGTTCTCTTCGTCGGTCCCGCTGGTGTACCACTGGCCGGCGCGCGTGTAGAGATCCCAGCAGTAGTAATCAATGCCGGCGGTGTGGGCACCTGCGACACCTGCGGTGTGGCCAACTGCGCCTTCGGCGCGACGTTCGCAGTCTGCGATGAGGTTGCGGATTTCGGAGAGAGATTTCTTTTCGATGTGGAGGAAGCCGACGGCGACATCGGCCACCTGCACGCCGGTGTTGTCGATGTAGTTCTGAACATCGACCTTGTTGCCGGCGGCCCGAAGCAGGCGCACAAACGAGTCGCCGAGGATGGCGTTGCGGAGGTGGCCGATATGCGCGGCCTTGTTGGGGTTGATGCTGGTGTGCTCGACGAGGACGTGCCCCTGCGCGGACGGCTGGGTCTCCTGGCCGGCCGCAATCGCGCGAACGCACTGGCCGCGATCCATGCGCGCATTGATGTATCCCGCGCCGGCGACTTCGAATCCAGCGAAGGCCTCAACCGAGCCGAGTTCCGCCACGATCTCCTGCGCGATCATCTTCGGCGCCTTGCGCAGCGTACGGGCGAGTTGCAGCGCGATGGGCGTAGCCAGTTCGCCGAACTTCAGGTCCGGCGGAATCTCAACTGGGATGTTCTCGATCGTCAGATCGTACTTGCGTTGGAGAGCATCGCGCAGATGCCCGGCGAGCCGCTTTTGCAGTTCCAGATACACGTAGAAAGCCTCTGAAATCCCTTGATTTACAAGGTGATTCTATCAGCAGGGCCAGTACCGGGCTCACTGGTACAGTCATCTCATGTCGGATGAGGAACAAGAGCCTGTCCTAACCAGTTGGGAAGCTGCCCAAGCCAAGATGCGACGGGTGGTCGCCGCGAGTTCTGATCCTTTCGATTTGGCGACTGTTCGGAATGCCGAGTACCTTTTCACGGCTTGCCGAGATCGGATCCAAGCGCCGGTCGAAGTTGAAAAAGGATACTGGAGCACAATCTGCGTCTGGTGGGAGGGGATTGAGGTTGAAGTCTTCGACGATCGTTATGAGCTGTATGTCTTTCGGGATCGCGCCACTGATATCGAATACTTCGCGATGAGTTCTGAAGAACCAGTCCCGGAGAAGCTGGTCGAGCGTTTGCCGTGCCTTAAGATTGAAGGTTAGACCAATGGCCGATCCCAAGACGCAAAGCTCGCACTTCTACCTGACCACGCCCATCTACTACGTGAACGCGCGGCCGCACCTGGGCCATGCTTACTCGACGATCGTCTGTGATGCGATTGCACGCCGCAAGCGCGCACTCGGAATCGATACATGGTTCCTTACCGGCACCGACGAGCACGGGCAGAAGATCGAGCGCTCCGCAAAGCTCGCCGGCCGCACGGAGATGGAGTTCACAACTCACATCTCCGGCGAGTTCCGCGCGCTGTGGGACCGCCTCGACCTGACTTATGACGACTTTATCCGCACCACGGAGGAGCGCCACAAGCGCGGCGTGCAGCGTCTCGTCGCCACCCTGCGCGACCGCGGCTTCATCTATAAGAGCACCTACACGGGCCAGTACTGCGTTTCCGACGAAGCGTGGCAGGACGTCGATCCCGGCGCGCCCTGCCCCACCTGCGGACGCATCACCGAAACCGTCAGCGAAGAAAACTACTTCTTCAAGCTCTCGGCATTCGAGCGCAAACTGCTCGAGTTCTACGAAGCGAATCCCGGCTTTATGCAGCCCGAGTCGACGCGCAAGGAAGTCATCTCGTTTGTGCGCAGCGGGCTCAAGGACCTCTCCATCAGCCGCACCAGCGTGAAGTGGGGTATACCGGTTCCCGGCGACGACAAACACGTGATCTACGTCTGGCTCGACGCGCTGGCCAACTACATTACGGCGCTCGGCTATGGTTCCGACGACCCCCAAGACAAGGCGCGCTTCGAAAAATTCTGGCCCGCCGACATGCACCTCATCGGCAAGGAGATCAGCCGCTTCCACTGCGTGTACTGGCCGGCGTTCCTGATGGCCGCGGGGCTGCCTACTCCGAAATCCGTGCGCGCCAATGGCTGGCTGCTCTTTGATGACACCAAGATGTCGAAGTCGCTGGGCAACATTGTGCGGGCTGAGACGGTGGATGAGGTGCTCGGCGCCGATGCGCTGCGGTACTTCCTGCTGCGCGAGATTCCGTTTGGTTCCGACGGCAGCTTCACCTTCGACGCGCTGGTGCGCCGCTACAACGGCGACCTCGCCAACGGCTACGGCAACCTGGTCAGCCGCGTCGTGAACATGATGCACAAGTACTTCGGCGGCGCGTTGCCCGATCCGGGCGCGACCACCGAGGGCGAGATGAACCTGCGGGCGGCCGCGGAGAGCACCATTGGCGACTTCGGTCCGCTCTTCGACGATCTGCAATTTTCTGAAGCGCTGAAATCGCTGTGGGCACTCGTCGCCGAGACGGACGGCTATCTAACCGCTAATGCTCCATGGAAGAAGCCGGCCGACCGCACCGATGCCGACCACACGGCGCTGCAGGCGCGGGTGCTGGCCACGGCCGCCGAGGCGATCCGCGTGATTACGGCGCTGGTCTATCCCATTCTGCCCGCCTCGGCATCGAAAGTATGGTTGCAGCTTGGCCAGGGAGAGCTGGCCGATGCGGCAAAGCACGGATTCCTGAAAGACCTCACGTGGGGCGGCCTGAAGCCCGGCACTCAATTCGGCGAGCCCGCGCCGCTCTTCCCCCGCGCAGAAAAGGACGCAACGGAACGTATGCAGAATCTCGAAAACCAGAACAACGCAAGCGCCGTGGATGCGGCCGCGGGCAAGCCGGTATCGCCCGGCAGCGCTCCGGCCTCGACATCGGTGGAATCATCCTCGGCTCCGTCTACTGGAAACGCCAAGTCTGAAGAGCCGGTGACGCCGTCGACGAAGGCGCCGCATGGCCCCAAGCCCGTCGATACGGCCAAGGTGCATGAGGTATCCAAGGACATCGCCTCGGCCCGTGTGAAAACCGAGCCCAGTGCGGCTGAAACTGGAGAGAAACACGTAAACCCTAGCCAGGCTCCGCAGCCTGGCGCTTCGGCGACTGGTACGACGGCAAGCGGCACCGCAGCGGCTACCCCCGGGCACGGGGCTGCGGAGCAATCCGCCCCGGACTATACTTCAGCCTCATCTCCCGTCATCAGCATCGACGACTTCGTAAAGGTGGACCTCCGCGTCGCCCAGGTGCTCGTCGCCGAGCGCATTCCCAAAGCGGACAAGCTGCTGCGCCTGGAGGTCGATCTCGGCTACGAAAAGCGGCAGATCCTCGCCGGAATCGCGATGTATTACGAGCCCGAGAAGCTGATCGGCCGCAAGATCGTGATTGTCGCCAATCTCGCTCCGCGCAAGATGCGGGGGCTGGAGTCGAACGGCATGTTGCTGGCAGCTTCCCTGCCGCCGGATGGCAATCCTGTGCTGGCTGGTTTCCTGGAAGATGTACCGCTGGGCGCGCGGTTGAAGTAGCATCCGAATTTCGAGCACCGGCTTCGCAAAATACCGGTGCTCCCCACACAATCCAGAAGCGCGCTATTCTTTGTTCTCGGAGCAAGAACCAAGAATTATGAACCCCGCAGGTTGGACGCGCCTTCTGGCTTCGACAGCCGTGTTTCTCCTTTCCGTGTCGACCGCCCTTGCAATTCAACCCACCTGGGCCAAGAAAGCCGTCGCCTTCCCGAGCCGATGTGGACTTGAAGAAGGAGCGGCCGCGAGAACCGGTTTGCGAACCGCGCTCGCTCCCCCTTCCATGGCCACATCCTGCAAGCCGATCCGGATTCCTTCGCCTGATAAGCAGCTCTCCATCGAAATCGAGTACGGCAAGGTTGAAATCGACCAGGATGATCACATGCTCATCGCATCGTTTCGGCTCCATCTGCGCGATGGCTCAATCCGCGAAGGCTCCTTCCCCGATGGCTTCCAGAACATCGACTTGCTCTGGTCGCCCGACTCGAAGGCCTTCTTCGTGAACGGCGGAAACGGCGGAGGATATTGGGGCTTCTTCGTCTACGTCTACCACGTCGACGATTCCGATCTGGAGCCCGTCAATATCATGCGCATAGCCCAACTCGATATGGTGAAAACCTTCCCGCCCTGTCGAGCCTCCTACCTTGATCGCGAAGAATGTGTCTACCTCGAAAAGGAGCCGGACGCCAACATGTCCGGCATCGACTGGGCCGGTGACTCCTCCGCATTCATCGTCATGGCTGAAGTTCCGTGCAGCGGCGGACATGGCGGCATCATGTGCCAGGTTATGGGCTACAAACTCGACGCAAAAACCGGAGCCATCCTTGAGCGGATGCCATCCCCTCATTTCAAGCACGAGTGGCAGCCCGGCATGGCCTTCCGCTTTCATATCCCCGACCCTCCGGAATACTGCGAAAAAGGAAATTCGAAGCAGATTCCTGGTTGCATCGGGCACGACTGGTGATCGGCCCCTTCCGTCCCGCGCCTATACACATAAAGCGTGCTATCCTTACACATCGGAAGGCACGCCATGCGCACCAACATCGACATTGACGACAAGTTGATGAAAGCCGCCATGAAGGCCACCGGCGCCACAACCAAGAAAGCCGCCGTGGAAGCCGCATTGCGCAAAGTCGTCCAACTCAAGAAACAGGAACGCATTCTCCGGCTCTTCGGAAAAGTGCAATGGGAAGGGGATCTCGATGCCATGCGCGAGAGCCGCTTCCCCGAGTGGCACGGGCTCCCCGATAAACCTCTATCCAAACAGGCGGACGAGGACGCTGCGTAGCCGAATCGGAACGCCACAAAATGATCATTGTCGATACGTCAGTCTGGATCGAGTTCCTCAGAGGCAGCCTCACCGCCGAGACCAGATGGCTCCGAAACGCGCTCGTCCAGAATCAAGAGCTTGGCCTGACCAGCCTGATCCTTTGCGAGGTCTTGCAGGGAATCCCACAGGAGCGCCAATTTCGCGAAACTCGGGAGTATCTTTCATCACTGCCCGTGTTCGAAGCGAGCGATGAAGAAACCGCGGTCGCCGCGGCGGAGAACTACCGGGCGCTCCGCGCACTGTCGTTCACTGTGCGCAGCACTATTGACTGCATGACAGCTACATTTTGCATACGCGAAGGTTATGGCCTGCTTCATCGCGATCGTGATTTCGCCCCATTCAGCAAACACCTCAAACTCGCGGTGGTCGATCCTGTGCCCACCGGATCGTAATCTGTCACAAATGCGAGTTGGCCCGCGGCACACGCGGGCCTTCTTATGGGTGCAAGACTCGTATGCGCTGCCTGCTTCTTTTTGCCGTGGAAGATTTACCGCAGAAATTAAGAAGCGGGCTGCCGAAATCGGGAGTGGAAGGAGTTCCCGAAACCGGCCGCCCGCTGGACCCTGAACCGGGTCTAGGTGGTATGTGTAGTGTGGCCCTATCGGCCGCAGAAATCAAGTAGAATCTCGGAGGCGAAAGTCACGCGAAAACTGCTTTGAGCGTACCGAATGGTGATGCTTCACTCACCCGGCTGTGATGGCCGTCATTCTCGCGTGTGATATGGCCGGAAATCCACTGTTTTCATGGGTCCGGCGCGTTGACCGCTTAGGGTTTGGCCTGATAGAAATGGGTGTTCAATCAATTCAGTTTTTGTATCTAACCATCCGTAACTAACCGCCTGAACGAATAGCCGATACCAGCATGGACGAAATTCTTCAACAAGTCGGGACCCTTCTGCTCGGCGCCATACCTACGGCGCTGCTGTTCATCGTGCTGGTCCTGGCATATCAGTTTCTGATCCAGGGGCCCCTCAGCCGCACGCTGAAAGAACGCCGTGCGCGCACCCAGGGAGCCGTCGAGGAAGCCCATAAAGCGATTGCCCGGGCCGAAGAGCGCGCCCAGGAATACGCCAACAAGCTCCGCCAGGCGCGCGCGGAGGTCTACAAGGCCCGCGAGCAGCGCATCAAGCAATGGAGTGCGGAACGCGATGCGGCGCTGGACGCCGCCCGCCTTGCCGCCGGACAACGGGTCAGCCAGGCCAAGACCGAATTGGAAGCCCAGGCTGCCCAGGCACGTCAGGCTATCCAGGCATCTGCCGGCGAGCTGGCCAGCCGGGTCGTTCGCGCCGTTTTGCCCGTGGCCGCCGGGGGTACGCGTTGAAGCATCTGCAGGGTACAACTACCGATCGTCTTTTCGCTTTTGTCCTGATGGCCGGACTGGCCACGGGCGTGGCGTTCGCGCCGGTGCGCGCGTTCGCCCAGGAAGCCAATCCGTCCGCACCCGTGAAGTCACAGGCCGACTCACACGGCCAGGCTGGCCTTCCGGCCCAGCCCGGCCAGGAGAAAGCCGAGGAAGAAGAAGAGCACAACGTCTTCCGCCACAACTCGCTGGTGCAGGCCATTTCTGACGCTGTCTTCAAGGACGACAAGAACGCTACCGATCCGGAACAAAAAGCGCGCCGCGACGAGCACATCGAGAAGACCGCCCGCACCTTCGAGTGGGTCAACTCGCTCATCCTGATCCTCTGCATCGTGATTCCGCTGGCGAAGATTCTGCCGAAGATCATTCGGCGCCGCTCGGAGACGCTCAAGCAGAATCTCCAGGAAGCCCGCAAAACCACGGCCGACGCGAATACGCGTCTGAGCGCCGTGGAAGCGCAGCTCGCCCGCCTGGACGAGGAGATCGCGCAGATCCGCGCCAACGTCGAGTCGGAAAGCAAGCAGGACGAGGCCAAGATCAAGGCCAGCATTGAGGAAGAAAGCGCCCGCATCGTGGCCTCAGCCGAGCAGGAGATCGCTTCGGCGTCCGCGCAGGCACAACGCGCCTTGCGTCACTTCGCAGCCGAGCTCGCGATCGACAATGCAGCGCGCCAGCTCACGCTCTCGCCCGAAGCCGACCGCGCTCTCATCGCACAGTTCGTCAACGATGCGAATCATAATGGCGCATCTAACGGCGGAGCCCAGGGAGGAAAACGCTAATGGCAGCCTTTGTCTCCCACTACGCCCGCGCCCTCGCCGATGTGGTTCTGCAGGCGAAGCTTGATATAGCCGGCATCGACCGGCAGATCAATGACTTTCTGGCTGCCTGGGACTCGAGCCCGCAACTGCGGGAAGTTTTCGAAAATCCGGCCATCTCTGAGGCTCAGAAGGTTACGGTTCTCGACAAGATGAACGCGAAGCTGGGCATGATTCCGCAGCTCCGCAACTTCATCGCCGTGCTCATCCGCAATGGCCGCGTCGCCCACGTGCGCGAAGTCATCCAGGCTTATCGCACTGAGTTGCAGGAGCGCCAGGGCGTCCGGCAGGCAGAGATCGTAACGGCCCGCGAACTGGGCGAACAGGAACGCAATTTTCTGCTGGCGGGCGTAGGTCAGCTTGCCGGCGCAAAGATTCAGGCTACATTCAAGCTCGACCCGTCGATCCTCGGCGGAACCGTCGTCCGCATCGGCTCTACCGTATACGACGGCTCCGTAAAAGGACGGCTGGAGCGCTTGAGAGAAGAATTGGTGGCGGGCTGAGAGCCCGCCAGTACCTAGTTCACAGTTCATAGTTCACAGTCTTGGGAAGTGGACTCGGAGCTGGATCACACTGTGAACTGCGAACTACGAACTGTGAACTAAGAACCGCAAGGAACTTGCACATGGCTCAGATCAAGGCAGACGAGATTACGCAGATACTTCGCGAGCAGATCGCGAATTACGACTCGAAGGTGCAGGTCGACGAAGTCGGCACCATCACCTCCCTCGGCGACGGCATCGCCCGGATCCACGGCCTGGACAAGGTCATGGCCGGCGAGCTGCTCAGCTTCCCCCACGGCATCGCGGGCCTCGCCCTCTCGCTTGAAGAGGACTACGTCGGCGCCGTCATCATGGGCGAGTACACCGAGCTCAAGGAAGGCATGGAGGTCAAGCGCACCGGCAAGATCCTCTCCGTGCCCGTGGGCGAGGCCATGATCGGCCGCGTGGTCAACACGCTCGGCCAGCCCATCGACGACAAGGGTCCCATCGCCACCAAGGACATGCTCCCCGTCGAGCGCCTTGCCCCCGGCATCATCGACCGCCAGGGCGTGCGCGAGCCCATGGCCACCGGCCTCAAAGCCATTGACGCCATGATTCCGATCGGCCGCGGACAGCGCGAGCTGATCATCGGTGACCGCCAGACCGGCAAGACCGCCGTCCTGCTCGACACCATCATCAATAACGCCAAGAACGACCTGATCTGCATCTACTGCGCCATCGGCCAGAAGCGCTCCTCGATCGCCGGCGTGGTGCAGACGCTCACCGAAGCCGGCGCCATGGGCCACACCATCATCGTGGCCGCTTCTGCCTCCGAGCCGGCGCCGATGCTCTACCTCGCGCCCTACGCCGCCACCGCCATGGGCGAGTACTTCCGCGACAACGGCAAGCACGCGCTGGTGATGTACGACGATCTTTCCAAGCACGCCATGGCGTACCGCGAAATCTCGCTGCTGCTCCGCCGGCCGCCGGGCCGCGAAGCCTATCCCGGCGACGTGTTCTATCTCCACTCGCGCCTGCTCGAGCGCTCCTCGAAGATGAGCAAGGAGCGCGGCGGCGGTTCGCTCACCGCGCTGCCGGTCATCGAGACTCAGGCCGGCGACGTCTCCGCCTACATTCCCACCAACGTCATTTCGATCACCGACGGCCAGATCTTCCTTGAAACTGACCTGTTCAACTCCGGCGTTCGCCCGGCTGTGAACGTCGGCCTCTCGGTCTCGCGCGTCGGCTTCTCGGCGGCCATCAAGGCGGTCAAGCAGGTCGGCTCAACGCTGAAGCTCGACCTCGCCCAGTACCGCGAACTCGCGGCCTTCGCGCAGTTCGGTTCCGACCTCGATGCGCTCACGCAGAAACAGCTCAACCGCGGCCAGCGCCTCACCGAGTTGCTCAAACAGCCGCAGTTCCAGCCGCTCACCTGGCAGCAGCAGGCCATCGTTCTTTTCGCCGGGACCCAGGGCTATCTGGACGACCTGAAGATCAGCGAGATCCGGCCCTTCGAAGACGGCCTGCACAAGTACTTCGCGACCCAACAGTCGGCGCTGGTCGACGACCTGACGCAGAAGAAGCAGCTCGATGACGACCTGCGCAACCGCCTGCACGCAGCCATCAAGGACTACAAAGAGACCTTCAAAGCGCAGACCGCGGAAGCAGTAACGGCGTAAAGATGAGCTTCTAGCCTCTAGCTTCTAGCTGCTAGCTGGATTCGAGAGGCAGAAGCCGTGATGCAAAAGCTAGGAGCTAGAAGCTAGGAGCTAGCAGCTAAGAGATGGCCAACGTACTCGATCTTCGACGCCGCATCCGCAGCGTAAAAAACACGCGCCAGATCACCAAGGCCATGAAGATGGTCTCGGCGGCCAAGCTGCGCCGTGCGCAGGAGCGTGCGCTGGCTGCGAGGCCTTATGCGCAGATGATCTCCAGCGTGCTGGAATCGCTTACCCGGCGCATTGACATCTTCGATCCCGAGACCGGTGAGCTGCGCCACCCCCTCTTCATCACCCGTCCTGAGAAGCGCGTGCTGCTCATCGTGATCAGCGGCGACAAGGGCTTTGCAGGGGCGTTCAACGCCAACATCCTCAAGGCTTCGCTGCAATACATTGAGGCTGCCGGCGACAAGCAGATCGACATCGAGGCCATCGGCAAGAAGGGCCGCGACCTGCTTCGCCGCCGCTACCCCGCAGCCTCCTGCACCGACTGTTCGGAAGAACACCCGACCGGCCGTCTGGAGCGCAAGAGCGCCGTCGAGCTCATGCCCGACCACCCCGGCATGCTGCTCAAGCTCGAAGCCAGTCGCGTCTTTGAGCTCGCGCAGAGCATCGTCTCCCGCTACGTGCATGAGGATATCGACGCCGCCTACATCGTCTACAACGAGTTCAAGTCGGTCATCGCACAGCGGCTCGTGGTCGAGAAGCTCCTTCCGCTCATCAAGATCGGCAGCCACCAGCTCGCCGGGGTAATCGAGTTCAGCCCTGAGGAGTTGGAGCGCGCCGGCGAAGCCGCACGCACCGCCGGTGTTTCGCTCGAGCCCGCCGACACCGCAGAGGCCGACGAGGAAGCCAAGAAGTTCGGCACCGCGAACGTCGACTACATCTACGAGCAGTCGCCCGAAGAACTGTTCAACGGCCTGCTCCCGCAGTACATCGCTTCCCTGCTCTACCACGCCATGTCGGAGTCGGTCGCTGCAGAGCAGGCAGCCCGCATGACGGCGATGGATTCGGCAACCAACAACGCCACAGACATGATCGACGCCTACACGCTGCAGATGAACCGCGTGCGCCAGGCGGCCATCACCAAGGAAATCATCGAAATCGTTTCCGGCGCCGCCGCAGTGTAAGAATCAGCTCGTAGCCGGAAGCCCGGAGCTACGAGCTACAAGCTACAGGCTCAAGAGAAGGAACAATGGCACAAAACATCGGCAAGGTCATCCAGATTTCCGGTCCCGCGGTGGACGTTCAGTTCGACGAAGCCACGATGCCGCCCATCTACCAGGCGCTCCAGGTCACCAGCGAAGGCTTCAACACGCCTGTGCCCATCGACGTGATGCTCGAAGTCCAGCAGCACCTGGGCGAAGGCCGCGTCCGCACCGTCGCCATGCAGGCCACGGACGGCATGGTGCGCGGCATGAACGCCATCGACCTCGGCGGCCCCATCCGCGTTCCGGTAGGCAAGGAGACGCTGGGCCGCGTGCTCAACGTCATCGGCCAGCCGGTGGACGAACTCGGTCCCATCGGCGAAAAAGAGCGCAACCCCATCCACCGTCTCGCGCCCGCGTTCGACGAGCAGTCAACGCGCGAAGAGATGTTCGAGACCGGCATCAAGGTCATCGACCTGATCCAGCCCTTCCTCAAGGGCGGCAAGATCGGCCTCTTCGGCGGCGCCGGCGTCGGCAAGACCGTCGTCATCATGGAGCTCATCAACAACGTTGCCAAGAATCACGGCGGTTTCTCCGTGTTCGGCGGCGTGGGCGAGCGCACCCGTGAAGGCAACGACCTTTGGGTCGAAATGACCGAGTCCGGCGTCATCAAGCCCGGCAAATGGGAGGAGTCAAAGTGCGCCTTGGTCTATGGCCAGATGACCGAGCCGCCCGGCGCTCGCCTGCGCGTGGCCCTCACCGCTCTCACCGTCGCCGAGTACTTCCGCGACGTGGAAGGCGCCGACACCCTGCTCTTCATCGACAACATCTTCCGCTTCACGCAGGCCGGATCCGAAGTATCCACGCTGCTCGGCCGTATGCCCTCCGCCGTGGGATACCAGCCCAATCTCGCAACGGAAATGGGCGAACTCCAGGAGCGCATCACCTCAACGAGCAAGGGCTCGGTCACCTCGGTGCAGGCCGTATACGTGCCCGCCGACGACCTTACCGATCCCGCGCCGGCCACGACCTTCGCCCACCTCGACGCCACCACCGTGTTGAGCCGGCCGTTGTCTGAGCTTGGCATTTACCCCGCTGTAGATCCTCTGGCTTCCACCTCGCGCATCCTCTCCGCACGCGTCGTCGGCCAGGAGCACTACGACGTGGCCCAGGGCGTGAAGCGCATTCTGCAGCGCTACAAGGACCTGCAGGACATCATCGCCATCCTCGGCATCGACGAACTCTCGGAAGAAGACAAGCTCACCGTGGCCCGCGCCCGCAAGATCCAGAAGTTCCTCTCGCAGCCGTTCCACGTTGCCGAGCAGTTCACTGGAATCAACGGCCGCTACGTTAAGGTTGCCGACACCGTCCGGAGCTTCAAAGAGATCCTCGAGGGCAAGCACGACGACGTGCCAGAGCAGGCCTTCTACATGCAGGGCGCTATCGAGGAAGTCCTTGCCCAAGCCGAGAAGCTGAAGGCGACGGCGTAAAAACAGGGAATAGGGAACAGGGACTAGGGAGTAGAAGGCAAAAGCAACGGAACGAATCGCGGTTTGCTCTTCCCTGTTCCCTACTGCCTACTCCCTGGCGACTGAAAGGAGCCCATGGCTGATACATCCAACGAACTTCGGGTCCGGCTCGTCACTCCCGAGCGCATCCTCTTCGAGGCCTGCGCCGATGCCGTCGAGCTGCCCGCGAAGAACGGCTACATGGAAGTCCTCTACGGGCACGCGCCGCTGCTGGCCGAGCTTGGCGCGGGCGACGTTCGCCTGCACGGAGCCAAGGGCGGAGACATGCAACCCGAGCAAATCTACAACGTGAGCTGGGGCTTTGTCGAAGTGCTCCCCGACCGCGTCACCATTCTGGCCAACGATGCCCTCAAGCCGCAGGAGATCGACGTCAATCGCGCCCAGCAGCAGCTCGACCGCGGCACGAAGCTCTGGAACGAAGCCGGCGAAAGCGAGGAGGCATACGATCACGCCCTCCACGTCATCTCCGAAGCCGAAGCCAAGCTGGCCACCGCCCAGGAAAAATAACGCCTCCACTCCTTAATCAAAAGGCCCGCGCTCAGCGGGCCTTTTTCTCTTCCACCATCTTTGAACGCTATCCGTTAGGAGTTGCTGCCGCCGGTGCAGCCGACGCCCCGGTCCGCTTCAATTTGAGATCCATCGGCGGCTCTTCCTGCGGATCGGTCTGCGTCCATGTTCCCGTTAGCTCGTTGCCATCGGCGCTGACCGTTCCGGCGAGCGTGCCACGAATCTGCAATGTCTGCCCGTTCACGTCCACCTGGTCATCCACGGTTACGGTGATCTTGGAGTCCTTGAAGTCCGTCACCTTAGCCTTGATGCCCGTGACCCCTTCGTCATTATTGTCGAAGTTGGTTGTGACTGTGCCATCTGGAGCGGCGGTCACATGCCAGACGATATGAATCTCGTGGTCGCCGGCATTGATCACTCCCTCCCACACGCCGGCAAGCGACGCCTGGGCGTGGCAGAACGAACTCGCGATCACGAAAAGCGCGGCAGCAAGAACAAATCTCAACGGACGCAATATGCGCATCGATCTCCCTTTCTTTCACGGCACGCAGGCCCTGCGCCGCAATTGCGAAGTTGAAGATTCCCGGCCCGCACTGATCCATACGCGCGTCCGAGCAGCAAAGTTCAACCAGGTCGCCCGCTGTGCAAGGGGCCCCGCCAAGTCCTACAATGCTCAATGACATGGCGAAGCAGACCAAACCATCCGTTGAAGTGTTCGAGGTACCCTGTCCCGACTGCGGGGCGATGATCAAAATAGATGCGGCCACGGGACATGTCATCAGCCACACGCCCGCGCCGCGCAAGCGCACGTTTGAAGACCTGGAAACTGCGGCCAAGGCCATGCGCGAACGCGACGAACGCGCCGAGTCCATCTTCCGCCAGAGCGTCGACGCAGAGAAGAACAAAGCCGACCTGCTGGAGAAGAAATTCGCCGAAGCCCTGCGGAAGGCCAAGGATGCGCCGGAGGGCAAACCCCTGCGTGAGTTCGACCTGGACTGATCTGCGGCCCCGAGGCGCGCCCTCGGGCTACCGTCAGGCCTCGCACCTGCATCTGTTCCTGCATCGGCCATTTGCGCGAAGGACGCCAGCCGAAATTTACCCGCGCAGTCTCCCAGGAGCACCGCGGAAGGCAAGATCAATAAGGAGACCCAAATGAGCGCCGTGCTTCCAGCCGGAAATCAAGCCCACTACATCGAGTCGCACAACCGCAGCCACAACACGGACTGGATGCGCATCGGGGTGGGGGCCAGCCTGCTCACCGGCTCGTTGCTGCTTCTCACCGGCAAGCGCAAGGCCGGCCTGCTGCTCACGGCCGCCGGAACCGCCTTGGCCATGCTCGACAACCGCGAAGTCGTCGCCGAATGGTGGCAGGCACTGCCGCAGCACCTGCAGAAGGCCCAACACATCCTCGACCAGACCCAGCAGACCATCGACGACCTCACCTCGAAGCGCGACAAGATTTTCGAGATGTTCGGAAAGTAGCCTCTTCGGGAAGCCTTCAAATGCCAAGCTGACGCCGTCCCGCTTCGCTGATGCGGTGCGGCGTCCACTTCGGCTCCCACACCAGTTCCACGTCCACCTTTGAAATATGGGGGATGCTCGCCAGCCGGTTGTGCACCTGTTCGAAAATCAGGCCGCTGGCGGGGCACGCCTGCGTCGTCAGGGTCATCTTCACCTTCACCCACTGCCGTGGCCACATCGGCGTCGAATCCGGATCGGGTCCCGTTTCCACGCCATAGATCAGCCCCAGATCAACGAGGTTCAGCTTCACCTCGGGATCGAAGCAGTCCCGCAGAGCTGTGAAAATGTCGATTTCAGTAAGCATCTACGCCAGACCCGGCCCCCGTGTTCTGTTCCCTGATTTTCAGTTCTTGCGCTCAACCAGGTACTGCGCCACCGACTTCAGCCCGTCCGCCCGGCTGCCATATGGGGCCAGCGCAGCAAATGCTTCCTCAATCAGCGCCGCCGCATCGCGCTCGCTCTGCTCGATGCCGTAGACAGCGGGCCACGTGGCCTTCTCCGTTGCTAGATCCTTGCCTGCCGTCTTGCCCAGTTGCGCGGAGTCTACCGTCATATCCAGCACATCATCGACAATCTGAAACGCCAGCCCAGCCTTGCGCCCGAACGTATCCAGCCGCGCTACGTCTTCATCCGTAGCCCCGGCAAACACACCGCCGGCCACCACGCTCACGCGGATCAGCGCCCCGGTTTTGGCGCGATGAATGGCCTCCACCAGCTCCGGCGTCGGCTTCTTGCCCTCGCTCTCAATATCGAGAACCTGCCCGCCGATCATCCCATCCACCGTGCCCACCGCATTCGCAATCAGCCCGATGATCTTCACCGTCGAGGCCGGCGGACACTCCAACCCTGCCAACACCTCGAACGCCCGCGTCTGCAGGGCATCGCCTGCGAGAATCGCAATCGCCTCGCCGAACGCCACATGACACGTCGGCTTGCCGCGCCGCAGATCGTCGTTATCCAGCGCCGGCAAATCGTCATGAATCAGCGAATAGGTATGCAGCATCTCCAGCGCCGCGCCCAGGTTCTCAATCCCGCGCGGAACAGAGCCGGCAATCGTCGCCGCAGCCTGCATGGCGAGCACCGGCCGCAGCCGCTTGCCGCCCGCAAACGTCGAATGCCGCATGGCCCCGTGGATCGAATTCGGCACGGTCTCGGCGCTCGGAATCAGAGCCTCAAGCGCGCGATCCGTAAGCTCCGCGCCCTCGTGAATCAGCGTTTTTACGTCGACTGACATTTCCTTCATTTTAGCTGAGATTGACTGCGCCGCCCCACCGCACCCAGCACTGTGACAAGCCCGAGGGCGGCGGTCAGCGTCAGCGCGGTAAAACTAATCAATCGACCCTTCCACATATCCGGTGTAGCCCGCCACTCCGCCTGCACCTTCACGGATCCCGGCGACACCGGCACCACCATCAGCCCATCATCCCGCGTGCCCAGATCGGCGACGCGCGCGCCATTCACCGTAACGTTCCACGCCGGGTATCGCCGCAGCCGCAGTACCAGGTACCCTGCGCTCGGCACGCTACCCTCCGCCCTCCAGTGCTTCGCATCTGCCGATTCCGGGTCTGGCACGACCGCCACGCAGCTCTTCTGCTCGGCCGCCCACGAGGGCTGCGGATTGTCGGCACTCGTCTTGCCCAGCGCGGCGTTCGCATCGGCCACCAGGCACGCCGCAGGCAGATTCTCCGCTACCAGTCCGTTCTCCGCTCCAACCGGCTCATACTCGTCCGTCCCCTGGAAACCGTCGCCGTTGTGATAATCCTGCAGCATCCCCGGAATCGCGTCGTACGGATCGCACTCTTCAAAAAAAACCCGCCCAACAAACACGGTCAGCCCAACAAACACTAGCCCGCACACCGCACGCCCGATCCACTGCAGCCTCTCAGGACGTCCTATTCCCTGTTCCCTACTCCCTACTCCCTGCTCGACCGCTGCCGCGACGAAGATGCCCAACGGCGCCTCCAGCACCACCAGCCATCGCCACGGAAACTGCAGAAACTGCATCTTCGGCAACAGATTCCAAACAGGCAAGCTGAGCGGAAGCAGCAAAAACAAAACGCCTGCCGGAATCAGCGCCAGCGGCACCCACCAGCTCCGCGCACCCGCCAGCTTTTTCCGCCGCCACGAGATAACAAGGGCCGCGGCTATCACGGCCAGCATCGCAACCGCAATCCACGACACCCGCTGCAACTCCGCGTCATGCAGCGCAAGCTGCGGATCCGCGTGATGCCCGAATAGGAAGCTGTTCTGAATCTGCTCGCCGGCGTCGCCGGTGGCCTGCTCGATATCCACCCACTTCTGTTCCACCGCCGCAGGCATCAGATAGAAAGCAGCCAGACCCAGCCCCAGCACCGCTCCCAGAGCGGCCCGCAAAACCGGTTTCAACGACCGCCGCATCACTGCCACAACAACCGCGAACCCCGCCAGCAGATAGCACGCCATCACGCCCACCGGAGCGTTCGACAGCCACGCCCCCGCTACCACCAGCGCCAACCCTGCCGCCGCCGTCCCATCCACCACGCGCTGTCTCTCACTCAGAACCAGCAACAACAGCAGCGGAATCCAGATTCCTCCCGCCAGTTCCGCAAACGCCGAGCGCTCATATACGGTGTACAGTGAATAGCCCGAAAATATCGCAACGCATCCAGCCAGCGTCGCTGCTCCCTCCGGCAACGCCTGCCGCGCCAGTGCCCGCGTGGCCAGGCCTGTGCCCGCCAGCAGCAGAAAAGTCATAGCCACCGGCACGGCCATCCACGGCAGCACCGCCCCCAGAGCCGCCCCCAGCATCCACGTCAGCGGCGGATAGAACACGAACCGCGGCTCGCCCGCCATGTAGTTCGGAGTCGTAGCCCAGTGCGGATACACAATGCCGTGCCGCCAGCTATCCAGCGCATCGATCCACGACACAAGATGAAAATCGAAATCGTGCCCGCACGAAGTTCCGCGTAGCACCAGCGGCACAACCGCCAATGCGGCGGCCAGCAGCACAAGCAGAGGGCCTAGCCACCACTGCCCACGCGCAGTTTCTATTTTCCTTTTTCCTTTTTCCCCTTGGTCCCTCATGGATTCAGCCGCAGCGTGTGCCGCGTATTCCCCGCCACCGCTGCCTCGCTGAACGGCAGCGCAAACGTCGTGCCGTTGTACCAGTCATTCCACTGGTCGCGGAAATGCGCGCTATAAGGATTGCTGCTCTCACCCAGCACGATATTTTCCGTCGAGCCGTCCACGTTGCTCCAGTCCATGGTGAACCGCTGCGACGGCCCCAGCGTGCGGCCGATCTGCTTCACCGTCGTCGGATCGCCGCTCATCGGCTGCGGCCCCGTTCCAGCGAATCCGTTCAGGAACGGCAGCATCCCCGCCAGGGGATGCTCGATATCCATCGTGTGCCAGCTTCCATACGTCCACTTCGTCACGTCACTGGGAGCCTTGCCCTTTGCCATGCCGCGCCGCACGGCCTCCGTCAGCAGATCATCCCAGCTCTTGTATTCTTTGGGCAGCCACTCACCCGACCCGTGCATGATGATTTCTTCCTGCGCGAAGTTTTCTTCTGCCCAGCGATAATCCGCAGCCAGCTCTCCCAGCTTGGGATCCAAAATCAGCGGCCACAGCGCGTGCTTCGCCTGGTCCACCAGTGAGGCCGCAGCCGAATCAGTCGTCAGCTTCCCGTCCCAGCTCCGCATCAGATCCGCGGCCTTCTTCAGCCGGTCATCCGCCTTGCTCGCATGATCGATGGCGTACGCGAATCGGTGCGCCAGCTCCTGGTCCACCTCACTGTAGATATCGGTCTGCACCGCGATCATGTCCTTCGGCGTCAGCTTGTCGCGCCCCTGCAGCGACTTGTAGATCCGCTGCGCGCGATACGGATCGATCCACTCCAGCGTCAGCAGGTAGGAAGACTTCTCCGAGGTCACCCGCGAGTTCGCTGTGGCCAGAAATCCCGATGGCGGATCGAACGCGTTTGGCAGCCCCTCAAAAGGAATGTACCCGTTCCACTCGTGCCCGCCATCGCCCGCCGCGATCGGCTTACCCTGCAAGCCCGCCGGCCGCATCGGAATCCGCCCCACCGCGTGATACGCAACATGACCCTGGTCATCGGCGTACACCAGGTTCTGCGTCGGCCAGCACCATTGCCCCAGCGCCGTCGAAAACTCCGACCAGTTCTGCGCCGAATTCATCGCATACAGCGGCAGCCCGTTCAGCGACGCGTCATACAGCGTCCACTTCAGCGCCACCGGTTCTCTCTGCACCTTCGGCCACAACGGATTCAGCAGCGGCCCGTGTCCTGTCGACTGCACATCGACAGTCACATCCTTGCCGCCGCGCACATGGATCGTCTCGTGATCGACGCCCAGCGGCTTCCAGGTCCCATCCGCGGCCTGGTAGTTGCCCTTGCCGTCGAGCCGCTCGTGATACAGATCCTGCACATCGCCCATCAGCGCCGTGAATCCCCATGCCACGTGCTCGTTGTGCCCGGCGACAATCCACGGCAGCCCAGGGAGCGCCACACCCGCCGCGTGATACCCCGGAGCCTTCAGGTCCGCCATGTACCAGATGTTTGGCTCCGTCAGCACCAGGTGCATATCGTTGGCGAGCAGCGGCTTCCCGCTCGCCGTATGCGTCCCGCTCACTACCCAGTTATTCGACCCCGAAACGCACCCTGAACAATCCGGCAGGCCGAGCATGCCTCTCAACGCACCAACATCCACCCGCTCGTCGCGCGCACCCCTGCCCCTCTGTCCCCCGTGTCCCTCTGTCCCCGCCTTAGCCGTCGTATTGTCCTCATCCTCATCATCCGTCACCGGCGGCGTATTCACCTCCGGCTGCGTCAGATCGATCATCTCGCCCGTCGGCGGATGATCGCGCCACGAACCCACCGGATACAACTGCGCCTCAAGCTGAGGCCCGTTCGGCAAACTGCCGAGCTTCGCAGCGATCTGCTCCCTGACCAGCTTCGTGTCCCAGTGCGCGTCGAGCATGTCGATCATCATCGTCCCCACGCTCATCGAATCCACACCAGACCACGGCTTCGGCTTGTACATGAGCAGGCGAAACTCCGCCGGCAGATCATCCCCGTGCTGCGCGATGAACGCATTCACGCCCTTGGCATAGTCATCGAGCCAGCGCCTGTCCTGCGCATCCAGCCCCGCATACATCCGCTCCGCAACCTTGCGGAAGCCGAGCACGCGCTGCGCGCGATCATGCGCTACCAACCCGGAGCCCAGCACCTCGGCCAGCTCGCCGTTCGCATTGCGGCGATACATGTCCATCTGCCACAGGCGATCTTGCGCCACCACGTAACCCTGCGCGAAGAACAAATCGTCCTGCGTGGCCGCCTCAATGTGGGGAACCCCACGCGCATCGCGCCGTACCGTCACCGGTGCCGACAACCCCGCTACGCGGACATCGCCGTCCAACTGCGGCAGCGCAGCCTTGGCCGCCGAACGTAGCCACATCACTCCGGCAACGCCGAGCACCAGAACCAGCAGCACCAGCACGGCCAGCGTAACCAGCACAATGCGCAGCCACCGCCTGCGCCTCCGCGGAGTAACAGGGGAATCTTCTAACGGCGAGCTCTCAAACGCGCTGATCCGTGCCATGGGTCAACAACAGAATACCGCCGCGGCGAACGTGATCAACTCTTGCGCAATTTATGGCCGCAGGTTCACCTGACCTCGGAATAGTCGCAGCTTGGGTTTTCCAAAATTCGTGAACACTCCGTAGGAGACATGGACGGCTCCGCAGATCTGTTCTCGCCGATCTCTCTGGAAGACACCATCACTGACGATTTCACCCAGAAGTACCAGATTTCGCACGGAGTGATTTCTCCCTGAATTCCGCTCTCCGCATTGGGTTTGGTTGGGACGTCTTCAGTCATCCCGAACGCTCCGGCCATGCAGTAGAGCGGCATCATGAGACAGGTAGCCACATCCTTGCCATTGACAGGTCCTTTGCGACGGTTCGGATCGGTGCGAGTCAAGTGGATGCTTTCCTTTCCTATCTTCATTTTTCGCACGCGCACCACAAGCTCTGGCCACTGTTGATAAGCAATGCCGGGCTTCGCGCGGCTTACAATTCCGATCACCGGTACACCGGCGGGCAGCACCGTGATTCCATCGACAATCACGTCTTTAGCCAGAACGAAACGCACAGTTGAGCCATTCTTTGCCGTGTCCGAAGCCAGCCTTTCCAATATCCTCAGCGTGATTTTCGTACCCGTAGGGATTGTCACTTGAGCTGGGACTGCTGTTCGAGCATGTAACGCGGTCTTTAGCTCGGCCCTGTCCGGCGGCGAAGCCCAACAGGGAGGATGCACGACCGCATCTCTCGCCAGTTCTGGCCCCACCTCCCGGGGCATTGCTGCAGTCGACGCTGAACGAGCCTGCGGCATTCGACTATCGGGCGTCCCCTGGCACATCACCACCAGCGACGGCAGCATTGCGCAAAGAAGCGCCATCAGCATCGGCTTCATCGCGATTCGCGGAACCACTTCACACTCAATGCGCATTCGGCACCGCAGCATTCTGCCGCGCCACTCGCGGCCGATACACCACCGTCACCCACTCCCCATCCGGCTCTGACAATGCGATCGGCGCGCCGACGACTCCCGCAACCGCCGCCGCTGTCACACCCGCCGCGGCCGCTGTACCCGCATCCGCGTGGTTTCGCGCCGCCGAAATCCCAATCAACAGTCCACTTGCAATCGTCGCCCCGATCCAGACGGGATGATGATTCTTTCTGAGGACAGTCGCCTCCACGCTGATCACCGTTGCACGATCGAATTGCCACCCCTGTCCACCGGGGCTCTCCGCTGCATCGCAGAACAGCGCATCGTCGGTAGCCGCGGCCATGCGGCACGCAAGCGCCGGCCCATACGTATTGCCCACCACTAGGTACGTGCCCCGGGGCAGTTTCTGAATCTTGCGCCACTCCTTATCCGGAGGTGTCAAGGCCTGTGGCGCATTCTGAGTGGAAGCGGTCTGCGTAGCCGGCGGTGCAGTCGCCTGGCACACCGCCGCCAGCGGCGACAGCACCACAAGGAAGAGCATGAGTGTGAATCCAAGCTGTTTCATACCCCGCCATCGTAGGCAGGGCCGCACACACCTGTGCGCCCGCGCAGGACACTTCCCGCACTGTCACATTAGCCTGCAGCCAGTAGCTCGTAGCCGGCAGCAAACACGCCGGCAGTTTGGCAGCACCGCGAGGGCATCCCCTCCCCGGCTATAGAGCTACTGGCCTACTGGCTACTGGCTCCGCCGCCCTTAACGTCTCCAGCGCCTTTTCCGCCAGCAGCCGGAACTCAATCGCCCGGCACCCCTTCGGCAGCTCCGGACACGTCACCGCATCGCACACCACCGCCGCTGTCTCGGCCAGGCCGCGCTTCCATCCCGGCTTCGCAGCATCGCACACAATCAGGCTCTCTGGAGCGATCCCCACGGCAATCAGCATAACGTGGGCAATATTCTGAAACTCCACCCAACGCGACGCAATCCCCACCAGCACGCCCGCCGGTGCCGGTAGATAACTACTCAACTCCGGCGCCACCGGATGCACCTCCAGCACCGTCAGCTCCGCGCCCGCCGGCAACAGCTTCCGAACCATCGCAGCCTTGCTTGGCAGCACCACCGGCATCGCGCCCCGCAGCACGGCAACCTCCGCGCATTCCGCGGGCGCGCACCCCAGCACCGGGAGCCGCACGGCCTGCTCCATCTCCGTAATCACAATGCGCCGCAGCTCTTCATCCGGCTCGATCACCAGCCAATGCCCCGGCGGCTCCATCTCCATCCATCGCTGCATGCGCGCGCGAATCAGCTCTGCAGACGCACCGGCCCGCCGCGCCTTCCGCACCAGCTCGCCAATCAGCTCGTCGACATTGAATTCAAGCGCCAATTCCGGCGACTTAGGCACCGCCGGCCGGCTCGCCCGCACATACACGCCGCTGCCGTGCCGGAACTCCAGCCACCCATCCTGCTCCAGCTCGCGATACGCCGCGCTCGCCGTATTGGCATGGATCCCGAACCGCCGCGCCAACTCCCGCGTGCTCGGCAGCCGCTCCCCGGGCTTCAGCTCGCGGCACAGAATTCCCAGCCGCACCTGCGTGATCAGTTGTTCGCGCAGGCTGATCTCACCCGATCGATTGAGCCAGATTCGCACGGCTTCAGCCCGCCGTCTGCACGGCTGCAACCTCGCTTCGCCGCCCTCGTCCATACAGCCCCAGGATCGCCAGCAGCATTAGCAGGATTACACCAAGCACCAGCACGCTGCCTTCGGGCCCATCCGCGCCGCCGCTCCAGAAAGCCGGACCCGCAGGCGTCGCAGTCAGCAGGTGCCCCTTCGCCACCATCCCCGAGTCCGCTGTGCCGTAGAAATAGGTCTCGCCCCAGTCCCACGCCGCATGGCACCCAATCGCCCACCACGCCGAACCCGTCACGTACACGCTCACGCAGAACACAAACCCGATCGCGCCGGCCGCGAAGATCCCGATCCAGTTCTCGCCGTTGTTTCCGGTGTGTCCCGCTCCGAAGAGAAACGACGTCACCCACGCCGCGTTCCAGAAGCCCGCGCTCGGCGCCTTCTTCATCTGCAGCCAGAAACACGGCAGCAGCCCGCCGAGCGCCAGCATGTAAGCCCCCCACGCGCCCTCGCCGTGCACCTTCCACAGCAGCAGGCCCGAGACGCAACCCACCAGTCCCGCTGCCCACTGGAAGTTGATCCCTCGCGTAAATGTGTACAGCAGGTAGCACCGCATCGTTCCTTCTTCAAAACAGCCCACCAGCAGAAAGGTCGCTCCCCACAAAGCCGCGTACACCAGAATCTGTCCGCCGCTCAGCGCCACCGGGCCAAAGTGCAGCCACCCTCCGGCGGCCAGCCCGCCCACAAGAGCGGACAACGCAGCAAATCCGCACATCAGTCCCGTTGCAAAATAAAAACCGCGCCGCACCCCGCGCAGGTTATAGTCCAGCAGCTTGCGCTTCTCAATAAGCGACACAATCCACGCCGCCAGAATCAACACCACCACGCTCATGAACTCACTTATCAGGCCGGAAGCCGGCGAGAATTCATGGCTGTGCGAAGGCGGATGAATGGCGCGCGCAATGGCACTGGCAACCGCGCCCAGCATCACAATCAGCGACACAAAGATGACCACCGACCAGCCTGCCCTCAATCCATCCGGGCCGAAGAATACCCAGCGCAGATCGTGATCTGGCGGCGCCGTCATAACGGCCCCTTCCACCGGCGTTATCTCATTCGATGGGCTCACAGGCACACTCGTCGGACTCTCCGGCTCCATGCAGCCTCCTTCCGAAAATCATCTCGCTATTCTGTCGAATCTTACTCGATCAGAGGGTGGACCGGGGGATATGAGGGACAGGGGGGACACACGGGGGACACGGGGGATATGTGGGAGACGCGGACAGCGCAGGTACGCGCTATTTTGGATTCAGCTTTTTACGCCTGTTCGGCTGCGGCGGCTCGCCTCTTTCATCTTGTCGAATAATCTATTGAGCAGCAGGCTAGCCTTCGCGGATAGCTCCTCGACCGAACCGCGCAACTCCTTATCGCCATATCCCAGCGCCTCTGATATCACCATTTGCGTTTGTAGCTCACACAGTGAACCCCGGGCATGGCCCAGAAACTGCACATATTCGCCGCGCGTGGACCGGCCATAGCCCTCGGAGATGTTACTGGCCACAGAAACCGCTGCCCGTCGCATCTGGTCCGTCAGCCCGAATCGCTCTGAGGATGGAAAGGCTGCTGTGAGCTTATAAACCGCGGTGGTCAGTTCGATAGCCCGCTGCCATGCAAGATTGTCCCGGAACGACTCACCCATTCTTTGCCCCAGTTCTCCGGCAAAGCATACCCGCCCGATATCGCTCCATCCCGAGATTCTCATCACAGCCTTGTCCCCCGTGTCCCCCGTCTCCCCTGCCATTCGTGTGGCACAACCACAGGTACCTGTGTCATACTTCTGTGGCAACGCCACAGGAGATAAATTGAGCCCGGAGAAACTAGACCTGCTGCAAGGAACCCTCGACCTCATGGTTCTGCAAACCCTGGCCGCCATGGGCTCGCTTCACGGCTACGGCATCGCCCGCCGCATTGAGCAGGTCAGCGCCAACGAAGTTCTGCTCAACCAGGGCACCATCTATGCCTCCCTCGTCCGCCTCGAGCAGCGCGGATGGATCGAGTCCGAATGGGGCGTCTCCGGCAACAACCGCAAAGCCAAGTTCTACTCCATCACCAAATCCGGCCGGCGCCGCCTTGCAGAAGACACGCAATACTGGCAGCGCCTCACCGGCGTCATTGACCGCATCTTCGCCATGGACCCCAACGCAGAAGAGGAGACGGGCGAAGCATGAGCGGGCTTAAGAGATTCAGACGCCGCGTCTGGGCTTTCTTCGCCAAGAAGGCGCTGGACGCCGAGCTCGAAGCCGAGATCGAAACCCACATGCAGCTCGCCATCGACGAGTACATGGAACACGGCGTTCCGGCCGACGAAGCACGGCGCCTCGCATTGATTCACTTCGGTGGTATGCAGCAGGCTCGAGAGAAACAAAGAGAGGCTCGCGGACTTATGCAAATCGACATCCTTCTTCAGGACCTGAAGTACACCACGCGCAAACTCATGCGCGATCCCGGGTTCACCATTGTCGCGGTGCTCATTCTCGCTCTCGGCATCGGAGCCAACATCGCCGTCTTCAGCGTCGTCAACACCATCATGCTGCGCCCGCTCCCCTTCCCGAACGCGCAGGAGCTCGTCTGGATCGCCCCGCCACCCACCAAATGCGGCCTCTCGTGCGCCACTTACTCCACTGACGCTTACGACGAGTTCCGCATGAACACGCGCTCCTTCCAGGACGTCACCGGCTACTTCGCCTTCTCCACCCCTGGCAATCTCAAACTGCGCATCGGCAATGGCGCGCCTGTTCCTGCTACGGGCATCGATGTCATTCACAACTTCTTCAACGTCCTCGGCGTGCAGCCCGCCAAGGGCCGCCTGTTCCGGGCCGAGGACGCTCGCAACGGCGCAGCCCCGGTCATCGTTCTCTCCGACGCCTGGTGGCGCCGCCAATTCAACGCCGATCCCGACATCGTCGGCAAAGCATTCAACATCAATGGCACGCAGACCACCGTCATCGGCGTGCTGCCAAAAACGTTCGACTTCGGCGGCGTGTTCTCTCCCGGCGCAAAAATCGACGCCATCACTCCGCTCAATCTCTACGGCCCACCGCGCGACTGGGGCAACATCATCACCATGATCGGCCGCATGAAGCCCGGCGTTACTCTCGGCCAGGCCGTCGGCGATTCCAAAGCCGCCGAGCAATACATGTGTTGGAACAACCGCCAGGCCAACAGCTGCGGCACTTCCTACAAAGACGGCGTCGTTCCCGTACCGCTGAAGGACTACGTCACCGGCCGCCTCCAGCAATCGCTCAAGGTCCTCTGGTCCGCTGTCGGCATGATCCTTCTCATCGCCTGCGTCAATCTCTCCAACCTGCTGCTCGCCCGCGCCATGTCCCGTTCCAAAGAATTCGCCATGCGCGGTGCTCTCGGTGCAGGCCGCGGCCGCATTATCCGTCAGCTCCTCACGGAAAGCCTCATCCTCTCCGGCGCAGGCGCGGTTGCCGGCCTTCTCCTCGCCGCCATCCTCATCGCATGGCTCCGCACCCAGGGAGCCATCGCTCTGCCTTTGCTTAGCCAGTTGCATATTGACGCTGCGGCTCTCGGCTGGACCTTGCTAATTGCCACCACATCGGCCATTCTCTTCGGCCTCCTGCCTGGCCTGCGCATCTCCGCCGGCAATCTGCATGAAGCTCTGAAGGACTCCGGCTCAGGCTCCGGCCAGAGCCGCAAGCAGGAGCGCCTGCGCTCCATTCTCGTCGTCTCTGAAGTCGCCCTCGCCTGCATGCTTCTCGTCGGCGCAGGCCTCCTGCTGCGCAGCTTCCTGCAGGTCCTGTCCGTCGACCTCGGCTTCCAGCCCCAGCGCGCCGCAGCAGTCACCGTAGATTTCAACGACAACCCAGCAGATGGCGACGGCAATTCGAAGGACTCAACGAACAAGATCCTTGCCCACCGAGCCGCGCACTTCCAGCCTCTGCTCGACCGTGTCCGCGCCCTCCCCGGCATTGAAGGTGCGGGAATGACCGACTATATCCCTCTCGGCGGCAATCGCTCCTGGGGTATGCCCTTTGCGCGCGGAGCATCTCGGCCCCAAAAGACGCCTCCGGGCCCGCTCGTCTACGTAGTGTCGCCAGGTTATCTGCAGTCCATCGGCACTCGCCTGCGCGGGCGTGATTTCTCGTGGAACGATCGCACCGACGGGGAACGGGTTGTCGTTATCGACTCGGAGTACGCCAAGTATCTCTCCTCCTTCGTGCACTGGCCGAACAACGATCCTGTCGGGCAGCTGCTCTATGACGGCGATAAGGACACGTGCGATCAGAACTCCTGCATGCGCATCATTGGCCTGGCCGACAACGTCCACGCCGAAAGTGTCGAAGGCGAGAACGGTTGGCAGATTTACTATCCCGACACACAGAACTTCGCCAGCGGATCGCAGCTCGTCGTGCGCACCACGCTACCGCCCGCGCAACTCGCCACCAGCGTCATGAGCGTGCTGCACGAAGCGAATGTGAACCAGACCGCGGCCGAGTTCAAGCCAATCCAAATGCTCGTTGACCGCTCCAACTCCCCGCGTCGCTTCTTCCTCATGCTGGTTGGATCATTCGCCGCTCTCGGCCTGCTACTCGCCGCGCTCGGCATCTACGGCGTCATCTCTTACTCTGTCACCCGTCAGACGCAGGAGATCGGCATCCGCATGGCCCTCGGCGCCAGCGCCGCGCACGTGCGCAAACAAGTGCTGGTCAGCACGCTGAGGCTCGCCGCAATCGGAGTGGTTCTAGGCGCAGTCGCATCCATCGCAACATCGCGCCTCATTCAATCGTTGCTGTTCGCAACCTCACCCTGGGATGGCACGACCTACATCGCCATGGCCATCGCACTCCTCGCGGTTGCGGCAATAGCGGGCTACGTCCCCGCCCTTCGCGCTTCGCGCGTCAGCCCACTCATCGCCTTGCGCGCCGAGTAACCTCGAACCGAGTGTCCCACCCTCCGCGGTGGGACACTCGCCTATAAAACGACTTGTCATCCTGACCCTGAGCAAGGCAAAGGGGAAGGATCTGCGGTTGCTTCTGATCGGAGCAGGGCCGCGCCGAAGCTCACTACTAACCACTAACCACTATTACGAGCTCACGCCCGCGCCGTAGCCAATTCCACCGCTACCGCTTTCACCCCGCGCAAATCAATCTTCCCCGTCCCCAGTACCGGCAACGCATCCACACGGAAGAACTGGTTGGCCCGCGGCTTCCACAACGCGGGCAAATCGCACTGCGCGAGCTTATCGAGAACAGGATCGAGCTTCTCATCCGACAGTGTCGTCACGACTACAATCCGCTCGCCCTTCTTCTCGTCCGGCAATGACGTAACCGCAAACACCTGCTCCGTAATCCCGGCCAGTTCGTGAAGCTTCTCTTCAATGCGAATATGCGGAACCATCTCGCCCGCAATCTTTGAAAAGCGCGACAACCGATCCGTGATGGCAAGGAAACCGTCTTCTTCCATCAGCGCCACATCGCCCGTCGTGTACCAGCCATCGTGCAACACTTCCGCAGTCTTCTCCGGCTTGCCCAGATATCCCTGCATCACGTTCGGCCCTTTCACCAGCAGCATTCCGGGAGTGCCGGCCGCCACTGGCTCGCCCGTATCAATATCAACGATGCGCACTGAAATCCCCGGCAGCGGATGCCCTATGCGACCGCGCCTTCCGCCTACCTGCCGGAACCCCGGCGCGCGGAAGTCGCGTCCATTCACCGTGACCACCGGCGAGCACTCGGTGCAGCCGTAGCCCTCGAGCGGACGAATTCCAAACGTGTCTTCGAATGCAAGCGCAACGCGCTCCGGCAGCTTCTCCGCACCCACCAGTACGAATTGCAAACTACCAAAGCTCTCAGGCCTGCACCGCCGCATATAAGTCTGTAAAAACGTGGGCGTAGCAATGAGGAACGTGACGCTGTACTTCTCGACCAGCTCGCTGATCACGCCGGTATCGAACGGATTGGGATGATAGACAACCCCGAGCCCATTCACCGCCGGCATCCAAAGTGCGCCCATGAATCCAAACGAGTGGAAGAACGGCAGGATCCCCAGCACCTTATCGCTGCGCCCCAGCATGAACACCTGCGAAACCTGCTGAATGTTCGACACCAGGTTGAAATGCGACAGCATCACGCCCTTGGGATCTCCCGTGCTTCCGCTCGAAAAAATCACCGTGGCAAGATCATCGATCTTCGGCCTCGGCCCTCGCGCACCCACAGCCTTGCGCAGCAACGCCACTGGCAGCGTCAGCGCGAACACCAGCGCCGCCAGCTTCTCGCTCCCTCGCGGCGAAGCCAGCGTATCCTCAAGAAACACAGCCCGCCCCGGAATCTCCAGCTTTGGGAATCGTTCTACGAACGCCTTCGACGTAATCACCACATCGATATCGCACTGCTGCGCGCACGATGCGATGATCTCGCCTGAAGCCGTGTAGTTCAAATTCACCGCAATCCGCCCCAGCAGCGTCAGCGCATAGTTGGCCAGCGCCCCGCCAACCGACGGCGGCAGCAGCAGCCCAACCATCTTCTTCTCGCCGATCACGCCACGTAGCCGCCGCGCGATGTAAATTGTCTTCGTCAGCGCGGAGAAGAAGCTGACTCGCGCCGTCTTGCCGTCGGCCATCATGAAGCGCAGTGCGTAGCGTCGCGCGGTGCGCACAAATGCACGATCCAGCGTCCGCATGCGGCGCTTGCGCTGGTAGAAGGCGTCCGCCTGCAGCTCCTGGACCGCGCGCCGCACATCAATCGCAGTGCTCGTCGCCGGCATCGGCCGCCCAAAGCTCACCGTCACCGGATACGGAATCTTACGCGGCATCTTCCACAGAAACCGCCCGCGTTCGAAGCTGAAGATGCTGCCCCAAACGCCATCCAGATTCACCGGAATGATCGGCGCATCCACGCCCTTCATAATGCGCTCGAGCCCGCGCCGGAACGGCAGCATCTGTCCAGTGCGCGTAATCTGCCCTTCCGCGAAAATGCAAACGATCTCGTCATTGCGCAGCGCATCCGTCGCCGTGCGCAGCGAGCGAATCATGTCGCGCGGCCGCTGCTCGCTCGATATCGGAATCGCCTTCATCATCCGCGCAAACGGATACACCACGCGATTCTCATAGATGCCCTTGTACATGAGAAAGCGAATCGGCCGGTCAGTCGATGCAATCAGCAGCGCTGCATCCACAAACGACATGTGATTGCACACCAGCAGCGCGCCCGTCTTATCTGGAAAGTTCTCCCGCCCCAGCACCTTGAGGCTGTAAATCGTGTGCGTCAGGAAAAACAGAATCAGCCTGCCAAACCACTCCGGCAGCAGGATAAGCACATAGACGGTTCCCGCCGCCGTAATCGCGGATGCAGCAAGAATCACTTCCTTCGGATCGAGATTGATGAAGCGCGAGGTGAATACGTAGTACACACCAGACGAAAGCGCGATACCGATAAACGACAGCAGATTCGCCGCCGCGATGATGCCGCCCTTGTCCTTCTCATCGGGCCGGTGCTGTATCAGCGCATTCACAGGCACCGCGAAGAAGCCCGCCCAGAAGCCAAGAATCGACAGCAGCACTGCGGAACCAATGATGCCTGTATGCGTTACGCCGAGCACCACACCGGTGCACGTCATTCCGATCGAGCCGAGCGGAATCAGCCCGTACTCAATCTTCTTGCCACTGACGATGCCCGCAGCCATGCTGCCTATGCCAATGCCGATGGCAAGCGCGGCGTTGAGATAGGCTGTCTTGCCCGGGCCAATGTGCAGCACATCGGGCCCATAAACCACCACCGTCGCAAACAGCAGCGACCCCAGAAACCAGAAGTACGTATTGCCCAGCACCGCGAGAAACAGCGCCTGGTCGCGGCGCATGATCCCGATCTGCTTCCACAAATCGCCAACGAAGTTGATGCGGAACCGCTTTGCAGGTGCGGCCGCCGGCACTCGATCGATGCCCAGGCTGGTGAGGAATCCCACTCCCGCAAGCCCGATCAAAATATATCCGGCGAAGATCTCTTCTCCCGGAAAGCGCTCAGCCAGCCCTGCACCGGCAACGGTTCCCAGAATGATCGCGAGAAACGTGCCAAGCTCGATAACGCCGTTGCCCCACGACAGCCGCGTAGACGGCAGCAACTCCGGCAGCAGTCCATACTTTGACGGCCCAAACAGCGCAGCCTGCGTAGCCACCAGCCCCAGCGCCGCCAGCGTAATCACCTGCGAGTGCAACGCGAGTCCGGCGGTAGCCACCGTCATCGCACCCACTTCCATCACCTTGGTCCACAGCGTCACCTTGCGCTTGCTGAAGTGGTCTGCAAGCCAACCGCCCGACATGCTGAAGATCACAAACGGCACAGAGAAGAGAAATGTAACGATGGAGACGAAGGTGTCGCGATGGCCTTTATCCAGGCCCATGCCGACAACCATGGCCAGCAGCAGATTGCGCAGAACGTTATCGCTGAAGGCGCCCTGGAACTGCGTAACGATCAGTGCCCAGAATCCACGTTCGCTGCGATGGACGTCGGGCCCGGGCAAAAGATCCGGCTGGTGACTCAGATTGGTCTGGCTCATATAAAGGTCTGTCGAGAATTAGGACAGATTATAGAGCGCTTCCCATGCCCGGTCGACTTCTATCTTCGACAGTTCAACTCAATGAATCGTCTTCGATTTCCGCGACATGAAATCCATCAGCAGATACTCACCTAATCTATCCGGGCTCGTGAAATATGCCTTCCCCCGGCACATCTGACTCACCTGCTGCACAAACCGCACCAGCTCGAAATCCTGCGCCAGCATGAACGTATTGATCATCACGTTCGACCGCTTGCAGCGCGCTACTTCCTCCAGAGTCTCGTTCACCACCAGCGGATCGAGCCCGTAAGGATTCTTGTATATGCGCCCATCTTCCAGCGTCAGGGCCGAAGGCTTCCCATCCGTGATCATCACAATCTGCTTCATGTCCTTGCGTTCGCGCGCCAGAATCCGCTGCGCCACCCGCAGTCCCTCGCGCGTATTCGTGTGCCACGGCCCCACCTTCACGCGCGCAATCTGCCCCACCGGCATCTCTTCCGCTGAATCATGAAAGAGCACCAGGTTCAGTGAATCCCCCGGATACTGCGTACGGATCAAATGCGACAACGCCATCGCCACCCGCTTCGCCGGCGTAAACCTGTCCTCGCCATAAAGAATCATGGAGTGCGAGCAATCCAGCATCACCACCGTCGCGCACGAGCTCTGATACTCGCACTGGTGCACATGCAGGTCGTCGTACTCGAGATTCAGCGGCAGTTTCAGGCCCTCGCGCGCAATCGCCGCGCCCAGCGTCGCCGTCGTATCCAGGTTCAGCACATCGCCAAACTCATACTTCCGCGACCCGCCGCTTGCCTCAATACCGGTAGCCCAGTGCCGCGTGTCATGCCGTCCATAATTCGACTTACCCAGCGAACCCAGCAAATCCCGCAGCGTCTTATAACCCAGGAAATCCAGGCTCTTATCCGTCACTTCAAACCGGACATTCTCATCCATCGAATCATCCGGCCCGTCCACATGCCCGTTCCCATTCGGCTGCGTATAGGAGATATACCGTTGCTGCTCCAGTTGCTCGATCAACTTATCGATCAACTCATCCAGCTTGCCTTCTGCGCTGAGTTGATCGATCTTCGCCTGCAACTCCGGATCGAAGAACTCGCCCGACTCCAGAATTCTCCGCAGCGCCTCGCGCAGCGATTCCAGATCATGCTCCAAATCGCCAAACCGCGACAACGGATCACTGAATCCCGAGTCCAGAAAATAGTCGGACAGCGCCTTCAGCAGATCCTCCAGATCCACCTCCGACGCCAAATCTCCGGAATACTTCTGATACCGAACCCGCTTCATAAGGAATCACCCAATGCGCTTGTTATCCCGAGCGAAGTCGAGGGATCTGCGGTTGCTTTTGCACTTGCTTTTCTTTCTGTCATTCCCGCAGGGAATCTGCTTTTTGCGCGCTGCCACTCCGCCACTCAGTTATATCCCCTCCTCGATCTCCTCCCCCTCTCCCAATCCTCGTAATCAATCTCCATCTTGTGCGTCTCCTGCTTGCGCGATTGCTTCTCCTGCGCGCCAAACCCACGCTCCTCATTGCGGCTTAGCTTGCGGTGCGCCACCATACCCTCCAGCAGAAACTCCGCACCGCCCACCAACACCGGCGAATTATCGGATAGCTTCAGCCCCAGAGCCGATACCTTCTCCATCAATCCCTGGATCCCGCTCAACTCGGCCAGCGCCGCATCGGCACTGATCGCATCATCCAGCTTCACCGTGCCGCCCAGGTTGAACCACATCTCAATCTGCTGTGTGTCGATGTCGCCGAAGTGCTTGTCGTACGTCTTCCGCACCGCCGTCGCAATCAGGTCCTTCACCACGGTGTCGGCGCCCTTCAGCTCGCCCTCATACTCAAGCTCGAGCTTGCCCGTGATTCCCGGCAGCGCAGCGTAGATATCGCTCACCCGCGGCACAATCACCTCTTCTTGATTGATCAATGCCCGGCGTTCCGCATTGGAGATCACTAACTCCATCGTCGAGATAGGTAGCCTCTGGCTGACTCCACTCCGCTTATCCACCTTCTTGTCTTCGCGCGCACTGAAGGCGATCAACTCTACGATCTCGCGCATATAACTCGGAATCTCAATCCCAGGTCCGCGCGCTTCCCACGCCTCCTGCGAAGTGATCGCAATGCCTTCCTCAATCGTCTCCGGATAATGCGTGCGAATCTCCGACCCGATCCTGTCCTTCAGCGGAGTCACAATCTTCCCACGCGCCGTGTAGTCCTCAGGATTCGCGCTGAACACTAGAGCCACATCCAGTTCCAGCCGCACCGGGTAGCCTTTGATCTGTACATCGCCTTCCTGCATGATGTTGAACAGCGCCACCTGGATCTTCCCCGCGAGATCCGGCAATTCATTGATCGCGAAGATCCCGCGGTTCGCTCTCGGCAGCAATCCATAGTGCATCGTCAGTTCGCTCGCAAGGTTCTCGCCTCCGCGCGCCGCCTTAATCGGATCGATATCGCCAATCAAATCAGCCACCGTCACATCCGGCGTGGCCAGCTTCTCCACATAGCGCTCCTCGCGCGTCATATAGGCAATCGCAGTCGCATCGCCGCGATCGCTTACCAGTTCACGGCAGCGCCTGCACAGCGGATGGAACGGGTTGTCGCGAATCTCGCATCCAGCCACATACGGCGTGCGTTCATCCAGCAGCGCCGTCAGCGCCCGCAGAATCCGGCTCTTCGCCTGCCCGCGCAGGCCCAGAAGAATGAAGTTCTGCTTCGACAGCACCGCATTCACAATCTGCGGCACTACCGTATCCTCGTACCCAACAATGCCCGGAAAAATCGTCGCGCCGCTCTTCAGCAGCGCAATCAGATTTCCGCGCATCTCGTCCTTAATCGAGCGGTTCGCAACTTGAGCGTAGTGGCTGTTTCGCAGTTCTCCCAAGGTCAATGGAAGAGTCTCCCCCGATCGGGGAAGTGGATGGGCTGCAGGCATCAAATGCCTCCTCATCGCCGGGCCGTGCATCCCAGCGGCTAATTACGATAGACGTGCTGTTATCAGATAAGTGCCCCGTCACCGCATCTCTTCGAGCAGAATCAAAGGGGAAGCTGCGGCCTCCGGTTCACGTAGTATGCGCGCCCCAGCCGCCTTTCGCAAACGCACCCCGCATCTCGTTCCCATAAAACGAAAAGAGCGCGGCATCCTCTGCCGCGCCCCAAATCTCCTGTTCGTAAACTCAGCGGGCCGGAGCACCCGCCGCCTCGATCAACTTCTCCATCGCCGGCAGAAACACAAACCGCGTCAGCCCCGACGGCTTCTTCGCCTCTTCAATCGCCGCCTTCTGCGCATCCACCCACGCGCTCGGCGCAGCCGCATGCGTCTCGATGAACGCCAGCGCCTCCAGCCCCGCCGTCCCCAGCGCACCTAGCTGCCGCGCACGATCCGACTGGTCTGACAGCCGCGCCGACTGCGCCGCCATCGCCTGAATCTCCGGCGCAACTTCCTGCCAGCTCTCAAACCGCCGCCGCAGCTTCATCGCCGCCGCCTTGTCGCCGCTCAGCGCCGCATCCACCTGTCGCGCAATCTCCTGTCGCGCCGGCGGATCGGGCACAACCGCATCAATCATCCGGTCCAGCGACGTCAGCCGATCCGTCTTCTGTGCCTGGTAGCGCTCGCCGAACGTCGCCGGCTCCACCGCCGCCGCCATCACATTCAACGCCTCCGGATGCGCCGATCCAGCCAGATTCCGTCGCAACGTCTGCGGCCCCGAAACATGCGTCAGGCCCACATCTTCCAGCTCAAGCGAAGCCGCCCTCAGCCGCCGATACATATCCGCCACATCACGGTCCGACTGCGGCGACCAGAACCGCTCCGCAATCGCCAGGCTCCGCGGCCAAATTCTCGAGTCCACCGTCTCCGGATTGATTTGCTCGCCCCACATGCAGATTTCGCCGCCCCAGATCAGCTTCTGCTGCTCCGGCGTCAGCTTCGTATCCGCCGGAATCGGGTCCGCCAGGAACATCATCTCGCTCGTCTTCATCGCGTCCAGGTAGTACGGCGCCGACAAAATCCCTACATAGCCCTGCTCCGCACCTGCAGCCAGGCTCTTCTCTCCGCGCCAGCTCTGCACCATGATGTCCTTCGGCAGCTCCGGCGTCAGAATCTCGTCCCACCCCATCATCTTCTTGCCGTGCTTCTGCAAGATCGGCAGCAGCCGCTGGTTGAAATACGCCTGCAGCTTCTCCGGCTTATCAAAGCCCTTCTTCTTCATGAACTCTGCAATCCGCGGATTCTCTTCCCACCCCTTGCCCTTCGTCTCGTCGCCGCCAATGTGGAAGTACGCGTCCGGAAAAATCGCCCCCATCTCCCCAATCAACTCGTCGAGAAACTTGTATGTCTTCTCGTTGCTCGGATCCAGCTCGGCCTGCGGAATCCCGAACGTGATCGGCATCTCCTTGATCTCCTCCGCTCCAAACTCGGGATAGGCCACCAGCCAGCTCGACGTGTGCCCCGGCATATCGAACTCCGGCACCACGCGAATCCCCCGCGCCCGCGCGTAAGCGACAACGTCCTTCATCTGCTCTTGCGTATAGAAGAGCCCGTCCGACGCAACCTGCGTGAAGCGCGGAAACTTCTTGCTCTCCGCCCTGAACCCCTGGTCATCGCTCAGGTGCCAGTGGAAGACGTTCAGCTTCGCCACCGCCATCCCATCCAGCGTCCGCTTGATCACCTCGACAGTTTCGAAATGCCGGCTCACATCCAAATGCAATCCCCGCCACCGGAACCGCGGCACATCATCAATGCTCACCGCCGGCAGCCTGCACGCGCCTTCCTTCATATCCGCGAGTTGCAGCAGCGTCTCCATCCCGTGCATCGCGCCCACATCGGTCGCCGCACTCAACTGCGCCGCGCTCGCCGAAACCGTCAGCTTGTAGCTCTCGTCCTCGTCCACGCTCTGCACCGCGCCACCAGGCCCCGCTACTTTCACCGTCAGGACAAGCGCAGCGTTCTGCGCAGCATCATGTTGCGCCCGCCGAATCCCCCCGCACTGCCGATCGAGCTGCACTAGAAACCGGTCCAGCGCCGCATCCAGCCGAGCATCGTGCTGGCCATCAAAGCCGGCCTTGAAGTTCGTTCCCAGCACCAGCTCGCCCTGCCCCATCTGCACTGACGAGGGCAGCGGCATCAAATGCAGCTTCTCAGTGCCGGCGCCTTGCCCATAAACAGAAACGCCGGTCATCAGACCGGCAGCCATTACCAAAGTCCCAAACCACCGCGCGGAAGCACACTCGACCAGAAGGCGCATCACAGTCCTCTTCAGAAAAAGGAAGATTCAGTTCACGCCAAGCATAGCAGCCAAGAACCGCTTTTTGATCGAATCCAGCGAATAAAATCACCCGATTGCTCCCAGCAAAGCCAAACAGCCATCACTCTGCGCCTGTTCCCCGGCCCCCAAACCTGCCCAAAGCAAAATGGCCATCCCTCAGAGAAGGATGGCCGTTTCACGCCAAAACCACTTGCGTCAGGCAGAGAGCATCAGAGAGAACCCGGGCAGAATCGACCAGAATTCAGCAATATTCCCCGAACGCAAGCTGCGATCAACCGCAGTCTTCCGCACCCGCCGGGTGCCCCCGCGCTCCAGGATCAAATCGTTTTACTTGGGACTGATGGAAGCATACCCCGATTCCCGCAGGAAGCAAGTGTCATCCACATGACACTTTTGTGCAGTTGAGTTCCCAACCATTCGTCCAGGACGAAAAACCCTTGCGCCTTCTTTCTGGCGCAAGGTCCACAGGCCCTCAAAGCTCAGTCAGCCTCGAATGGCGCCTACGGCGCAGTTGGCCGCACCGCAGGTGCCGCCGTGATCTGATCCATCGGCAGTTCCAGCGCAAACAAGCTGTTCGTTCCCTGGTCCGCATGCACCCAGATGCCGTGGAACGCCTCTTTCAGCTCCGGATGCGTCGCCAGCAGGGCCGTCATCACATCCATCACCTGCTTCCGGGCCATCGGCGGATTCCGCAGCGAAGCCGCCTGTCCCGCATCCGGCGTGTAATGCACTTCCAGGTCCAGCCCGCCAAACGCCGTAGTCGTATCCACCGCCGTCACCTGGAAAGCCCCGGAAGTCGAATTCACAGTCACCGGCTTATCCACCGGAAAGTCCGCCGGCTTCACCTCTTCAGTTTCCTGCTGCAACTTCTGCAGATTCGGACTCTGCAGGTTATCCAGCGGCTCCAGCAGATTCCACGCCGTCCGGTAGTACATCCACGCGGCCCACTTGCCATTCATCTGCTTGTACTTCCGCGCGCTCACCCAGTACCACAGCCCATCATGCCCGGCCGTGATCATCGGCTTCGCGAAGAATCCTGCAAGCTGCCACTGCCCGCCGTTTTGCGCCAGAATCAACGAAACCTGCTGCGGTTTCTCCACGCCCGTCGTGTGCGTCAGCGCCAGGGCATACTTCCCCGGCGGAAGCCCCGCAAAGTTCAGCACCACCACCGGCGCCGCCCCGCAGAAAAACTGAATGCTCTGCTGCCCCGCCGCGTCCGTGGACGCGTCCAGGTCGTACACCGCCTCCACCGTCACCGTGGCCGCCTTGATATTCGGCGACAACTCCTGCACACTCTGCGCAATCCCGCCAAAGTCAGCAGCCACCGCAGGCAGCGTGTTCGCCTTCAGCCCGTTCACATCGCCGTTCTGCACCTGCACCAGCATGCCCCTGGCGGCCGACGCCAGCGCCGTGCGCTCCTGCGCAGTCATCGTCGCCTGCGTCAGACACGAAGCCGCCCGCGCCATCGGCGTCGATATTCCGAGAGTCACAAGGCAAACAGGCAGAACGAGCTGCCCCATCCCAAACCTGAAAACGGATCTGAAGAACATCACAACGGCCTTTCCAAGCTGATATGTAAGAAATCCGGCCGGACAGACCAGTCCCGCCTCACATATAACTTGGATGCAAACCCCGCCCCCCGCGCCCATTCGCGCAACTTACCCAAACACAAATCTGTCATTCTGAGGAGCGCAGCGACGAAGAACCCGCTTTTCGCGACTTATGTGCCGGAAGGCTGTCAATGAGCGGGCTTTGTACCAGGGCATGCTGAAAAACGCCATTCGGAACAGGTCTCGTATCAGGGGCTGCCTCGAGGCAGCCCGCATGCCGCCCCACTGGTAGTCCTGGACTCTAGCCCTCAAAGGTATGCCACTTGATCAATGCGTCCGCGGCGCAGGTTTCGGCGATGCAGGAGCAGGCACCGCTCTCTGCCCTGGCTTCGCCGCCTCCGGCGCAACGGTCGGTCCCGAAGAACCCGGCTCCGCGGTTTCAGCCGCATCGCCCGACTGCGCCGCAGCTTGCGCGGCCTGTTGCGCCTGAAGATCGGCAATCCTCTTCTCGATCCTCGCGATGGCCTCGCGGTCATGAGCGACGATCTCGCCGGCCTGCCCGTTGTCTTTGAGCTGATCAATCCGGTGCTGGTGGGCCTCGATCAGCCCGCGCAGCAGCGAAACCGTGTCCCAGTCCTGCTTTTCGATCTCAGCCTCGCGCGTCTTAGCCTGCTCCAGTTGCACATGAAGCTGCTGCCGCCCCTCCTCCACCAGGCTGGGCTTCGACGTGACCGGTTCATACACGGCATGCCACACATTCCAACCGGCAAATGCGATGAGGACAAGGAGAGCGGCGAACGCGATGGCAAATTTCTTCATGCAGGAGCTGTACTCCTCCATGATAGAGGCACTCGTGCCTCCCCGCGCAGAGTGCCCCCCAGCCATCCGGCGCTGAAGAAGCCCGGCCGGCGCGCGCCAGCCGGGAATGGCGCCGCCGGCGCAGTGGCCCCACGGCAGGTGGCCGACCGAGAATGGCGGCGAAGCCGCAGTGGCCCCACCGCAGGTGGTGTGGAAATCTTGTCAAGGGGTATTTCGAAAAATAGTTTGTAAGTAGCCGAATTATCAGCTACATACAAATCGAAAATAATTGCCGATTTACCTTCGAAATATGCCACACTTAAATTAATCAGGAAAAACACCGCCCGCCGGCGCTAAACCGGCGGGCTTTTCTTTGCCCGAAGCCCATCCGGGTGCCCCATCCAAGCTCTGCTTGGGTGGGAGGGAACTCCGCGCGCCGGGTGCCCCGGTTCCTCGCATTTGGGGACCAGGGAGGGATTCTCCACTCACCACCTACTAACCGTCCCCATCCTGTCGCCTTTTTCCTGGCGACAGGGTGGGAAACCACTGACCCCATACAGCCCTGCAGTTGGCCGCACCGCAGCTGCCTCAACCACTAAGAAAGGAACCACACCATGACCACACCAGAACAAGCCGTACAACGCTGCCTCGACGCCTACAACAAAGCCTGTGCCGAAGACGATGCCCGCAACGACCACAGTCCTGAATCCCTCGCCCGCGTCAACCGCGCCTACCGCCGAGCCATGCCCTTCCTCACCCCCGCCACCATCGACGCATTCCTGGCCTGCGTCACCCACGGACTCGTCCTCGAAATCTTCACCACCGCCGAGGCCGCCAAACTCCTCTACGCCACCCAGATCGCCGTAGGCTCCCGCCGCACCGCTCAACAGCAATCCAAAGCACAGCAGCCCCAACCGGTGCCCACCCCCCTAGGCACGAAGGGCGCCGAAGGCGCAGTGGCCCCACCGCAGGTGGCGCAGGTGCCCACCCCCCTCCCCCCAGGCAAGAAAGGCGCCGCAGGCGCAGTGGCCCCACCGCAGGTGGCAAACGACAAGGAGAAAGCCCACGTCCAGGCCATGCTCGAGCAGATCCTCTCTGGCAAAACCATCCCTGAAGCCCCCCTGGCTCCCTGGAGGAAGGCACCCCCCACCCCCTCCCCCCTCACAAAGTCCGGCTTCGCCCTCCCCACAGCCAGCTGACCGCTGACTTGCTGACGCGCCGGCCCGCTAACTAGCCAAAGGAGCCCTCTGACCCACCCATCCCTCTGTCGAGCCACCCCACGCCAACGAGCACCACAGGACATCCCTGCTCAAAAACGCCCCAAGGCGCCGAAGGCGCAGCGACTGCACCGCAGGTGCCACCCTACGCCAACGAGCCACACAGGATATCCCTGCCCAAAATCCCCCCAGTAACCCTGTCCCTGCGGTCTACTCCCTATTCCCTACTCCCTGCTTTTCTGTTCCCTATTCCCTGCTTCATTCATCCAGCTTGAAGATCTTGATCTGCACCAGCTTTGCGATCGTCAGGTCCTTGAACCCGCGATCCCGCATCTGGCGGATGAACTCAGGCGTGACCTTGAAAATCCTTATCTGGATCAGCTCATCCAGGCTCGGCTGGTACCCCATCTGCCGAAGCTCCTTCACCTCATTCATATCCACACCCTGCACCTTCAGCGCGATCAGCTTGTCCGCATCCGGCGTCTGGTAGCCCATGCTCGTCAACTGCGACACGTATGCCGGCTCCGCTCGGAAAATTTTCAGCGCGATAATGTTGTCGACGGTCATGCCGCTGACCTTCGCGGCCTTCAGCGACTCCACCCACGCGCTCTTGATATCGAAGAACGTATAAGCTTGGAGCTTCTCCGAATTGAAACCCGTAAAGCCTAGCTGCCGCATCCGATCCACAAACTTCTGATCAGGCGTAAAGGTGGATTTCCCTTCGAGTGCGCCGTCATGCACCGTTCCCGCGCAGGTGAAGGTGCCCGCTTCCGCGCTCATTACCGCTGTCACTTGCGCTCCATCCCGCGACAGATCCGCCGGCGTAAATCCGGTAAACCTGCCCGCCAGGCCGTCGCTGCTGAAGTTGTTGCCGCAGTGCTCTCCGCTTTGGCAGTCCTCATCGCCAACCCGCAGCTGCAACGTCCCCCACTTTTCACCGGCGGTGATGGAGCACGACGAATGCAAAGTCTCCAGCGCTGCCGCCGGCATGCTCATCAAAACCGCGACCCCTGCCGCAGCAACCAATCCCCGTAAAGACATACGCCCTCCCTTGCGCGCCTCACTGAGACGCACCTCACTCTTCCTACCGTGGTTGTCTTCTTTGTGGTGCCTGAGCACTCTATGCGGCGCAAGCCGCAGTCAGCCGCACCGCAGGTGCCCGCAGTGGCCGCACCGCAGGTGCCCGCAGTGGCCGCACCGCAGGTGCTTACTGCTTCGCCGACTCGTCGTCGAGAATGCCCGAGATCCGGATCTGCACCAGCTTCTTGAACGTCAGATCCTTAAAGCCGTGCGCCTTCGCGGATGCGATGAAGTCCGGATTGATGTTGAAGATCTTACTCGAAATCAGATCGTCCGCGGAAAGTCCCGGGAACTGCTGCGACACCTGCTTCGCGTATTCGGGCGTCACGCCCTGCACACGCATGGAGAGCAGCTTCTTCGAATCCAGATCCGAGAATCCCGCAGCCTTCATGCCCTGCACAAACTCCGGAGTCACGCTAAAGATTCGGTACGATACCGCATCGTTGAACGACTTCACTTCGAGCCCTTGCTGCTTGAGCTGCGCAATGGTCTCCGGCTCCACGCCCTGAATTTTGCACGAGACAAGCTCATCCGCCGTCGGCTTACCCAGGCCCACCTGGGCCATCGCTTTCGCATACTCCGGCGTCACACCCTGGATCTTCATGCTGATCAACTTGTCCAAATCCTCGTCGTAGCCTGCCGCCTTCATGCGGTCGATATACGTCTCATGCGAACCGCTGCCGCTCGTGGATCCGCTCGCCGCCGACGCGCTCTGTTGCGTAGGCTGCGGTGCCGGGGAGGGCTTCGCGCTCGCTGTTTGCGCTGTTTGCGACGCGGGCGCGGCAATGGCCTTCGCCACCGGCACAGCCGCCGCGGGCCTGGTCACTTCGGCCATGGCCTTCGCCACAGTTGCAACCGCCGGCGCAACTTGCGGCTTCAGGCTCGCAATCACCTGCGGAGCCGACAACACGAGCACCAGCGCGCCCGCCACAACTGCTGCTATTGAAAAACGCCGCTCGGCCGGTACGGCAAACGCAGCATGGTCTCCAAGTATCCTTGCAATCCTCATACGAAGCGTCTGCCTCCCTTGGTTTCCGTCCAACGCCATAGCCATGTGGAGCTGCCGTGAACGCTGCTCCTCCAGATGAAACAGTGCGCTCGCGTACACCACCGGATTCGGGCACACCTCAAGCGCAAGGTCATCGCAGCACAGCTCCCGCTCATGCCGTACCCGTCCGCTGATCCACCACACCGCGGGATGGAAGAAGAACAACGTTTCTGCCACCGTCTGTAGCAGATTCCACATAAAATCCGCCCGTCGCACATGTGCCAGCTCATGCGCCAGCACAACCTCAAGCTCCTCAGGACCAAGCCCGCTGAGCGCTGAGAACGGCAGCAGCACCATCGTCTTCAACGCACCCACCGTCACAGGCCCGGCAATCGCGTCACTCAAGCGCAGCATCACCTCGCGCTTCAGCCCGAGCGCTACGACTATGCGCGCAAACCGCTCCTGCACATCGGCCGGAGCCAGGTTCTTCTCGGCGCGCGAGCGCAGCCGGCGAATGATCCATAGCCCTCCGGCATTCCGGAAAGCAAGCCCGCACACGCCGATCAGCCACAAGCCGTCGATCCACAACAGATACGAAGGCATGCGTTCCGCAAGTTGCTCACCGGCTGCAAACGCCGCCGCTGCGGGAGCGCGTCCAGGCGCAGCGCTGCGTGGAAAATCTCCGACGGCAACCTGCACAGCACTCGCATTCCACACTTCGCCGCGCGGTGCCATCTGAAACGCAAACGTGAGCAGCGCCGCCGCAAACATAGACACGAGCGCCGTGAGCGCAACCGTATACCGCACATGGCTCGACCGGTGCGCCGTCATGCGCGCCGCAACGCCATACGCCGCGGCGATCATCGCCGCCTGCCAGCAGAAATGAATGAGTGTCCAGGCAATCGCCTGCCCTATGCCCTGCACGCTCTGGCTCATCGACGCTCCTCCCCGTTTTTCTCTGAATGCCCCTTGCGCCTGGATTCAATCAACATGCGAATCTCCTCAAGCTCACTGGCGCTCGCCGGCTCCATGGCCAGAGCGTGCATGGCCAATTGCGCCGCGGACCCCGCAAACAAGCGCATGCTCAAATCCTTGAGAATCTTGCTTTGCATGTCTTCCTGGCTGATAGTGGCGCGGTATACGTGCGCGCGATTTGCCTCGTCGCGCTCCACCAACCCCTTCACCGTCATGATCTGCATGAGCTTCAACACCGTGGTGTAGCCCACCTCGCGCTCCTGATTCAGCGCCTCGTGGATCTCCCGCACGGTGGCCGGCTCAATCGCCCAAAGAATCCGTAGAAGCTCGAGTTCGGCTTCCGTCGGCTTGGGCAATGCCTGTGTCTTTCCTGTCATGAGTGGGACGTTATACGAAGCACTTCGTAGATGTCAACGAAAATCTTCGTAGATCATGTGCGCAGGCAAAAAAAGAGAGCCGCGATCCTTCTCGCAGCCCTCGTCACATGAGAATTGTGGCTTCTATCAGCTAGCCCGCTGCAGCGTGACCGGTTCGGTCGCTTCTTCTGGCATCTCGTCCAAGTTCATGCGCACGAAATGCATGCCGCAGTACCTCGGCTTTCATCTGCTCGATGGGCCCAGCCGGGATGACTGTGACGCCGCCGAGCATGTCGGCCAGGTCGAGATATGCGCGCCGGTTAATGTAGATAAAGTCGAGCGGATACTCGGGCTTGCGCGCACGGGCCGCCTGCGGATCGGCATCCAGCACATAGCTGACGTCAGGCCGCGGCACAATCTTCATCAGCGCTTTCACATACGTGCGGATCAGGCCGCTGCGCATCTTCATGTTCGCGAACTGATCGTAGATGTAGCGGTCGAAGATGATGAAGTCGGCATCCGATTTCAGCGCCTTCTTCACGTTGATGCGCGTCGAGACCGCATCGAGAGCGTAAAGCCCCAGGCGAACGCAGGTCATGGGCCACGACTGCACGTTCTTGTCGCGGCGATTCACCGGAGCCTCGGGACTGCCCACGCCCTTCTCGCCCTTGAAGATCTTGTGGCCGGCGCCTTCGCGAATACCGGTCAGGGTCGCAATGTTGTCCCAGAACGTGATCGTGGAAACGCGCAGGCCCTGCGCCTCAAGCCACTTACGCAGTGCGGCTATCTGGGTGCTCTTGCCCGCGCCGTCCACGCCGGAAAAACTCACAAACATTTTGCGAGGCATCATCGTATCCGCATCATCCTTCTCAACGAGACTCGTACACTCAAACGCTATGGCCGGCTAGAGCTGGCCATGGAGAGGCCGGCGACCGTACCCACTGCTACTGCTCCGCCAACGATCAACCCGACCCGAATCATCAGCGCCTTCTTGCGCTTCTGTTTCGATGGGGCGATGGCCGCACCCGCCGGCCGTGATCCCGCCACGCCGCTGGGCCTTGTGTAAGGCCCTGCCGCGGTGCCCACCGGTTTCTGCACATCCTGCGGCTGCGCATCCTGCGAGTGCGACGCGAAACCAGGCTCGGCATCAGGCGCCTGCGGAATATCCGCGCCTGACTTGGCAGTCTGCTGATCACCACTCTGCGCGGGTGCTTGCTGCTGGGCGGTAGACTGCTGCTGCGCCGGCTTAGATGACGCAGGCTCTTGCGCCTGCAGCACCGCCGCTTCGCTCATCTGCGCCGCGACCATCAACACCAGAACTGCCGCGATCTGCTTACCGAATCTAAGAACCAAGGTGTGTTTCATGTCCTGTACTCGCTCCTTTCCGGGCCCAGGATGCGTATCTCTACGCAGCGTTTTCGGCGGGAACATTGGCCGCAGCCACCCCAAGGGGCGCAACAAATGCTCCTCGACGTTGAAAGCTATCCACAGCCTGCTCACTGGTTTCAAAGATCCGGAAGAGCTGGTCGATGCGGAGGCCGCGGAGGCCCTCCTTCCCCGCAACAGACAGGCCGGCGAGCCGAACGTCGCCATTCCGTTTCATTGCTTCTTCCAGGCAGCAGAGCAGCAGGTGAATTGCAGTCACATCCATCTCGCGCATGCGCGAGCAGTCAAGAACAACCGCGGGGCGCTCAACGTTCATTGCCGCCCTCAGATCGTTCATCAACACAGTCTCACTGCGGCGATCGAGCTTTGCCGGAAGCTCTCTCACCACAACGGGCTTCGATCGAAAGGTCATAGTTAAAAATTCCTTGAGCATCTCTATTCTTCCTTCGCAAACCTTCTTTTAACTTGCATCCCGCAGCACGCGTGCCAGCTCCGATTCCGGATTCCGCACCGCGTGCGACAGCACATTGCGCCCATAGCGGAACAAAGTGACAAGATTGCTGTTGTACCAGCAACACTCCGTCATGTGCGGCGATAGCCCGCAGAGGAAGCGCAGTTTCCTCAGTCGCGGCGGACTCGCCAGAATGGCTGCCGTCAAACGGTGGTTTCCATCCAGCACCGTCACCGGCTCGTTCTCGTTCACGCCGATGAGGATCACCGCTGCAAAGTCCGCCGCGTCGTGACTCAGGCATTCGCTCATTGCGTGGATCTTCTTCACAAAAGAATCCTCAAGCAGGTGCTTCCGGGTCCGCATGCCTTCGGCCACTTCCACGGCTGAGAAGCTTCCACGCGCCACCTTGCGCCATTGCGCGCGGGGGAAGATCCGGATGTTCTCGAGATCCGCGTGCCCAACTTCAACCTCGTACCACTCGGTATCGGTGGGAAGTTCCTTCCACAGCGCAAGGTGGCGGATGAACAGCAGGGCCTTCCTTTTGGCGTTCTCTTCAACATCTTCAAAATGCGGATTCTCTATCAGCCACTTCATCGACTTGTAGTCGCGGAACTCGGGGCAATGAAAGTCGCTCTTCAGGAACTCCGCAATGACCTCGTCCTCCGCCACCCGACGAATGAGCCGGAACGGCCGATCGCTCGGGCCGTGCGCCAAATCTGCCCCGCCGGTAAGCGAGTTCCACAGGAATGGCACCGCAATGAACACGAACAGCACAACCATCAGCGCCAGCTGCACCAAAACCACTTCTCGCAGATTCGAGTGGAAGAAGCAGATTGCAGCAATCAATACGCCACTGAATGCAAGCTGCACGTAACTGGTGTTGGCAATCTTGTACGACATTTCGAAGGTGATGATTACCGCACCGAGCGAGTAGATCACCGTAGCGAATGCGTAAAGCGCCAGCAGATAAGAGATGCTGTAATGACCCGACGCCTTGAACTCTGCGCCGAACAGATGCGTCCAGAGTGATGACGGTGCGATACATAGCCCCAGCGCGATCGCTGTCCCCGTGCCCAGCACCAGCATCAGCGACGTTGCTATCACGCGCAGGTCGCGCCGCTCTTCCTCGTCTCCGCCCGCCACCAGCGGGAATGTGGAATTGACCACCGCCTGCGACAGCGAGAAGATCACGCGGCCCACCATCGCTACCGCCGCGTAAAGGCCGGCTTCCTTCGCGGCAAAATAGTGGTTCACCATCACGATGCCGCAGTTGTTGATGAGCATCTGCCCGGCAAAGAACACCGCGGACTGGCACGTCTCGCGAATGACATACGAGCGCTCCAGCGGGTTGCGCATGTTGCCCTGCGTCTTCACCCGAACCGCGTAGTAGGCGACCGCGATCGCTGCGGAGTTCGCCACGATCACCCCGCGCACGCCCATGCCCATCAGGATCAGCGTCAGCGATCCCCCCAGCCGCACCGCCTGCTCGAGAATCATGTTCATCGCGAGTGCGCGAAAACCGCAGGCGCCCTGAATGTAACCGCGCCGCGTGCCCAGCGGAACATAGAACGCGGCGCCGATGGCGATCAGCGCCACGAGGCTCACGTCAGGCAGATTCAGATAGTCGGCAACCGGACGTTCGAAGATCGTGAGCCCCAGCGCAACGATGATGCCGCAGGCCCACGCTCCCCGATGAAAGAAGCGATAGACCGCCGACTTGCCTTCCAGCGTCGGCTGCTGCGCCACCACCTTAGCGGAGATGATCTGAAACGCGAGCGTCAGAGCCGACAGCAGTGTCAGGATCGTATAGACGACTGTTGCGTGACCGAACCCCTTGGGACCAAGGAAACGGGCGATGGCAATGTTATAGGCCAAATTGATGGCCATCGTGAGCCCGGAGCCCGAAAGCAAAACAAAACTACCCCGGATAATGCGGGCCTGAAGCGACCTCGGCTGTTGGGTGACGGAATTCACCACTCTACTTCACTCCAGTGCGGGAATAAATTGGGATCAGAGGCAAATCGAAGTTAATTTTCGGCAACAAGTATTCGGATGCGCAGTTCGGAATCATGGCTGCTCCGAGGGCAGGATTTGCACTCCTGCAACCTGCAGCAACCCCCAACGCTTCTAATCATGTACCGATGTTGCGACTTACTTCTGCAGCCCTCTTGCTATTTCTGTCGTTCCATGGTTGTTCCGGCCCCGACGCCGCGCAGATCCAGCCTTTGAAGCACAAGGCGGTCGGTCCCGCGCCCCAGGTCCTCGCCCTCTACGAGGCATGGTGGGGACATCCCAACCACATCAATATTGGCTATTCGTCTCACGATCCGGCAGTGGTGTCGCGCCAGATGAAACAGGCCAAGGCGATGGGCATCTCCGCGTTTGTCGTGGACTGGTACGGCGATCGCGAGCCCTTCATCGACAAGAGCTACGAAGTCCTTCAAACACAAGCCGAGAAGAACAAATTCCAGATCGCCATGATGTACGACGAAACGAACGACGATGACGGCGCCACCGACGAGGCCATTGCCGATCTCACCATGTTCCACGAGACGTATCTGTCACCGAAGGCTTCCGGCCACCAGGCTTATCTAACCTATGAAGGCCGGCCCGTCATCTTCATCTTTCCCAAGGGCGGCCACACTGACTGGGACAAGGTGCGCAAGCTCGTCAATCAGTGGAAACCCGCTCCGATCCTCATCCAGGAGAACCTGCCCGGCAAATACGCGAACGATTTCGATGGCTTCTACGCGTGGATCAATCCCGGCCAGGCCGGCTGGAGCGCCGACGGCAGCAACTGGGGCCAGCAGTACCTCGACGATTTCTACCGCACCATGGGCTCGAAATACTCTGACAAGATCGTTGTGGGCGGCGCGTGGTCGCAATTCAATGACAGTAAGGCATCCTGGGGATTGAATCGCCGCATCGCCGCGCGTTGCGGACAGACCTATCGCGAGACATTCGACTACTGGCGCAAGATCTTCCCCAGCGATCCGCCGCCCTTCATCATGGTGGAAACCTGGAACGATCACGAAGAAGGCACAGCAGTGGAGAACGGCCTGCCGAATTGCAGCAACCCGTCGCAAGGCCCGCTCTCACCCGCTGCGGCCGTCACAACGCCGACGGATAAAAGCTCGCCGCCCGCTAAGGACTAACCTCCTCACGACCGTAGTGCAAGGCCGGAGCCCACATGCTCCGGCCTTTCGTCTTTTACCAGAACGGCAAATCCGCGCCGTCCGATTCCCTGCGGTGCGCCTGCTCTCCTATAGTGGTGTTCATCGCTTTCGCGCTGGACGAACACCCCGAACATGCTTCTTGCCCTTCTCGGCACTCTCACCATCCTCGGGCTCATGGCCGCGATCCTCAGCAAGAGGGTCTCGCCCATGGTCGCGCTCACAGCCTTCCCGGTCATCGCATCGCTGTGCGCCGGCTTTGGCCTTCAGACGGGCAAGTTCATGCTCGCCGGCATAGAGGCGATCTCGGGTGTCATCGGCATGTTCGTCTTCGCCATTCTGTTCTTCGGCATCATGACCGACGCCGGGATGTTGCAGCCGTTCATCGCATGGCTGCTGCGGGTGGTCGGCCGCAAGCCGTCGCGCATCGTTCCCGGCACAGCGCTGCTCGCGCTGCTGGTTCATCTGGATGGATCGGGCGCGGTCACGTTCCTTGTGACCATTCCGGCGCTCCTTCCGCTCTACGAAGAATTGGGAATCGATCGCCGCATCCTGGCATGTGTCGCCTCCATGGCAGCCGGCGTGAACTTCCTCCCCTGGACCGGACCCATGCTCCGCTCCTCGGCGGCATTGCACATTCCGGTATCAACAATCTTCGTGCCCATGGTCGCTGTTCAGGCAGTGGGACTCGTCTTCGTCTTCACCGCATCCATCCTGCTCGGCCGCCGCGAAGAACGCCGCCTCCAGGGCTCCGCAAGCATGATCCCGAATGCAGTCAATGCGACTGCACCAAAAGCACTGCCGCGCAACTTCGCCTTCAATGTCGTGCTCACGATTATCGTTCTTGCGGTCATGATCAGCGGCAAGGCCGATCCCGTAGTCGTATTCATGCTCGGAACGATCATTGCGCTCACCGTCAACTTCCGCGATCTCAAATCACAGCAGGAACGAATCACGGCGCACGCACCGGCCGCCATCCTCATGGCGAGCATTTTGTTTGCAGCCGGCGCATTCACGGGGATCATGAAGGGGACCGGCATGATCAATGCGATGGCATCAACCGCGGTGCAGCATCTGCCTCAGCACGGATTGCGCTTGATGCCGCTTGGGCTCGCCATCCTTTCGATGCCGCTGAGCCTCTTCTTTGATCCCGACTCGTTCTACTTCGGAGTTCTGCCCGTGCTTGCCGGCGCCGGAGCGCATGCGGGCATTCAGCCTGTGACCATGGCTCAGGCCTCGCTGATCGGCTTGCACACCACCGGATTCCCCGTCAGCCCGCTCACGCCCGCAACCTACCTGGTCGTCGGCCTGTCAGGAATCAGTCTCGCGCAACATCAGCGTTACACCATTCCATTTCTCTTCGGCGCGTCGGTGCTGATGACCGTCGCCGCGCTTGTATTGGGAATCATTCCGCTCTGAACAACTGGAGGGAACGCATTGAAGACTGTACGTATCGGCTGCGGCGCCGGCTACTCGGGCGACAGAATCGAGCCAGCTGTGGAACTCGCCGCCAAGGGCTCTCTCCAATACCTCGTCTTTGAATGCCTCGCCGAGCGCACCATTGCCCTCGCACAGAAAGCGCGCATGGCCGATCCGGACGCGGGATTCGATCCTCTTCTCGAGGAGCGCATGGAGGCCGTGCTTCCCCTCTGCGTGAACAACGGCATCCGCATTATCAGCAACATGGGAGCCGCAAATCCCGAGGCCGCCGTAGCGCGGACCCAGACCATCGCCCGCCGCCTTGGCTTCAGCGGATTGTGCATCGCCGCAGTCACTGGAGACGACGTGCTGGCGCAGATGCGTTCGGGCGAGGTCCCAATCGAGTCCCTCGAAACCGCACTTCCCGATCCGCAGACATGGGTCTCCGCCAATGCCTATCTCGGTGTCGCGCCGATTCTGAAGGCACTCGAAGATCGCGCGGACATTATCCTCACCGGCCGCGTCGCCGACCCTGCGCTGTTTCTTGCGCCGCTGATCCACGAGTTCGGCTGGTCGCTTGAAGATTGGAACCTCCTCGGGCAAGGCACGCTCGTCGGCCATCTGCTGGAGTGCGCGGGCCAGCTCACGGGCGGATACTTCGCCGATCCCGGCTACAAGGACGTGCCCGGCCTCGCGCATCTCGGGTTCCCTATCGCTGAGGTCATCCCTGATGGGAGCGCCATCTTCAGCAAAGTGGAAGGCTCGGGCGGCGTGCTTAATCGCGCCACCTGCACCGAGCAGCTGCTCTACGAGATCCAGGACCCGGCAGCTTACTTCACGCCGGATGTCATTGCCGATTTCTCTCAAGTCATCATCGAGGAGATTGGCCCGGATCGCGTTCGCGTCACTGGAGGCCGCGGGCGTGCCCGCCCTGCTACTCTCAAGGTCTCCCTTGGCTACAACGATGGATTCATTGGCGAGGGTCAAATCTCCTTCGCCGGTCCCAACGCAGTGCGTCGCGCTGAACTGGCACGCGACATCCTGGCCGAGCGCCTTAACGGAAGCGGCATTTCTGAGCTGCGCTTCGATTTCATCGGAATGAGCTCCGTTCACGGCCCGCAGCTCTCAGCAAGCGCCCCCGAGCCGTACGAGGTGCGTCTGCGAGCCGCGGGAAGAGCCTTTTCGCGACGCTCCGCAGCGCGCATTCAGCAGGAAGTCGAGGCGCTCTACACCAATGGCCCCGCGGGGGGAGGCGGCGCTTCCGGCTCAACGAAAGAAGTGCTGGCCATCCATTCCGCACTCATTCCGCGCGATGAAATTCAGTACAACATCAACATGAGGGCTTCCTAAGATGCGTCTGATCGACATTGCTCATGCCCGCGCCGGCGACAAAGGCAGCATCGTCACGCTGTCACTCACTGCCCGCCGCGCAGAGGACTTCCCGCTGCTGGAGCAAGGCGTCACAGCGGCTCGCGTCGCCCAGCACTTCGAAGAATTTCTTGACGGCCCTGTTCAGCGCTACGAACTTCCGCAACTTGGTGCGCTGAACTTCGTTCTGCGCAGGAAGAGGGAATATGGCGTAACGCGCTCGCTGGCGCTCGACGCACACGGGAAATGCTTCTCGTCTGCCCTGCTTGCAATGGAGATTTAGGGCGAGAAAAGAAAAAGCGCGGCAGGTTTGCCGCGCCTCTCTTCCGTTGAACCGGCACTCAAGCGCCGGCACATAAGCAGTTAAGCAGCCCTGGTGACATCGTTTCCGTAGGCTTCGGCAGCGGAGATGGCGTAAGCTTCGCCCACCGTGCCGTACCCGCCCGGCAGCGCGATCATGCCAACCTGGCTCGCGATCTTGACCTGCGAACGGTGCACCTGGCTAATAAGCGACAGCGGACGGTTGCGGACTTCATCATACACGCGGCCAATGTACTCGCCCAGGATGCCGATCGACAGCAGCAGCAACCCGCCCATGAAGAAGACCGAGGCAGCGACGCCGAAGCCGGCCGTCACAATGGCCGACGTAGGCAGCGCCATGCAAAGCGCGAGCATCATCGCCACTGTCGTTGAAAAGCCCATCAACGCAAAGCTGAGCCGCAGCGGCTTGTAGCTGAAGCTGGTGATGGCATCCATCGCATACTTGATGCGGCTGATGAACGAGAGCTTGCCCTCGCCACCGAGTCGGTCGTTGCGATCGTAGTAGACGATCGAGTTCTTGTAGCCCACCCATGCCCGCAGGCCAGGCAAATACCGGTTCTTCTCACGCATCGCCAGCACTGAGTCAAGCGCCTTGCGATCCATGAGGCTGAAGATGCCCGCGTTGAGCGGAATCGGATAGTCGGCCAGTGCGCCGAGCACGCGATAGAACATCGGGAACAGGAATGCGAGGAGTTTGCGGCTCTCCTGGCGGCTGCGGCGCACGCCCACAACCACCTCGGCGCCTTCACGCCATGCGTCGATGAGCTGCGGCAGAACCTCAGGCGGATCCTGGAAGTCGCCGTCCATAAGGATGATCGCGCGGCCGCGCGCGGTTTGAAGGCCAGCCGAGATCGCGCCCATGTGGCCCCAGTTGCGAGAGAGCTCCACGACGACGACGTGAGAATCTACGGCCTGCAGTCCTTTCAGAAGCTCCAGTGAGGAATCTGTCGATCCGTCGTTCACGTAGACGACTTCCCAGTCGTCCACCACGCCCTTGAGAGCGCTGGCTACTGCCTCGTGGAAACGAACGACGAGTTCTTCCTCGTTGTAGATGGGGACAACTACTGAGACCATATATCCAAACTCCTGAGTCTTATTCTTTTTTTGCGTGCGAATGCACTTTCTTGTCGTTCTATCTTGCTAATCTTCGGGCCCGTTCTATCAGCGCTTCCCGGCCCTACTCTGCCTGCAAAACCCGAACCCGCCAGCGAACTTCCGTCGGCGTCATCACCACCACATACCGCGCGTGCACCGGCTGCGTGGCTACAACCTTGTCCTTATCGCTCACCTGCATGTCGTACTCGACATTGTCGACCAGTTCCACGGAGAGACCCTCAGGCGAATAAAAAGCGATCTGAATATCGTGCGAGCGATCCTGATAGCTTGTCTTCATTCCCAGTTTGGCCTGTTGCCGAATCGTGTCGGCTAGCTTTTGCTTTGCGGTTCCGACAAAGTCGCGATCGAGCAGTTCGGGGCGATTCTGTTCGAGCGCAGCCTTCAGGCTCTGCCATGATTCGATGTAGTTTTTAACCACTGCGGTTGCAGTCTGATCTGCAAGAATTCGCGGTCCCTCTAGGTGAGACGGCTCCACGTGCACCGCCGCCTGCGCCAGAATCCCCACGGATGCCGCGCCAAATGCCGTGAATAGAACAAGAACGGACCTCAGCATGGCCTACTTCCCCCAATGAATCTGGTTGCCGAGCACAACGCCGCTGGCCACCGAAATGTTCGCTCCTGGATACGCCGGCATCTCCACCTTCGCCACTCCGCGCTTCAGCGGGACATCTACGATGGATTGCGCGCCGTTATATGTCTCCGTGAACGTGACGATCGTGCCATCCGGAACAGCATTCCCACTGCAGTCGTGCACCGGATCTGTCTCAAGCGCAATCTTTTGCCCTGAAGGCTTCGCGCTCATTCGCAGCGTGCACGGATCTCCCGGCACCTGGCCGATAATCCTCGTCGAGGAAACGTCGCCGGCCTTGGCGATGAAGTGCGCCGCGCCTTCTTTCGGCGAAGAATCCATCGCGATCCAAGCAGCGCCGTTTTTCGACTGCGCCGTTCGGTTCTCGCTTGCACCCGACGGAGTGGTCAGGCTGAACGAGATCGGCGTCGGCGATGTCACCAGGTTCTTGTACGAATCGAACACGTACACCGCCCCGGTGATGCCGTTATGCAACCCCACGGGCAGCCGCGAAGGCCGTGCCAGGAAGTTGACATCGGCCACCTTCGCCGGCGTCACGTCGAACGACACCACATCGTTGGGCGCGCTCGACACGAAGGCCACGTAGCGTCCTGCATTATAGAGCGTGCCTTCCGGAATCGAGATCGCGCCACCCAGTTGCGCGTCGCGCTTGATCACCTGCCCGATACCGACGATGTAAAGCGTGGCCTGTCCGCTGCCGCCGCTTTCAATCGAGAACGCGCTGCCCGCCTGCACCGTCTTGGGAGCCGTCAGCTGTCCGAACGCCGGCGTAACAGCCATGGCGGCCAGCAGCGCGATCACCTTGCGCTTCACGCCGCACCTCCCATGCTGTAGGTCGACACAACCGTGCGCTGGCTCGCAATCTTGCGCGACAGATCCTCTGGAATGTGGATGTTGAACGGAACGGGCGTCTGCGGTAGCAGCGCGCGATCCACATACTGGTCTGCCACCCACACAATGTTGCCGTCCTTGTCGTAGAACGTACCCAGCACGTGCGCAATGTTTGCAATCTGGCCGCTCTGGTTCACCACACTGCCGGTCAGCGAAGCGTCCGGCGCAGGATTGATCTTGACGTTCTGAATCTCAATCACCGGATCAGCCGATGCCGGAATGAGCTGCGAGAACGGCTGCATGTTCACGCTGCCCACACTCGACAACTGCACATCAGGGAACTTGATGAGGAAGGGCGTGACCGCCTTCGGCAGCAGCAGGTGCGAAATCTTGTCGAAGCTGCCTTCGGTCGCAATCGCCTGTTTGTTCTTGTCCATCACCGTCGCGTTCACGGCAACATAGGCAGGCACCACGTCCTCGTTAAGAAGCTCGCCCATGATTACGAGGCCGTCGGCGCGCTGCACAGGGTGCATGTCGATGATGCGCACATGCGGCGCATCCACGTCCTGCGAGCCCCAGTCATCGCCGGCGCCGCGATAAATCACGTCCCACCGCAGGTAGTTCACCGGAATGACCTGCGGAGGCAGCGCAGCTTCTTTCGTTACGGGCCACTCCACTTGCCACTCGCCGCCGTTGCGCACCACGCGCACGTTGCGGGTCGACACGGAATCACCAACCACCGTAGCCCAGTGCAGCTTCACCTGGTAGTCTGCCTCGCTGTCGGACTCGTGCGTCGGACGCGTCTCGAAGTTCTCCAGATGCGAGTAGGTGCGCAGGTTGGGATAAGCGCCCGTCACGTCGTGCATGAAGTCCGATTCCGTGAACTGAGCCTTATTTGCCAGGCTGTTATAGGCCTTGCCCCAATTCAGCGCGCGGATATCAGCGCCAAGGTTCTGCAGCGCAGCAGCAGGCGTGCCGCTCGACTGCACCAGGTGCTTGTCTGGCGCGTACCCCTGCGCGGCCTTTACCGGCCATAGAGTGCCCCAGACAACGAGAACAATTGTGATGGCACCAAGCACAACAGCAAGAAAACGTCCGTTCTTCACGACGCCAACCTCCCGGGCACAAGCCTTTCCTCTTGGGGATATTCCTCTTCGGCAAGTTCTTCATCGCGGCGCTTCGAGGGAATCAGAACCACCAGAATCGCAAGAATGCTGCTGCCAAAGGGCAGAATGCCCCACATCAGTCCCTGCCAGTGCGGCGGAATCTGCGGTGCGTTAACGGGCTGGAAGGGCGGCACCCCATCCTTGCCCCAGACAGTGACCGTGTTGTCCTCGAGTCGGTCAACCGGACGCCAACCTGCGAATGCCAGCAGAGGATCGTAGTAGTTGTCACGAGAGATGATCCACTTCAGACCGTATTTGTCTGCGTGGTTGAGGATGGCGCGCAGCGCGTCCAGACCAGCCTCGCCAAAGCCCCTCGAGTTCGTCAGCGTGCCGGCGCCGTACTTCTGAAGTTCGGGCAGCAGACGGCCGGAATTCCATTCGCCATCTTCACTGGGCGCGTCCGTCAACATCGCCAGCCGCGCAATCTTGTTGCCAAATCCCAGAGTGATGTAGCTGTACTTATCGTGGCCATCGCGGTTGAGCCACTGGGCAATGCTGTCGACCTTGAAGTCTTCAGCCTCGGGCGGATGGTAGGTCGTCCAACCCACCGCCAGCGCGCAGCTCAGCGCTGCCAGAACCCCCAGCGTGGCCGCCCCTTTCATGCGGAAGCGATCGATGACCTCAACCGCAAGCAAGCCGATGAACGGCAGAGCCAGCAGCGAAGCCCAGTAGCTGAATCGCTCCATGGTGAGCACTTCGAATGCGCGGCCCAGCAAGATCCGGCCCACCGGTGTCGTCCCGCCCAGCCCGATGAGGAACGCAAGCCAGAAGCCGAAGAACAAGGGCCGCAGGCGCGGGGATGCCGCGCCCCGCAGGAAAATAAACGGTAGGGCCAGAATCATCGCGCCATAAGGAACGATGAAGTAGTTCATTCCGTAGAGCGGCGTCAGGATGTAGTTGGCGCGGCTGGGGTGCGGAATCGGCGTCTGCGTTACCGGATAGTGAATCAGCGCGATCCAAAACGGCAGAATCACAATCGCGACTGCCCCTGCCACCAGCAAAACCATGGCTACTGTACGGGCGAAGAGGCCGCCGGCTGATGTTCCATCGCCCTCGCGGCGATCGATGAACGCCAGCGCAACTACCGGCAGCGCGAAGAAGAATGATCCAAACAGCAGCGTCGCGTGGTGCGCTGCGGCAGCGGCTGCGAACAGCACCAGGGCCTTGATGAATGCGCTGAACCGTCCGTGACGAATCCACTCATAGAGGAATGGCAGTGCGTTCAGATAGATAGGCGCGGCCGAAGTCGTGCCCAACTGACCTGCGTTGTAGACTAGGAAGCTTTCCGCGCCAACAAATACGCTCGCCAGCGCCGCGAACGAAGCCGCGCGCGGGCTCACCCAAAGAGCGGCAAACCGATACACGCCTACAGCCAGAAGCAGGATGGCAATCAACTGCACTGCCATGTAGGCCAATTCGAGCCCAAGCACGTGCGAGAACATTGCCACCCACTGCTGCGGCAGCGGCGGATACGTAGCCTGCGAGAAGCCCGCATACCACTTCGTGTTCCATGGATCGAACCAGTGGTGCACGTAGTGGGAAGCAAAGAAGATGTGGAAGTTCGTGTCGTACGACTTCAACGGTAACTTCATCAGCAGAAGCGGCAAATGCACTGCAACGACCGCCATCAGAATCATGCTGATTGGGATCGGCCGTTGAGACGGCGTGAGCGACTCAGAGTTCTTCACAAGAAGCCTCGTTGAAAAGAGCGAAAAGCCAGATTCCCCCAGGTTTGCTCTCTTCGGAATTTGCGTCGCGCCGAACTCCCGCCAACCAGATCAGGCCTAAAAGCCACCGGGGTTTGTCGGGAGAAATGACTCGGACACGCAAGTTGTTCGATTCATAGAGAGCGCCGAGTGGTTGCTTTGCGGAGAAATCTCGAGCTCCGTGTCACCCAATCGGTCGCCACTCCGGACCTCAAGCCAACATCAGGAGCAGATTTCGAATCCAAATACACAACGCGAGTCCGCCGATTCTGCCTGGGGTTTTTTCAAAAAGAAAAATGAAAGCTACGATTGCACCACTTAAGATCGCCTTTGTATGGGCACTGCTCGGAGCCGCCTGCACGCTCAGTGCTCAGACGTTCCAGGTTGGCCCCGACACGTCTCAGAGCCCGCAAGCCAAGCAAGGCCAGAAGAGAGACCAGAATCAGAGCCAGCAGCTTGGCTTTGGCTCCGGTCTGCAGAACGCGCGTATTGCCCGTGCCGCGGAGATGGCGTTGCAGCGCGGCGACAAGGCGCAAGCCCTGAATTATGCACGCCTTGCGGTGAAAGCCGCGCCCAACGATGCGCAGCTTTGGTTCCTCCTCGGTTACGCCGCGCGCCTCAACAATCGGCTCTCCGAGTCGGAGCAGGCGTACAAACACGGCCTCAGCCTGAGCCCTTCCGCGCTCGGCGGACAGTCCGGACTCGCGCAGGTCTACAACCAGGCCGGCCGCTCGAGCGATGCCGAGAAGCTGTTGAAGCAGGTCATCAGTGCCGATCCCAACCGCCGCGACGACGTCCTCCTTCTCGGCGAGCTGCATATGCGCGCCAGGGATTACGAAGGCGCACTCGACTGGCTCATGCGCGCCGAGCGGCTCCGGCCCGACGCGCGCGCCGAAGTTTTGCTCGCAATGTCGTATCAGCAGCTGAAACGCATGGATCAGGCCAACCACTATCTGGAACTGGCGCGCCACCGTGACCCCAACAATCCCGACGTGGAGCGCTCGCTCGCAGGCTTTTACCGCGATGTGGGCAAGTACGAGGAAGCGATCAAGGCGCTCCAGGCCATCAAGAATCCAAAACCCGACGTCATCGCCGAGCTTGGCTTTACATACCAGCTCGCCGGCAAAATGAATGAGTCTGCGAAGACCTATGCCAGGGCCGCCAACGCCGCGCCTAAGGACATCAATCTGCAGCTCTCCGCCGCACAGGCTCAGGTGGCAGCAGGCGCCCCGGAGGATGCCGATCCATTCCTCAGCCGCGCCGCCTCCATTGAAGCCGACAACTACCGCCTGCACGCAATCCGCGCCGGCATCGCGCGCATGCAGGATCGCAACGACGATGCGATCAAGGAATACCAGGCAGCCATCGCTCACCTGCCCGCCACCCCGAGCGAAGGTCCGCTCTACGGCGTTCAGTTGCATGTCGAGTTGATGCAGCTCTATAAGAGCACGGGCGACGACAGCGCCGCCGCCCAGCAGCTCGCCACCGCCCAGCAGCAGATCAACGCAATCAACGAGCAGGGCCTTGGCCGCGACGCATATCTCCGCCTTCGCGCCGTCATCAAGCTCGCTCTGGGCGATACCGACGGCGCGCTCGCTGACGTTCGCGAGGCGCTGGCCTTAAACGCAGAGAATCGCGACGACCTGCAGCTCGATGGCGACATCCTCATGAAGTTGGGCCGTGCGGAAGACGCTATCGCAGCCTACAAGAAAGTGCTCGTGATCGACCCGAAGAATCGTTTTGCGCTGATCTCTCTCGGGTACGCCTCACGCGCCGCCAACCGCCCCGATGATGCGGAGAAGTACTTCAAGCAGCTCGCTCAACTTGATCCTTCGTCCTACATTCCCTATCTCGCTCTCGGCGATCTTGAAGCGTCACGCCGTCAGTTCACCGTTGCACAGACGAATTACAGCAAGGCCTACGCCCTGGCGCCGAAGCGCTCCGCCATCGTTGCAGGTGGTATGAACGCGGCTATCGAAGCTCACAACATGAATCTCGCTGGCGAATGGGCCGGCCGCGTGACCGAGGCCATGAATCGCGATCCGCAGGTGCTGCGCGAACGTGAACGGTACCTCAACTTCAAGGGAGACTACGCACAGTCCGCCGCGATTGGCGAGCAGGCCATCAAGGTGCTTCCGCACGATCGCGATGTCGTGGTCTACCTCGGATACGACTATTTGCGCCTGGAGAAGTGGCAGCAGCTTCTGACGCTTGCCAACGACAACACGCCCAAGTTCCCCAAGGAGCCTGACCTTCCGCTCCTTGCCGGTTACGTGCACAAGCATCAGGGCGAAAGCGAGCAGGCTCGCCAGGACTTCACGGAAGCATTGACCCGCGATCCCGAAGTGGTCACAGCCTACGTAAACCGCGGCTACATGCTGAACGATCTGCACCAGCCGCAGGCTGCCGCCAACGACTTCGAACAGGCCATCAAGCGCGAGCCGAAGAACGGCGAAGCGCATCTTGGCTTGGCTTACTCCTACCTCGACCTGAACAAGCCGTCCGCTGCTCTCAAGCAGGCCGAACTCGCCGAACAGACCATGGGCGATCACAAGGATATCCACGTGATCCGCGCGACTGCTTATGGCCGTCAGGCCATGCTGAACAAGGCTGTCGAAGAATATCGGGCCGCGCTCAAGTTCGATCCGAACGACGGCTCCCTTCACCTTGGTCTCGGCAACGCGCTCTTCACTGAGCGCAAGTATCACGATGCCGTCGATGAGCTCAACACCGCCGCCAAGTTCTCGCCGAACGATGCGAACATCTACGCAATGCTGGCGCGCGCTTACGCCAACCTCGACGACCGCGATCAAACGACGAAGAATGCCGAGACAGCCGAGCGCCTGGCGAAAAACGCCCCCGCTCCGGACAATGACTTCCAGGAGCCTTTGCAGAGCACCATCTATGTCCAGACTGGCCAGGCCTTCAGCACCATCGGAGACCAGAAGGCCGCAATGGATCGCTTCACGCGCGCTCTTGAAGTTCCAAAAGCCAATCGCCTCACCGTACGTCTCGCCATCGCGCACCTTATGGCTGAGCAAGGCCATGAAGACGACGCGCAGCGGCAGGTCGCGCTCGGCCTGATGGAAGCCGGCGCCGGCGAAACCAAGCCTGCCTCCGGTCCTCAGTTCATTCAGGCTGCCGACGTCTTCCGCAGCCTCCATGAGTACGATCTCTCGCAGCAGTATCTCGAGCGTGCAAAGATGGCTGGCGCGCCTGATCCGGAAGTGCGCATCGGCATGGCGAACAACTACCTCGCCGTGGGCGACACCGCGCGCGCAAAGGCCGAGTTGGCTGCGGTCAGTGCATCCACTGACGGTACGCCCGATTACCAGTTCCTTCTCGCGCAGGCCAACGTCTTCCGCCAGGAGCATCAGTCCGCTCAGGCACTCACCTCGTTCGCGCAGGCCTCGAATGCCGAAGGCGAAGACCAGACCGCCCAGCAAGGATTGCTGCAGGCCGGGGGCGAAGAAGGTTGGCGCATCACGCCGACCGTCAGCATGCTCTCCGACGTCTCGCTCAGCCCCATCTACGAAGACTCCACCGTCTACGTCCTCGACGCGAAGCTCGATACCGCCACACCCATCACTTCGGGTCAGACCAGTCTGCTTCCACCACCGCGTTCTTCACTCCAGACGCAGTGGACGAACGCATTTCACCTTCACTTCACGCCGGCGTTGCCGTTGAGCGGATTCTTCCAGTTGCGGAACGCCCGCGGACAAATCTCCGTTCCCGCGACCAACTCGATCGTGAATCGCGACACGACCGACTACACGTTGAACCTGGGTGTCGCTCCCACGGTCCGCATGGGGACCAATGTCGTCACGTTCAATAGCGGCGTCCAGACATCGATTCGCCGTGATTCCGAGTCGCCTGCCGAGATGAACCAGAACCTGCTCCGCCTGTTCACCTATGTGAACACGGGCTCGTTCTTCAACGCGCTGTCGGTCAGCGGCTACGTGATTCACGAGTCCGGCCCGTTCACTGATAACAACGGCCTCAGCTCAAGCCTGTTCACAGCGGCCGTCGACTTCCGTGTCGGCTCGCCCTGGGGCAAGACTGCACTGCTCACCGGATGGGGAACAAGCAAGCAGACGTTCTCTCCACGCAACTTCCAGAACTACTTCACCTCCAGCTACATCGGAATGGAGCGCCGCTTCGGCGAGCATCTCGATGTCCGCGCGATGCTGGAGTTCCTGCGCGCCTGGCGCGTAGTAGACACGAACAACGGAATCGCGCAGAACCTTCGCCCCGCCGGCTGGCTCAACTACAGCTTCAAGCGCAACTGGAACGCGCAGGTCTCCGGCTCCTATTCAAGCGTTCGCAATTTCCACGACTACGACGCGATTCAGACGGGCTTCTCGGTTTCGTACGCAATGCCTATCCACCGCAAGTTCGCTGATGAGAGCGGACAGATGATGCTGGCCTACCCGATTCGCTTCTCGGGCGGCCTGCAAAATGAAACCTTCTTCAACTTCCCCACTGGGAACAATAATCAGCTTCGGCCGTATATCGGAATCACAATATTTTAAGGCGGATAAATCATGAAAATTTGCCTGGTAGGCACCTTTCCTCCCAGTGGACGCCAGTTGAACGAATATGCATTTCACATCGCGCGAGAACTGCGCCGGCATGAAGACATTGAACTGACAATCCTCTCTGATGAATTGACCGAGTGCGAATTCGCCACCGACGAAAACGGCAACCCGCTCAACATTGAAGAGCAGTCCGAACTGCCCGGGTTCAACGTGGTGCGCTGCTGGAGATTCGGCAGCATGAGCAATCCGGTGCGCCTGCTCAAAGAAATCCGCAAGGTCGATCCGGATATCGTCTGGTTCAACCTCGTCTTCTCCAGCTTCGCCACGCCGGAGAATCCCGTTGCCGCCTTCGCCGGCTTATCGGTTCCTGCGCTTGTGCGCGCCGCTGGATACTTCACACACATCACGCTCCACCATATCCTCGAGCACGTTGACTTCGCCGCCGCCGGCGTGAAACGCGAGCGTCTCTTCCGCATCGGGACAGAACTCGCCACCAAGGCGCTCCTCAAGGCAAACTCCGTCTCCGTTCTGCTGCCTGGTTATCACCACACTCTGCTCACCAAATACGGAGCCGAGAATGTGCTGCTTGGCACGCATGGAACTTTCGCCACGAGCGCCACTCCACCCGACTTCAGCATGCGCGGCAATCCTAACAAGCGCATCCTCGCGATCGGCCATTGGGGCACTTACAAGCGCCTTGAGACTTTGATGGAAGCCTTTCCCAAGGTGCTCGAGAGAGTCCCCGAAGCGCGGCTCGTCGTCGCTGGTGCCAATCATCATCAGCGCCCCGGCTATTGGGAATCCATCCGCGCCGCTCAGCCCAAGGATCTCCCCATCGACTTCAAAGGCTACGTCGCTGAAGAGGATATTCCCGAGCTCTTTCAGAGCACCTCAGTCCTCGTGCTCCCCTATGACTCAGCTACCGGATCCAGCGGGCCCGCGCACCAGGCTTGCGAATATGGTGTGCCCATCGTCAGCGCCGATCTCCCCGATTTCCGCGGAATGGCACGCGACGAAGACATGGCGATTCGCTTCTACGAGCGCGGCAACGCCGATGACCTCGCCGATCAGATCTCGGCCATCCTGCTCTCCCCTGAGCTTGAGCGCGAGATGGCGATGCACAACTACGCCGCCGGTGTTGATATGACGATTACAAACGTCGTTAACAATTACCTACGCTGGTTCCGACTGAACAAAGCCAAGCGCGACCTGCGCGATTCTGCCCATCTGCACGCCGCCCAGGCTGCCGACGGCATCGATGGTGAACACGACATTGACTCAGCGGGGCAGCGGCAGTCTCATCCAACTCTGGTGCAGCCTCAGGAAGAGCTGGACGCGATCGGTCGCCTTGAGCGCGCTCATACTTATGCCGACGGCGGCGAGTATCCGGCCAATCCTCCTGCACGTCTCTGAAATTTTGCAATTGGTCCCACCACGAATGATGCTTCTCGGCCATACATTGCGCCGGGAAGCATCCGTATGTCCGCGACTGACCATCCAAATCAGTACGGACCTATGGGGACACTGGGGCCCTTTCTGTCCGCTCGTGATTTCGCTTTATTCATTTTCAAAATCTCGGCCGCTTTTGCCGGGCATTGACAGCACCGCGATTCGAGCACTTGATCAAGGAGTCTTGTCTTGCTGAATAAATTCCACCTGTCCATCAGGCGCATTCTGCTTCTCTGCTTCACCGTAATCGCCGTCTCAGTTCTCGCCGGCTGCTCCGCCTACAGCAACAACAAGACCCCCAAGCCCTTCGTCTCATTAAGTGCAAGCCCAAGTTCAATCAATGCCGGAAGTTCATCCACGCTCACGGTCACTGCAGACAATGCAACGACGGTCACAATCGCCGGCAGTGACGGATCGAGTTATAAGCTTCCTGCGGCCGGCGGAACACAGGTCGTCAGCCCGAAGGCAACCACGAATTACACTGCCACTGTTGAGGGGACCGGCGGATCGAATACCGCCACGGCGACAGTGACAGTCGCGCCTCCTGCTGGTGCCACCGTAAACATCAGTGCCAATCCAACCACCATCAACGCCGGATCCTCCTCAATCCTGACCGTGGCCGCCACGAATGCCACGCGGGTCACCGTAACCGGTACTGATGGCAGTTCCTATACGTTGCCGGCAACGGGTGGCACGCAAGTAGTCACTCCCGCTGCCACCACCACTTACACGGCCACAGCAACGGGCGCTGGCGGCAATGCCACCGCCACCGCAACCGTCACCGTCAATAGCGGCACGGCTACCACAGTCACGATCAATGCGAATCCCGCTACCATCAACGCGGGTGCATCATCCACCCTTACCGTTGCCGCCACAAATGCGACACAGGTTACCGTCACCGGTTCTGACGGAAGTTCCTACAGTCTCACGCCAACCGGCGGAACACAGGTAGTCTCCCCCGCCGCAACGACCACTTACACCGCCACCGCGACAGGCGCTGCTGGTAATGCCACCGCCACAGCAACCGTCACAGTCAATGGCGGCGCGGCTACGACCGTCTCCATCAATGCGAATCCCACCACCATTGCAGCCGGTTCGTCCTCTACGCTGACCGTCGCGGCCACGAATGCGACGCAAGTCACGGTCACCGGTTCTGACGGAAGCTCTTACAATCTCGCCGCAACCGGCGGAACACAGGTGGTCTCCCCCGCCGCCACCACCACCTACACGGCAACCGCGAAAGGCGCGGCCGGCAATGCCACTGCGACAGCAACTGTCACAGTCAGTAGCGCGCCAGCTCCCACCGTCACCATCAATGCCAACCCAAGCACCATCACCGCCGGCACCGCCACCACACTCACCGTGGCCGCCACCAACGCGACGCAGGTCACCGTAACCGGCACTGACGGAAGTTCCTACAACCTCTCCGCAACCGGCGGAACGCAGTCGGTGAGCCCCACGTCCGACACCACCTACACCGCCACAGCGACAGGCGCCGGCGGATCGGCCACAGCGACTGCGACCGTAACGGTAGTCCCCGCGGCCAGCCTGCAATCCATCAAGCATGTCCTCTTCATGCTGCAGGAGAATCACTCGTTCGATAACTACTTCGGCATGCTGAATCCCTACCGCAGCAAGAACGGCTTCACCACCGGAGACGACGGCCTGGTCTACCAGGTGGACGGGATCGACGACAAACGCTCCACCATCACAAATCAAGACGATGAAGGAGACTCCTACTCCCTCTTCCCGCTGAAGAGTACCTGCGTTGACGACATGAGCTCCGATTGGCTTGCCAGCTTCGGCGATGTCAACCGCTATAACTTCACAACCACCCGGCCCATCAACATGGATGGCTTCGTCCACGACGCCGAGGGCTACGCAAAGAGTTGCACCGCCAATGGCGCTATCTGCTCCGGTAGCTTCACTGATCTCACCGGCCAGCGCGCGATGGGCTACTACGACGAAAACTTCCTCAATTACTACTACTACATGGCGTCGCAGTTCGCCGTGTCAGACCGTTGGTTCTCCCCCATGGCCAGCAAGAGTGTCGACAATCGCATCGCTACGTTCTCCGGCGGCACCACCCAGGGTCTCGTGAAGGATCCCGGCAATGACGGCGTAGGGCAGCTCAACATCGCGAACATTTTCCAGGAGCTCGACCAGAACAATGTCTCCTGGAAGATCTACTACACCGTCACCCTGGCCTACTGCACCGACCCCGAAGACTGCGGCACTGGCCCAGCGCAGTACCCCGCCACCTTCTTCTCCAACTTCACCTATGCGAACAAGTATCTGTATGAAAATCCAACCGGGGCGGCCTGCGCCGCGCCCACGCAGCCCTCAAGCGTTGTGGGTGACAGCGGCAACACATTCTGCATTGATCCCAACCACATCGCGCCCATCAAGCAATACTTCACTGATGTCACGAACAACACGTTGCCAAGCTTTGCCTTTATTGAAGCGGGCTACGGCCGTAATGATGAACACCCCGGCTCGGGCCAATCCGTCATCACCGGCCAATACGAGGTCGCCAGTGTCATCAATTCGCTCATGCAGAGCGCATCGTGGAGCAGCTCGGCATTCTTCCTCAGCTACGACGAGGGGGGCGGCCCCTACGACCACGTGCCCCCGGTGCCCAATCATTCCAACGATTACACCGACGTTTCTCTCAAGACTACGATTCCTGACATTTCGTCCATCGCCGTCAATCCCGACGGCTACTACCCATGCGTCCCGTCCAGCGGCACGCCGACTACTCATTGCGATCTCTCAAAGATCGACCCAGGCGCAAATGCAGCAGATGCAGCGGCCGTCAACGGATTTGCCGCTCAACTAGGTTTCCGCGTTCCTAACTTTGTCGTCTCTCCCTACGCGCGCAAACACTACGTCTCGCACATCCCCATGGATCACACTGCGGTCATCAAGTTTGTTGAGAACCGCTTCATCAATGGTTCCGCTCACCTCACTGCGCGCGATGCCGCCCAGCCCAACCTGCTCGACTTCTTCGACTTCACTACCGCGCCTTGGATGACCCCGCCGTCTCCACCTGCGCCAGTCACAACCAGTACACTCGGCTACAATCCCTGCACTCCGCAAACCATGCAGTAGTCAACAAACCACGAATGAACAAAAGATCGGCGGCCTCGGCCGCCGATCTTTTGTTCCCCTTGTTTTGCCCTTGCCTTTCTTTCTGTCATTCCCGAAAGAAATCTGCTGTTTACAGGCGCAGCGCACGCCCACACGCCTTGCCTCCCCCATCCAATCTCCAATAAAAAAGCCCGGCCACTTGCGGCCGGGCCTTCAAACACAACCAGGAACTATTGCACTGAAATCTCCGTCGCTACATACCGCTTCCCGTCGTAGTCCGCGGAAACCCGCACATGCTGCCCGGGGCGCAGGTTCGTCGCCGACTGGTGCGTCGGATCGAAGAATATCTGGTACGACCGGTTCGACTTCGCATCCACCAGAGTCAAAGATCCGCTGGCTACATCCAGCGCTGACAGAGCCCCGCTGAAAATAAACGTGGCACCGGGCGCCGCCAGAACCGAAACCTCCTGCGCAGTACCCTTTCCCTTGTTATTGGAGCCGAACGTCACGGAAACCAGCGATCCCGGCATCAGGTCGTTGGCGCTCGACTGCTGCGACGAAAACGCCGACTGCCCTTCCCGCTTGAACGACGTCTGGTTCGTTACCTGAATGCGGAACGGCTCGCGGCTCGCAGCAGAGGTCAGCGTCAGCTCGCCCGTCTCCGGGTTGAAGCTCTTCACCCGCCCCTGGTAGTCGCCCGACGGCTGCTCCGACAGGATATGCACCGTAACCGCGAAGATACTCGCTCCATCCAGTGTCGTCTGCACGGACGCATGCGCCGTCGGCCCCAGGTCGTGCAGCGCGATCTTCTTGCCGTCGCGGAACACTTGCGTGCGCTCGTCGTAGAGAATCCGCATCGGCTTCTCGCCATATACGTTCAGCACAAACCGGTCGCGCACCTGGTCCACATCGCGAATCGAGCCGCCCATGACGGTGCTCTTCCCTTTCGGCATAGGCGGAATGTCCGTAAGCCGCGACGCGGTAGATTCCGTTCGAACAGAGGAGGCAGAGACCGAGGCCTGGCCTGATGCCGATGCGGCAGACCACTGAATTACAAAGGCTCCGCCAATCATGGCCAATACAAGAACTGGTTTCATAGGGTTACACACCTTGCAGTGGGAGAAATCCGGTTAGACATTTATTTTGATGGCATTGTGACGCTCCCGGTGGCCTCTCTAATTTCCATTTCATCCCGGGAGCAACACCCCTTCCACTTGCGCATCTAACAAATTGTGCCCACCTATCTCTGAGAACCTCTTAGGGCTTATCCGGAAGGGAATTCGTTCAGCACAATGCAAAAGACTTCACTTACGCTGGGCGCTGTAATTGCACTCGTTGCTACGGTTGCGCTGCCTTCTGCATGGGCGCGCGAAGGCCACACCATCATGATTCCCCTGCGCAGCAAGCTAAGCCCTGTGCAGCGCCTGAATCGTGAGGGCGTCGAGGCCGTTAAGCACCATCAGTACGACAAGGCGCAGGGCCTGTTCTATAAGGCCTACCTCTACGATCCTGCTGACCCCTTCACTTTGAATAATCTCGGTTACATCTCCGAGGTACAGGGTGAATTGGAGCGCGCGCATAAGTTCTACGAGCTCGCCGCCGAGCAAGGCAGCGACGCCAACATCGACCTCAGCAGTCAGAAGCATCTCCAGGGAAAGCCGATGAAGGCCGCCCTCATCGAATTGCAAGACCGCACCATGCGCGTCAATCGCATGAACATCGACGCCATGCGCCTCCTCAAGCAGGGACGCAACTTTGAAGCCATCGACCTGCTCAAGCAGGCCCAGACGCTCGAGCCCCAGAATCCCTTCACGCTCAACAATCTTGGCGTCGCCAACGAATCAGTCTCCGATCTCGAATCCGCTCTTCGCTACTACCAGGATGCAGCAGCGGGCCAGTCGAAGGAACCTGCGGCGATCACGCTCGATAAGAACTGGCGTGGCAAGTCAGTCACCAACATGGCCCGCACCAGCGCCAAAATGCTCCAGAAGCGCATGGAATCCGGCGACATGACGGCGAGCAAGGCGGTGATGTACACGCTTCGCGGCGTGCACGAGGAGAACGCAAACAACTGGAGCGCCGCGCGCGAAGACTTCCTGCACGCATATGCGCTCGATCCCACCAGCGCATTCTCCATCAACAACCGCGGATACATCGCAGAACGTGAAGGCGATCTCGAGACGGCCCAGTACTTCTATGACAAAGCGCGCCGGGCCGAGGGCTCGAACGCCAAAATCGGACTCGCCACCAAGCTTTATGCGCAGGGTCAGGCCCTCGCCGCCGTCGCGAGCGACAGCAATGAAAAGGTAGACACCGCACTCGATATCTACAGCAGGCAGCGCAAACGCCAGGGGACGCCGATCGAACTGACTCCCCGCGGCGGCGCCACTGAGCCACCCGAGACCAAGCCGGATGAAAACCCCGGCACCAATCCTGCTCCCCGTCCGAACGAGCAGCCGAACCAGCAACAAACTCCTCAATAACTTTAAGGGCTACCTAAACATGAACACTACGACTCCTCGGTTTCCATCTCACAATTCAATGACTCTCCTGTCCCGCCTCCTCCTGGTTCCGCGGGACACCGACCCGTCGTCTTCGTGGCTCCAGGAGGAATTGAGGGACGACATCCTCTCCCTTTCTCGTGAGGATTTCGATGACCTGTCGACCTTGGCAAGTCTCAACCACGTCGTGGTCCGCGGGATGACGACCTTTATAGAGATAGCTCGGTCCGCCAATGACGACATCCGTGCCGAATGGGCCCTCAATGCGCTGAACGCCGAACAGGAGCGCATCGACAACGCCATCCCCTTCCTGCACGACATCTGCCGCGCGTTCGAGGAAAACGGCAACGACGTCACCGTTATCAAGTCCCTGGACCACTGGCCCGATCTCGGCAGCGATCTCGACCTCTACACCAATGCCGCGCCCGAACAGGTCATCAAGCTGATGACCCAGCGCTTCAACGCCACCGTGTCCGCGCGCAGTTGGGGCGATCGCCTCGCCGGCAAGTGGAACTTCGAGATTCCCGGTCTGCCTGAGTCCGTCGAGATTCACGTCGGCCGCCTCGGCCAAACCGGCGAGCAGAGCGCGATCGCCTCCTCGCTCATGGCCCGCACACGCCAGGTGCAGGTCGCAGGCCGAACTTTCCGCGTGACATCCAAATCGGACCGCCTGCTCATCTCAACGCTGCAGCGCATGTACCGGCACTTCTACTTCCGCCTTTGCGACATCGTCGACAGCGCATCCCTGGTGGAGAACGATGGCGTCGATTTCCAGGACCTGCACGACGCCGCCAGCCGTGCGGACATCTGGGAAGGCACGGCCACTTACCTGGCCATCGTCTCAGATTATGTGCGCAAGTATCGCGGCAAGGGGGTTGACCTGCCCAAACTGGTCACGTCCTCGGCCCGTTTCGGCGGCGACGCCACCTTTTACGCGCGCGGCTTTATTCGCGTGCCCATTATGCCCCAGTCAGCAAAACTATACGGATCGCAGCTTGCCGGCATCTTAAAGAAGAGAGAACTGCACAACGGAGCGCGGCTTAGCTTGTTACCTTGGCTGGCCACCGCTGCGGTTGTCGGACAGAAACTCACCGGCAGCGATAAAGGCATCTGGTAATGCGCCGCCTTTGCATTTCCCGGGCGGTTAGACTCAGTCACTCTAACCATAGTCCGAAGACAGGGGGCTGCGAGGAAGACTCGCAGGAGACTAAATGAGCAATGGACCAGTAAATCCCGGTACACGCGGCAGGCTCGTCGTTGATAATTCCAGCCGCAGGGCCCAGGCGCCCGGAGCCTACAATCGCTCCAGCCTCGCCTACGATGTCGAAGACTCATACCCCGCAGAGGTGCCGATGCCGCGCCTTGTGCCGGCGCCCGCGGGTGCTGCCGCCATGGTTGGGATCCCCTCGTTCGTCGGCCTTGATACGGCGACGGCGCAGAAAGATCCCACCTCAAAGTGGGTCTCCGCCGTAATCCACGTTGTCGCCATCTCAGGAATTCTGTGGCTTGGCTACAAGGCGAAGACCACCTTCGTGCCCCCGGTGCAGAAGCCCGTCAACATCACGCTCTATGCTCCGGTTCCGCCTCCCAAGGTCCTTCCCGTTGCTCCCAAGATGGGTGGCGGCGGCGGCGGTGGCGCGCATCAAGTCATCGAGCCCACGCGCGGCAATCCGCCCAAAGTGGTCGCGCCTAAGATGACCGTAACGGCACCCCAGATCCTCAAGGTCGACAACCCCAAACTCGCGGCACCGCCCTCTGAGATCGTCAAGATGCCCGAGAACCCGAACCTGCCTAATCTCGGCCTTTCGAACTCGCCGCAGATCGCACTCGCTTCGCAGGGCAAAGGCAGCGGCTCCGGCTTTGGCTCCGGCAGCGGCGGCGGACTCGGCATGGGCCGCGGCATCGGCGCCGGCCCCGGCAGCGGTGGCGGCTATGGCGGCGGTCTCATGAGCGTGGGCGGTGGCGTGAGCGCACCCACCGTCATCCACTCCGTCCAGCCCGACTTCACTGAAGAAGCGCGTCAGGCCGGTTTCCAGGGCAGCGTCGCCATTCAGCTCATCGTCGACGCGCAGGGCAATCCGCAGAACGTGCACGTCACCCGCCATGCCAGCTACGGCATCGATGAGAAAGCCATCGCGGCCGTTCGCCAGTACAAGTTTCGCCCCGCGATGTACCAGGGCCACCCTGTCGCCGTCCAGATCGTCATCGACGTCGACTTCCACCTGCATTGATCATCCCCGCATAAACGAAGAAGAGGAGCCCCCGCGGCTCCTCTTTTTTGCTTTCTGTCCCTTTGTCCCTTGTCCCTCTGTCCCTTCAGCTTTTCAATTCTCTCGCCGCCTCCGCCACATTCTCCGGCTTGCCCAGGTCCCGCCACTGATACGCATCGGCCCGGAACACCAGAATCCTTTCCCCCTCGCCAGCAAGCCGCAGATACGTGGCGATAATCGAGAACGCTCCGTCCTCACTCATCCTCTTGAGCAATCGCGGCGACATAACATGAATCCCTGAAAACGCCAGCGCCTTCGCCTCCGCGCACGTGCGCACCATCTCCGGCACACCATCGCGGGCCGCCCGCCTTCCGCACAACTGCCCTTCTTCATCGAACAGCAGATACCGCGACGTCGTCCGATCCTGCACCGCCAGCGTAGCCAATGCATCCCGATCTGAGTGCGCGCGGGTCAACGCGGTCAGGTCAATCGTGCTCATCACGTCCACGTTGTGCACCAGGAACGGCTCGTCCCGTCCATCTTCCAAAAAGAACCACGCGGCCTTCTTGATCCCGCCGCCCGTATCCAGCAGCTCCTCTTCGCGCGATACCTCGATCCGCATTCCGAAGTTCTGATGCGCGCGCAGATACTCGATCATCATGTCCGCATAGTGATGCACATTTACGATCACCTCGCGCACACCAAACGCCCGCAGTCGCTCCAACGTGATCTCCAGCATCGTGCGGCCGCCAACTTCCACCAGCGCCTTCGGCCGGTCGTTCGTCAGCGGACGCAGCCGTGTCCCTAACCCCGCCGCCAGCACCATGGCCTTCATTTGCCCATCTTCTCCAGCTCGATGTGCCGCACCGCAACTTCAATGCCGTTGTTGGCGAGCAAATGCCTCGCCAGTTGCTCCGCCAGAAACACTGACCGGTGCTGCCCGCCCGTGCACCCAAACGACACCATCAAGCTCTTGAACCCGCGCCTCGTGTATGTCGCCACGCTCGCATCCACCAGCGTTGACGCGCTCGCGAAGAAGCGGTGCACGCTCTCCTGCTGGTTCAGATAATCCATCACCGGCTCGTCCTTGCCAGTCAGCGGTTTGAACCGCTCTTCCCTTCCCGGATTAGGCAAACACCGCGCATCGAATACAAACCCGCCGCCGTTCCCCGAGTCGTCGCTGGGCATCTCGCGATGGAAGGAAAAGCTGAATATCTTCACCTTCAACGTATCCGCTGACGTCGCCAGCGCCTGCAACTTCTCTGAGCCCAACATCCCCTGGAACGCCTCCATTAGTGCCGGCAATGCAATCGGCAACTGCGCGTTATGCGCCAGCCAGCGCAAATTCTTCAGCGCATAAGGAACGCTCTGCAGAAAATGCGCCTTGCGCTCATAAAACCCGCGGAATCCATACGCGCCCAGCGCCTGCATGATGCGCACATACACAAACGCGTAGTAGTGCTCCATAAAGGCATTGCGATCTATGCCGTAGTTCGCAATGCACTCGAGATAGTAGTCCAGCAGCTCCTGCCTGAGCGCCGGCGGCAGATCGGCCTTGCCGTCATAGAGCAGCGAAGCAACGTCATACTGCAGCGCGCCCTTGCGCCCGCCCTGGTAGTCCAGAAAATATGGCAGCCCCTCGCGCAGCATCACATTGCGAGATTGATAATCGCGATACAGAAAATAGTCCCGCGGCGCCGCCAGCAGAAACTTCGTCAGCCGCGCAAAATCATGCTCCAGCGCCTGTTCGCTAAAAGGAGTCCCCGCCAGCCGCAGAAAGTAGTACTTGAAATAATTCAGATCCCACGAGATCGACTGCCTGTCGAAGCTCGCTCGCGGATAGCACACCTTGTAGTTCACATCGCGACCGGCCTCGATCTGAAACCGCGGCAGCGCCGCCACAACTTTGCGATACGCCTCCACTGCCTCCGGCGCAATCGCATCGCCCGCGCGATTCGCACTCAGAAAATCGAACAATGTCGTGTCGCCCAGGTCCTCCAGCAGATACGCGTCTTCGTTCAGCGCCTCGCCATAGATCTCCGGCACCGGCAATCCATGCCGCCGAAAATGCTTCGTGAACTCGAGAAACGCAATATTCTCTTCGCGCACCGCATACTGAATTCCGATCGCCGTAAAGCCGCCGCCGCTCAGCCGAATGATCGCGCGCCCTGAGCCGCCCAGTTGCCCTTGGAGCGGCCGTGCCTGTTCCGCAGCAACGCGGAACTTCTGCTCAAAGAGCCTCTTCAACACATCCATATCGCTTCTTTCCACTTGATTGTTCACTGCTGCTCTTCAAAGACTATCGGCCCAGCTAAACCCACGCAAGGCGCGGTGTCCCGCCTATCGCGAACGCAAAAAGGCCGGCCTCCATCCGGAGACCGGCCTTCCATCCCACTATGAGGACTCTATTGTTGCGGAGCCGCGCTGCTCACCCTCTGCGCCGTCATATTGTTGCGCTGCCCTGGCTTCGCATAGTAGCCCTTGCGGGTACGCACAATCAGGTGCTTGTGATTGGGCGAGGCCGCTTCCACGTGCACAGTCCGATATCCACCCTGCGAAGCCGGCCGCGTCGAGTGATATCCCACCACATACTGGTTGCGGATATCGCGCGCCACTTCCGAAGCAATCTCGTCTACCTGGTCCAGCGACCTCGGGAAGTACGCCAGCCCGCCCGTCTCCGCTGACAGCATCTCCAGGTCGTTGCGCGCCTTGTCGGCTTCCTTCCTGTCCGCGTCATACAGCAGCCCAATCGTGTACACCACCGGGCCGCCCAGGTTTTGCACACGCCGTATCGCCTCTTCCAGCGCCAGTCGCGAAGCGTTATCCGCGCCGTCCGTCACAATCAGCAGTACCTGCTTCGACTGCTTCGCATGGTGCGACAACTCATCCGCCGACGCAGCCACCGCGTCGTACAGCGCCGTCGCCCCGCGTGCGTCAAAATGGTTGATTCCACGCCGCAGCGCCACGCGATCCACCGTGAGCCCCTGGTCGAGATAGGCCTTCTCGTTGAAGTTCACCACAAACGCAGTGCTCCGCGGATGCGACTCATTCAGCAGCTTGTTCGCCGCCGCGTCCACCGCCGTGCGCTTATCCAGCATCGACCCTGAGCTGTCGATCAAAATCCCCATCGACACGGGCAGATCCTGGTGCATGAACGAACTCGTCTGCTGCGGAACGCCGTCCTCAGCAATGCGGAAGTCGTTGCGATTCAGGTCCAGCACCGGCCGGCCCCTATCGTCCACGACCGTGCAGTTCAGCAGCACTTCGTCCACGTCCTCGTGCATCGTGTAGACGCCATCGGACTTCTTCGTGAGCTGACCGGCGGCACCAGGCGCATTTCCCGCCGTAGTCTCCTTTTCGGGAGTGACAATATCCGGCGACGGAATCGGATCGCGGTCCGCGTCGAGCGAAGGCTGAACCTCAGGCTTGGTCGGGTTTTGCATTCCCGGCGGCAGCGCGGCAGGCGCAGCCTGCGCGGACTGCGTGGGCCGATTCTGAGCGGGTGCATTCTGAGCTGCCAGCGGGCACACCCCCGCTAAAGGCAGCGCCAAGGCGGCAAGAGCGAACAATCGAAACGAATTACGCATGTTTTGGGAAAGCATAGGCAGACTTCGAGAACACTGCTTCAATAGGTTTGGATGCAAACCCGCGCCAAAATGCCGTCAGAGGCTATGGCACGGTCTCAATTTCCGCTAGTTCCCTGTAGCGCGTCTCCGGCAGCATCAACACCGCGGCCACCATCACCGCATACGCCGCCCCTGCAAACCACGCAATCGCGGTCCCCAGCGCCATCCGGGCGCTGAAATATCCCACCAGCGTCGGAAACAGCGCCCCCACCGCCCGCCCGAAGTTATAGCTGAACCCCTGCCCCGATCCGCGCAACGACGTCGGAAACAGTTCCGTGAAGAAACTCCCCATCGGGCTGAACGATCCTGACGGAAAGAACCCCAGCGGAAATCCGAGGACCAGCGTCGCAGCATTCCCCAACGGCATCACCATGTAGATGGCAATCGCAGCAAACGACCCCGCCGCAAACACAATCAGCGATGCCCGCCGCCCAATCCGATCCGTCAAATGCGCGCTCGTCAAGTACCCCGCGAACGATCCCGCAATCACAATCAGTAAATACGCGCCCGTCGAAATTACACCCAGCCCGCGCGCCCGCAGATACAGCGGCAGAAACGTATTCACCGCGTAGTACCCGCCCTGCGCTCCCAACGCCACCGCCGAGGCAAGCAGTGTAGTCCGAACCATTGGCGCCGAAAAGATCCTCAGAAAATGAGACGGGTGCACAGCAGGTCGCCGCACAAAAATCTCCGGCTCATGCACATGCCGCTGAATCCAGATCGCCAGCAACGCCGGCAGCAGTCCCACCCAGAACATCGCGCGCCACGCATAACTCTCCGGCAGCAACTTGAACGCAATCGTGTAGAACACAGCTGCAATGGCCCACCCCACGGCCCACCCAGCCTGCGTGGTTCCCACCGCGCGCCCGCGAAATTCCGCGCGAATCCGCTCCCCGATCAGCACCGAACCCACAGCCCATTCGCCGCCGAACCCCAGCCCCTGCAACCCGCGCACCACCAGCAGTTGCTCGAACGAGTTGGTAAACCCGCTCAAAAACGTGAACACCGCAAACCACACAATCGTGAGTTGCAGAATACGCACGCGCCCCCAGCGATCCGCAGCCAGCCCCGCCAGCCATCCACCCAGCGACGAGACAAGCAGCGCCGATGTCCCCAGCCATCCCGCCTGAGCCTTCGTCATGTGCCACAGCACAATCAGCGCCGGCAGCACGAAGCTGTAGACCATCACGTCCATGCCATCCAGCATCCAGCCCGCAAACGTAGCAATCAGCGTGGCCCGCGCCTCGCGATCCAGCCGCGTCAACCACCATCTCTGCTGCTCTTGCGTTTGCTGTTGCATTTGCTGGTATCTGTTCTTTCGGTGATTCCCGGAAAGATTCTGCTTCCACTACAGATTTGTCATCCTGAGGTGCAGGCGAAGGACCCGTTTTGCTCTTGCAGTTAACGCTGTGTTCGCCCCAGGGAGTTGCTCTTCGCCAACACTCATCGCGCTGACTCGCTGACTTGCTGGTCCGCGCAGCGGACGCTGACTTGCTGAACCGAGAACCGTCTCTTCCCTATTCCCTATTCCCTGCCTTCCCCCATCCTCCTCCTCCCGGCGTCTCCACCCTCACCGCGTCCCCCTTTTCCGCATAGACGGATCCCTTCCCGCGCAGCTCAACTTCTGATCCATCCGCCTTGATCCACACCGCACGCCCCTTCGCACCTTCCTCGCCACCCGCCAATCCATACGGCGCAAACTTCCTTCGATCGGCCAGCATAGTCACCTGCGAATCCGCCAGCAGCTCAATCTCCCGCACCAGCCCATCGCCCCCGCGAAACTTCCCTTTACCTCCCGACCCCGCACGATATCCATACCTCCTCACGCGAAACGGATACGCATACTCCAGCGCCTCCACCGGCGTATTCAGCGAATTCGTCATGTGGCAATGCACACCATCAATGCCGTCGGCATTCGGCCGCGCCCCCATCCCGCCCGCAACAGTCTCGTAGTACGCAAACGGCCCACCCGTGCGCGGATCAAGCCCGCCAATCGTCAGATTGCTCATCGTCCCGTAACTCGCCGCCGGCACCCGCTCCGGCGCAGCCTGCGCCAGCGCCCGCAACAGCACATCCGTAATCCTCTGGCTGCACTCCACGTTCCCGCCCGCCACTGCCGCAGGAGGAACCACATTCACAATCGTCCCCACCGGCGCCTTCACCGTCACCGGATACATCACACCCGCCGTCGCCGGCGCATCCTCCGCCAGCAGACACCGCAGCACATAAAAACACGCCGACCACGTAATCGGATACACCGCATTCACCGCTCCCCGCACCTGCGGCGACGATCCGTTGAAATCAATCTCCACCGACCCCGCTTCCGGATCGAACGTCATCTTCACCGCAATCCGGATCGGTGCGTCTGTGACCCCATCGTCATCCAGAAAATCCTCCGCAACGAACGTGCCAGCGGGCATGGACCGCAACTCCGCCCGCATCAGCCGCTCTGAATAAGCGACAAGTTCTCCTGCCAGTTCCTCCACCTTCGCGAGACCGTACTTCTCCACCACTTCCAGAATCCGTCTCTCACCCACGCGGCACGCGCCAAGCTGCGCTGCCAAATCGCCTTCCCGCTCCTCCGGCGTCCGCACATTCGCCAGCAACAGCGACAGCACCCCGCGTTCCATCTCACCGCGCCGCATCAGCAGCACAGGAGGAATCCGAATTCCTTCCTGGTAAATCTCCTGCGCCGGCCCCATCGACCCCGCATACATCCCGCCCACATCCGCATGATGTGCACGCGCGGCCGCATAGAAGGCAGGCTTGCTTCCGCCGCCAACAAACACCGGCAGCACCAGCGTGATATCCGGCAAATGCGTCCCGCCCGCATAAGGATCGTTCAGGATCGCGACATCGCCTTCCTCCATCCGCACCGCATCCACCGCCGCCTTCACACTCATCGGCATCGCGCCCAGGTGCACCGGCATGTGATCGCCCATTGCGATCACGCGCTCTTCTGCGTCAAACAGCGCGCATGAATAATCCCGCCGCTCCTTGATATTTGGCGAGATCGCCGTCCTCCGCAGCGCCGCACCCATCTCCTCCGCAATCGAGTGCATACTGCTCTGAAAGATCGCCAGCTCTACTGGATCAACACTCTTCATGCGCGCACCTCGATCACCAGATTCCGCAACTCATCCACCCGCAGCACATCGCCCCTCGGCACCACAGTCGCCGAACTGTACTCCGTCACAATCGCTGGCCCGACAAACACATCCCCCGCCCGCAACCGCTCGCGATCGTACACACCCGTCGCAACCCACTCGCCCTCAAAGTACACATCGCGCGTCGACACCAGCGCATGCCCTCCATCACCCTCATGCACCTTTTCGCGCATCTGCTCGAATGCAGGCGCGGGTGCAACCATCCGCACCCGCACATTCACAATCTCCACCGGCCGCTCAGCGCTTGCAAATCCGTACCGCCGCTCATGCAGTCGATGAAACTCTTCCGCCATCGATTTACCGAACGGCACATTCAACTCATACCCCTGGCCGCGATAACGCAAATCGCACGACCTCTGACTGACTCCCTCCAGTCCCTCGCGCTCGAACTCCTCGCGCCCCCCGCGCTCCATCTCCGTGAACACAGCGTCGATCTCCGCACCCAGCGGCAGCATCACGGTCCGCGAATACTCGCGCATCGTATCCGCGAGCAGAATTCCCACGGCCGACAGCGCACCCGGAAGCATCGGCACCAGCACCCGCGGGACCCGTAGCGCGCGCGCCAGCGCGCACGCATGCACCGGCCCGCCACCGCCAAATGCCACCAGCGCAAAATCTCGCGGATCGAACCCGCGCTCAATTGAGATCACGCGAATCGCCTTCGCCATCTCCGTCTCAATCACGCGCAGAATCCCCGCCGCGAACGCCTCGACACTCGCGAGCGGCCCCTTTGCCTGCTCCATGAAATGGCGCGTGCGTTCCAGATCGAGTTTGACCGCACCCCCCAGAAAGCTCTCCGTATCCAGCCTTCCCAGAATCAAGTTCGCATCCGTCACCGTCGGCAGCTCGCCGCGCCCGTAGCAGATCGGCCCCGGCATCGCGCCCGCCGATTCCGGACCCACGCGCAGCATCCCGCCTGCATCAAACCGCGCCAGGGATCCGCCGCCCGCACCCGCCGTGTGAATATCGAGCATCGGAACGCCCAGCGGCACGCCTGACACCACCGACTCGTTGCTGATCCGCAGCCCGCCCGCGCCCGCATCCACCAGGCACACATCGGTCGATGTCCCGCCCATGTCAAACCCGATAATCCGCTCGAACCCCGCGGCACTCGCCAGTTTGTAAGCGCCCACCACACCACCCGCCGGCCCAGACAGCACCGTGCGCACCGGCTCCTCCGCCGCCACCCGCGCCGAAATGATCCCGCCCGACGACTGCATCACCTCCAGCCTCGAGCCCAACCTCGACCAGGAAATCGCACACGAACTCGCCTCCCCTTCAATCGCACCCGCCAGCTTGCCCAGGTACCTCCCCACCAGTGGCGCCAGATACGCATTCGCCACCACCGTCGAACCGCGCTCATACTCGCGAAATTCCGGCAGAATCTTGTGTGACAAACTCAGCGGCAATCCAAGCCCGTCCAGCGCCGCCGCCACCGTGCGTTCATTGGCATCATTCGCAAACGAGAACAGCAGTGATAACGCAATCGCATCCACACCGGCCGCGCGCACTCGCTCCACCAGTCGCTTCAACTGCTCCTTAGAAGGAACCCGCAACCGCTCGCCTTCCGCGCTCGTCCGCTCCTCCACTCCGAATCGCAACCCCGCCGGCACAAGGCACACTGGCGCCGGCTGGAACCAGTCATACAGCTTCGCCCTTGCCTGTCTTCCAATCGCAATCGTGTCTTCGAATCCCGCCGTCGTCACAAACGCCACGCGCGCGCCTTTGCGCTCCAGCATCGCGTTCGTCCCCACCGTGGTCCCATGCCGAACCACCACGGCGCCCCTCACACCCAACTCGCGCAACCCGTTCAGCACCGACTCGCCCGGATCCCGCGGCGTCGAAAACACCTTCAGCGCCACCAGCTTCCCCTCGCGCAGCATCACGCAGTCGGTAAACGTCCCGCCCGTATCAATCGCCACGCGCTCCATCGCCGCCTCTGCGTTCCCTGGTGACTCCCCTACCAAACTCCCTCCTCTACCCCACTCCGACCACTGATCAAGGTAATCACATCCCTCTCATCCGCGTACCTAAACCTCGTAGCCACGACAACCGGTCCCATCGCCCGTCGTCCTACTCCCTATTCCCTGTTCCCTGTTCCCTGTATTCTGTCCCTGCCCCTATGGAACCTCTCTCCCACATCGACGCACTCAACCACCGCTTCGGCATCGACGGCATCGCGCAAATCGTCTCCGGCAAGGGCGGTCTCCCCGTCGTCCAAATCACCAGCCCCGCCGCCCATGCGGAAGTCTCCCTCTATGGCGCGCAGGTTCTCAGCTGGCGACCCGCCGGCCAGGAAGAAGTCCTCTTCCTCAGCAAGCAGTCGCACTTCGAATCCGGCAAAGCCATCCGCGGCGGCATTCCCGTCTGCTTCCCTTGGTTCCGGGCTAAGGCCGACAACCCGAAAGCCCCCACCCACGGATTCGTCCGCACCCGCGAGTGGCGTCTCGACTCGCTCAGCGTCGACGATGACGGCTCCGTCACCCTGGTCTGCCTCACCTCCAGCGACGACTCCACCCGCGCCCTCTGGCGTCACGACTTCCTCGTCGCCTACCGCATCCGCATCGCCTCGACGCTCCGCCTCGAACTCAGCGTCATGAACCGCGGCACAAGCCCGCTCCGATTCGAAGAAGCCCTGCACTCCTACTTCCGCGTCGGCGACATCCACCAGGCCCGCGTCCACGGACTCGATGCCGTCACCTACCTCGACAACACTGACGGCAATAAGTCCAAGCGCCAGGACGGCTCCCTCGCCCTCGCGGCCCCTACTGACAACGCCTACATCGACACCGAAGCGCCGGCCGAGATCCTCGATCCAGTCCTCCACCGCCGCCTACGCACCGAGAAGCTTCACTCCTCCACCACCATCGTGTGGAACCCCTGGCAGCAAGGCGCCGCAGCTCTCTCCGACCTCGGCAACGACGAGTGGCAGCACATGCTCTGCGTTGAAGCTGGCAACATCCTTAGCGCCGCCGTCTCCCTCGCCCCCGGCGAAGAACACACCATGCGCTCCACTCTCTCCATCCATCCCGAATAGATTTGCCGCACGGGGAACCAAAGAGCTCCGTGTCTACTCCGGCCGCCCGCATGCGCACGACGGATTTCCTGAATCCGTATACGTGTCCGCATTCGTCTTCAGTCCCGTGATCTTCAGCACGAATGCCTCATGGGCTTGCGTCGGTGCGGACAGGCTCACGACCAGTCCCGAAGCATCCTGCTTGAACCGCTGCGGTTCGCCTCCCAGCAGCGTCACAGAGTGGACAGATCCCGCGGGTCCACCCTGCGGCAGTGAACTGATAGTGACGTTGCTCCCACCGCTCTTGCCCATCACGATCGCAAACAGATCATCCTTCTTCACCGTGAAGTAGATGTGGTCCTGGCCCTTCTCCTCGAACTTGGTCCAGGCGTGGGTATCGTAGATCGCCTCGCCGTTGGTATCGAGCCATTTGCCGAGGGCCAGGAGGGTATCCTGCTGATCCTGAGGAATGGTTCCATCCGCCTTAGGCGAGACATTCAGCAGCAGTGTGCCGTTCTTGCTTACTGTGTCCACCAGCCACCCAATCACTGTCTCGGGTGAATTGGCCTTGAGCCCCTCCACGTACCCCCAGCTATTCGTGCCGATCGGCCGGTCCACAACCCACGAGCCGTTGCGGATGCCGTCCGGCGGCCCTCCTTCAAAATCCAGAATGGAGGCGATCGTTTTCGTATTCGTTCCGGAGGGCGCGAACGCTGCTTTCTTGGTGGTGAATGAGACCTCTTTGCCCCAGCTCTTCGCGCGGTTGTAATAGTAAGCGGCAAGCTCCAGCTTCAACGGATCAATGTGCCGCTGGTCCACGCCGTTATCGAAGTAGATGAGGTCGGGCTGGTACTTGTCGATGAGTTCCACATTGCGCTCATACCAGTTCACCAGGAAGCGCTTCATAGCCGCATTGCTGCGGTCTGCGTAGTTGTAGAAGTCAGCCCACTTCGGATCGTACAGGTCGACCTTTTCGGCCTTCATTTTCTCGGCTAGTTCATGCGGAGGATTGATGAACTCGAAGTTTTCGATCCCGTGATTCGCCACTCCCAGCTTCATTCCGTGCTTCCGCACGGCCACAGCGAGTTCGCCAATGATGTCCCGCTTCGGCCCCATCTGCATGGAGTTGAACGGCGTCACCTTGCTATCCCACATGGCGAAGTTCTCGTGGTGCTGAGCACCAGGCATCACGTATTGGGCGCCTGCCTTCTTGAACAGCGTTGCCCAGGCATCGGCATCAAAATGCTCCGCCTTGAACATGGGGATGAAGTCCTTGTATCCGAACTTCTCCGGTGGCCCAAAGTGCTGTGTGTGCCATGCGCGCGTGCTGTTTGGACCGTCATTGGCTTTGAGAGCGAAGTCGTTCCCACCGAGCACCTTCAGCACACTGTCATCCCCGCCCGCATAGAGGAACTTCTCGTACCACTCATTGCCGTGCGCCGGCACTGAGAAGATGCCAAAGTGCATGAAGATACCGAGCTTCGCTCCTCTGAACCAGGCCGGAACCTTGTAGTTCTCCTGGAGCGACTCCCATGTTGGCTTCACCGGTCCGGGAGCCATCGGCGTCGGGATCTGCTTGACCGCGTCTTCCACCACACGCTGGCTCGTCTCCGGAGCCATATCGAACCCCAGGCTATTCCCACCCTCGCCTGCACACTGCGCTGTCAGGTACCCGGAAGAACTCATCAGCACAGAACAGGCGATCACCAGAATTGCGCACCTCGCCGTGCCCATGCCCGCCTTCGAATTCCGATAACGAATAAAGTCGCTCATTTTGACTGACCTTTGCTTGGAAAAGAGTGAGGAGATTACACGCTTTTGCGCATGCATTTCTCCGGGTTGAAGAAGGCATTGAAATGCCGGAGCCCCCTCCGCGTTGACGACACAGAAATATCTCAATGGATGGCGCCTTCGCTTGGGCAGAGCCAACTGCAATAGTAAACGGGGACATTGCCAGGAGCCGCGCATCGGCTTGCGCGTTATCGCGAATGCACCCATCGAGCGACTCGGCCGGGTTCTTCACCTGTCGCAGCCCCTCATCGAATGCCAGTTCGTTACCCAGAGAGGGGCGACTACTCGCCGCGAACTAGTCAATGAGCGGGTATGGGCTGTTCACGTCAACACACAACGAAGATCCACTTTGTGGAGATCAGTTTGTGGCCGGTGGAATCCGCTTACCCTTCTTGCCATCGAGTCCGACCTGCTGCTCACAGTTCGCGAATCGCACTCACGGGGTTCCGGCGCATCGCTCGACGCGCGGGAAGATAGCATGCCAGCAACGACATTGCTCCCAGGAGCATGACGACGGATACGACGGTGACGGGATCGTTGGCTCCGATTCCGTACAACAGCCGGGCGATGAAACGTGTCAGTGCCAACGCGAACGCCAATCCCAGCGCAAGCCCGATGCCTGTGAGACCCAATCCCTGCAGCAGCACGAGTCTCAGCACATCCACGCGTGAAGCGCCCAGAGCCATTCGCACTCCGATCTCGTGGGTGCGCATCTGGGTTCGATAGGCCACGACTCCGTAGATTCCGGTTGCCGCGAGAACCAGCCCGATCAGAGCGAACATGCCCGCCAGGGTGCTCTCGATTACGGCGAAGCTGCTCGCCAACTGGGTGGTCTCTCGCATGGGCCGCACGTCGAAAACCGGCAGCCGTGTATCGATTGTGTGGATGGCGTTTTCCACCGCAGGCGCCAGGTCGGCCGGATTTCCCTCGGTCTTCACCTGCACGATCGTCTCGTACCCCGCCTGAAAAAAGCTCATATACACCATAGGTTCCGGTGACTCATTCATTAACATATGTATCGAATTTTTCGCGACGCCTACTACCGTGAAAGGGCGGCCCCACACCATGAGTTTCTTTCCCAGCGGATCCTGCCCTGGCCAGTAGCGCCTCGCAGCGGTCTGATCTACGATCATTACCCTCGGAGCCTTTTCACCGTCATCCGGTGTAAACTCGCGTCCTTCCAAAATGGGTATTCGTAGGGATTCGAAGTACCGCGGGCCCACCTCGGCGTGGTACACCTCCAAAGATTCGTGGGGATGTGGCACATATCCTTCCGGATACGCATCGTCCCCCTTGTGGCTAAGGCTCATCGGAATCCAGTCCGTAAACGACGCAACCTTCACGCCGGGCAGTACCGACACGCGATCCAAAATCTTATGACGGATCAGCTGTTCCTCGTCGCCGCTGTAGCCGGCGATATTCAGACCCACGGACGCAGTGAGAATGTGGTCCTGCTCAAATCCGGGATTCGCGCCGGCGAGGTTCCTCAGTGTTCGCAGCAGTAGCCCGGAGCACAACAGCAGAGGGAGTGAAAGCGCGATTTGCGCCACCACCAGCGCGCTGAGCAACCTCCGGTTACGTGAGCCGCCGGAGATACTTCCGGACTCAGCCTTGAGTACCTCAATGGCCGGAGCGTGCGACGAACGCCAGGCAGGGAGCGCGCCGCAGAATATGCCGGCCAACAGCGAAAACACCGCAATCCCGATCACCACGTTGTGGTCCATTCTCCCGTTCAGGGTGGTAGGACCCGAGCTCGCCCGAAAGAACCATGCAAATGTCTTCGATGTCCACGTTGTCAACGCGAGGGCCCCGGCTCCTGCGACGATGGAAAGCATCACGCCCTCCAGCACCATCTGCCGCACCAGTTGCATGCGATTCGCCCCGAGCGACTGCCGGATTGCAAGCTCACGCCGCCGGGATACAAATCGCACCAGGGTGAGGGTCGCAACGTTCGCGCTGGTCAGCAACAGCACCACAGCAGCGAAGGCCAGCAGGATGGGCAACGTCGCCGCCATGAATCCGTTGGCGCCGAATGGCGAGCGCCACATGGGATCCAGTGATATCCGGTTCTCGCCCAGATGATCATTCGGGTACGCCGCCACAATGTGTTGCATCAGTGTGTCGAGATCCTGGGCTGCCTGGTCACGGCTCACTCCCGGCCGCAATCTTCCTATTACGTTCAGCCAGACCGCACCACCACTGCGATGGGTCATCCGCCACGCACTCGTCCCGAGCGGATCGAGCGTTATCCACAGATCGTCACGCAGCCCGGGCATTGCTCCTACAAACCCCTCCGGCGCCACACCGATCACGGTCACAGGATGCCGGGCGATCTCGATCGACTTACCCACAATTGCCGGGTCTGCGGCATAACGCATCTTCCAGACCGAGTAACCCAGGACGACGTTGGGAACGGCATCTGGACGCGTCTCTTCTTCAGGCAGAAAGAAACGTCCCAGCACCGGCTTGATGCCGAGCACGTCGAAGTAGTTCGCCGTCACGTTCGCAATATAGGCGCGCTCCGGCTGCGCTCCCCCAGTCAGCGTGGTCCAATCATGATGAAAGGCAAGCATTCCGGAGAGGCTATGATTCTGCTCGCGCAGATCGCGATAGTCGAGATACGAGAAAGGCGGAACCGGAGAGAAGTTACGTTCCCCCCGCTGCAGGCTCACAAGATCTCCTGTGTCCCGCGCGCCCGGAATCGGACGCAACATCGTGCCGTCAATCCAGCTAAATACGGTGCTGTTGGCGCAGATGGCTACCGTGAGCATCACTGTCGCGGTGATCGTAAAGCCGGGACTCTTGCGCAGCTGTCGCAACGCATAGCGAACATCCCGGCCCAGTTGTTCAAACCAGCCCCGGCCCCACATCTCGCGCGTCACGTCCTGCACTAGTGGAACGTTTCCGAACTCCCTCGACGCAGCTTGTCGCGCTGCCTCCGGCGTCTCGCCACGCTCCACTCGATCGGCAATCGCCATCTGCAGGTGCGCATCGATCTCTTCCTGCAACTCGCGCTTGCGCCGCTGAAAACCGAAGCTCGGAAACCAACTCACGACTCACTCTCCTCCGGCTTGACGTACATCACCGAACCAATCGCCTCGACAATCCGCTCCCATCGGCCCAGCATTATGGTTTGTTGATAGCCGAAAGGCTCTTATTCCCACTCAGTTCATTCAATGCGCAAGGCTCTCACCGGGTCGATTGACGCCGCGCGCCGTGCCGGGATGATACCGGCAATGGCAGCCGCAAACGTCAGCACTCCAATCGCGACAGCCATCACCGGCACATTTACACTCGTGATTTCATAAAGCTGCGATTTGACGTAGCGCACGCAGAAGATCGCCACCGGAATACCAATCGCGAGTCCAGCAACAGTCTGCAGCATGGCCCCGCGCATCACCATTCCGATTACCCGGCTCCGCGCCGCTCCCAGTGCCATGCGGACCCCGATCTCCGGTGCGCGGCGGACCACTGTATAGGCAGTTACCCCATCGAGTCCAATCGCGGCGAGCAGAAGCGCCAGCAGACCGAAAAGAGAGGTGAGGCGCGATATCAACCGCTCCTGCGTGAACCGATTGTCAATCTGCTGCCGGAATGTCTGGAACTTAAGGATCGTGAGATTTGGGTTGATACTCGCCAGGGTGTCACCGACGACCTTCTCAAACCCCGGAATAGAGTGGGACGTCTCGATCACAATAGCTCCCGCGTACACAGATTGGTCGGGGTCGCCCGGCGTGCGAAGGCCTGCAGGCTGCGCGAGAGGAAGGAAGTACATGGCGTGGTTCTTCCAATAGACGCTTGTGTAGGTGGTGTCTTCCACCACTCCAACGATCTCATGCGCTCCATCCGTTCCCGGGTGCAGGGGATCGTCAAATCCAAATCGATGCCCGATGGGATTTCGGTTGCCGAAAAACTGCTTCACGAATTCCTGGTTGACGACGGCGACCGGAGGAGCGTTCATCGTGTCCTGCGGTGTGAACCCCCGGCCCATGACGACGTGCGTTCCAACCGCACCGAAGTATTCCGGTGCCGCCTTCACCCAGGATGCGGTTTTGTGCAGATCCGGATCGCCCTGAACCTTGACTCCGGAGTTCCAGTCGTTCGCTTCCATCGGCGTGTAGGTCGAGACGCCGACTTTGAGAACGCCGGGAATGGCATGGAACCGGTCAACGATGGTCTGGTAAAGCAGTTCAACGTCTGTCGTTTTGTAGCCCGCTCCATGGGGATTGAAGTGGACAACATAGCGGTTCGTTGTATCCAGTTTCATGTTCACTTTCTCTGCCTTGGTGAGGCTCTGTGCAAATAGGCCCGCAGCAACGAGCAGCACCAGGGAGAGCGCGGCCTGCATAACAACGAGTCCCCGCTGGAGGAACGAAGCTCCATGCGCAGTTGTGCGCGAGTTGGCGCGCAGGGCACCAGCGGGTCGCGTTCGCGCGGCCATCAGGGCCGGGGCCAGGCCAAAGAAGATTCCCGTCGCCAGCGAAAGCGCAAAAGCGAAGCCGATGACCAGAGGGGATGGGGAAGCCGCGACCGGCATGTTGTGCTGATCCGGAAAAGCAAGCGCCAAGAGGGCATGCGCCCCCAAATAGGAGATGGCGAGTCCCAGCAGGCCTCCCATACACGAGAGAACAATACTCTCCTGCAGAAGCTGACGGACGAGGCGGGTGCGTTGTGCGCCAAGCGCCGAGCGAAGGGAGAACTCCGCGTGGCGGCTCATGCCACGCACCAGTAGGAGGTTCGCAATATTGGCACAGGCAACAAGTAGAACCAACACAGCGATCCACTGCAGCAGTTTAAGACGATCCTTATAACCGTTCTGCATATTCTGAATTCCGCCGCCGCCGGGAGTGAGGACAACATGCGCGAGAGGAAGTACCTTTTGGGCGCGCGGATCGGTAAACATCTGGAGCGTAGCAAGCTGGTGCTTGAGCAGCGCACTCGCATTGGCCTGAAGCGCCGGCAGGGATGTGCCCGGCTTGACGCGTCCGATGATGTAGGCCCACTGTTTGTTGGGATCGGTGAAGAACGATGCCCCAATCAGTGCATCCATCGCATGCATTGGGAAAAAGAAGCTGGGCGGATTGGTGTCGATACGATCTCCGTAAAATCCCTTTGGCGCAACACCAACAATCGTGACCGGCTTGCCATTGATATAAAACGTGCTTCCAGCCACGCTACGATCGCCTGCGTAATCCCGCTGCCACGCTTCGTAGCTGATTACCGCTGTAACAGGCGCTCCCGTCTGGTCATCGGCATCCATAAACAATCTGCCGGCTGCAGGCGAAAGCCCGAACATCTGGAAGTAGTTCCCGGAGACGAACGTTCCCACCATAGATTTCGCCACCGTTTCGGGCCCGGCGCGACGAACAGTAAGGGGCCCCCCGCCGTAGAACGATGCCGTTGCGGCCAGTTCTTCGAATTCAGGCAAATTCTTCTTGAACATGTAATACGTGTCGGTGGCAAAGAGCGAATAATCCCCGGAGTCACTCCACTGGTCGCTGATGCAGCAATCGTTTCGGTCCCCGATCCGGATCAGGCTTTTCGGATCGGTGACGGGCAGATTTCGGAGCAGGATGGCGTTGACCAGCGTAAAGATGGCCGAGTTGGCGCCAATGCCAAGCGCAAGCGTCAGCAGCACGGTAACGGTAAACCCCGGCGTCCTTCGTAACTGCCGGAGTGCATAGCGGATATCCTGAACTACAAGCTCCAGCCGCAACCAGCCCCATTGCTCCCGCGTCACATCGGCAATCATCGGAACACTCCCGAATTCGCGGAGCGCCGATGTCTTCGCTTCAGCGGTCGATTGACCTCTTGCCATTCGATCGCCAATCGCCATCTGCAGGTGCGCATCGATCTCTTCCTGCAACTCGCGCTTGCGCCGCTGAAAACCGAAGCTCGGAAACCAACTCACGACTCACTCTCCTCCGGCTTGACGTACATCACCGAACCAATCGCTTCGACAATCCGCTCCCATCGGCCCAGATCCGAGGCCAACTGCCTTTTCCCTTTGGCCGTGATGCGGTAGTAGCGGGCTCTTTGCTTGCTCTCTGACTGCTTCCACTCAGACTGCACCCACCCCTGACGCTCCAATCGATGGAGAGCAGGATACAGTGATCCGGTCTCCACCTGAAGCACTTCACCGGATCGCAAGCGTAAGGCCTGGACAATGCCATATCCATGCTGCGGTCCCCATTGCAGGGTCTGAAGAACGAGCATGTCGAGTGTTCCCTGCAGCAGCTCAATCCGGTTCTTATACTGGTCTGCTCCGCCCATGATGTAGACACTCTACTCCCAAAGGACGTAGATCGTCTACTTGGTTTTTATGGCGGCGACCACCCTTGCCCCCGCGTTGCCAGTGCACACACCTCCGCTTGCGCGGCATCCCGCTTCCGCTTCGAGGCGTGGCCATTCCGGATGTCCCTTCAAATGGGCAGTGCAACCGTTGTCACCGAATGTTGTATTCACAGTCACTGACAATGTGGCTCTCGAGGCGTTACTCAACGCTAATCGCCGTGATGGCGTACATGTGCCATTCAGGTGGCGTCGCTACAGGTTCCCTCATCGCTATCGTTTCGTAGCAGGCCATTCGAATCTTGGAAGATTCTCCAGTGAGTCGTGCACGTGGGCAGCGGCATTGAACGGGTCGAGCTCTGCATCAAGAACGCGAGATGACCATGTCAATTTCCATCAAACCTAAGTTTCCATACCTATCAGCTCTAGCGCTGGCATTGGCATTTTCGGCTTCCGCGCAAATTGTCAACACTGTTGCCGGCGGTGGCAGTTTGAACGGCAAAAAAGCAACCGATGTCTCCCTCAGTTGGCCGCCGGCCATCGCAATCGATGCCTCAGGTAACCTCTTCTGTGTTGTGGCTAGCTGGCAGGTGTATAAGGTCAGCCCCGAAGGCATTGTGACTCTTGTGGCGGGCAATGGCGGGCCTGGTCCTTCGGGTGACGGAGGTTCGGCTATCAGCGCTGCAATGGGTCCTATGGTCGGGTTTGCGGTCGATCGGTCTGGGAACCTGTTCATCGCGGATCGGGGGGTCATCGGAATTCGCAAGGTCGATGCAGCCACGGGGACGATCTCCATCTTCGCCGGCAACGGAATGGTGGGCTATTCCGGTGACGGAGGTCCCGCAACCAGCGCTCAGCTGGGCGATATGTCCGGCCTAGCTGTTGATGACCGTGGGAATCTGTACATCGCAGACTCCTCCAACAATGCAATCCGTAAAGTGGATGCTTCCACTGGCATCATTTCCACTGTCGCGGGCAATGGGACACCAGGGTATTCGGGCGATGGCGCCGCCGCAACGAAGGCTCAGCTGGGCACGCCGTGGGATGTAGCTGTCGATAGTTCCGGAAATCTGTACATCGCAGACTCCTGGAACTCCGTAATCCGCAAAGTGGATGCTTCCACTGGGATCATCTCCACTGTCGCGGGCAACGGGGAAGGGGGATACTCGGGTGATGGCGGTCCGGCGACCCGTGCACAGTTATCGGATCCAACCGGCGTTGCGGTGGATAGCACGGGCAATCTGTACATTGCGGACTGGGCAAACCTTAGAACACGCAAAGTCGATGCTGCTTCAGGAAACATTTCTACCATAGCCGGCAATGGCACGACGGGTGATCCGATCGATGGCGGCCCCGCCACGAGCTCCGCGTCTTACGCTCGGGATGTAGTGGTTGACACAACAGGTAAGCTCTACATCGCCGACGCCGGCCATTGGCGAATCCGCGCTGTCGATCTGTCTTCTGGCATCCTCTCCACGGTCGCAGGCAATGGCTATGCGAGTTACTCGGGCGATGGATTTGCCGCTGTGAGTGCTCAGATTGATCAGTCTTATGGCGTGGCGGTGGATGGTTCAGGAAACCTCTACATTGCCGACACCAAAAACCTGGTGGTCCGCAAAGTCGATGCCGCCACCGGGAGGGTCTCGACCGTTGCAGGCAACGGCAAGTGGGGCTATTCAGGAGATGGTGGCCCGGCGAGGAGTGCCATGCTGGGACGTGTGCTCGGCCTGGCGGTCGACACGTCAGGCAACATCTACATTGCTGATCCGGACAACGGGGCCATCCGCAAAGTCGACGCAACGACCGGCGACATCTTTACAGTCCCCAGCAACGGTATCGGGGGCTACTACCCACGAGCCGTTGCGGTAGATAAGCCCGGAAGCCTCTACATTGCGGATAGTGGTAATCAAAAGGTTCGCCTGATCGATGCCTCCACCGGCGATATGTCCACCATCGCGGGCACGGGCAACACCGGATACTCTGGCGATGGAGGTCTTGCCACAGGTGCCGAGTTGAATATACCTGCCGGCTTGGCCCTGGACAGGTCAGGAAATCTTTACATCGCGGATTCTGAGAACGGTGTCATCCGCGAAGTAGTGCTTGATCCCAACGACGCAGCCAATCACGGCAAGATCACGACGGTAGCGGGGGGAGCTTCAAGTCAAGATCCTTCAAATGCACTAGGTCCAGCGCTTTCCAAGCCGATCGGGGTCTATGTGGATTATGCCGGAACAATCTTCATTTCCGACAATGAACGCGCCAGGACGTTCAAGGTCACCGGCAGCAGTTTCTCATCTCCAGAGAAGGGCACAATTACTGTGGTGGCCGGAACCGGGCAGCCTGGCTACTCCGGGGATGGAGGGCTCGCCACCGCCGCCGAGTTCAACAAGTTGTACATGATCACTGGCGACCCACAGGGCAATCTGGTAATGGCTGACGGCGGAAACAATCGCATCCGCACCGTGAGCGGAACGGTCGCTCCGACTCCGGAACTGGGGCTCTCACCCACGGCGTTGACCTTTGATACTCAACTGCTGAACAGCAGCGCATCCTCCATCAAGGCTCTTACCATCACCAACCAAGGAATCAAACCGTTGACGCTGTCCTCGGTAGCGATTGCGGGGCCAAACAGCGCCGACTTCACGCAGACAAACAACTGCACAACGACAGCCATCGCAGTGGGAGCGAATTGCACGGTCAACGTGGTGTTCAAGGCCACGGTGGCGGGTCGCGAGCAAGCTACCCTGACGATCGGTAGCAATGCCTCCACAAGTCCCCAGACCGTGTCCCTCGCCGCAGCGGGCATCACGTTTGCTGCACCTGCACCGGGTCAAGGCGGATCAACTTCCGCGACCATCGCAGCAGGCACCACAGCGTCTTATGCCATGCAGATCTCGGCGACTGGAGGCGCAATCTCCACGGACCAACTGACATTAGCATTGAGCTGCTCAGGCGCCCCAACCGATGCTGCATGCACAGTTCCCGGTTCGGTTGTCGCCACTCCGGGAGCGCCGGCAGCATTCACAGTGAAAGTCACAACCACCGCGCATGGCACAGCGAGTCTGAACAGCACATTTTCAGAAAAGGGTCTGCAATTCGCGCTGATTCCGATCGCCTTGGTCTTGATGGGAGTGGCGGGAAGACGTCGGATGTGTCAGGGTCTATCTCTGCTCGGGTTGCTTGCGGTGTTCGCCTCCTTGGTAGCCTGCGGTGAGCATTCAAACAATTCAAACGAGAGAGCGACCGGAACTCCATCCGGGAGTTATAACCTGACGGTCAAAGCCACATCAGGCACCGTGTCGCAATCCGTCTCTTTGACGTTAATTGTGCAGTGAAACTGAGCGCTCGAGGCGGCGACGCCCGTGGAATACTCTTCGGCCATTCCAGAGGAGTCACTCTACCGGCCTGACCACTGCCCTCTTTCCCCGTGATCACCATCCCAACTGGAGCATCAGATCCTGATGGTTACGATTTAGTAAATATGGATTCAAGCCACCCAATCGCAACCTGTACGATGAATTCCAGACCGCACTTAGGGACACGCCACCTTGAAAATCGCCAGCTGGAACGTCAACTCCGTCCGCGCCCGCATCGAGCACCTCAAACGCTTCCTCGACCGCCAATCCCCTGACGTCCTGCTCATGCAGGAGCTCAAGGCAGAAGTCTTCCCCACCGAAACCTTCCAGGCCCTCGGCTACAATTCCGTCGCTGTTACCCAAAAGGCCTACAACGGCGTCGCCATTCTCGCCCGCACACCCATCGAGGTCACCTGCACCACGCTCCCTGGCGATGACCAGGACAGCCATGCCCGCTTCCTCGAAACCCGCATCGCCGGCCTGCGCATCGTCAACATCTACGCGCCCAACGGCAACCCGCCGGCTAGCGACAAGTTCCTCTACAAGCTCGCCTGGATGGACCGCTTCTACGTCGAGCTTCATCACTGGCTCGCCGACGGCATTCCAACGCTCATCGGCGGCGACTACAACGTCATCCCTGAAGACATCGACTGCCACAAGCCCGCATCCTGGGCCCGCGACGCCCTCTTCCAACCAGAGCCCCGCTCCCGCTATCGCGACTGGCTCGCCCTCGGCTACACCGACGCCTTCCGCTCGCTCCACCCCGGCGAAACCGGCCAGTTCACCTACTGGGACTACTTCCGCCTCGCGTTCGAGCACAACCGCGGCATCCGCATCGATCACTTCCTCGTCTCACCCTCGCTCGCCCCACGCGTCCGCTTCTGTGAGATCGACCGCACGCCCCGCTCCGAGCAGAAGCCGTCGGACCACACGCCCATCCTTCTCGAACTCGACTAAGTCGCCGCCCAGAATGTCTCCGCGCACTTCCGATTCACGTGCCGTAACGAAAAGAATCCAGCGCTTCTCACCTGCCTGTGCTCCCGGTCACACCGGACAGCCGCAAGCCCCTGTTAAAAATGACCATTGGAAAAACTCGACCACTTGCGCAAAACTGCGCATAGCCCTGTTTTGTACCATTTGCAATTTGCCTTGTTTCGGAGGGACCTTTGGGTTCCAGGTCATTGGCTTCATCAGGTCTTCACATCCAGACCACGTCCACGCACTGCTCTGACTGCAGTCTGAGCAGCTGGACAGAATCGTCCCTAAAACGACTCTTCGACATCGCCTGCGTTCTCTGCGCGCTGCCTTTGGCTCTGCCCATCCTGCTCGCAACAGCCCTGGCGGTCCGCATCACCTCCCGCGGACCCGTCCTCTTTCGTCAGCAGCGAGTAGGCCGGCATCATCGCCCCTTCACCATTTACAAATTCCGCACCATGCCCGTCACGCGCAACAATGGCGACAGGCCCGTCCTCACCACCACGGCAAACCAGGCCTTCACGCCCATCGGCCCGTTTCTTCGCCGCTGGAAACTCGATGAGCTCCCCCAGCTCCTCAATGTGCTGCTCGGCGACATGAGCCTCGTCGGACCCCGTCCCAAGCTCCCCCAACTCCACGCCGGCCAACTCACCTGCCGGCCCGGCATCACCGGCCGCGCCACCGTCGTATTCGCTCGTGAGGAGTGCGCCCTTTCCGCCATTCCCGCTGCCCACGTAGGCCCCTACTATCGCGATGTCGTTGCTCCCCTCAAGCAGCAACTCGACGAGAACTACATGGCTTCCGCCACCTTCACGTCCGACCTCGACCTCATCCTTCGCAGCGTCGCTCGCCGCTTCGACGACTCCGAGATCCGCGCCCTGCTCCCTGCACTCGAATCAACCACCACTCACTAACAACTAATCACTAGCCACTGCCTTTCAGCAGCTTGCCCCCTGGTTGGGATTCGGAAACGTGTCCGCATTCTCCCCATCGCTCTTGTCCAGGCACGCCCAATCCTTTTCCACCGCAATCTCTAATCTCCCGCTCGACACCGCCACGCCGCCATACACGCCAACATCTTCGCCCCGCGCCCACGCCCGCGCCATCTCTACAGGCAGAATCACCACAACCCGTGTCCCTGCATGGCGCACCGCGATCGGCTCCTCACCGCCGACCTCAAGCGCATACGTCAGTCGCGCATCCTCTTCAAGCCCGAAGTGAACCGTCTCCTCGATCCTCCCGGTCTCTATCAGCCGCTGCAGTTCTGCCGGCCCCACCCGCAGCCTCAACGAATCGCCCTTGATGCGCAGTTTCATCTTGTATCCCTCTCACTCGCCTCCTTCGATGCTAATCAACCCGTCAGCTAAGCGCGAACTCCGCTGCTTCGCCCCTGTATCATCTCCACCATGCTCCCGCTCCGAACGGTCTTCGCCGTCATCCTCACTCTTCCGCTCTCTACCGCGGCCCATGCCCAGACCGACCCCCTCCAGCAGAAATTCGACTCCCTCCTGACCCAGCACGGCATCATCGGCGGCTCTCTCTCCCTTGTCCACCCCAACGGCCAGCCCACCGAATACTTCCACGGCGCCGCACGGACCGAAACGCAGCAGCCCATCGACGCCGCCACTGCCTACAATTGGGCCTCCATCACCAAGACTTTCACCGCCATCGCCATCCTCCAGCTTCGCGACCGCGGCCTGCTGTCTCTCGACGATCCCGCTGTCCGCTACGTCCCTGAGCTCCGCCAGGTCCATGACGCCTACGGCTCCATCGACGACATCACCATCCGCCATCTGCTCACCCACACCGCCGGCTTCCGCAATCCCACCTGGCCCTGGGACTGCGACGACTCCGCCAACTGCGACTGGCAGCCCTTCGAGCCCACAAAGTGGTCACAGGTCGCCGCCATGCTCCCCTACACCCACGTCGCGTTCAAGCCCGGCACCCGCTGGAGCTACTCCAACCCCGGCTACGTCTTCCTCGGCCAGATCATCGAGCGTCTCTCCGGCGACGACTTCGAGGTGTACATCACCAAGAACATCCTCATGCCCCTCGGAATGACCCGGAGCTACTTCGATCGCGCGCCATACTTCCTCGAGCCCAACGTCTCCGCCAGCTATCTTCGCGCGGGGACGAAACTCACGCCCCAGCCCTTCAACTTCGACACCGGCATCACCACCTCCAACAGCGGCCTCAAAGCCCCCATCCCTGACATGGAAAAGTACGCCCGCTTCCTCCTCGGCGACCCCGGCAACAAGCTCTACGACATCGTACTCAAGCGCAGTTCGCTTGAAGAAGCTTGGACCGCCGTCATCCCCGCCGTTCAAGCCGGAGAAGCCCCCACCGCCTACACCTCCGGACCGCACAACTCGCAGCCGCAAATGGGCCTCGGCTTCTTCACGCTCGCCATCGACAACCACCGTTTCATCTACCACGACGGCGACCAGGGCGGCTTCTCCTCAGAGCTTCTACTGGACCCCGCGCGCCGTTGCGCCTCCATCCTCATCGTCAACACCACAGACACCGGCGTCCCCACCGATGCCAATCACGCCGTCTCCAACACCGAGCCCGATCCCAACATTGACCTTCGCATCACCCTCCGCAACGAACTCATCGACCACGTATTCCCCACTTGCACGGCAGGCAAGGATTAGCTCCGCGATGAGCCTGTTGAACCGCGTCGGAAGGACATTCGTCAGCTCCTCCGGCGTGCTAACATTTCCCCGATGAATCGCCGCCAGCTCCTTGCCAGCGCAGCCGTACTGCCGTTCACAACTCACAGCTTTACCTTGCGCGCGGCAAACCCTGGCGGCGTCGACCAACTCACCGGCCGCCCCCTCTATGACCGGTATCAACTCACGCTCGATCGAGTCCTGCGCGGCGCGCAACCCTCGTACACGGCGGAGTTCCTGCTCGAGGACCTTCACGGCACGCCCGGCCGTCGCTTCACCAATTTCAGCGGTGACCTCTCCGGCCGCTGGATCGGTTCACTGGCCACCTCAAGCGCACAATTCGGGGAGCGCTTCCCCGTTCTCGATAAGTTTGTCGCGCAGGCAGTGGCGCTCCAGCATCGTGAAGGCTACTTCGGCAAGTCGTTCAATGCTGCAAATCCTGGTGACGACGACATGGCGCTCCTCTGGGGCAACGGCCGTCTCCTCGTCGGATTGCTCGAATACCACGCGCTTAATCATGATCCGCAAGTCTTGGCTGCTGCACGCAATCTCGGCAACTTCCTTCTCCGCATCGCGCCGCAGTTCAACTCGCAGCAGATGGCAGACGAGTTCAATGCTGCGCACTTCGCATCGTCTTACATCTGCTGGACACAACAGACAGAAGGACTCGCAGCCCTCTTCGTGGCCACCGGCGATACTCGCTATCGCGATCTCTGCGCCGATATCGCCGCTCGCATTGAACGTCGCCCAGGCGATCACGTCCACGGATACCTGTGCAGCGTGCGTGGCGTCCTCGATCTCTACTTGGCTACCAAGGACGAGAAATTCCTTAATCGCGCCATCGCCGCGTGGAATGATGTCGCCCAATCCGGCGATCTCCTCATCACTGGCGGAGTTCCCGAGGCGTGGTCGCCGAAGAAGAAGCGCACCGAAGGATGTGCTGAGTGCGATTGGCTCCGCCTCAACCTCGCGCTCCACGCCGCCACGGGAGAGGCCAAATACCTCGACGCCGCGGAAGACGCCCTCTTTAATGAGTTCGCAATGAACCAGTTTTCCACGGGCGACTTCGGCCATGCCGTGCTCGATGATTTCGGCGCCCCTGAGTCCGTCCAGGTGCGCGCCTGGTGGTGCTGCACGCTGCACGGGCTGCGCGCCTTTCCGGATGTCGCTCATCACACGTTTCGCATCCGCGACAATGAAGTCTTCTTTGATCTCCCTTTGGACGGATCTCTCGACACCGGTTCCATCAGCCTGACGTCACAGTCATCGCTCGCGACAGATCGGCGCATCCGTATCAAGGTGCTCCACGCCTCCGCCCCGCACGCGCTCAACATCCGCAAGCCCGCATGGAGCGATTCCGTGAAGGTAATTCGAAACGGACGGCCTCATGAGAACTCCCGCGTTGAAAACCTCCGCGCCGGAGACCAGATTGAAGCCTCATATGACATGTCGCTTCGCCTTACCAGCGCGGATAAGGTCCTCTCCACGCGTGGCCGAACTGCTTTCCATTACGGCCCATGGCTCCTCGGCGCATCGACAGCGATGCAGCCCGAGTACTTCAACGAGCTTTATCCATCGAATGTCCTGATCGCGGGCTCCGCTACGCGCAACTCCACGCCGGCAACGGAGCGGTTCACCATCCCCCTCGCCGCGACCACGGTCGATGCGATTCCTGCGGAGTTCCCCGGCCAAAAGTTGAAACTTGATTTGCGCGCCGTCGCAGAGCAAACGGGGCACGAACCCGCGCGATGGGCCACATCTTTCCTGGTGCGTACTTCCTGAACGCTCGTTGCTTAGCCCACTCGCGCGGCTAACAATGGCCCACTTCTATACTGAAGATATGGGTTCCGTTCAGGACACGCTTGCTCTCGTCACCCTTGAGGAGATTCGCGCCACTGCCGCTCGCATCGCCAATATCATTGTTCATACGCCGCTCATCCGCGCTCCATTCGACGGCGTCGCCGGCCGCGGCACAGGCCGCGAAATTTTCCTCAAAGCCGAGAGCCTTCAGCCCATCGGCAGCTTCAAGCTGCGCGGAGCCTCCAACAAGATCCTCCAACTCACTCCCGAGGAAGTCCGCCGAGGCGTCATCACCTACTCCAGCGGCAATCATGCGCAGGGCGTTGCCTACGCCGCCCGTGAAGTCGGCGCCAAAGCTGTCATCGTCATGCCCTCGAATGCCCCCGCGATCAAGAAGGCCGCAACCCTCGCGCTCGGCGCAGAAGTCGTCGACGTCGGCCCCGCCTCGAGCGAACGCCTCGCCAAATCCGACGAGCTCATCGCACAGCACGGTTACGTGGTCGTGCCGCCCTACGACGACGAAAAGATCATCGCCGGCCAAGCCACCTGCGGCCTTGAAATCGTCAACGACCTTCCCGATGTCGATCTTGTCCTATCGCCCGTCTCCGGCGGCGGACTGCTCAGCGGCACCGCCACGGCCGTCAAGCTCCTCAAGCCCGGCACGAAAGTGTTTGGCATCGAACCCGAGCTCGCAGCCGACGCAACCGAAAGCTTCCGCAGCGGCAAGCTCACCACCTGGCCCGCCGAGCTAACCACACGCACCATCTGCGACGGTCTGCGCACGCAATCCCTCGGCGAGCGCAACTTCGCCCACATCCAGCGCTATGTAGATGGCATCATCAACGTCACGGAAGCGGAAGTTCGCGCCGCCATGCGCGCCATCGTCGCCACAGCCCGCATCGTCCCCGAGCCCAGCGGCGCCGTCACCACCGCCGCCCTGCTCTTCCACGCCAACGAACTCCCGCCCTACAAAAAAGCCGTAGCCATAGTCAGCGGCGGCAACGTCGATCCAAAACTCCTCGCCGAAATCCTTACCGAAAATCAGGTGATTGCAGCGCATGCCTCGAGATAAAGCACTGGAAGCGCTTATCAACGACGCTCTGGGTCCCCTGCCGGGACTCACCCAGAAAGGCATGTTTGGCGGCTGGGCATGGCTGCTTCACGGCAACCTGCTCTGCGCGGCGCGCACGAATAGCATGATGATTCGCCTCGGCAGGGAGAATGAACCATGGGCACTTGAGATCTCCGGCATAACGCCAACCATCATGCGCGGGCGCCGCATGCACGGCTGGGTTCGAGTCGCGCCCGAGGCCTATGGACACGACGAACTTCGCGACCGGCTCCTGAAGGCAGCTCTCGAATTCAATCGGACTCTTCCGAAGAAATAGTCCGCGCAACATATCGTTACGCCAGCCTCTTCAACTCCGGATACTTCGAGAAGATCATCCGCTGATCCTCAGCCGCCAGCTCCCCCAGCCTCTTCGGCTTGTCCTGCGGACGAGTCCCCTTCTGATTCAGTACGTTCATCAAGCTCCACTCGCGCTGCAAGCCCTGCGGCTCGTGCACCGGCAAGTCATATCGCGTAAAGTCAATCGCCATCCGCTTCGACTTATCCGCCGCCGGGCCCAGCAGCGCCAGCCGAAACTCCTGGTTCATATACCACTCAAGCTCGAGATCCTTTTCCGAACCCGGAGCGCCCGTGCCCTTCGCATCGAATCGGTAATTCAGCCCTGCGTTATTCCGCACATGCTTGCGCCACTCCAGCCCGAACTCGCCTTCCGTCATCACCCGGGTATCGGGCCAGCGCTCGCGCACCTGCTGCAACCACCACTCCAGATGCTGATGATTCCCCAGCGACGTCTCCCAAATCCCCGTCACAAATCCAAACCCGTTCAGCGCATGCCCAGCATCGAAATGCATCGCGGTGGTGCCCATCATCTCCTGGCGGCCCACAGCCTCGCCCAGGTCCTGCACCGTCTCGATCGGCCCCACGCCCTGCCTGCTGTTGAACTTGCCTTCAAACCCCTCGCGCCGCGCCGTCAGAAAATCGCACGTCCATCCATCCAGGCACACGCAGTCGATAAAGTCCGCTTTCCCCTGCGCCGGCTTCAGATAATGCTCTGTGCTCGGATAGTACGGATAGCAAATCCCGCCATCCCCATCGCCGTTGTCGATCCCATGCTGGCTCCAGATCTGCCCCTGGCAGACGTGGATCCCCTCATCGTTCGCCAGATGCTGCTGATTCTCCGCATCCAGAAATCCCGCCACCAGGCATTGCGGCCGATACCCGCCGCCCACCATCTTCGAAACCTCTCCCAGCGCCGTATGAATCGTCTTCCGATTCTCCTCGCGCGTGGCATACATCGGCGCAAAGTATCCGCCGGGAATGAACGTCACTTCATCGCCAAACTTATCGTGATACGAAGCCAGCAGCCTGCGCACGTCTTTGTACTGCTGCCGCTGGTCATAGAGCGCCAACCAGCTTATCGCCCACGTCATACGCCCGCCGGGACACCCGCGCCCAAACGCCTCGCGCCGCGCGCTCACATGTTCCACGCTGTTATCGGCAACCTCGTCCTGGCCTATCGACCGCGTCGGCGTCACCTCGATCTGGTTCACCCGTACCACCGACACATGCGTCAGAAACCTGCCGCGCAATCCCGTCTGCACCGGCGCAGCCACCACTCCGGCTGCCTTCGCCATCGCCACAGCGCCCGCCGCTGACCGTACGAATTCCCGCCGAGTCCATCTACTCATCATGCCGGCCGCTCTTCCTCCAACCACCGAATCGCTGCGGAAATATCGTTATAAAACACGCGATAATCCCCTTCACCAAACCCCAGCCGCGCCAGAAACGCCACCCGCGTATTCGGCACGATAATCGCTCTCCGCAACTTCACCCCAGACCCCAATTCCGACTCAAGCTTCTGCTGAATCAGCGCCGGATCCACCGTCGGCAGTTCCAGTTCCAGTGCGTCATACAAAACCCGTCCCCGCCCCGTATCCTGCACAAGCTGAAGGACGCGGCTCTGGCACTCGCGCAGCAACTCTTCCGTCGGCACGCCTCGTATGCGCGCGATGATGAGCCCGCCGTTGACCTCCACCCACAATTGCGCCGCGTCCATCATTCAGCTCCGTTCTACTTTGCCTTCTGGTCCAGCCGCAAAAAACGCGCCGCGTTGTTATACAGAATGTCCCTCTTCTGCTCCGGCGTCAGATAATCCGCGTTCTGAATAATGCTGATCGAGTACGCCATCAGCTTCGGCCACTCCATCTGGTCCGTGCCAAACATCACCCGGTCTTCGAACCCCGCATCCACCAGCCGCTGGATATACCGATTGACCTCCGACAGCGGATAACTCCATATAAGTCCCGCCACATCCACATACACATGCGAGTTAGCCTGGAGCAGAGTCAGCATGTTGTCGATCATCGGATAGCCCGCATGCATCACCTGCACACGCAGCTTGGGATGCCGCGCCAGCAGATCCTCCAGCAGCAGCGGATTCCCCGCTGACCCGCGAAACTTCGGCGTCGTGATATTCGCGCGGCCCGATCCGCCTGTGCCCATGTGAATCGCCACTGGAATATCCAGTTCCTCCGCCAGCGCGAAGTACTGATCCACCGACATATCGCTCGGCGACAGCCCCTCATACTGCAGCCCGATCTCGCCCATCACCTTGAAGCCGCCGCTCGTGAACTCCTGCCGCAGCTTGTCCAGCGGCACGCGCCCCGTGCCCATGCCCGCGGTAAACGACGTACCCGGAATCACGCGCCCCGGCATCGCGTCCTGCCACTTCTTCACACCCGCCTCGTCGCCGAACACCACCGCCGTCACGTTCAGACGCTCCATCTCGGCCTTCATGTCCTTCAGATATTCGCCCTTCGCGGATGGATACAGCTTCGGCGTACAGTTCTCCACGTCCCACCCAAACGGCGCCTCCTTCGTCTTCGGGTCCGACGCCAAAAACTTCGCCTCATTCGGACACATCGGCCCACCCCCCGGAAACGACTCGTCCATCGCGTGCACATGCACGTCAATCACTGGCGGAACATCGCTCGGAGTATTCTGCCCCGCAGCACAAGCCGCGCCACACGCCAGCACGCCCCCACACACCAACGCAAATCTCAGATTCGCCATAATCCCCTGCTCTCCTGTGCCCACAATCCTAAACAATGAGCCTGTCATCCTGAGCCAACTAAGAAGCCTGTCATCCTGAGCCGCAGGCGAAGGATCCGCGGTTGCTCTTGCTTTTCTTTCTGTCATCCCCGCAGGGGGATCTCCTGAGCGCAGCGAAGGATCTGCTTTTCGCAAAACGCCGCTACCCCACCGCGCCAGGATCAAACAGCAGCGGAAAGAACCGCCCGCCCAACTTCTCCCCCTTCGGAATCACCGGCACACCCTTCAGCAGCGGCTCATCCGCCGCTGATCGCACGCCATCCCGAAACGCATTCACCAGCGTCGCGCGCCGCGGCTTGTCGGAGCGGTTCTCATACGACCCATGCACCATCAGAGGATGATGGAATGTACACTGCCCGCGCTTCACCTCCGCCGCCACCGGCTTGAACCCCTCCAACTGCTCCGGCAATAACACGGTTCTGATCTCGTCCATGTTCCCGGCCAGCCCCGTAACCGGCAGCAGATTCCACCTGTGGCTTCCCGGCACATAATACAAACACCCGTTGTCGCGCGTGCTGTCGTCCAGCGCAATCCAGCACGTCAGGTGCTCCATCGGCTCCGTGCGCGTCCAGTACGAGTAGTCCTGATGCCAGGCCACCACACCGCCGTGATGCGCCGGCTTGCAGAACAACTGGTCGTGCCAGAACCGCACTGAACCCTGCAGCAGCTGCGACGCCGCCATCAAAAACGCCGGACTCCACAGCACATCGTGAAACGCCGGCCCCGTCCGCCACGCGCCCAGCGCATGAAACAGAACCGTATCCGGATTCGCCGACTCATTCGAGTGGTACTCATGAAACAGTGCATGCTTCGGACTCGACGGATCCATCAGTTCCGTCAACTCGTCGCATAGCAGATCGCACTGCCCTTCATCCAGCACCTGCACGCCCGCCAGGTATCCATCGCGATGAAACGCTGCCACCTGCTCATCCGTCAGCCGATATCTATCCCACTCTTCGCCACTCGCCGACATCCCACCCAGCGCCCCCATCGGCACATGCACTTCAGATAAATCGCGAACCGCTCCACCCGTCTCAATCGCCATTGCAGGCCGCCTCCCAACCCACTCAGCGTTCTACATCACCACCCGCCCCCCGCACAAACCGCCACAAATCCCACACCAACGGTACCTCCCCAGTCTCTCTACCTCACGCCTCTGCTCCCTGCTTTTCGGGATCTAAGCTATACACCGTATACCGCTTGCTATACACTGTACACATGGACGAGAAGACCGCAACCTCCAGGCGAATCTACGACTGTGCCCTCCGCATCCTCGAGGCCGAGGGTCCACAGGCCGTGAGCATGCGCCGCGTAGCCAAAGACGCCGGAATAACCGCCATGGCCATCTACCACCACTTCCCCAGTCGCGAAGCCCTGCTGGACGCGGTCGTTCAGTCCGAGTTCGAGCAGCTCGCCGTATTCTTCAGCCGCCCCAATGCAAAGCGGAGTCTCGAATCGGCCATGACGCACATCCTCGATGGCTACATCGATTACGCTCTGGCCCACCCCCGCATCTTCGACTATGTCTTCGCGTCGCCACGTGAGGGCGCTCGCCGCTTCCCTGATGATTTCCGCGCGCGTCAATCGCCCACGCTCAACCTCGTTTACGACGTCGTGTCTTCATGGATGAAACTCGGCAAGCTCAAGCGTGACGATGCCTGGGAAATCAGCATGGAGCTGTGGGCCCAGGTTCACGGATACCTCGCCCTTTGGCAAGGCGGACGCTTCCATTTGCCTGAAGATCAATTTCGCAAGCTCGTTCACCGTTCCCTTCGGAGGCTCCTCTATGGATTGGCAAGCTAACTCTCTGCGCCGCGCCATCATAATCTTGTCCGCAATCGCACTCACCGCGACCGCATACTTTGCGTCCTCCGGGCTTCACCGCGTCTGGTGGCTTGTGTGGCTCGCGCCACTTCCTGTCTTGTTGATCGCGCCTCGTTTGCGCGGCCCTCAGATCTTCCTCGTCGCACTCACCGCTCGCGCTCTGGCCGGTCTCAACGTCTGGCATTACCTCCGCGATGTTGTCCAATTCCCGTTGAGCCTCTTGTTGCTTTCCATCCTGATTCCAGCGACTTATTTCGGCTTCGCAGTGGTGGTCTATCGCGGCCTGTTGCGAAAGGGCAATCCATCCCTGGCTATGCTCGCATTCCCGGTCACCATGGTCGCGGCGGAGTATCTCATCAGCCTCTCGCAGGGCACATTCTTCAGCGCCGGCTACACCCAACTCGGCAACCTCCCCATCCTTCAGCTCGCCGCTCTCACCGGCCTTTGGGGCATCAGTTTCGTTGTCAATCTGCTTCCTGCCGCAGTGGCCGCGCTCGTGTCAGCTCCCGCCGCTCTCCGCATTCGAATGGCTGCCGCCCTCGCCCTCCTTTATATTTGCGTTCTGTCTTATGGCATGGTCCGCCTGCACTCCACGCCTAACGCCTCCTCTTCAGTGATCGTGGGACTCGTCGAAACGCACGCGGGCCAGAACATGCTTCCCACTGAGCCTCAGGCATCCATGGCGCTCATGCAGCAGTACGCCGCACAAGTGCCGCCGCTCGCCGCACGCGGCGCGCAGTTCGTTGTGTTTCCGGAAATGTCCGCACTCGTTCTCGACTCCGCCTCCGCTCAGGTCGACGAGCTATTTCAAAGAACAGCGCGCGAGGCGCATGTGCAGGTGCTCCTCGGCATCCTTCACGCCACCGCACACGGCACATACAACGAGGGACGCCTCTACTCCGCAACTGGAAACATCGAAACCATCTACCGCAAACACCATCTAGTCCCCACCTGGGAAAGCCGCAGCACGCCGGGCACCACGCTCTCTGTGCTCCCCCAGCCAGCCGGCACAATCGGCATTGAGATCTGCCGCGACATGGACTATCCGGAGCTCGCGCGCCGCTACGCCAACCAGCAGGCCGGGCTTCTCCTCGTCCCTGCCTGGGATCAGGGCATCGACGTCGACGCCGCTTTCCACGGACACCTCTCCATCATGCGCAGCGTCGAAGGCGGCTTCACCCAGGTGCGCGATGCCAAGAACGGCCTCCTCACCGTCGCCGATAGCCGCGGGCGCATCCTTGCGGAAACACCCACCCATTCCGACGGAGCTCTTGTCACCATGCTGGCTACGGTTCCAGTCCACCATGACCCAACGCTCTATCAGAAATGGGGAGACTGGTTCGCGTGGCTCGATCTTGCCGCGCTGCTTGCACTGCTCGCGTGCTGGCTAGTCGGCTTGAAACGTCACGTGCACCGCGAACATCCCCACGCAGCGATCGCATAGGTCAATCTAATGCGCCAATCATGTTCGTCCTCGCGGCACTACCGCTCCGGCGTCCTCTCCAGACGGTGGTGCCCCATGGGAACGATGAAATCCACTCCGGTAACATGCTTCTCTGAATCGAGAAAGAAAGACAACTCCTGCGGTCCATCAAGTACGAAAAACTGCGTGGCCGACTCGGGATACAGCCGCACCGCGGGTGAACCGGATGGAATCTCCGCCGTCAGATGCCCATCCTCCATAGCCACCTTGATGTATGCATAGGTTCCTGTATAAGCGCGCAGAGTTGCATCGGGCACGTCCACAACCGAGTGTTCAACCGGCTTGAAATCGGGAAGGTCATAAACCGTTCCTGCACTGCGAATCACTTCCTCGGCGAGCCCCGCTCCTCCGCCGCCGCTGGTCATCACCACAATGCCATTGCCGTGGAGATACTCCACCATGTCATCTTGAAAATACCCTGAGCCCTCATGGCGAATGTATGGATTATCCATGCTGCCGCCGACCTCCAGCCCGAGCCCCCATCGTCTGGGTGCGGCAACTTCTTTATCAGGCATAACCATCCTGCGCATGGTCTCCTGGCGAAGAACCTTGTGCGATCTCCCTTCGTATTCGCGCTGAATTTCGATAAGGAGCTTCGCCAAATCAGTCGGTGTAGACCACAGGCCGCCCGCACCCAGGTTCGGCTCCACGTATTTCGATGGAGGCACGGCCCACTTCCCGTCGGCTCCATACGCCGTCGCCGCACGCGCACGCCACTCCAACGGAAGCGGCGCATCGAACGTGCTGTGCGTCATCCCGATCGGATCCAGCACCGCTCGTCTCATGTAAGCGGCGAACGGCTGTCCTGTCACATCCTCGATCAGCAAAGTTAGTACGAGATAACCGCCGTTGGAATAAGCAAACTTCGTACCTGGCACGGCCTCGACGCGCACAGCGGGCGTCCTCGCAGGCTTCTCGCCCTCCAGCAGCTGAAGCAGCGTGGGAATCGGCGAAGCTGAATCATAGATCTCGCCATTGTGTGTTCCGATGCCCGACGTGTGGTTCAGAAGTTCTCGAACCGTGACCTTCCGATTCGCGGTGTATTCGTTGTCTGGAATCTTCCATCGCTTCAGATAGTGGTTGACGTTCGCATCCAGATCGATCTTCCCCTCTTCCACCAGCTTCAGAACCCCAAGCGCCGTAACGGCCTTCGAAATCGACGCCGCCCCGAACAACGTCCGCGTAGAGACAGGCCCGCCATCGAGAGAAGACACGCCATATGCACGCGCCCAGTCGATTGCGCCATTTCGGACGACAGCGATACTCACGGCAGGAACACGACGCGCCTTCATCTGCGACTCGAGTTGCATATCTCCGTTCGTATCGCCACGAATCGTGACATACCTCGAGAGATGGCTCTGCACCGCCTGCATTCGCTGTAGCGCAGACTGATTTCCCCGGCCGTAAATCCCCGATGCGAACAAACCACCCAGTAAAAGCGAGAAGCGCGCAACACCTGGATTCCTGCCCTGGAACATCTTCATCGTCGGCCCCATTCCCTCCCATCGCGCACTTCAATGGACTTATCCGCTCGCAACATCCTATGTAGCATTCTGCGTAGCGTCAAGCAACCAGAATTCAGCATTCCCCTCTCGTTGAACATTCATACATGGCCGGGACCGATTCCTTCCGATCCATGGGGCTAGGTCATCAGGCACAGACCCCGAAGCGACTTCTTTCCGTCGCGCGGCCTGGGCCTTCACCCTATCGCAGCCGAGTATGGCGGCGAAGCCGCGGTTGGCCCCACCGCAGGTGGCCGACCGAGAATGGCGGCGAAGCCGCAGTGGCCGCACCGCAGGTGGTGTGGAAATCTGGCAAGAATCGCGTTCACGCACATGTTGCGCCGACCCGGTTCTTTTAGCCGAAAATCCACGCGATTTCCAGAAAGCTAAAGGTGAGGGGTGGGGTGGAAATCAGTGCTTTTTGTGTTGATCGTCGGTGGCGTTGTGCGCGAGACAGGGATGAAACCCCGTGAGTCGTCTTCGAGCCTCAAAGCAGTACTGAGTCCAGTGGGGATTCCCTAAGATATCGTCGTACCAGACAGTCCCCATGATGGCATAGTTTTCAGCCCCCGCGCTTATAGTGGAAGCGACCAGCGAATCGGCTTTCCAAGGGATATTAAGGACCCCATTCGGGAAGATGTTTCCTTCTCTTTCGTCGGGGGGCGGATCGTCAGTTTTCGGAAGATTATCTATGGTTTGCCACGCAACTTTGTCGCGGACATTGAAGGCTGGCGTTTTCCCGGCATTCCTAAAAAAGACAACCGCCCCAATCGGTTGGGTCCCGGCGGGAGGTTCAGGACATTCACCATCGGCCGTACCGAGTTTCCATACCCCTGGGTAGAGGCCACATGCGTTGAAAGGAGCGAGCCACGCTCGCTGATCGACCCTCATTTGGTCTTGCGCAGCTTCAACGGACTTCTCAGCAGCGCCAGCCGACCTTTTCGTACTGGCAGTCTGGTCAATCAATGCCCCCATCGTGCGATCAAATTGACTCATGCTGGTGTCGAGCGCATTTTCGGCTACGGTCAATTGGCGAGAAGCGGCCTCATTTGCCATGCGCATTTCGATAATCGTTCTATTTGTAAGGTATCCCTGCCACAGAGCTACCGCTGCATAGGCGCACGCTGCGAGAAAGGCTCGCCTAGTCCATTTAACAAGCTTATTTTGAGAGGCTATAAGATCTTCTTGGTAGGCGTTTTCCTTCTTCTTTTGGGACTCAGCTGCTTTTCTATCGTCTGCCGTGCCGAGGACGCTGGAAGCGATGATCCCGGGGACCTCTCTCCATTTCTGCTCGGTTCCTTCTTGGGCATCGCGTCTGGCGTCTTCCTGATTCTGAAGAGTTTCACGAATAGCGCCAAGTTGAGTATGCAGCGTATCGATCAGCCGTCTAAATTGGCTCGGCAGCATGGCCCACTTGCCTTTCGGGAGCATAATGGGAGAGATGAAACACGAATATCACGAAGGCCCCCAAGCTGGGGAGAATTTCAAGAAATTAGCAACGGCGGTCCTTCAAAAGCCAAAGACAGTTGTGGCTCCGAAGAAACCGGCGAAGGCAGAACCGCACGGCAGCGAGCAGGGTTAGAACGGTTTCTCTTCCCCCGTCCCTGCCGTTTGTCAGTGGAGCGCATCTGTTTCCTTGCCGATAAGTTCGGAATAACTGAGCCGGTTGCCGGCCATCTGAGACATAACGAGAGCGAAGCGGTCCCCATCCGTGAGTTTGTTATCCCGCGTGGCACGGTTGTTGAACTGGAACGCTTGCGCATCGGCATACCGCGATAGGTGGAACGGTTCCACAGCCACGTAAGTGCCATTCAAAGTCCTCTTGAGCAGACTCCAGAAGTTCTCAATTCCCTGAGTGGCGGCCCCACCCAAGGTGCCTGTGAAAATCTTGTCAAGGGGTATTTCGAAAAATAGTTTGTAAGTAGCCGAATTATCAGCTACATACAAATCGAAAATAATTGCCGATTTACCTTCGCAATCTGAAACAATTGAATTAACCAGAAAAACAACGCCCGCCGGCGCCAAAACCGGCGGGCTTTTCTTTTGTCCCAACCCAACCTGTAGCGCCGGTCTCCTGACCGGCTGTAGCGCGGGTGTCCTCACCCGCGCTCGGGGAAATCGGAGCCATTCAACCCCTTCGACTTTGCTTTTTATTTCTGTCATCCCGCAGGTGCCGGGTGCCCCCGGTCCCTCGCTTTTGGGGACCGGGGAGGCACTCCCACTGCCGCACCAACCTCACCTCAACCGACAAAAACACAAAGGAACCAAACCATGACCACTCCAGAACAAGCCGTACAACACTGCCTCGACGCCTACAACAAAGCCTGCGCCGAAGACGACGCACGCAACGATCACAGTCCTGAATCCCTCGCCCGCGTCAACCGCGCCTACCGCCGAGCCATGCCCTTCCTCACCCCCGCCACCATCGACGCCTTCCTGGCCTGCGTCACCCACGGCCTGGTCCTCGAAATCTTCACCACCGCCGAGGCCGCAAAACTCCTCTACGCCACCCAGATCGCCGTAGGCTCCCGCCGCACCGCTCAACAGCAATCCAAAGCACCGCAGCCCCAACCGGTGCCCACCCCCACCCCCCTCCCCCCTGCGGCAACCCTCCGGCAGACGCCTGCAAAGGCCTCAAAGGACGACACAAACCACGTTCAGGCCATGCTCGAACAAATCCTCTCCGGCAAGAGCATCGAGACCCCCCTGGCTCCCTGGAGGAAGGCACCCCCTACCGCCTCCCCCCTCACCAAGAGCGGCCTGGGAGTTCCAACCGCCAGCTAACCGCCGAGTTGCTGACCGGCTGACGCGCTAACTAGCCAAAGGAGCCCTCTGACCCACCCATCCCTCTGTCGAGCCACCCCACGCCAAGACGCACCACAGGACATCCCTGCTCAAAAATGCCCAATGGCGCCGCAGGCGCAGTCAGCCGCACCCGCAGGTGCCACAGGATATCCCTGCCCAAAATTGCCTCGGGGCGGCGAAGCCGCAGTGGCCGCACCGCAGGTGCCTGTTCCACGCCTTTCAGCCTTTATGATCGAAAGAGACCGTATTCCAACCAGCGGCTCGCACCTGATCCCGGCCAATCCCGGAGGCTCTTTGAACGTCTACATTATTTCTGTCATTTTGGGCATCGTCGAAGGCCTGACCGAGTTCCTGCCAGTCAGTTCCACCGCCCACCTGCGTATTGCCGAAGCCTTGCTGAAGATCAATCTCGACGATCCGTACTGGAAGATGTACACCATCGTCATCCAGGCCGGAGCCATCCTCGCCCTGCTCCTGCTCTACCTCGGCCGGATCCTCGACTTCATGCGCACCTTCCCCCGGGGCGAACGGCGCGACCGCAATTTCTTCACCCACCCCATCTCCCTCACCATCCTGGCCTTCGTCTGCACCGCCGTCCCTGCCAAGCTGCTCAAGCACTGGAGCGACCGCAACCTGGCAAGCATCACCGTCATGGCCCTGGCGCTTCTGCTCGGCGGCATCATCATGTGGATCGTTGATGCATGGGCTAGCCGTTACGAGCCCCACACCACCCACACTGAGGAGATCGGATTCGGCCAAGCCATCTGGATTGGCCTCTGCCAGTCCCTCTCGGCGATCTTCCCCGGTACCTCGCGCTCCATGTCCACAATCGCAGCCGGCCAGCTGGTCGGCATGGACCGCCCCACAGCCCTCGAGTTCAGCTTCCTGCTCTCCATCCCCACCATGCTCGCCGCCACGGCCTACGACCTCTACTCCGAGGTCCTCCACAAGGGCAAAGCCGCCGCCGTCAGCGGCGCGGCAGCGAGCGATGCCGTGGCCAATACCATGCCGGCCGCCCACGTCGTCATGAACACCCAGAACTGGATCGTCCTCGCCATCGGGTTCGTCGTCTCGTTCATCGTGGCCTGGGGCGTCGTGGGATGGTTCCTCTCCTGGGTCCGTACCCGTGGATTCGTCCCCTTCGCCGTCTACCGAATAATTCTGGGCATCATCCTCCTCATCTGGGGCTCCAGAATCGTCGCCGGATAGTCCTCCATCTCCAGGGCCGGATTCAACCACTGAAGCCGGCCTGTCGCCCCTTTGTCCCTGCGTACCGGGTCCTGCCTTCTGTTCCCTGTTGCCTGGTCCCTGATCCCTACCTTTCTAGGTTCCCCCAGCCCCCTTTTGCCGGAACTTCGCCCCCTCCCCCACCGATAATGAAAGCTGCTCTGGGATTCTCACCTCCGCCCTGAAGCCGGTCGCCCAGTGCGGGTCGGCGTGCTCCCGGGCTGAGACGGCGTCCCCTATGATCAAGCCCATCCAGATTGCCCTCGCGCCCACGCGCAACCGCCCGCTCAATATGTTCCTGGGAGTGGTCCTGGCGCTCGTTTCCCTCCTGTTCCTGCTCTCGCTGGCCACCTATCACGCCACCGACCCATCGCTGAACACCTCTTCCGACCCGGCAATCCCGGCGACAATCCACAACTGGATCGGCCCCATCGGCGCCTACACCGGCGATCTCCTTCTTCAGATCTTCGGTTTCACCGCCTTCTTCCTTCCCATCTTGCTCGCCACCATCGCCTGGGGCTGGATGCGTTCCCGCTACGCGGGCGCGGCCTGGCTCCGCGGAACGGGCGCATTCCTTTCGTTCCTTTTCGTCCCCGCCGTCTTCGCGCTACTGCCCTGGCACTGGAACTGGCTCCATATAGTCCCCATCGAAGGCGTCATCGGCCGCCTCATCGCCGGACTGCTTGTGACGTGGCTGAATATTCAGGGCGCGTGGCTCGTCGCCGGTGTGCTCGCCGCGGCCGGAGTCTACTTCGCTCTCTCCATCAACTTTCGCGCCCTCTTCCAATCCGTGGAGGACCGCTGGATCGGTTTGCAGTCCCTTCACGACCGCTGGCGCAACTGGCGTGAAGACCGCGCAGAACGCCGCGCAGAAGCTCAGTGGGCAGAAGACGAGCAGAACAACCCCGGACCCTCGCAGCGCTTCTTCACTGGCGCGGCCGATCAGGCCGACGCCGAAGTACGGCAACCCAGCCGCCTCGCAGCCCTCTTCGGCCGCCGCGGAAAACAGGCAGAGATCGATCCGGTCGACGATATCCCGGCGTTCCGGCGCGTGGCGGAAGCGTCCGCTCCTCCAACCAGATCGGCTCCACAGGCCCCAGCGAGCCCGCAACGCGTTCCAGAGCCGCCCATCCCCATCGAATCCCGCCGCACCACTTGGGATCGCACCGCAGAAGCCGCGCCGGCCACAGCCGCTCACCCTGCAGCACCCGAGCCTGCGCCCATGCGCCCCATTCCCGTCGAGGCGCGCCCCGAAGCTTCGTCGGCACGCGCTGAAGCCTCTCTGCCAGCCTCTGCTCAGGCGCGCCTTGAAGTCCGTCCCGAGCCCGTCCGTACTCCTCCGCCTGCTCCCGCTCCCGCGCCCACGGCAGCCGAGATCGCCGTTCACGAACGCGCTGACGCCGAAATCAAGCACGCTACTGTCGCTCCGAAGAATGTCGCCGGCTTCAAGCTCCCGCCCAGCACTTTGCTTACCCCAGGAGGCGGCCCCAGCGCGGTCCGTGAAGATGAGCTCCGCGAAGAAGCCAAGGTCCTCGTCGAAAAATGCGGCGAGTTCGACGTCCGCGGCCAGGTCGTCCAGATCAATCCCGGCCCGATGGTGACAACCTACGAGTTCAAGCCTGAAGCCGGCGTGAAGTACTCGCGCGTTACGGGCCTCGCTGACGACCTCTGCTTGGCAATGCGGGCCGAATCCATCCTCATCGAGCGCATGGCGGGTAAATCCACCGTCGGCATCCAGGTGCCAAACCACGAGCGCGAGACCATCCATCTCCGCGACGTCCTTGAGTCCGAAACCTTCGCCAAAGCCAAGTCGCGCCTCACGCTCGCCATGGGCAAGGACATCAACGGCCGCATCGTCACCGCCGACCTCGCCTCGATGCCCCACGTCCTCATCGCCGGCTCCACCGGATCCGGCAAGTCCGTGGCCATCAACGCCATGATTATGAGCCTGCTGTTCCGCACCACTCCGCAGCAGGTTCGCCTGATCCTCGTCGATCCCAAGCGCGTCGAGCTCGGCATGTACGAGGGCATTCCGCACCTGTTTACGCCCATCATCACCGAGCCCAAGCTCGCCGCCAACGCCCTCCGCAACGCGGTCCGCGAAATGGAGCGCCGCCTTAAACTCCTCGCCAGCCGCAGCGTACGCAACATCGATCAGTACAACAAGCTATTCGAGGGCGTCACCGGCTCCCTGTTCGATGACGGTGAACCCGAGGAGCCTCTGCCCTACATCGTCGTCATCATCGACGAGCTCGCCGATCTCATGATGCTCGACCGCGCCAACGTGGAAGAATCCATCACGCGCCTCGCCCAGATGGCCCGCGCCGTCGGCATCCATCTCGTGCTGGCCACGCAACGTCCCTCGGTCGACGTGATCACCGGCCTCATCAAGGCCAACGTACCCACCCGTATCAGCTTCCGTCTCTCCACCAAGGTCGACTCCCGCACCATCCTTGACACCAACGGCGCCGAAGCTCTGCTGGGCCGCGGTGACATGCTCTTCCTTCCGCCTGGCACAAGCCGCCTCATGCGCCTGCATGCGCCTTACGTTTCGGAAAAGGAGACTGCCGCCATCGTCAAGTTCTGGAAAGACCAGGGCACAGCCGAGTACGCCGAAGGCTTCCTTGAGTCGCCCAAGGATGAACGCACCGCGGTCGAGGGCTCGAGCGGCGATGAGGACGAAAACGATCCCATGTTCGACGATGCCGTGCGGCTCGTCTTCGAATTCGGTAAGGCTTCAACTTCACTGCTGCAGCGGCGCCTCCGCATCGGCTATGGCCGCGCCGCGCATTTGATCGACTTGATGGAGCGCGACGGCCTGGTCGGCCCTGCAGATGGCTCGCGGCCGCGCGAATTGCTCAAAGCTCCAGGTTGGCTCCATGAAGTAACGAACAACGAATAACAAAACGAAAGGGTAAACAATGGATCAAACCACAATTATCCGCATCGTTGCCGGGGTGCTGGTCATCGTCATACTGATCGTGCTCATTCAGCGCCGTCGCACGCGCACCAAGTAAGGCGCTTCACGCCGTCGAAGCCTCTCCCGCATGGCGATCAGAACTCGCCCGCCAGGATCCGAGCGCTTCGCCGCGGGAATTCGTCTACTCTCTCAGTAGCGCTCGTCTTCTCCTGACCCATTCTGGTATAGGAGCGGTTCCCGCATGCGGCGTGTTCTCGCTTTTTTTCTCCTCAGCTATTTCCTGGCTGCGCAGGCCGCGGCCCAGCAGGCACCCATCCCGATGTCCGATGAGATCGGCGGACAACCGTTCGCCATTCGCGACAGATGGGTCATCGGCGGCGGTGGCAACTGGGATTACCTCACCCTCGATCCCGTCGCGCGCCAGCTCTTCATCGCTCATCAAGGCGTCGTCCAAGTCGTTGACATCGCCAGCGGCGAGATCACAGGGCAGATCACTGGCTTTGAGGAAGCCCGTTCGATCCTCCTCGATCCAGACGGCCAGTTCGGATATGTAAGCGATAGCCAGGCAGCTTCCGTCCGGATCTTCGACCGGCGCTCTCTTCAGGTCACTCGCGGAATCCAGCTCAGCTGTGCGCCCCGCTCCATGGCCCTCGCATCCGAACAGCAGATGCTCTTCGCCTTCTGCGGTGCGGCCACTGCACCTCAGGCGCGGCTCTCAAACCTCCGCCGCCCTCCGGCCCATAGATCCGGGTCAAATACCCAGCCGAATCGAGCTGCAACCACTTCCAGCGAGACCGCCAAAGGCCTGTCGCATATCATCGTCATCGATCTTCGTTCGCAGACCATACTGGTGAACATCGCGGTCTACGGCAACTTTCGAATCGCGCAGGCCGACAACGAAGGCCAGGTCTTTGTCACAGTCGGCGCAGCGGACTACAACCCTGACCCGCAGGCCTTCCTCGCGACCCACTCGCCGCCGCGCATCGCCCGCATCGACGTAGCCGCGCTCGAAGCCGAAGCAAGCGACCAGATCAGCGCCATGCACAAATCTCCGGCCGACCCAACATCTCCCGGGACAGCGAAGTTGAACTGGCAGATCGGTGAGTACTCCACGGATCCAGCCATCTCGTTCTTTCGTCTCGACGAATCCTGTCCCAGCCCGCAGGGGCTGGCCATAGACGGTCGCGACGCGCGCCTGTTCGTCGCCTGCGATAACCAGAACCTGCTAATAATGGACTCCGTCTATGGCCGCGTGCTGTCCACTCTCACCACCGGGCCCGGCACCGACGCCATCGCCTACGATGGAAACCACGGCCTCATTTTCACCGCCAACGGCGCTGGTTACGGAAGCCTCACCGTGGTGCGCAGGCATCAGACCGACGACTACGCCGTAATTCAGAACCTGCCCACCATGGAACGCGCGCGAACCCTCGCCGTCGACCAATCCACCGGGCAGGTATACCTGGTCACAGATCTGCACGGTGTGAACTTGCGCAGCACGCCTGCCAACGGCATTGGATCGCTCAAAGCCACCCCGGTTACCGGAAGCTTTCAGGTCCTCGTTGTCGGCAATTAAGATACCCTGCTTTGTCCGCTTGGCGTTGAGGTGGCATACTCAATCCGTGCCAGGCATCCACCCAAATCGGAGACTTCCAAGCGTACTCATCATCGATGACGACATGGTCAGCCGCGAGGTCATGGCGACAATCCTGACCATGAGCGGGTATCTAGTGCAAACGGCGTCCGGCGGCGATGAATCGCTCGCGGTGCTTGACGGCGAGAGCTTCTATCCCGACGTTATCCTGATGGACACGCAGATGCCCGGCCTGAGCGGAACCGAGCTCATCAACCAGCTCCGCGCGCACACCACTGCCACAATCTATGCCATCAGCGGCAGTCATGCACCCGATTCCGTCATTCGTGGCGTCGATGGCTTTCTGATGAAGCCCATAGGACCCGAAGCGTTGCAGCGCCTGCTTGAAAGCCACGCCACGATTCCGAGATCCGCGGGCGCTTCCACGGGCCCGCACATAGTGCCCGATAGTCTGCCGCCCGTGTTTGACCCCAAGGTTGTCGCGCAGCTCCGCGACATGATGAAGGAATCGGCGGTCCGCGAGATCTACGCAGCCGTAGTTGCAGATCTCAGCAGACGCCGGGCTCCCCTGGAAGAGGCCCTGAACATCGGCGATCTCGCCACGGTGAGGCGCATTGGGCATTCCATCAAGGGCGGCTGCAGCATGGCCGGCGCCCTTGAGGCTGCTCGGATCGGCGAACTGATCGAGTTCGGGGTTGACGATCTAGAGTACATTCGATCGCTTCTTCCGCTTTTAGAAACCGCTACTTGCAACCTGCAGCGTATGCTGGATGCGGAGTTCTCCCCCCAGGGAAGCGCCCCTGCTATGAATCCGAACGAGTAACCTGCAAAGCGAAGCGCACGGTAGTTGCAGCGAAGCTGGCGCCCAGCAGACCTTGGAGGAACATCCCACCCGTGGAACGACCGATTCGCATCATTTTGGCAGATGATCATCCCGTAGTCCGGATCGGCGTGCGCAACATGCTTACGGAAGACGAGGGCTTCGAAGTCGTCGGTGAAGCTGGCGACGGTGACGAGGCCATCACGCAGACCCTCGAGTTGCAGCCCGACATCCTTCTGCTTGATCTGTTGATGCCGCGCCTGCCAGGGCTTGAGGCCATGCGCGCCATCATGAATGGCAGTCCTACCGTTAAGATCATCCTGCTCACGTCTACCATCACTACCCAACAAATCATTGAGGCCCTGCACATCGGCGCGCGCGGCATCGTCTTAAAAGACGCGCTCGTCGGGCATCTGCAGACCGCCATCAAAACCGTCTCCGCAGGCGACTACTGGATCGGCGGCAAGCGCGTCGTCAATCTCGTCTCCGCCCTGCATGACCTCATGCAGCAAGCGCAGGTTCCCCAGCGCAAGACCTTCGGCCTTACGCCGCGTGAACTGGAGGTAGTGGGCTCCATCGTGGAGGGCTGCAGTAACCGCGATATTGCCAAGCAGTTCGGCCTCAGTGAAGAGACCGTGAAGCGCCACCTCTCCAACATCTTCGATAAGACAGGTGTCTCGACTCGCCTTGAGCTGGCCCTGTTCGCCATCGCTCACCAGCTCGTAGCTCCGCAATAGCGAAAGTCGACCAGAGACAATTTTGTCGAAAATCTCATGACGGCGGGAATATTTCCCGCCGTTTTCTGTTTTCTTCAGTGAAGGAGAATCCGGCTTTTTCGACGCCGGCCAAACTTCAATGTCAACGCTCTGAGGTACACTGTCGGCGCCGTGTTCCAATCCGCTCCCGTCAACGGCTCGTTCGAAGAGCTGGCCATGCCTTTATTCGGCCGGCTCTATAACCTCGCGTATTGGCTTGCCCGCGACCGTGCCTCTGCCGAAGACTTGGTGCAGGAAACCTACATGAAAGCGCTACGCGGCTTCGCGTCCTTCCAGCCCGGAACCAACTTTCGGGCCTGGATTTACCGGATCCTGCGCAACACTTTTCTAACCTCGCAAGCAGGACTCAATGTGTCGCTCTCGTTCGACGATGCCGATGAGACGCCACCTGAGCCCGCGGAGTTGCACACACCCGAATCGATACTGCTGGTGCGCGCTGAGCAGGACCTGGTGCGCCGCGCCCTGGAGATGCTGCCAGTCCCCGCGCGAGAGATCATCCTGCTCTGCGACTTTGAAGAGATGAGCTACAGCGAAATCAGCCAGGCGCTCGGCATCCCGATGGGCACCGTGATGTCGCGCCTTTCGCGCGCCCGCAAAGCTATGCGCAACCTCCTGGCGGCTCAGTTGGAAGGAACGAAACCATGACCTGCCCGACCAATCAACTCGATGCCTTCGTCGATGGTGAGCTCTCGCCGGCTGCGCTCGCCGCTGTCGAAGCTCATCTGCAGACCTGCCCAGCTTGCAGCGCCCATGCCTTGGCTCAAATGCAGCTCAAGAACTCCGTTCGCGCCGCGGCAGATGCTTATCAACCTTCGCCCGAATTCCGCGCACGCATCGCCGCACAGGTCGCTACGAAGCAGCGGCGACCGCTGCACTTCTGGCTCAGCCCCGCCCTCGCTCTCGTTGCGGCAGTCGTTCTGGTCGCGATATCGGTTCCGCTGATTGCTCGGCATTACGCCCATGAGCGTGCGCTGTCCGAGTTGCTGGATCTCCACGTCTCCACTCTTGCCAGCGCCAACCCTGTCGACGTTGTGTCGACCGACCGCCACACCGTGAAGCCGTGGTTTCAGGGCAAGTTGCCGTTCACCTTCAACCTGCCTGACCTCACCTACTCCCCTTACACACTCCTCGGCGGCAAGCTGATTTTCTTCAATCATGCTCCCGAAGCACAGCTTCTCTTCTCCTTCCGGCAGCATCGGATTTCAGTATTCGTGCTGAAGAGCGCGACCTCTTCACGGGATGGCGTTCAAACGGAAGATGGCTTCACCACGGAATCGTGGACAGCCGGCGGGCTGCATTGCATCGTGGTCAGCGACGCATCTGCGGCTGATGTGCACGCCCTCGCCGACCTCATGCGCAGCGCGCAAGCGAAATAGCTCGCTCGATGTAACTCACGCGCTCAGGAACCGCTTCTCCAACCGATCCAGCAGTCCATCCGTTCCATCGCACACGCCCGTATGCACCGGTGAGGGCTGAATGATGGTCGACCGCGGCGAGGTGAGCCAGTGAAACCGCTCTCGCTGCGATAGCTTCGCGATCGGCCCGGCCGCTCCGTCGCCTTCGCATATCCGCTCCACAGCTTGCAGGTGTTTTTCCACTAGCGACAGATCCGCCTCCGGCCAAAGCGCCTTCAATCGGGTAGAGTCGAGACGGACTCGCGCCGCCAAGTATCGCTTCTCGGGGCAGTACACCACCACGCCAGCATTGATGAACTCCTGCCGCTCGACGCGCGGCACAACACGCAGGAGGGCGTAATCAAATGATGCGGGTGCGTGCATCCATCGCCTCCTGTTCGAAGATGTGCGCGGCCTCGAGCCGCCGCTTAAAGAAATCCACATACCCCGCGCGCCGCTCCGCCGCACTGAGGTTCCCCGGTATCGCGTTGAGCCACGCATCGGGCACTGCACCCGCAATCCGTTCGAAAACTCCATCGCTCAGCTTTTCGCGTGCTGCTGCACCCGCTTGCGGAATCTCTTTTGCCCAGGGCAGCAGCACATGCTGCTCAATCTGCTTGAACGGCGACGCAATCTTCGCCTCCATCGTCGCCCAGTCGTGATGAAAGAACAGCGCCGCGCCGTGATCGATGGGATACAGCTTGCGATGCCACACCAGCAGGTTCGCATTCCGCGGCGTGCGGTCCACGTTCTGCGCGAACGCATCGAACCACACCAGCATTGAGGCCTCATCGGCCGCCGCCGCATCTCGCGCCGCAGGGTCGAACATCACCGAGCCAGGCAGATAATCGAGCGCCAGGTTCAATCCGGCGCTCGCCTTCAGCAGGTGCCGAATCTCCGCATCGGGCTCGTTCCGCCCCAGCGCCGCATCAATCTCCGCAAACACGATTTCCGGCACGCGTAGTCCCAGCGCTCGCCCGATCTCGCCTGCAATCAATTCCGCTATCAGCGCCAGAATCCCCTGTCCTGCTCCGCGAAACTTCACCACGTACAAGCCCAGGTCATCGCCCTCCACAATCGCAGGCAGAGATCCGCCCTCGCGCAAAGGCACCACATATCGCGTCGCATTGATGGTTCGGAGCATCGCTCTCCAGTGTATCCGCCCCTCGAAATGCACCCACGCCAGACGGTGAATTCTTCAGTCAGTGGTGCGCTCATCGGTGAGCTTGATAGTCAGATTTGCATGCTTTGACGCCAACGTGCGGAGATCCCGACTCAGCGAGTCAAAGTCGAATTCGGTGGTCGAAAATATTCCAGGATCTAGCAGAAAGTGTATTTGTGTCCCGTGCCGGCTGCTGGTACCTGCCCTCATCAATTCGTTTGTGGGATTTCCTGCGCGATACTCCTGCTGCCATACGTTGCCGTCGCGAAAGATTTTGAGGTTAAGCTGTTGACTCAAGGCGTTTGCGATTGCCAGACCGTTCATCGCAGGCGCATACAGTGACGTCAAAATCTTCTCCGCCCGGGACTTATGGGGTTCAATTCCGTCTCGGTCAACTGGCAGGCCTCTACCATCATTGAAAACTGTTACGGATCCGTCGGAGTGCAGGACAACTTCGACCCGGACCGCAGCAATTTGCGCTTGCTCTTCAAGGTGAAGTGCAACCCCGTCCACAGCCTCCAAGACCAGGAGGCTTACAAGCCGACAGAGACCATCTTGGTCAGTAGAACCCACATACATTTTGGGTCGCGTACGTATCGCTTCTGCGGTCGTTATAACCCTTATCGGATTGATGTCGTGCGGGTCAGAACTCGTCGCAGTCATTGGAATCACCCATCAGAAGGTTTTCGGAGATCGAGACTCGATTGTACCGGCATCTCTTATCCCTCTGGGTCCAGCAACCGCGCTCCAGGCCCTTGCCTGCCCAGTTCATCCCATGGATTGCGAAGCGGGCACACCCCCATCGACAAACACCCGCATCCGATGCACCCATCGAGCTGATCGCGCAATCCCGTCAGGCGCTGGATCCGCTGATCAAGGTCTGCCCGCCATCGCGCCGAGAGCTTGCTCCAGTCTTCCGCGGTCGGCGTACGCTCGTTCGGGAGTGCCTTCAACGCATCGCGAATCACGGCCAGCGAAATCCCGGCGCGCTGCGCCACGCGAATCACTGCTACCCTGCGCAGCACCTCGCGCGCATAGCGCCGCTGGTTACCCTGATTGCGCCAGCTCGTGATCAGCCCCTCGGCCTCATAAAAATGCAGCGTCGAAACTGCAACGCCCGCGCGCTGCGCCATCTCGCCGACCGAGAGATCCGTCTTGCACTTCCCGCGCATCGCCTGCGCATTCATAGGCTCGCAGCAGTCCCTCCGCTCAACGGCCTTTTTCGCGGACTTTTTCATGCGGCCCTCTTGACCTCAAGTTTACTTGAGGTTGCACGATGGATTCAGACGCATTCAAGGAGAGGAGATTCCCCTACCTATGACCGACACCATCCACATCGGACTCATCTACGGCAGCACCCGCAAAGGCCGCTTTTGCGACACCGTCGCCCGTTGGGCCGTCGACGAGATTCGCGCGCAAGGCCACTACATCGTGCACATCATCGACCCTGCCGAAAGCAGCCCCGGCAGTGATGAGCCCTCCAAATCCCCCACGCTTTGGGAGCGCATGGCCCAGTGCGACGCCTTCGTTGTTGTCACACCCGAGTACAACCACGGCTACCCCGCCGCGCTAAAAATGCTCATCGACTCCGTCGGTCCCGAGTGGCACGCCAAGCCTGTCGCCTTCGTCTCTTACGGCGGCATCTCCGGCGGCCTCCGCGCAGTCGAGCAGCTTCGGCTGGTGTTCGCCGAGCTGCACGCCGTCACTATCCGCGACTCCGTCAGCTTCGCCAGCGCCTGGGAGCTGTTCGACGCGACCGGCAAGCTCAAGCAGCCCGAGCGGGCGCAGCGAAGCATGGCCACGATGCTCGGACGTCTTCGCTGGTGGGCCGTTGCGCTCCGCGATGCCCGCGCCGCCGTCCCCTACACCAACGCATAAGGGCGATTATGCTTTGAACAGAGCTAGCAGGCGCCGAAAGCGCAGTTGGCCCCACCGCAGGTGGAGAGGTACACGCTTTGCGCATTGGATTTCTGGGAACAGGCGCCATGGGAACTCCCATGGCGCATCGATTGATTGCAGCCGGACACGAGCTCGCCGTCTGGAACCGCAGTGAAGGCAAAACCGAATCGCTGTTACGCGAAGGGGCTATCGCCGCCGGCACTCCGGCCGAAGCCGAGCTCGGAGCAGACGCCGTGATTACGATGCTCTTCGACGATCACGCGAACGAAGAGGTGCTCTTTGGGCCCAATGGCCTGATGGACGCGCTCACGCCGTCCACGCTCCATATCGCTTGCAGCACCATCAGCGTCGCGTTCTCTGAGCGCCTCACGCGCGAGCACGAACGCCGCGGCATCCCCTTCATCGCCGCGCCTGTCTTCGGGCGCCCCAACGTCGCTGAAGCCGGCAAGCTGTGGATCGCTATCGCCGGCCCTGACGATCTCATCGAGCGCGCCCGCCCTATCCTCCAACCGATGTCGCGCGGCATCTCCGTCGTTGGCAAGCATCCACCGCAGGCGCATGCACTCAAACTCGGCGGCAACTTCCTGATCAGCGCGATGATTCACTCTCTCGGCGAGTCCTTCGTCTACGCGCAGGCGCAGGGCATCGAGCCGGAAGTCTTCTTCGAGACCGTGAATAGCGCGCTCTTCCAGTCTCCGTTCTACGCCGCCTATGCCAACGTAATGCTGCATCCGCCGGAGCACGTGGGCGCTACCATCAGCCTCGGGGCAAAAGACCTCCGTCTGCTCCGCGAAGCTGCAGCAGCGGCCGGCGTGCGCCTCAGCCTGGCTGATAATCTCGCCGAAATCTTCGACGAAGCCAGAAGGACCGGCCTCGCCAATGAAGACTGGGCCGTTGGCCAGTACAAGATGGCGCAACGCCGGGGCAAGCTGAAAGCTGACGGCTGATGGCTGTCTTCGGTATTCCCCGTCACGCATGAGGCCTCCGCGCTTCTTTACAATGGCCCCATGAGTTTTCGCGGAAAGATCGTCTTCATCAGCGGAGCCAGCTCCGGCATTGGCGCTGCCACCGCGCGCGCGTTTGCTGCGGAGGGCGCACGGCTTCTGCTGGCCGCCCGCCGCGCTGCCAAGCTTGCTGAAGTTGCCTCAGAGGCGCTCGCTTCGGGCGCCGAATCTGTCCACTCCATCGATCTCGACGTGCGCGACCATCGCGCCGTGCAGAACGCCATCGACACCCTGCCGGAAGAGTGGGCCGCGATCGACATCCTGGTCAACAACGCGGGCCTCAGCCGCGGACTCGACAAACTCTACATGGGCCGCATCGAGGACTGGGAAGAGATGATCGACACCAACGTGAAGGGCCTGCTCTATGTCACGCGCTCCGTTGTGCCTGGCATGGTGGTGCGCGGCCGCGGCCACGTGATCAATCTCGGCTCCACCGCCGGCGAACTCACTTATCCCAATGGAGCCGTTTACTGCGCCAGCAAGGCGGCGGAACGCTCCATCAATGATGGCCTGCGCCAAGACCTGCTGGGCACGCCCGTGCGCGTCACTACGGTTGATCCCGGCATGGTGGAAACCGAGTTCAGCATGGTGCGTTTTCACGGAGACAAGGAGCGCGCCGCTAAGGTCTACAAAGGCGTGAAGCCGCTCACTCCGGAAGATGTCGCAGATGTCATCGTGTGGGCGGCCGGGAGACCCGCGCATGTCAACATCGCGCGCGTGCTGCTTACGCCTGTGCAGCAGGCCAACTCACTTCTCTTCCATCGCGAGGAATAGCAGAGCGGCTTCGAGTTTGAGTTTTCGGCGGCCTGTCTAGACCGCTACGACGAAGCTGTCTTCGGTGCGCGTCACCGGGTGGTAGAGTGTGTCGCGCTCGACGGGAACGCGGCCGGCCTCGGTGATGAGGCGGCAGAGTTCCTTGCGCGTCATGCCCTGCGGCGTGGTGGCGCCGGCGTCGTGGTAGATCTTCTCTTCGATGACGGTGCCGTCAAGGTCGTCGGCTCCGAAGCGAAGGGCGATCTGGGCGATTTTCGGCGTAAGCATCTGCCAGTAAGCCTTGATATGCGCGAAGTTGTCGAGCAGCAGCCGGCTGACGGCGATCTGGCGGATGTCGGTAAGCCCCGTGGTGACGGGGAGATGGTCGAGCGGGGTGTTTTCCGGGTGGAAGGCCAGGGGTATGAACGTCTGGAAACCGCCGGTCTCGTCCTGGACTTCGCGGAGCTTGAGCAGGTGGTCGACGCGGTCCTCGTTGTTCTCGATGTGGCCGTAGAGCATGGTGGCATTCGACCGGAAACCCATCTTGTGAGCCAGACGGGCGGTCTCGAGCCACTCGCTGCCGTCGATCTTGTGATCACAGATGATGGAGCGGACTCGGGCGGAGAAAATTTCAGCACCGCCGCCGGGCATCGAGTCGACCCCGCACTCGCGGAGTTTGACCAGTGTTTCTTCGATCGTGAGCTTGGCGCGGCGAGCGAGGAAGGCCACTTCAACCATGGTGAAGGCTTTGATGTGGACCTTGGGAAAGCGCTGCTTGAGGCCGCGGACCAGATCTGTGAAGTACTCGAGGGGCAGGTCAGGGTGCAGGCCGCCGACGATGTGGAACTCGGTAACGGCTTCAGAGTAGCCGGAGGCGGCGGTCTCCCAGGCCTCTTCGAGGGCCATGGTGTAGCCGGCGGGGTCGCCCTTCTTGCGGCCGAAGGCGCAGAGCTTGCAAGCCGCGACGCAGACGTTGGTCGGGTTGATGTGGCGATTCACGTTGAAGTAGGTGATGTCGCCATGCAGGCGCTCGCGGACGGAGTTGGCGAGCCAGCCTACGGCGAGGACATCCGAGGTTCCGTAGAGCGTGAGGCCGTCTTGAAAGTCGAGCCGCTGGCCGGCGAGGACCTTCTCTGCGATGGGTGCTAAGCGGGGGTCGTTGGCTCGGAAGGGATGAGTGCCGGAGGTCTGGGCTGCAGCCTGCATAGATAGATGATACAGAACGAAAGGTTTAGGCTTCAGGGAATTGGAGTCTGTTTTGGGGATTAGGTTTTAGGGATTAGGCTTGCGAGGTCAAGTTTGGGTTTGCAGCCAGACGCGAGCCAAGATCATGTTGATCATTTGGTAACTGAAGGGGTTTAATTTTTAGAACACCGGCGGAGACGATATTGTTTTTAATATCGACGTAAGCCTCGCTTTATTAGCTGGTTATCAAAAATTTGGCGAATAAACGGAGAAGTAAAAACAGGGGGAGGGGTAGCTAATTTTCTAGTAAACACCCTCTGATCTTTCGCGACGGGCTGTAGACAGGCCTTCGAAAAAACACACCGCTGCCCACGTCAGCAGGTTAGTCGAAGATAGCAGACGGGTCTGTGATGGGGATCACGGGTGATGTCTTCCCTGCAGCGCGGTCAGCAGACCGCGCTGAGGAGCGTTAGCGCTGGCCAGCCTGGGCTTGCGAAGGCTTGGGCTCGGCCAGGACCCCATCATCAAGCGAGGCCGCAAGCATTCGGTCGCCAGCGGTACGCACCATGTAGAGGTGGTAGCCGGTCTGGTACCACTTCCAATCAAGGCTTTGCGTATCGATGGCGTAGATGAAGTCACTGCCGTGCGAGCTGACCAGGAGTTTGTTCGTCTGCGCGTCGTAGTAGAGGTCGGTGACGTCTTTCATAGGCAGGCGATGGACCCACATCCAGGCCTTGCCTTTGTCGCGGGTGAAGTAGACGCCTTCGCGCGATCCCAGCCAGAGGGTTCCGTCTGCCGCGAAGATGATGCGGTGGATGTGGGTGACGGCGGTGGGAATGCCCATAGGCCACCAGGTCTTCCCCGAGTCGTTGGAGAGGACGATGCCGGCGGGTTTGGCGGCGGCCATGGTTTCGCCATGCACAGCGATAGAAGTGAAATCGGCTCCCTGGCCGGGGCCCCCCTGCCACGTGACGCCTTTGTCTTTGCTGGTGTAGAGGCCTCCGCTGGTAGCGGCAGCCCAGACATCGCCGGAAGCGTCGAGGCCGTAGACCCGGCCGTCGAACTGGCGGGTGGGTTCCTTCACGCTCTTCTCGACGATGACGCGCTTGCCCTTGACGACGGTTGGGGTGGGCTTCGCGATGGTGTTGGCGATGGTGTTACGGGGCTGCCACTCTTCCTTTTCAAGGAGGAAGATGCCGCTGCTGGTGCCGGCGAGGACGACTCCGTCGGGTGATTCCGAAAGAGCGAACACATCGCGGCCCTCGAGGCCGTCGGCAACCTGCTTCCAGCGCTCTCCTCCGTCAGAGGAGAAGAAAACTCCGCCGTAGGTCTTGTCGTTGACGACTCCGGCGTAGACGCGAGAGGGGTCCTTGGGATCGATGGTGAGAGCCTGCACCTTGCGGGCGGAGAAGCCGCGATTGGTCTGCGTGAATGAGACGGCAGAGTTATCGCTGGTGAGGACGCCGCCACGATCGGTGGAGAGGATGACGCGATCAGGATTGGTGGGGTTGATGTGGACGTCGTTGACGATGACTTCAGGACCGGTCATACGCTGGAAAGTCTTGCCGGCGTTGGTGGTCTTGTAGAGGCCCTCGGTGGTTCCGGCGTACACGGTGTCGCGGTGGACGGGGTCCTGCCGGAGGACGCGGGTGCGGCGGGCGGTGGCCGGGATTCCCTGGATCTTCTTGAACTGGGCTCCGCCGCTCTCGCTCTTGTAGATGCCACTGCACGCGCTCAGATAAATGACATTGGGTTGCTGGGGATCGATGATGATGGAGAACACGTCAGAGTCATCGATCAGTCCCTCTTTGACGTTGTTCCAGTGCGCGCCGCCATCGGTGGTCTTCCAGGGCAGGTGCCAGGTACCGGCATAAATGATGTTGGGATCTCGCGGATCGATGGCGAGGGACTCGATCTCGTGGAGTTCCGTGCTGCCGGCGGGAGTGATCTGGCTCCAGGTTTCACCGGCGTCCTGCGAGCGGAAGACGCCCTGGAGCGTTCCTGCGAAGAGGATGCGGTGGTTGGAGGGGGCCTGCGTGAAGGCGCGGATGGACTGGCCTTTGAGACCCTTCACTTCACTCCAGGTTTTGCCGGCGTCGCGGCTCACCCAGAGGCCACCCTCGGGATGATCGAACTTCCAGGCAGCGGCAAAGATCAGAGAGGGATTGGATTCCTCGACGAGGATGTGATCGACCACCAGGTCATCGGACGCGTCGAGCTTGACCATGCGGCGCCAGGAGGCGCCTTCGTCGGTGGACTCGTAGATGAGACTGTTGGTGGTGCCGAGATAGAGGTGACGGGGGTCGCCGGGAACTGCGGTAACGACGCGGGCATCGCCGCCGTCGGGGCCGATGGGGCTCCAGGCTGCCTGCGCCGAAAGGGCGGCGGCCGACGCAACTGCGAGAAGCGGCAAGGCAAAAGGCGCAACACGATGGAGCGCCCGGAAGAATTTCATGAAGGGGTGCAAGGAGTCCATCCAAGTATATGAGTGTTCATCACTACTGCGCGTCGCGCAAATCGACCGGGAGATGGTTCTCGCCTAAGAGGGGGGCGAGGAAGCGAAGAGGCTGACCGGTGCTGCGCGTTGCGCAGACTCCGGTCAACCTCGAGACTTGCAGGAGGATGGTTTGAACTTGAGCCGGCCTGAACTCCGTGGTGGAGTTCAGGCCGGGCAAGCAGTTCCATGTCAGCCGAGGCTTACTTCTTTGCCTTCTTGGCTGCTGCGTGGTGACGCTCAGGGAGCGCGACGCGCTTCTGGGCCTTCACCGTGGACTCATCGACCGGGGACGTACCAGTGACATCGGTGTTGAAGTCAGCACCGGACGGCACGAGGTAGTTCTCGACCTTTTGGTCATCCGCGGAGCTTGTGGCAACCGAGATGCGGGAAGGATCGATGCCCTTCTCCGTGACCAGGTAGTCCTTGGTATTGACGGCACGCTGGGCGGCCAGGTTCTCGACCGGCTTGGCGTGCTTCTTCATCTTGGCGGCCTTGGCTTCAGCCTTCTCCTGGGCAGTCTTCTCGGCGCTGTTGGACTCGCCGACTACAACGGCCTTGGCATCGGACTGACGCTGCAGGGTGAGGGCAACTTCGTCAAGGCAAGCCTTGGCTTCGTTGTCGACACGGCCCGGACGCTTCTTGTCACGCGAGAAGGTGACGGAGCAGAGCGAGGAGGTCTTCGGCTTCTGCACTACCGGCGCTTCGATGGTGACGGAGGTGTTGCCCGAGGCGGTCTGGCCCTTGTCGTCGGTGACGGTGCAAGTGATAGAGACCGGACCGGTGGGCGCGCCCGTGGACGAGAAGGTCGCGCTGTTGCCGGTACCGTTCACGGTGCCGCCGCTGGCCGAGTAGGTGTAGGTGAGCGGACGGTTCTGCGGGCTCATGCCGGTGGCGGTGATGGTGGAGCTGTCACCCGGCTTGATGGTGGACGGATTGGCCGAGCAGCTCACTGTCGGCGGCTCGAACTGCTTCACCGTGAAGCTGGCCGTGCTGGCGGTTGCCGTCTGCCAGGGCTTCAGGCCTTCCTTGCCAGGCTTGCCTTCCTTGGCGTTGCAGGTGACGGTGTGTTGGCCAGGCTGCAGTGCCTTGGTGTCCACCGGAGCGGTGTTGCCGCTGTTGGCCCCGACGCCGTCACCACTAATGGTGGTGATGACATTCAGCTTGGGATCAGCGGAGCCGGGCGTAGCAGTGGCCGTAACCGGATCACCCGGGAAGACCGTGGTGGGGTTGACGGCGCAAGCTACAGTCAACTGCGCAGGCGGCTCAATGCTGCCAACGTGGAAGACCAGTCCGCCGCTGAGACGGGCGGCATTGATGTTGGCGCGGCCACCGTAAACGCCCGGGCCCCAGTTGAGGTGCATGTACTGGTAATCAGCCTGGAAAAGGCGGATGGCGAGGTGGTGGTTGAAGGCCGGCGTTTCGATATCCATACCGCCGCCAGCAGTCAATCCCGGGCCCCAGGTGTAGGGCTGATGGTCAGGACCGCCGCCACGAACACCGTTCACAAGGCCGTGAATAAAGGGGGTAACCTCATTGGTCGGGAAGCGGAAGATCAGGCCGCCACCCGGGGTGAGGAAACCGGAGTTACTGCTCTTGCTATTCACCCACATGTCGTGGGCGCCCATTTCCGCCTGGAGACCGACGTACTTATTGAAGTAGTACGCGCCACTGCCGAGGAGGCCCCAGGTGTTGGCCTTGTACTGGAACGGCAGGGTGGTGACGCCGTCTGGCTGAAGAGTGTTGACCGTGTCGTGAGGGGCAAGATAGCTATAGCCCAGGAAGATGTCCGCGCGCGACGGCGAATCGCCGTAGGAGGCTGCGGGTTTAGGTGCACTAGGCGTGTTCTGAGCGGTCAGGGCAACCGGCACTGCGGCCAAGGCTGCGAGAGCGATCGCCCGGCACACAGGTTTCAGAAGATGGGATTGCATGCTGTATCCTCCGCAAATCAAGCTGAAAAACAATCAGTAAATCGTAAGCACCCGTGCGGCTCCGAAATTGAAGACTCTAATGCACATGGTGCTGCAGGAACGAATAACGGCACTAATAACCGTACCATAGCTTTGAGGTCAAAGAGCACATTTGTTCAATGACATGGCCCCAAGTTATGCACTGTTTACCATAAGGAATCGACCTAGAGAACTGTCTATTTTTCCATACTTTGTCGTATAAGGCCGGAGCGAGGCATGGCGGGCCTCAACTGGACCTTGAAAATCCGATTACCCTACGTTGAGGGTCTTGAGGAGACTCCGAGGCTCGCGCTGGATCTTTTCCTGCAAGAGGGTGATGGCATAGATCAGTTGCTCAGGCCTGGGCGGGCAGCCCGGGACATAGATGTCGACCGGGATGATCTGGTTAACTCCCTGCACCAAGGCGTAGTTCTGAAATACGCCGCCTGATGTGGCGCATGCTCCCATGGAGATGACCCACTTGGGCTCGGGCATCTGGTCGTAGAGTCGGCGAATGACTGGAGCCATCTTCTGCGAGACGCGGCCGGCGATGACCATCAGGTCCGACTGGCGGGGCGAGGGGCGGAAGACTTCAGCTCCGAAGCGCGCAATGTCAAAGCGCGATGCACCCATGGACATCATTTCGATAGCGCAGCAGGCCAGGCCGAAGGTCATGGGCCATACAGAACTTTTGCGAATCCAGTTAACGGCGAAATCGAGGGTGGTCAGGAACACGCCCTCAGGTTGCTCGTAGCCGTAGTTAGCTTCCCGGACTTTGGCGCGATTGATCGCGCTGCTCTCCAAGTTTCCGAATAGGTAACGATCGCGCTCCGCCGTTTCTGCCATGGTTCCATGATAGCGCGTGAAAGTAGTTGCTGGATTGAGTTGTCGGGTGGGAGCGGGTCGCTACTGTCCACAGGGGGAGGGGGTAGGGTGTGCGCCCGGCGGAAAGGCCCACTTTGCGGGGAGCCAGAGGGTGAGACGGAAGCGGAGGGAGCGGAGCTCGCCGCGGGAAGAACCCTGGCTGTTTGCGGATGACTCGATCTGATGGGGGGTGCGGGAGGCAGCAAGTGCCCACTGCTGCGCGAAAGGGGCGGGATCGGCGGTACCGGGGACTAGATGTGCGTGGAGGATGCGGAACTCACCGGAGGCGGCGTTCTTCTGCAGCTCGAGAAGGCGATTCATCGCCTTGGGATCGACTGAAGATGCGGAGGGGTACGCCTGCTGGGCTTCGTGGAAGGATTTGGGATCGATGAGGAAGTGGAAGGTGCGGGGGTTCCAGCCGATGGCGTCTTGCGCGCGGAGGCCGAAGGTGGTGGCAATTTCTCGCTCGTTGATGGAGCCAAAAGGCGGAGTGGCGAGATAGAGGGCGTCGGGAAAGCCGGCGGGGTCAGAGCGATCGACCGCAAGGTCCCAGCCGGAGTAGCCGGCCTGAATGGGTGGAACAGGCACGATGCGGAAGAGCCATCCCTGGCCGAGCGGCGCTTTCCATTCATGGCCGGCGGTAACTTCGCCTTCGAGAACGAGCTTGCTGCAGGAGTTGGACGGCGCCGCGGCATAGGCGGGTGCGCAAACGCACTGCAGGAGAGCCGCTGCGAAGAGCGCGCTGACGACGCGGAGAAGAGGGTTCAGATTCATCCTTGATTCGTCATTCTGGGGTTTGTCATTCTGGGGTTTGTCAGCCTGGTTGCGTCAGCCAGGGGTTCGCTCCGCTTTTATTTATCATCGCCGACCGGCTGGAGGCGAATGCAATGCATATTTGGTATGAGTTTTCCAGTGGGCATGAGGGGATTCCTCATGCCGTCTTTATGGGTTCCGTGACATTCTTCGGTTATCGATAATGTTCAGCGGCAGCCGCAGGTCCAGAGCTTGCAGTCGTCTGAGTTTTCGGGATTGCTCGGCGCGGGGCCGGACAGCTTGTCGGCGCGAACCCGCAAATTGAATGTAACGGCGGCGGGCCACAACCACGCTCCTCAAACCTATTGGATTTCTGCCCAGGAGGTATATGGGTCGCAAAGCAGTGCGTTTGTTTCTTCTTGCCGCAATGGTTTTTCTTCCGTTTGTCGCAATGGGGCAGTCCGCTGGTTCGAGCGCCGCGCCCGCTACGCAGGCGCAGATTGATGCGCTGAAGAGTGCCGTGGACAGCGCGCAGATGTCTGGCGACAACGCGTGGATGCTGGTTTCAGCCGCGCTGGTGCTGATGATGACGGGGCCGGGGCTAGCGCTGTTCTACGGCGGGCTGGTACGGCGCAAGAACATTCTGGGCACCATGATGCAGAGCTTCGCAATGATGGGGCTGGTGACGATTCTGTGGGCGCTGATTGGATACTCGCTGGCCTTCGGACACGGAAACGCATTCATCGGCGGATTCGAGCACGTGTTTTTGCGCGGCGTGAGCCTGGCGCCGGATGCGGACTACGCGAAGACGATTCCCGAGCAGACCTACATGGTCTATCAGCTGATGTTCGCGATCATTACGCCGGCGCTGATTACGGGCGCATTTGCGGAGCGGATGAAGTTCAGCGCGATGGCGCTGTTTCTGTCGCTGTGGTCGCTGATTATCTACAGCCCGATGGCGCACATGGTGTGGGGCGTGGGCGGACTGCTGAACGCGAGCGGCGGACATATCCCCTCGCTGGATTTCGCAGGCGGAACAGTGGTTCACGTGACATCGGGCGTGTCGGCACTGGTGACGGCGCTTTACCTGGGCAAGCGCATGGGGTATCCCAAGACCGCCATGCCGCCGCACTCGATGGTGCTGAGCTTCGTTGGCGCGTGCCTGCTGTGGGTTGGGTGGTTCGGATTCAACGCGGGCAGCGCGCTGAATGCGGGATCGCTGGCGACGAGCGCGTTTATCAACACGCATTTTGCAGCAGCGGCAGCGGCGCTGGGGTGGACGATCGCCGAGTGGATCCACAACGGCAAGCCGACGGCGCTGGGCGCGATCTCGGGCGCGGTGGCGGGGCTGGTGGCGATTACACCGGCATCGGGATTTGTGCAGCCCATGGCGGCGTTGCTCATCGGGCTGATCGCGGGGTTCTTCTGCTTCTTCATGGTGTTCATGGTGAAGGCGAAGTTCGGGTACGATGACTCGCTCGATGCCTTCGGCGTGCACGGAGCAGGCGGCACGCTGGGGGCGATTCTGACCGGCATCTTCGCGGTGAGCGTGATCAACCCAGCATTCGGGACGGATGCATCCGGCAAGGCGTTGCCGACCGGCGTGCTGGACGGCCACTGGGGGCAGTTGCTGAACCAGGGGGCCGGAGTGGCGATCGCGTGGGTGATGTCTGCAGTAGGAACACTGGTGCTGCTGTTCGTGGTGGACAAGGTGATCGGGCTGCGGGTTTCGGCCGAAGACGAAAACGAGGGTTTGGACCTGTCGCAGCACGGCGAAGAAGGTTACGATTTCAATTCCTGACAGTTCTTTATGCGAATCTGATGGACCATTGTGGGCAGTGGTCGCGTATGGTTTGTTAGGCTATCAATCCGAGGCAATTTGCAATGGTGAAGATCGAGGCAGTGATCCAGCCCTCGAAGCTGGATGCGGTGAAAGATGCGCTGCTTGAAGCGGGCATCGAGGGCATGACAATTCTGGAAGCGCGCGGCCATGGGCGCCAGAAGGGCCACACGGAGTTCTATCGGGGCCGCGAGTACACGGTCGACCTTCTGCCGAAGGTGAAGATCGAGATGGTGGTGCAGGACGAGCGCAAGGAGAAGGCGATCCAGGCCATTATCGGCGCGGCTCGGACGGGACGGATCGGCGACGGCAAGATCTTCGTGAGTCCGATCGCGGATGCGATCAGGATCCGCAACGATGAGCGGGGCGAGACGGCGCTGTAGGCCGTTTCACCAGACGAAAGAATCCAAGGCCCGCGGTTTGCAGAACCAAAAAGATCGCGGGCCCCGTTGTATTTGGAGGGGTAGCGGGTGTCTCATCATACGGCCTTCCTTATATCCGCCTGATTTCGCCAAACCGCTCTATCGCTTATTCTGAATGAACATTCCGTTTCAGACCGGAAACAAGCTCAAAACAAACCCATGGACCCAGTCGCAATCGCGGTTGACGATTTACGGGAGCAGTATCACCGGGAGATGGCGCTTGTGCGCCAGACATTCGAGCGCACCGGCGACGGGACGGCCGCGATCCGCAGGCGTTCGGCGGTAGTCGACCGGATTCTGATCGAAATGTGGCGGCGGGCGTTCACCGGGAACCCGGGGTTCAACGTTTCGCTGCTGGCGCTGGGCGGGTATGGGCGCAAGGACCTGTTTCCCTTCTCCGACATTGACGTGCTGTTTGCGTTTGCAGATGACAAGACCGAGGAGCAGGCGCGCGAACACGTGCGGGCGATCGTGCAGGGCATGTGGGATATCGGGCTGCGGGCCAGCCCTGCTTCGCGCACGGTGAAGGAAGCGGGCAAGTTCGATCCAGACAACCTGGAGTTCACGCTGGCAACGCTCGACCGGCGATTCCTGGCGGGACAGTTTCCGCTGTATCAGCAGCTTCACCAGACGGTTCTGCCGGGACTGGTGCTGAGCGAGTGGAACACGATTACGCAGAAGCTGGGCGAGATTGCGCGGGCGCGGCACGCCAAATTCGGCAACACGATCTTCCATCTCGAGCCGAACCTCAAAGACTGCCCGGGCGGGCTGCGCGATTATCACCTTGCGGTGTGGTTTGCGTTGCTCTTCCACCTGAAAGAGACGCGGGAGTGGCCGCGGCAGCGAGGGGGAGTGTTTCAGAGCGCGCGCGGGGATGCGGAGGCGGCGTTCGATTTTCTTGCTGCGGCCCGATGTTTTCTGCACTTCCGGCACAATCGCGACGACAATACACTGGACTGGCAATCGCAGGATGAAGCTGCAGCGAACTCGATTGGGCTGGAGACGCGGGGAACGGCCGATCCGGCGTATTGGATGCGAACTTATTATCGGCACGCGCGCGTTGTCTATCGCCGGGCCGTGCTGCTGATGGAGAACCTGCCCGCGCCGGTCAGCTTTTACAAGCAGTTCCGCCGGCGGCGAACTCCGATTGCAGGAACCGACTTCGTTCTCGATCAAGGCCGCATCGACATCCTTCCCGGCGCACAATTCTCCGACACATCTGCAATTCTCAGGATCTTCTCGCTGATGGCGACGCATGGCTACACGCTGTCACAGGGGGCAGAAGACCGCATTACCGACGCACTGCCGGCGCTGGCGATTCATGTGCCTGAAGGGCCGTTCCTTTGGAATGCGCTTCGGGAGGTGCTGCTGGGGCCGCACGCTGCGCATGCGTTGCGCACCATGCATGCGCTGGGCGCGCTGGAGATGCTGCTGCCGGAGTTTCACGGCATTGACGCACTGGTGATTCGCGACAGCTACCACCGCTATACGGTGGATGAGCACACGTTTCTGACGATCGACAACGTGCACGCGCTGCGCACTCCGCATCACGATTACGAGCAGCGGCTTGGGCAATTGCTTCCCGAGATCGACCGGCTGGACCTGTTTCTGCTGGCGCTGCTGTTGCACGACACGGGCAAGGCCAGGCGCGATACGGAGCACACCGGAGGATCTGTGGAGCTGGCCGACAGCTTTATGGCGCGGCTGGATTTTGATGCGGAAGAGCGCGAGATTGTTCTGCGCCTGATTAAGCAGCACCTGGAAATGTCGAATGCGCTGCGGCGCGACATCTTCGACCCGGAGAACGTGCGCAGCTTTGCCGACAAGATTGGCAGCCCTACGCTGTTGAAGATGCTGACTCTGCTGACCTATGCGGATATCAAGGCGGTCAATCCAGATGCGCTGACGCCGTGGAAGGCGGAGAATCTTTGGCAGCTTTACATGGCAACGGCGAACTTCATGGATCGCAGTGTCGACGAGATTCGTTATCACGCGGCCATCGATCCCACGCTGCTGAACCGGCTGCGCGCGATGGTAACTCCGGCGCAGTATGACGGGCTGGGACAGTTCCTGGAAGGATTGCCGCAGCGCTATTTGCAGACGCGGCTGCCGGAGCATATCCGCAATCACTTTCAGCTCGCGGCGAATCTCGAAAAGGATCCGGTGCAGTTGGATCTCCGGCCCATGCGGCAGCTGTTCGACCTGACGGTGATTGCGCAGGATCGCACACGGTTGTTCGCCGACGTGGCAGGTGCGCTGGCCGCGTGGGGCATGAACATCGTGAAGGCCGGCGCATTCTCAAACGACAACGGAGTGATTGTGGACAGCTTCCAGTTCTCTGACGTGTTCAGAACGCTGGAGCTGAATCCGAGTGAGAAGGGCCGGTTCCTTAAGTATCTGCACGATGTGGTTGCGCAGAGGGTGCCGGTGGAACAACTGCTGGAAGCACGGCGGCACTCGAATCACAGCGCGAATGTGAAGGTGGAGGTTGCGACGCGGCTCGAGTTCGATTCGCTGTCGTCGACGCAATCAACGCTGCTGCAGGTCATCGCGCAGGATGGGCCGGGGCTGCTGCGGCAGATCGCGCTGGTGCTGAGCACGCATGGGTGCAACATCGAAGTGGCGCTGATCGATACCGAAGGCGAGACCGCGATCGACGTGTTTTACCTGACGCGCGAGGGCACCAAGCTGAACGACAAGGTGCAGGCTTCGCTGGCCGCGGATCTGACCGCCGCGCTGGAAGAATTGCGGGCGCCCGCGCGGGCGTAATACTACTCAAGTCCCAGAAGAACGGCTCGCTCCACGGGCGAATAGTCCCGGTCCGTTCTCTTTAGATTGAGTTCACCGTTTGGATAGAGCGGGGGCTGCGCCATGAAGCGTGCGTGCTTGCCGCGAACGGGCTGCGCCGCGTGCACCAGAAACGGATGACACAGATAGACGGTGCCGGCTGGACCCGATGCCAGGGCCCCAGGCAGATCGCTGGTGATTTGCTCCGCTGCTGCCGAGATCTGCAGGAACGGCAGCCCCTCGTTGCCCGCCTGCTGCAACAACTTGGAAACCCTGAGATGTGAGCCGACACGAATGCGTGTGGGGCCGTCCTGCTCGCCTACATCGGTGAACAGAAACAGCATCAGAAGAGCGCGGCCGCGCGATGTGAGATTGACGCGCCACTCCATGTAATTGGCTTCTGCGCCCTCGAGCGGAAAGCTGGCATCGATGTGCCATCCCGTATCGCCGGGATCATCTGAGTGCGGAAACCGCAGTGGGAATCCGCCGAGGCTCTGCCTGGGCACCCATCGGCTTAGCCCGACGAGTTGATCAAAAGCGGCGTGCAGTGCAGGCGTATTCGCGGCTTCACGGAACGGTTCTTCCGAGCGGTCTCCGATGCGGATGACTGGACGGGTCCAGGTGGAAGAGTCGTTAGCGCTGCAGCCGGATTCGCGCCAGAGGATCTCGCGGCACTCTGCGGCCGTGGACTGTGAAAACGCGTTCTCCACTTTGACGAAACCGTCGCGGACAAACTGCTCTTCCTGCGCCGGGGTGAGGGCACGCGAATCTGAATCTGCTGAGTTCATGAGGATCTCCGTTGGGTTTTCTGTGCGCACGTGAGTACCGTCTGGCCGCGGGTGCGGCCACCTTGGAGTACCGGAAGGCGGCGCCGGCCGTCAGAGGCGGGGCAAAAATAGGGAGGAGAGCTGAATCATCTTCACGCGACGAATTGTAATTGCCGAGCACCGTGCAACGGAAAGCATGGTGGGCCCTTCCAAACCATCGGCACGACGAATGCAAATCCAACGAGGTATCTCATGGGACTAATCACTCCCAACGATTTTCCGAACTTGCGCGAGCTATATACGGCACAGCTGCGCTATCTATTGTCCACTGAGAATCAGATTGTGAAGGGTCTGCCGGCAATGATCGAGCACGCCGAAGACACGCAACTGAAGCAGGCATTCCAGTCACACCTTCAGGAGACCCAGGTTCACGTCCAGCGAATCGAGGGCTTGCTGCAGGAGCTGATGGGAGAGATCGACGACAAGAAGGACCCGATTCTCACCGCGATTGTGGGGTCGGGCGAAAACATCACGAAGGAAACAGAATCAGGACCGGTGCGCGATGCGGGACTGATTGCCACAGCGCAGAAGGTGGAGCACTACGAGATCGCGTCGTATGGCAGCGCGCGCGACTGGGCCAAGCACCTGGGCCTGACGAATCACGTGTCGCTGCTGCAGAAGACTCTGGACGAAGAGAAGCACGCGGATCAACTGCTGACGGAGATTTCGCAGCGAACCAACTCGTCCGCGTCTATCGCAGCTTAGAAAGATGCGGCTGGCCCGAATCGCGATGATTCGGGTCAGCTTGCATGCTTATAGCTGGCCCTCTTCGTCCGAGGCGGAGCTTGTCTGGCGCGAAGGCGCGCCACCGTCGGTTTGGGCTCCAGACTGCTGGCTTGCATCGCCCTGGCCACCGGAGCGATTGCCACGCTCGTCGGGACGGCCGCTCTCGATTCCCTCCCCTGCGCCGCCGCGCGTCTTCTCGCCGCTTCTGGATTGTGTGCTGTTGAGGCCGCTGGAGCCGTGGCTTTTGGAGCTCTGGCTTGTGCTGGATCCCGTATTGCCTCCGCGATTCTGTTCGCGCGATTCCGCTTTGTTTTCCATGGATGACTCCTGCTTGCGTCGCCTATAGGCGAACAACGTGAGATGCCGAGTACAGTACGGTACGTTGTTTGGGACCGATTTAACCATAATTAATAAACTTCATTAATCGTGAATTCACCGAAGATGATATAACCATAGATAGAGCGCCATTCCCCAGATTCCTCCCATGATCTCTTTCTTTGCTGCGAGGCCTTCGATGTTCCGTCCCTGGTCGATGCCGAGGTTTGTTTTGCTGACTGCCATTGCAGCGAGCCTCTGCGCGCAGGCATGGGGCGGCCAGGCGCGAGACACAGGATTGCTTCCAGCGGCGCCGCAGCCGCAAGCTTCGGCGGTGGCGAAGAACAATGTCGGCGAGGGATTTCAGCAAAGGCCTGACGACACGACGGGCACGGTTCCACCGGATCCGAAGCCGAACAAGAAGGGCGCAGCTGCTGATCCGGTGGTCACGATGTTCCCTCACCCCGAGGGGCGGCGCTGGTGGATTTCAGGTCAGGCGAACGTCATCTTCCAGGGCCGGCTGCCGTTTCACTCGCCGTATGAGGGGCCGAACAGCTTTCGCAACTCGGCGGAATACAAGACGTCGCTGGTGGGCACGTTCTACTCAGCGGTGCGGCCAACGACCTCGGTGCGCTACAACACGGATCTGGTGCTCGATATCGAGTCGGCGGGCGGACGCGGGCTGAGCCAGGCGCTGGGGTTGGCGGGCTTTGCGAATCTCGATGTGGTGCGCAATCCGAGTCTCGGCAGCACGCCGTATCTGGCGCGCTACGAGATTCACCAAGTGTTCGGGCTGACGGGCAAGACCGTGAGCCAGGCGCCGAACTTCTTTGCGCTGGCGACGGAAGTGCCGGAGCGGCGTATTGAGTTTCGTGTGGGCAAGATGACGCTGCCGGATTTCTTCGATGTGAACGACATTGGGTCGGACTCGCACCTGCAGTTCATGAACTGGACCGTGGACAACAACGGTGCGTGGGACTATGCGGCCGACACGCGCGGCTACACGGTGGGCGGGATGGCAGAGTATGACGACCGGGCCTGGAGCCTGCGCTACGGCATCTTCGCCATGCCAGTGGTCGCGAACGGCATCGACATGGACTGGGCCTTCAGCCGCGCGCACGGACAGAACGGCGAGTTCGAGCTGCGGAAGTCGCTGGTGCCGAATCGCAAGGGCACGACGCGGATTCTGTTCTTTGGGAACACGGCGCACATGGGCGTATATCGCGAGGCGGTGCAGGCCTATCTTGCCGGTGTGGACTCGACGCCGACCATCACGGCACACGCGCAGTTCGGGGCGCTGAAGTACGGGGTCGACTACAACATGCAGCAGGAAGTCACGGACAATCTGCGGCTGTTCGGGCGGTTCGGATGGAATGAGGGTCAACACGAGTCCTATGCGTACACGGAGGTGGATCAGACTGTACAGGCGGGCGGCGATTACTCGATGCGGAGATTCGGACGGGGCGAGGACAAGTTCGGCGCAGTGGTCGTTTCAAATGCAATCAAGCGCGATCACCAGGAGTATCTGCGGCTGGGCGGCCTGGGCTTTCTGTTGGGCGACGGCAACTTGAATTATGGCCGCGAGAACATCGTAGAGAGCTATTACACGTGGCACGCCTGGCGGGGCATGTTCTACTCCGTCGATGTGCAGCACTTCAATAATCCGGGCTACAACCGGGACCGCGGACCGGTGTGGGTGGGCGCGGTGCGTGGGCACGTGGATTTTTGAGGGGAATCTGGTATGCGCCCAGAATTCTCGACGGGACATGCCCGATCCGCGACGATCGCCGCTTCATTCCTTGAGTATCGAAATCGTGGACGCAATCAGTAATGAACATTTAGCAGATTGCTCAGCAGAGCGGCCTGCGTCGCCTCGTGTTCGCTCTCGATGTGGCGCGCTTCGCTCCCTTCAGCACTGCCGTATGGGAGTATGTCGCGTTCACTGAACCGCATGGTGGAATTCTTGTAAACACGACCGTCGGAAGTGATCATGAAGTACGCCCCGTTTTCGTAGAAGCCCGAGGCACCATATGTTCCCATAGGCAAATAAATCCGGCGGTTAGCCAGGCGCTGTTCCGTGACGGGGGACCCTTGCGCGTGGAGTGGAGCGCCGCTCAAGCCCAGCAAATCAAGAAGCGTAGGCGAGAGATCGATGTGACTCGTTGGATAGTTGATGCGAACCGCACTCTTCAGCGCCTGCGGAGCATAGATAAGCATGGGAACCCGCATGACGCGGTCGTCCAGCTTTCTATCGGCGGTGAGGGGGTGCGATCCGTCTGGAAGTGTGGCGGAGAAGCGCATCCCGTGGTCACCAGTCACGACGATGATTGTCTTTTTGAGTACTCCGTCGTCACGAAGCTGTTGGACGATTTGTCCCAGCCAACCATCTTCCAGCTTTGCAAGAGCGCGCCCCCGCCGCAAGGCGGAAGCTTCAGTGCCAGCATCGGCTCCGCGATAGGGATCGTGGCTTACCTCGGGGAAGTACATGGCTGCGAAGTGTTGGTGATTCGATGACCATTCGTGGATGTCGTGGCAAAGGTAGTTCAAAGACTGGAGATCATGCCCTGCCGTATAGTCGGCTGGGCCGTAGAAGGTGGTGAGACCAGCGCGATCTTTTTCGGGATCAATCGCGGGCGGGCGCAATTCGCTGAAACCCAGGCTCGCAAGCATCAAGTCGTCGCGCTGCGAGGGGATCTGCCATACAAAACCGTAGAAGGCGGTTCGATATCCGGCTGCATCAAGAGTGCGCATAAGTGTCGGCAGCCTCGGTCCGCGCGTCTGAGTCAATTCGCTTGGGTTGCACTGGATGACGCATTGTGCATAGAGGGAGGTAAGCATGGAAAAGGTGGCATAGTCAGTCTGAGGGAAACTGGTGTAGTGCCGCGCCAAGACAAAGGAGTGCTCGCGAAGCTGGCGCAGATTCGGCATGTCGGCCAGATCATCACTCGCGGGATCAACAACCTCAGCCGACATCGATTCCATGGTGAAAATGACGATGTTCGCGTCGGCAGCTTTTCCGAAATAGCTAGATGGTTGCGTTGGAGGAGCCAGGGCGCTTGAGCGATACATTTCCATTAACCGATCAGTGCCATAAGCCTGCAGTTGCCGGATGCGCGATGACCTGGCCATGTCTTCGAAGAAGAACGAATACACTGCATTTCCGAGGAGGGGCGAGGTCCACGGACCAGGCGGGATTCGGGGAATCCATGCAATGAGTCCTAAGGGGATCGCCGCCGCAATGCAAGCGAGAGCAGCACATTCGCCAAATACCACATGACGGCTGGTAAGCGCGTTAGCAATTAGTTGGTGCACGATGAAGGCGAATATCGCAGTAAGAAAAAGTAAGGTCCCAAAAGCTACCCACACCTGAGTATGGATAGCGAGAAATGACGCATCGCGGCTTGCCATCTCCCATGCCAGAAGCCCGTACGTGAGTCGGAAAGTGGTGAAGGACCCCGTCAGCTTCCAAACATGGGCCTGCAAAGCAGTCAGTAGCGCCAGGGCGGCTGAAAAAGAAGCACTCAGATAGAAAGCCGACCGGCGCGCCATTCGCACGGTGAGCAGAAGAATGATTAGTGGCACCACGAAGAAGAGCAACAGGAGATCGCTTCGAAAGAGCGCGAATGTATCGAAGACGGAGATTAGCCCTGTGCCTCCGAGAAAGGGAGCGGCCTCGTGAAATCCCGCGCCTCGCATCAAGGAAAACTTAGTGGCAAGGATGGCCCCTGCGCTCGCGATCCAAGGCAGGAGAATGACGCCCCAGCGCAGTTCCATGGGGACCCGATAAAAGTTGCGCATGGCTTTTTAGAATTAACCAGCGAATTTTACAACTGGAATTGCCGTCGCGCAAGATACCCCTGTCACCCCGGAAGCGAATCCAATCTATTTTGACGGAGAGGCTGCGGCGGGCTTGACTTCATTTGACAGGTCGACGATGACTTCGCCCTGGCGGGCGTAGCGGAGTTTCTCGCGGGCTTCGTGCTCAATCTCGTCGGGATCGGTCTTGAGCTTGTCGACGCGGACACGCAGGCGGGAGTTCTCCTGCTGGAGCTGGTCGATCTCCTTTTGCAACTGCTTGTCTTCGACGCGTTTCTGCTCCCAGAACGAGAGGCCGTGCTTGCCGTTGACCACGTGCCAGCCCAGCAGCAAGGCAAGGCCGACGGCAACCGCGCTTGCAGCCGAACGCCAGCCGTTTGTCGCCCAACGGACAACGCGGTGCGACAAAGGCTGCGCCTGAACCGGCGGCTTCTGCACCGGTTCAGGCGCAAACATCTCGACTGTTGATTGATCCTGCATTTTCCCCGATCTGAAGGTGACGGTCAGGAAGTAACGAACTTCTCTGCCGCGGCCTTCAGCGCTTCCATATCGTGCTCACTGCGAGCTTCAGTATATGCACGCACCACCGGTTCCGTCCCGGACAACCGGTAGCACACCCAGGAGCCGTCGTCGAGAATGAGCTTGAGCCCGTCAGTGCGCACAACCTGCTTGACCTTGCGCCCGCTCAGTTCCGTCGGATCGGCCTTCAACTTCTCAGTGAACCGGGCTTTTACCTCCGGGGTCAAGCGGAAGTTCTCACGAACGGGGTAGTAGGAACCAACCTTGCCAAACAATTCCCGAAGCTGCACTCCGAGGCTCTTGCCGCGGACAGCGACCATTTCCGTGACGAGAAGGCCGGCGATGATGCCGTCTTTCTCTGGAACGTGGCCGCGAATGGTGAGGCCTGCGGACTCTTCGCCGCCGATGGCGATTTTGTCTTCAATGATGAGCTCGCCGATGTACTTGAATCCGACCGGGGTTTCATAGAGCGGGACTTTGTGGTGCTCTGCGAGGGCGTTGACCAGGTTGGTGGTGGCGACGCTCTTGGCCACGCCGTTGCGCCAGCCACGGGTTTCGACGAGGTAGTCGAACAGAAGCGCGATGACGTAGTTGGGCTGGATGAAGGTGCCGTCCTCGTCGACGATGCCGAATCGGTCGGCGTCGCCGTCGGTGGCAATGACGATCTTGGCGCCGATTTCGCGCATCTTGCGTTTCGCGGCATCGAGCAGGTGATCGTCGGGCTCGGGGGCGTGACCGCCGAAGAGAACGTCGCGGTAGTCGTGGACGGTTTCGACGGGGACGCCGGCCTGGCGCAGGATGCGGCAGCTATAGCCACGGCCGGCACCCCAGAAGGGATCGTAGACCACCTTGATGCCCGACTTGGTGATGGCCTTGAGATCGACGAGCTCGCCGAGGCGCTTGAGGAACGAGTCCTTCACGTCAACGGTTTCGAATCCACCGTCGGGAGGGTTGGCCTGCGGAATCTTCGCGCCGCTGTCGGCAATGCGGTTCACGGCCGCTTCGATCTGACTTGTGACTTCAGGCAGGGCAGGCGCGCCGTCAGGGCTCGAGTACTTGATGCCGTTGTATTCCGGCGGATTATGCGATGCGGTGAAGTTGAGGGCGCCCACGGTTTTGAAGGTGCGTACGGCATGCGCGATGGCGGGGGTGGGTGCGGCATCGGGAATGACGACGGGGGTTACGCCTGCGCCGGCGAGGACGCGCGCGGCGGTGTCGACGAAGCTCTCGCCCAGGAATCGGGGATCACGCCCGACGAGTACGCGATGCGGACCGGGTTGAGTCTTTACATATTCCGCGATACCCGCAACGGCCAGACGGATGTTGGCGACGGTAAACTCATCGGCCACGATGGCGCGCCAGCCAGAGGTGCCAAACTTGATCGCACTTGCCATGTCTCAAGCTCCCTTCTTGCAACTCCATACTGCCTTTCGAGGCTGCGATTGGGCAAGCACAGGCCGGGCATATGGTGTGCCGGGTCACCAAGCCATGTGATCGCCGCAGCATTCGATTACCCGGTTGGATGCCATACTTGTGGGCATTGGGTCAGTCTTGTTGGAGGCTGACCCAATGCGTAGTGTTGCCGGAGGACAGTTATGGTTGAGTCCAACTCCCTTCATTCAAATCCCGAAGTGCGCATCGTGTTGACGACGGCGGGCAGCCGCGAAGAGGCGGAGCGAATCGGGCGGACGCTGGTTGAGGAGCGGCTTGCCGGGTGCGCGACGCTGTTGCCCGGTGTGGAGTCGATTTACCACTGGCGCGGCGGGATCGAAACGGACTCCGAGACCCTGCTTCTGCTGAAGACAGAGGTTGATCAGCTTGATGCGCTTTACGCGCGGCTGAAGGCTCTGCACAGCTATGAAACCCCGGAGTTTCTGGTGCTCTCAGTGGAGGCGGCGAGCCAGGGATATCGCGAATGGCTCAAGGCGAGCCTGGCGGGCGTTTGAGCGGGTGAGAGGTCAGCGGCGGGTCTGGTATTCTTGCCGTTAGCGGATCTTCCCGTCTGCCTGAAACTGTCGCGCTCCAGGACTTTGCATGAATCCGAGTAGCGGGTGCGTGCAGTAGCGAAAAGAGACGATTGTGCCGGCCATGGGATCCGAACAGGACCATGCGCTGGCTGATGATCGTACTTCTCGTTTCGCTTGCTGCGTTGTTGGTTGCGTCGGCGGGCGTTGCGTACCACGTGTGGCAGGAGCATAAGCGACGGAAGTCGGCTCCCGCGCAAGTGGAACGGGCAGAGAATCCGGATACGGAGGAGGCACCATGAACATTCCATCGCGCCCAATGAGCGCAAACGTAGCCGGTGCATCGGCAGCGGAATGGCTGCGGCCCGCAGGAATTGTGCTGGCCGGGAGCCTGCTGGTGGCTTTGTGCGCGCGCGTGGCTCTGCCTCTGCCGTTCACTCCGGTGCCGCTGACGCTGCAGCCGTTTGCCGTGCTGGCGCTGGGAATGCTTCTGGCTCCGCGGCTGGCCGCGACCACGCTGGCAGCGTATTTGGTCGAGGGCGCGGCGGGACTGCCGGTCTTTGCGCCGGGAGTAGCGGGTGCAGCGGGATTCGCGCACCTCTTTGGGCCGACTGGCGGATACCTGCTGTCCTATCCCCTTGCGGCGTTTGCTGTGGCTGCATTGTGGCGGATGAGCGTGCGCAGCTTCGGGTGGGCACTGATCAGCGCGACGGTGGGCAACGTCATCATTCTGGGCGTGGGCGCGCTCTGGCTCGGTATTTTCACGCACGCTTCGGCCGGCGCGGTATTCACGCAGGCGGTGATGCCCTTCCTCCCCGGCGATGCTCTTAAAGTGGCAACGGCTGCAGGCATTGGATTTCAGTGGAATCGCATGAATAAGAGCCGCAGCCAGCAATAACCCAACTGTTCAGCTTTGAAAGGACCTCAGCATTCTGTGAGTAATCAGCAATCAGGACCTGCCACCGCGGCCGGCGTCCGCGAAATTTCCATTGCGCACAGCCCCGACTCCGATGACGCATTCATGTTTTATGGGCTGGCCACGAATAAGGTTCGCGTCCCCGGCTATCGCTTCACGCACACTCTCACCGATATCGAAACGCTGAATCGGCGCGCGCAGAATGAAGCGTTCTACGACGTCTCGGCGATCAGCTTCCATGCCTACCCTTACGTGCAGGACAACTACACGCTGATGGGCTGCGGCGGCAGCGTGGGCGAGGGCTACGGGCCCATGGTGGTTTCTGCGAAGAAACTGACACCTGAAGACCTGGGCAAAATCAAGGTGGCGGTTCCGGGCACGCTAACGACTGCCTATCTTTCGCTGAAGGTATTCAATCCGAATATCGAAACGGAAGTGGTTCCGTTCGACCAGATCATTCCGGCGATTCTGGCTGGCAAGTATGAGGCGGGACTGATCATCCACGAGGGGCAGCTCACCTACGCTTCGAGCGGGTTGAGCAAGGTGATCGACCTGGGCGTGTGGTGGCGCGAGACGACGGGCCTGGTGCTGCCCCTGGGCGGCAACGCGATTCGCCGCTCGCTGGGTGCCGAAGAGCACAAGATCATTTCGAAGGCGCTGCGCGACTCGATTCAGCACGCGCTGGATCATCGCGAGCAGGCGCTGGAGTACGCAATGCAGTTCGCGCGCGATCTGGATACCTCGCTAGCGAACCGGTTCGTGAGCATGTATGTGAACGAGCGGACGCTTGATTACGGCAAGGATGGCCGCGAGGCGATCCGCAAACTGCTGGATTTGGGCTACGAGCGCGGGATCATTCCGATTCAGCCGAAGGTGGACTTCGTCGACTGATCGGTTGATTGCTAAATGGAAGGCGCGGCTTTGACCGCGCCTTTTTCATTGAGGTTCTGAGCTCTGGTTCTGCACGATCATCGCCAGGCAAGCCTTCGCGATCTGCTCGATATCGGCCGGCGAGCTCGGGTCGAGAGCCAACTCTCCCAACGTTAGGATTGCGCGGTCATGATCTCCCTGCCTGTCGAAAAGCAGCGCCCTATTGATGAGTAACATGCCCTCGGTTTCGGCGTCCGGATCGGCTGCCAGTCCGCTTTCAAGAGCCGCGAGTCTTTCGCCGTCATCCTCAGCGAGAGCTGCAAGTTCTTTCCACCCAGGCGCGAACTGAGGACACCGCTTCACCAACTCGCGCACTGAGCGCGCTTTCTCCGTTGGATCCTGAAGCCACTCTAAAGACAGGTACGCCAGGTAAATTCCGGGCGGCAGTTCGCCTCTTTCTTCCTTCTCCAGTGTGTGAGCAGCGGTAATCGCAGTAAAGAAGCCGCGCGGGGACAACTTCAACGTTTTGCGGTAACAGTCTCTCGCGCGATCGAAATCCTTCATTAGCAGAAAGGTGTAGGCACTGTCGTAAACGGGATATGGCCACTCCGGCGCTAGAAGAGACGCCTGCTCGAGAAGTGCGAGAGCCTTGCTGTAGTCACCCTGCTCGCCTGCCTCGCGAGCAAATTGGTGCAGTTGCCGCGCCTCAGCGGGGACATCCCTGCTCCCAACCAATTCATATTGAAACCTGCCGGTCGCGCCGCGAAGATCCTCCACGGTGAGTGTCCGACCGTCTTTGCCGCGAAAGATGATCACGGATTCACTCGCTTTCGATCGCCTTACTTTGCAGATGGCGAGAGCTTCTCGTACTCGGTCCAGGCGAACCTCTTGGAGTCCATCGACCAGCCGCCGGTGTTGCCTGCACCCTGCCCGCCGAAGAAGGTCCTCACCGTCGTCAGGTCGGCGCCTTTCGCAGCCACTCCGTCTTTCAGGCGCAGCAGCTTGATCTGCATCCCGTCTCCGATGTAATTGTGGTCCGGATGATCCTTCGGATAGGAGATGGTGTAAAGCCACTTGCCATCGGGAGAGATGTGCGGGAACCAGTCCTGCGTATCCGTGCCGGTGGTGACTTTCTCGGCCAGCTTGTCATCAGGTCCCGCGCCAGCAGCCGGCATGCGCCATGCATTCCACTTGCCTGAGCGATTGGAGCAGAAGTACACCCACTTGCCGTCGGCTGAATACTCGGGGCCGTCATCGGACCCTTTGGCGGTGGTCAAGCGCATTTCGCCGCTGCCGTCGGCGTTGATGCGGTAGAGGCTGGCGCTGTCCTGAAGGGTGCCGGTGTAGACGAGGTATTTGGCGTCGGGCGACCAGCCATGCAGCCACCCCATGTGAACCTGGTGGGCTGCGCTCCCGTCGAGATTCATGACGAGAATCGGATTGGGGATGTCCGCCGCGCCTCGAATCTTCGCCGGCATGGGCAGTTTGATCACGGTGTCTGCGACCTGCTTGCCGTCCCACGAGACCGCATGATCATTGGTGGCGATCATGTCGGGGCTGGAGTAGATCTTCTCCGGCTTCCCCTTGTCGGCGCCGCTCACCGGGATTCGGTAGAGTGCGTTGCCCATGTCGGAGACGAGGTACTTGCCGTCCGCGGTCCAGTTGGGCGCGTGCCACTCGCCGTCGATGGTGAACAGAGTGGAGGTGGTCTTCTTCGCTACGTCGTAGACCACGAAATTGGTACGGTATTTTGGCTCGGGCGCAGATGAGTTCTGCGCGGCTGCAGCGACGTAGAAAACAAGCACCAGCGAGAGGCACGATAGCAGGATGAAACGCAACGATGATGATTTCACTTTGGGCCCTCCGGGACACGAGGCGATCTGCGAGCCGATACGGCCGTTCTTGTAATCGCGCAGAGATGTCCGCCCAATTCTACTGCTCCCTAGAAGGCCTCTTTGTTCACGACGTACGGCATCTTCGTGAAGTCGCCGCCGTAATTGGCTTCGAGCACGTCGCGCAGCGCCTGTACGCAGCGGCCGGCCATGCCGATGTCGGGGTCGACATCGAGACGCGTCTCTTTCGTTCCGCTGGCGAAGTGATGAAAGATGCGGCAGCGGTCTTCAATGGCCGGATCGCGCAGGGGCGAGTCCGTCGGGAGCGGCTCTTGTTCGAAGACGTCGAGCGCGGCGCCGGCGATCCAGCGCTCGCGGAGCGCGAGGGCCAGAGCAGTCTCGTCAACTACGGGTCCGCGCGATGTGTTGATCAGGTAAGCGGTGGGCTTCATCTGCCGCAGGGTGGTTTCGTTGAAGAGGTGATACGTCGGCGTAGGCGATTCGCCTTCGCGCAGCAGCGGCACATGCACGCTGACGAAGTCGGCTGCGGCGAGGACCTCAGCAAGTACACCGTAGCGAATCGTTGTCGCGCGCTTCTGGATGCCGTGGCGGTGGCGCAGGTCCATGACTTCCTGAATGCCCTCGATGTACTGCGTGTTCTGAAACGCGGGATCGAAGCACAGGATGTTCATGTCGAGGCCGGCACATTTTTTGATCATCGCGAGGCCGATGCGGCCGGTGCCGATGATGGCGACGGTCTTGCCTGTAACCTCATCGCCCAGCATGGGCAGGTACGGATGCCAGGCGCCCCAGCGGTTCTCACGGACCAGACGCTCACTGGGCCACAGCTTGCGGGCCGCGGCACCCATGATGAAGAAGGCGAACTCCGCGGTGGCTTCGGTAAGGACATCGGCGGTGTTGGTGAACGGAATGCCGTAGCGATTGGCGTCGGCGCGACTGATATTGTCGAAGCCGACCGCCAGTTGCGCGACGACTTTGAGGGTCCCCTTCCCCGCTTCGAAGACTTCAGCGTCGATGGGATCGCGGAGCGTGGTGATGAGGCCATCGATCCCGGTGCGCACCTTTTCGAGGATCAACGTCTTCGGCGGCGGGTCCGACTGCGGGTAGACTTCAACCTCGTATCCATGGGCGCGCAGGACTTCGAATGCTCCATCGCCGATGTGGCAGGTGGCGTAAACACGTGATGGCATGATGCGGGTTGACCTCGTTGAGGGGAAACTCGATCGTTCGCGACCTATCGAATATACCCTCTCGCACCAATGGCGCACACGCGAACAAAGACCCGTCCGAATCTGATCCGGACGGGCCTGACTAATGCCTGCGAGAGGTCTGCAGCTTACGCGCGCTCGGCGTGCGATGCCGCTCCGACTGGCTCTCGTTTGTGCGCCATCAGCTCCGCCGCCTTCACGGCGATGTGTTCGGCGCTGACTTCCAGTTCCTTCACCAGTTCCCAGGGAGCTCCTGAATCCCCAAAGCGGTCCTTGATGCCAATCGCGGCGGTGATGATCGGATGGCCGTACATGCGTGGAGTCTCGGTCAACACTAAACTCACCTGTCCAGCCAGCGCGCCGATCTGATGTTCTTCGGCGGTAACGATGGCGCCGGTTTCCAGAGCCGCTCGGACGATCGCTTCCCTGTCGATAGGCTTCAGGGTGTGCATGTTGAGAATGCGCGTGGCGTAGCCGTACTCCTGGCGCAGAATCCACGCAGCCCGCATCGCCTCTGGAACCTCAGGACCGCAGGCGATGATGGTCAGATCCTCGCCTTCATCGCGGCAGTCCTCGTCCAGCCGGGTTTCGAATGCCTCTGCAAAGTTGGCTGCCTGGTGCCGCAGCCGGATGCGGTTGGCTTTGCCGAAGACAAACGGCGTGGCGTCTGCGGTCACGATCGGGGTAGCTTCGCGCGCAAAGCGAATGTATTTCGGTCCGACCTGTTCGAGAAGCAGATGCGTTGTGGCCTTACGCGCTTCCACTACGTCGCAGGGAACAACCACCGACATATTCGGCAGTCCCATCATGGCGAATAGATCTTCGAGAGCCTGGTGGGTGGCTCCGTCCGGCCCTACCGACACTCCCGCGTGCGCCCCGACGATTAACACGTTGAGATTCGAGTAGCAGACCGACACGCGGATCTGGTCGAGATTGCGTGCCGCGGAGAAAGTTGCATAGGAGCCGACGACAGGCAGCTTGCCTTCACGCGCCAGGCCTGCCGCGGCCGACGTAGCAGACTGCTCGGCGATGCCCATGCTGAGCCATCGGGAGGCGCGTTCCGGTTTTCCCGCATAAAAATCGCTGATGGTGATGGAGCCGGAGATATCGAGGCCCAGGCAGACGACGCGCTCGTCGCCGCCATTCGCAGCCAGCGACTGGCCGAGCCCCTTGCGCGTGGGCTCCATCGCCACCTTCATCGAATCACTCGCATTCCACCAGTAATTACGGCTGACGTGCGGCATCCGCGCTTCCAGCTTCTGCTCGGCCTCTGCCTGGTATGCCTTCGCCCGTTCCAGCAGGCGCTCCACGGGAATCTCATCCGCGACGCGCAGGCCGCGGAGGGCCAACGTGAGTTCCTCGCGATTCGGCACCTTGCCGTGCCAGCCGGCCTGGTTCTCCATGAAGCTCACGCCCTTGCCTTTCACCGTATCGGCCAGGATGACTACCGGTTTGCCCTCGCTCTGGCGAGCGTCCTCAAAGACGGCAACGAGGGCCTCCATATTGTGGCCGTCGACGCTGATTACGTTCCAGCCAAAGCTCTCGTACTTGTCGGCGAGGGGCTCGACCTCCATGACGTCTTTGACCCATCCATCGATCTGCAGGCGGTTGCAGTCGATCACGGCGATGAGGTTGTCGAGGTTGTAGTGACCGGCTTCCATGGCCGCCTCCCACACCTGGCCTTCCTGCTGCTCGCCGTCGCCCATGAGGCAGAAGATCTTGTGGTTCCGGCCATCCAGGCGCGCAGCCAGAGCCATGCCTACGGAGATGCTGAGGCCCTGCCCTAGCGAACCCGTGGACACTTCAACGCCGGAAAGCTTGAGGCAGTGGGGATGGCCTTGGAAGGGCGAGCCGAGTTTGCGGAGTGTGACGACATCTTCAAGCGCGCAGAAGCCCGCGAATGCGAGCCCGAGGTAAAGGCTGGGCGCCTTGTGTCCCGCCGACCAGACGATGCGATCGCGATCCGGCCACGCGGGATTGGAAGGATCATGATGGGCTGCGTGCAGATAGAGCGCCGCGGTGATGTCCATGATCGAGAGCGTGCCCCCGGCATGTCCCGATCCGGCAGCGCACAGCGCAACCATGTCATAGCCGCGCATCAGCCTGGCGGCATCGCGCAGTTGTTCAACCGTATATCCGCGAATCACGTTTCCCGTGGACGAATCAATCAGAGGCATCGACTTCTCCTGCCAAACGGAGAGAGATTCTAGGCTTCTCTAAAATGCGCGGTATGTGACAGGGAACACCGGAGGTCAGTGGTCAGTGGTCGGTGGTCAGTGGTCAGTGATCAGTGATCGACCATCCGCGGCGGTTTCAGTTGGCAGCAGTTTGGGCGCGCGGGAGCGGCAGCGGCAGCCACCCCCCGCGAAGAGATTCTTTGATTCGTTGTTACTTATACGTGTGTATTGACCCACTGCTCGATGCGGTCGAGCGCCTTCTGAATGTTCTCAGGCGAGTTGGCCACGCTGAATCGAATGTATCCCTCGCCATAGCTGCCGAAGGCAGTGCCAGACAGGCATGCTACTCCAGCCTCGTCGAGCAGCGCATTGGCCAGCTTCTGCGATGTCCAGCCGGTGCCCTGGATGTTCGGGAACACGTAGAACGCGCCTTTGGGCCGCAGGCAACGGAAGCCCTTGATGCGGTTGAGCCCGTCGACCATCAAGTCGCGCCGTTCGCGGAACGCCTCGCACATGCGCGTGACAGAAGACTGGTCTCCAGTGAGCGCCTCAACCCCGGCCATCTGCGTAAAGCTGGCGGTGCAGGAGTTCGAATTCGTCATGAGGCGTGCGATGTGCGCGGCCAGGTCGGGGCGCATGACGCCGAAGCCAAGCCGCCAGCCGGTCATGGCGTACGTCTTGGAGAATCCATCGAGCAATATAGTGCGCTCGCGGAACTCGGGAATCGATAGCGGCGAGAAGTGCTGCCCCTCGAAGATGAGGCGGCTATAGATCTCGTCAGAAAGCACCATGATGTTGCGGTCGCCAATGACGGAGATGATGTCGTGGATATCCTGCTCGTCGAGCACGCCGCCGGTTGGATTCGCTGGCGAGTTGAGAATGATGACTCGGGTGCGCGGCGTGATGAGGCTGGCGAGTTCATTCACGTCGAGCCGGAACTGGCGCTCTTCGCGCAGCGGGATGGGCACGGCACGCGCGCCGGAGAAGTTGATCATCGACTCATAAATAGGAAAGCCGGGATTGGGATAAATCACTTCATCGCCTTCGTTGGCGAGAGCCAGCATGCAATAGAAGATGATGGGCTTGCCGCCGGGGACCACAACTACCTCGTCGGGGCTGACCTGGATATTGCGGAAGCGGCCTACATCGTTGGCGATGGCTTCGCGCAGTTTGGGCAGGCCGGCGGACGGGCCGTAGTGTGTGAAGCCGCCGCGAAGTGCGCCGACTGCTGCATCGATTACGTTGCCGGGAGTGTCGAAGTCGGGCTCACCGATTTCGAGATGCACGACATCGCGGCCCTTAGCCTCAAGCGCGCGCGCGCGGACGAGGACTTCAAAGGCGGTCTCGGTGCCCAGGCGCTGCATGCGCTCGGCAAGGTGAAGCGGAAAAGGCTGGTGTGCGATTTCGGAGTGTTCGAGTGAAATTGCGGTTGCGGTCATATAAGTCCTCAGCCCCTCAAAGAAGAAATCGGCCTGTGGCCGGAGCCGTCCGGCGCAAAGAGGCCGTAGGGCCATTCCCGTGGCCATTGGAACTCTAGTCCCACTGGTGAGAGGCTGGAATAGACGCAATGCGGTTGTGAGAGGCCCAGGCTTAATGCCGTTAAGCGGAAACGCTGACGCAGTTAATGGCGTTCAGTCGCCCGGATGATAGGTGCGCTTTGTATGGCCTTTGAGCTGGTCGGGGTAGAAGTAAACGTCGCGCAGATTGCCTGAGGCGTAGCGCTCGGCCTCGTCATTAAAGTTGCGTGATTGCGTATTGCCGCTCTCCCCGCCGGCGGTAACCGCGCGGGCGCTCACCTTGTCGCCAAATTCGACAACGGCGACGAAGCTGTTGCCGTAATTTCCATACCAGCGCTTAGTGCCGGGATAGGCGCGCCCCACAAACGCCGCCAGCGAGCCATAACCTCCCGGAACAAACGGAATGGGAATGCTGGCACCCGCGTCGGTGAATTTCGGTGCGAGATCGTCCGTGAGGCGCTGGAAACGATTGATCTGCCCCCATGGTGTGCGCCAGGTTCCAAAGTCGGAAATGAGCTGGTTCGATGCGGTGACCAGGGCGTTGAGCAGGTCGTCAGGGGCGACGCGCGTGACGATCCATTCCTCGCTGGGGACCTTGGATTCGTGGGCCGGACGTGCGACGGTCTTCAGCAGTTCAGTTCCCCAGAACATGCCAAGCGCGGTCTCTACGGAATCGACGCCCCAGCGGGCATCCCATTTGCGCAGGAGCTTCACCTGTTCGGCGAGGGTGGCCTTGCGCTGATCGGCAGGCGGCAAATCGTCGTACGCCTTAACCAGCGCAGGAACGGTGCGCGCGAACCAGGGGATGTAGGAGTCGTATGCGGCTGCACGGAGCGTCTCGAGAGTCCAGTCTCGGCGCGGCTTGCCGTCGGGTGCGAGCAGGAGCATGGCATGCACACCACGCGGCGTCTCGATTCCCTCTTCTACATAAGCTGGAAAATCAGCCTTGTGCAGCGAGTCGGGCCCTGCGCCGTTCCACGGCGAATCATTCACGTTGAAGAGATAGCCAACCTTCGGATTGAGTAGATGCGGGAGTTCGTCGACGCTCATGAGGCCCTGCCAGTTGGTGGCGGGATTGCTGCCGTCCACCGGCTTGGTGTAGTCGAAGCGCGTATCGCGTTTGGGAATGAAGTTGCCCTGCCAGTAGGCAATGTCGCCGTCGGCGTCGGCGAAGACGGTGTTGTTGGAGGAGTTGGCCTGCAATTCCATCGTCTTCTTGTATTCGGCGTAGTTGCGCGCTTTGGTGCGCAGATAGCTCTGCTCAAGCGCGGGGATGGGGATGTTCATGAGCTGAATGGTCACGAAGCGGTCCGCTTCCTGCGCGACCACCGGGCCATGCAGTGAATACATGGCCGTGAATGTGCGCGACTTCATTCCTTCCGGGGTCTTGTAGCGGATCGTGATTTGCTTGTTCGTGAAAGGCTTTGTCTCGGAGCCGTAGCGATAGCGGAGGGTTCCTTTGTCGCGGACGATGGATTCAAGATACTCATCCACAGCGTCAACGTTGCTGGAAGTGTGCATCCAGCCCACGCGATCGTTGAATCCCTGGTAGACGAAGAACTGGCCCCACGTGACCGCGCCGTAGGCGTTCAGGCCTTCGTCGCTCGAAACCTGCAATTCGCTGCGAAAAAAGAACCAGGTATGCGGGTTGATGAGCAGAAGCGCATGATGATTCGCGGTGTTTGACGGAGCGATGGCGATGCCGTTGGAACTGCTCGGCTTGGGTTCCATCCAGGGCAGCGCGGCGTGAGGGCGGGATTCCCAGTTCGACGCGGCAGCGCCGGTGGCATGCGTTCCCTGTGTGTCATAGAAGGCCTGGAGGCGCTTGAGATCGACGCGCTCGATGTCGCCGCCGATGCTGCCCTCAGTAAATGAGAGAGCCATCCACGGCTCGAAGCGGGTGAGCACTTTCGGTTTGGTCTCGGGGTGGCGCGCAAGGTAGTAGTTGATGCCGTCGGCCCAGGCATCCATCAGCTTCCTGAGCCAGTCAGGGCTCGATGCGTAATCGCGCTTCAGATCTTCGGGATCGATGAAGAGGCGCTGGCGCAGATCCTGCCAGATAGCCGGCTCGCCTTCAGCCTCCGCGCGACGCCCCAGTGAGGTGAGGTAATTGGTCTCGACGCGATTGAAGTCGTCTTCGCACTGCGCGTAGATCATCCCGAAGACGGCATCTGCATCGGTCTTGCCGTGGATGTGGGCGATTCCCCAGTCGTCGCGAACGATGGTGACGCGGGAGGCTTCAGCCTTCCATCGCGTCGCATCCGTTGCCTGCGCTCCCGACGCGCATATGCCTGCCATCACCAAACCCGCCAAGACCAAAACCCTGCGCACGTTCGCTACCCCCGCGACTCTCTTTATCGATTCCAGCTTTTCAATCTACCATCGGCGCCCAGCCGGGTTCCCATGTCGGGCCCCCATTTTCCCCATGCGATCGGCGCGCGCGTGCCTTAGGATGAGCGCATGAGCGACTACTTCCTCTTCAAGACTGAACCTACGGTTTATTCCTTCGATGATTTCCTGCGTGACAAGGAGACGGTGTGGGATGGCGTGACCAATCCCACGGCCGTGAAGCACCTCCGCGAACTGAAGAAGGGTACGAAGTGGATTTTCTATCACACGGGCGATGAGCGCACCGCGGTTGGGACTGGGTCTGTAGTGAGTGTCGACGCGTCGGATCCCAAGGTGCCGATTGTGAAGGTGAAAGTCGGGCAGAAGCTGAAATCGCCGAAGAGCCTTGACGCGATCAAGGCCGCATCCGTTTTCCACGATTCGCCACTGGTGAAGATCGGGAGGCTTTCAGTAGTGCCGTTGACGGAAGCGCAGTGGGACTGGTTCCTGGGATAAAGACAGGCAGTAGGGAATAGGGAGCAGGAGTAGAAAACAGGCAGGAGGCCCGCTTTGCTTTCGTTCTTCCTATTCCTGATTCCCTATTCCCTGGTTTACGCTCCGAACTGGCGCAGGTGGTGGTCGGTGTGCAGATAGCCCCAGCGCATCCAGTCCTTCTCGCTCATCACTCGGAACATGGGATGCGGCCGGAACTGGAAGGTGCGGGGCTGCGCCGTGAACTTGTCGATGGCGGCGAGGAGGGTGCGCATGTCGCAATCGAACTGCGTCGGCGGAGTTCCGCCGATCTGCTGATCCATCTCGGGGCGCGTGGGGACACCTTGCGGCCACTTGAACGGTGCATAGAGGACGAAGCTCTTCATCAGCGGCCACAGGTTGAAACCGCGCGGGGTTTCAATCGGCTTCTCGCCCATGACGCTGAGAAAGGCGTCGGTGACGTGGCAGATCATTTGCGACGCATTCATCTTGCCCCATTGACGCGGAGTGTCTGGGCGGATTGCAGCCAGACGAGCGAGGATCTCCTGTTTGCCTGCCGCATCGCTGAGATATTTCATCTACCCCTCACAAATCAATTTCGCTGGACGCTTCCCTGCTGCCCTACTTCAGGCCGAAGAACAATTCCGTTTGTGACTGATCCTCAGGTTCAGTCTTTCCTGGCTCTGCGGGACCCAGCCATCCACGGGTATTGAGCAATTGCCGCTGGTCGAGCGCCCACACCTTGCCGGTGAGCTCATCAGGGGCTTTGCCTTCGCGCGCACACTTGTCGAACTCGCCCTGCACGGCCTGCATCTTGGCGTCGAGGTCATCAAGGAAGTTCAGTACCAGCGCCTCGGGAATCATGGGAAGCTTGGGCGATCCAAATTCCAGCTTGCCATGATGCGAGAGGATCACGTGCAGCACCAGCGTCTTGAGGCGCGGCGGGAAATCGGGAATCGCATCCATGGTCTTCTCCGCAAGCGATGCGCCCATCTGGATGTGGCCGAGGAGGATGCCTTCGGTGGTGTACTCGAAGCCAACGTCCCAGGAGAGTTCCTGGATCTTTCCGATGTCGTGCAGCATGACGCCGGTGAGCAGCAGGTCACGGTGCAGAATCGGATAGTGCGGCGCGACGCGGTCAGCCAGCGTGAGCAGACTGATGACATGCTCGAGCAGGCCGCCGAGATATGCGTGATGCAGTTGCTTGGCGGCGGGCGCTTCGCGGAAGGCGGAGGCGATTTGCAGATTGTTGAAGATGTTGCCGACGAGCAGCTTGAGATGCGGATCGGTGAAGGAGTCGATGAAGCCGAGAAGCTTCTGCCAGAGCTCCTGCACGTCGTAAGTGGTGGCCGGCATCAGGTCGGCCTTTTCTACTTCTTCTGTGGAAAGCGCCTTGCGCAGCTGCTCCACCTTCATCTGCAGGCGGTCGTTGAAGCGCGACACGCAGCCGCGAACCTTGACGACATCGCCACGCTCGAAGTCCTTTGCGATGCGCGAGTCGTTTACGTCCCACACGCGGCCTTCAAGTTGGCCGGTCTTATCGCAGAACACGATGTTGAGGTAAGGCTTGTTGGTCTGGGTAGTTCTGAGCTGGCGATGCAGAACAAGAAAGTAGGTATCGAAGACCCGTGTCTCTTCAAACGAATTGAGCTGCGAGATAAAGATTTCCTTCATGCTGCGGGAAGAATAACAGGGCCGAAGGCCAGTTCGCAGTTCACAGTTCGTAGTTCACAGCAGGTGCGAGCGAATGAAGGAATTAAGTTAGGCGGGACGATATCCTGAATACCGTGACAGATACGCGGGAATCGATCGACGACGCAGTGACGATGCGCGAGATGCGGTACGAAGATACGGAGACCATTGCACAGCTCACAACACAACTGGGCTACCGGCGCAGCGCTGACGAAATTGCCGCCTGGATCGCGCGCCTCGATCGCGGAAACCCTGAACAGATTGCGTTCGTGGCGTGCGTGCGGGGAGAAGTAGTCGCCTGGATCGAAGTATCGATCGAGCGCCGGCTGCAGTCGGAGCCTTTCGGCTTCATCGGCGGACTTGTGGTGAGCGAGCGCGTGCGCGGCCGCGGAATCGGCCGGCGCCTGTGCGAACGCGCCGAAGAGTGGACCCGCGAGCAGGGCCTGGAAATCCTCCGCGTCACCTCCCGCAGCACCCGAGAAGGTGCGCATCGTTTTTATATTCGCGACGGATATCATGAGGTGAAGACGTCACTCGTGTTCGAAAAGCGCGTCGGTCCGAAAACAGAACGGCCCTGAACTTCGCGCTCAGGGCCATTCGCTGTTGATCGTCGACTTTACTGCTGCGGCTGGGTAGGTGCGGTTGATGGCGCCGGAGCGGGAGGCTGCGCAGGCTGACCTGGTGCAGGCGCGCCTTGTACCGGCCCAATCGGAGTCGGCTGGACCGGTGCGGTCTGCTGTTGCGGCTGGTCGCTCTTCTTCTTGTCCTGCAGGCGAGTCTTCTCGCTCGTAGTTGTTGCTTGCTTCTTCTTTTTCTTGGTGGTGTCGCCCTTCAGACCGAGCGCGGCCGACTGCGTCTGGCGGTCAGCGACCTCAGCAGCGTCCGGCGCCGCTGCCGGATTCTGCGCAGGATAGCTGGCCTTCTCCGGGTGGGCTGCCTGCTGCTTCTTGTCCTTGGGGACGCGGGCGCGATCGCTGTAGCGCGTCTTCTTCTGCTCGGGAGCCTCGGGTTCTACGGGCGCATCAGCCTGTGCCACCTGAGCGCCCTGGCCGACACTCTGCCCGGTCGCGCCTGCGTCCTCGGTCTGAGTCGGAGCGGCGCTGGGAAGCGTCTTGGTGGGCGCCTGGCCGTAGCGGATCTTTTCCTTCTTGCCGGGCTTCTGGGTGGCCGGCTGGGCGGAGGCCGTATGCGTCGCTGCAGAAGCCGTCTGCGTGCCGGCGGCAGCGCCAGAGGCAGCAGGAGCTTCAGCCCCGGCAGCAGCGGCATCAGTGCCGGGCATCGAGGTCTTCGAGCGGAAGTGCGTGTTCTCGCGGAAACGGGTGCGCTCAACCTTCTTCTTCTTCTTCGGCTGAGGCGGCGTGTACTGCGAGTAGGCGATGGGGTTCACGCGCTTGTTGCTGCTTGCGCCTGAGTCAGTGAAACCGGGCGCGATGTCGATATAGGCGTCCTCGCGCATCTTGGTCAGATACTCGCGAATCGCCGGTTCCATCTTCGAGCCGTAGTAGTCCTGCTCGACCTGCTGCTCCACATCCTTATATTCCTGAACGCCGCCGGAGTTATGCTGCACCACCTTGAAGATCACAAAACCCTGCTTCGTGCGGATGGGGTCGGTGATTGTTCCGGTGGGCTGGCTGAAGGTAGCGTCTTCAAAGATCTTGTTGAGCTGGCCGCGCTTGTAGGTACCAAGATCGCCGCCCTGCCCGGCCGTCTGGCCTTCGCTGACCGATTTCGCCACCTGCGTGAAGTCGGCCCCACCGCGGAGCTTCGCGACCGCATCGTCGGCCTTGGTCTTTGCCGCGGCAACCTGGGCATCTGTGGCATCGGCAGGAGTGCCCACCAATATCTCGCTCAGCTTGACGCTTTCGGGCTGAACGTACTCCTGCTTGTGCTGCTCGTAATAGCGCTGCACCTCGCCGGGCGTAAAGGAGATGTGCCGGCCCACCTCGTCGCGCATCACCTGCTGGGTGATGATCTGGTTGCGGATGTTGGCCTTGAAATCCTCGTAGCTGACGCCCTGCTCCTGCGCCGCCTTCTCCAGATCTTCGAGGCTGGAGAGGTTGTACTGCTTGCGGATCTCGTTGAGGCGGTTGATCAGCTCGGTTTCGCCGGTGATGCCCAGTTCCTTGCCCTTGGAGATCCAGAGCTGCTGATCGATAAGGTTGCGGAGCAGGTCGCGATGCGCTTCAGAGATCTGCTGCATGCTGGCGCCGGCCTTGCGGGCCTCGTCATCCAGCTCCTTCTGGGAGCGATCGTAGTCGGACCGGGTGATGATCTGGTCGTTGACGCGGGCGATGATGTCTTCAACCGTGACGCCGCCGTAAGGGCTAGCCGGCTCAGCGGGACGTGACTGGGCCAGGGCAGGGGTCGCAAGCAGCGCCGCGCTCAGCACAGTCACCGCGGGGATACGAAGAAAATTCAAGGTCATAGGTCGGCACACGGCAGGGGGCCAGCGATCTCCACCTGAGGTATAGACGTCATTGTAAATGTTGGGAGAGCGGAGGAGACAGGGGCTGCTCGGCCCGAGTAACTGGTTCACAAGTGGCAGAGTGACAAAGTGGCAGAGTGACAGAGTTTCGGACAACGATTCGTTGCTATACGAGCGAGGGTTAGCAGAACGCGGCCTTGGCCATTCGCTTGACAGGCTACTCGCACTTGGCGCTTTGCCACTCCGCCGCTTCGCCACTCCCGACGCCTTTTCTCGCTCCCTTCGGCTGCTACCGCGCGTCAAATATGGAGTGCGCTATACTTTAGTGCAAAGGCTGCTGTGCTGGACGTGTACTTTGCCACTGGCCGCACCTGCCGCCGGAGGTTCTGCCGCTTATGACTCCCCGCGCCCGCCGCGCCTTATTCATCACCATTCTCTTTTTTGTCGCCTGCGCCCTGGTCGGCTCATTGCTCCAGCGCAAGGTTGGGGCTCAATCGTCTGAGGACGAGAGCCAGATCCGCGACAATCTAAAGCAGTTCACCAACGTTTACGCCCTGGTGGAGCAGAACTACGCCGAGCCCATCAACGGCGACAAGATCGACGCCGTTATCTACGACGGCGCCATCCCGGGCATGCTGCGGACGCTGGACCCGCACTCTAACTTCTACGATCCAAAGGCTTACGCCAAGATGCGCGAAGATCAGCGCGGCCACTACTACGGCGTGGGCATGGTGATCCAGCAGCAGAAAGAGAAGATTTACGTCATCACCCCCTACGAGGGCACGCCGTCGTTCCGTGCCGGCATCCGTCCGGGCGACGTAATCACGGCCGTCGACGGCAAGCAGGTGGTGACCGAGGGCAACAATCCTGACGCCCTGGCCTCGTCGGACGCAGTGGCCAAGGCTCTCAAGGGACCCAAGGGCACCCATGTTCAGGTGACCATGAGCCGCGAGGGACAGACCAAGCCGCTCACCTTCGACCTGGTCCGCGACGAGATTCCGCACCCCTCCGTGGACCTTAAGTATGAGATCCGTCCTGGCGTCGGGTACATCCACCTGACCCAGTTCCAGGAGACGACCGCCCAGGAAGTGATTGACGCCATCAACAGCTTCGGCGCTATCAAGGGCCTGGTGTTCGACCTCCGCGGCAACCCCGGCGGCCTGCTGAGCCAGGCAGTTGAGGTCTGCGACCATCTTCTTTCCAAGGGCCAGACGATCGTTTCCCAGCGCGGGCGCGCCTATCCCGACCAGAACTACACGGCGACTCACGGCAATGACGGCAAGGCCTTCCCGATCGTGGTGCTGGTGAACCGCAACACGGCTTCAGCGGCGGAGATCGTTTCCGGCGCGCTGCAGGATCACGACCGCGCCCTGATCGTCGGCGAGACGACGTTCGGCAAGGGCCTGGTGCAGACGGTCTATAACCTGAGCGAAAACACCGGCCTGGCGCTGACAACGTATCACTATTACACGCCGTCCGGACGCCTGATCCAGCGCAACTACTCCGGCGTTTCGCTCTACGATTACTACTACAACCATGCCGGTGCCGAGCCCGCGGACAAGACAAACCGCGAAGTGAAGATGACCGACTCCGGCCGCACGGTCTATGGCGGCGGCGGCATCACGCCGGACGAAAAGATCGACTCGCCCAAGGCGAACAAGTTCCAAGACGAGGTTGGCTACCGGTACACGTTCTTCCACTTCGCGCCGCACTACCTGGCTAACCACACCGTCGACAAGAACTTCCAGGTGGACGATTCGGTGATGAACGATTTCAAGCAGTTCCTCACCAGCCTGAATATTCCGTTCACTGAGAAGGACATTGCCGACAATGCTGACTGGCTCAAGATCAACATCAAGGAAGCCCTGTTAGGCAGCCAGTTCGGACAGTTGCAGGGTCTGCGGGTCCACGCCGACTGGGATCCCGAAATCCAGAAGGCGCTGAGCTTCCTACCCGAGGCGCAGGCACTGGAAGACAACGCGCACAAGGTTCTGGCCGAGAAGGCGCAGGCCCACGAAACTCCGCAGGGAGCGGCAGCGGCCCGGCCGTAAGCCAAGTCAACCAAAAGCAAAGCGGACAGGTCCCAGACCTGTCCGCTTTTGCTTTTGGGCCGACGCGAGCCGAATTCTTGGCCCGTAACGGCCATCACAGCGCGGAATAGCGGATGCGTCCAAGCTGGTTGCTGATTCGCGAGGTGCACCATGCAAGCCATCGCCTCTGAGCACGAAGTTCTTATCGATAATCTCCGGACAGCCTTCGACAACGAATCCAATGCCTACGTCCGCTACATCGAATTCGCCGGGAAAGCCGACGGCGAAGGATGGCACGGCGTGGCGAGCCTGTTTCGAGCTGCCGCCCGCGCCGAGGAGATCCACGCAGCCAATCACGGACGCATCCTGCACCAAATCGGCTCCGAATTGCACTTCAAGCCGATCAACATCGAAGTGGGCACCACGCTGGAGAACGTCCGCACTGCGCTCGCTGACGAGATCTCCGAAGTAGACACCATTTATCCCACATGGCTGGAACTCGCGCGCACCGCCCGCGACGTCGCGGTGGTGCGCACCTTTAGCTGGGCTCTTGCTGCGGAGAAGACCCACGCGCGGCTTTTCAACGAAGCGCTTGCGCTGCTGGAAATAGAAGACGAGGACTCGTGGATCACGATGCCGCGTGATTTCCATGTCTGCCCCGTGTGCGGCTACACGTCGGAAAACGATGCGCCTGAGGAGATCTGCCCGACCTGCTTCTGCCTGCGAAGTCGGTTTGAATCGGTCAACTGAGGCGGACTATCGCTGGCTCGCCTCGCCCGCGGCTACCTGTCTGTTGAACTCGGCCGACTTCCTGCGCGGCACACTGAGAGATTGCCAGCCGGGTCCGGCGAAGTGTTTGGCAAGCAGCACGATCTGGCCGATGTGATGCGGGTAGTGCGCAACCTGCCGATTGATGGCTTGCATCACCGAGTGGGCCTCACCGCGGATGTGCACCGTGCGATCGAGGTCATCATCCGTCAGCGGCTCCAGCGCGTTGAACACGTAAGCCCATCCATCCTCCCAATCGCGTAGCACCGCCTCCCGCGTCGCCGCAGGCTCCTCGAATTCGCTATCGCGATTGCGCGTGGCCTTCTCGCCGTCGCTGGTGAGGAAGTCGGTCCAGCGCGAGCGCATGTTGCCCGCCATGTGCTTCACGATAATCGCGATGGAATTGGACTCGCCATCGAGCGCGGCAAACAGATGCTCGTCGGCAACCTGCGCCATCGCGCGGTCGCCCAGCTTCTTGTAGTAGCGGAAGATCTCGAGTGAATCTTCAAGGTACGAAGTGGTAAATTTCAGCGCCATGGCGTCATTATGATTTCCTGCAGCCACCGGGGTCCAGCCCTGACTGAGACATCGGTTGGGCTTGCGACGCAATTTACCATCGCAGCATGATCCCTTGTTGGCGGCGTATTTCCTGTTCTCTGCTGATTCTCTTCGCGGTGGCCGTGGTCGCCCAGAAAAAGCCCGTCCCCGTAAAGGTTGTCGTGGTCACGATGTTCGAAGTGGGGAACGACACGGGCGATGCTCCCGGCGAACTCCAATACTGGGTGGAACGCGATCATCTCGATCACGCGTACCCGCTGCCGGCCGGTTATCACGCGGTCCGCATGAACGATCAGGGCGAGATGGCGGTACTGACCGGCCAGGGCACGGCGCACGCAGCCGCCACCATCATGGCACTGGGACTTGATCCCCAGTTTGATTTTTCGCACGCGTACTGGATCGTTGCCGGAATTGCCGGCGGAAACCCGGAACAGGTCTCACTGGGATCAGCCGCCTGGGCTCGCTTTGTGGTGGATAGCGACCTGGGATACGACATCGACGCCCGGGAGATTCCGAAGGACTGGGCGACCGGCTATCTGCCTCTGCGCAAGACGAGTCCGTTTGAGCCGCCAGCCGAGGCGCTGCCGGGACAGGTGTTTGAGCTCAATGCGAACCTCGCGGCTTGGGCATTCAAGTTGACGAAAGATGTGCCGCTCGAGGACAGTGACCACCTGAAACAAGTGCGCGCCGAATTTAGCGGGACTGCAGCACATCGCGCACCCTTCGTCACCATGGGCGACGAGATAACCGGCTCTCGCTACTGGCATGGCAAGCTGATGGACGCATGGGCTGCGGAGTGGATGCGCTACTTCACCGATGGGAGGGGCACGTTTGCCACCACGGCCATGGAGGACACGGGCACGCTGCAGTCGCTTCATTTTCTGGCGAACGCCGGCCGCGTCGATTGGTCGCGCGTCCTGGTGCTGCGCACCGTGAGCAACTACGATCAGCAGCCGCGCGGCCTTGACGCGGCGCAAAGCCTCGCCCGGCAGCGCATCGGGAACTACAGCGCCTATCTGCCCTCGCTTGAGGCGGCGTATCGCGTCGGCCACACCGTTGTGAACGAATTGCTGACAAACTGGGCGAAGTATGCGGAGGCCAAATGAGAATTTCGGCACGCGTCGAGAACACGCGCGGCGACCATCGCGCAACTGTCGAGACCAACGAGCAGCAGAAGAGCCTTACGATCCCCGCCAAGCCCGAAGGACTCGGCTCCGCAGTCAACGGAGGCGAGTTCCTGTTCCTCGCGTTGGCCACCTGCTACTGCAACGACATCTATCGAGAGGCTGCGAAGCGCGGACTCAGCGTCAGCCGGGTGGGTGTCGAGGTAAACGGCGAGTTCGGCGGCCCCGGCGATCCGGCAAAGAACATCGAGTATCGCGCGAGCGTAGAGTCCGATGCGCCGCGCGAAGAGGTGCTTGCGTTGATGCGCCACACCGACACCGTCGCCGAGATCCAGAACACACTGCGGCATTCGTCCACAGTCACGCTGGTCGACTGCCAGGTGACGAACCCGTGACGCGGCTTTCCCGGTCCGCTTGGCAAACGCAGGACCGGCAGTAGAGAATGCTCTCGTCACACATACCATCTGATCCGCCTTCGAATCGCCTCGCCCTATGCGTGGGTGATGATCCTGAGGCGATCCCAGGGACGAATGAAGCTCAACATTGCCACATTGGCGGTAATTCTGTTTGCCGCAATCGTCTTCGCCCTGAATACCACGCACCTGGCGTGGACCCCTTGGCACATCGCAGGTCTTGCAATCGCGATACCCGCGCTGCTGTTGCTGGTAGTGGCACGGCTGCAACTGGGCCGCGCCTTCAGCATTGAGGCCAAAGCATCCGTGTTGGTAACCCACGGGCTCTACTCGAAGATTCGCAATCCTATCTATGTCTTCGGCGCGCTCATGATTCTTGGCCTCATCATCTTCTCCCGACAGCTTTGGTTTCTATTGGTATTCGCGGTGCTCATCCCGATGCAGGTGTACCGCAGCCGCCGCGAGTCGCGCGTGCTGGAAGAGAAGTTCGGCGCGGCTTATCTGGAGTACAAGCGCAGGACCTGGTTTTAGTCGTATTCGAGTTTCACTGATTCCCTGAGGAGTTCGACATGCATTCTCCGTGGTTTGGCGAGTTTATGGGAACGATGGTCCTGGTGCTGCTGGGCAACGGCGTCTGCGCCGGCGTAACGCTGCGCAAATCGTACGCGGCGAACTCAGGATGGATCGTCGTCACAACCGGCTGGGCGCTGGCAGTCATGTGCGGAGTGCTGGTCGCACAGGGATTCGGCGCTCATGGCGCGCTCAATCCGGCTATCACCCTGGCGAACGATGTGGTCAGCGGCCATTACGAGGATCTGCTTTCGCTGTGGTCTGCGCAGATGCTGGGCGCAGTCTGCGGCGCGACGCTGATGACGCTGCACTATGGGCCGCACTGGGCGCAGACAGAAGATCCCGCTGCGAAGCTCGGCATCTTCTGCACCGGACCGGCAATCAAGGCACCGATGTGGAACCTTCTCAGTGAGATTATCGGCACTGCCCTGCTGGTGGTCGTCGCGGGCGCAATCTTCTCTCCAGGAGTGGCCCCCAACGGACCGGCGGCAGGCGTTGGCACGTGGCTGGTGGCAAGCCTGGTGTGGGGCATCGGACTCTCGCTGGGCGGAACGACCGGCTATGCGATCAACCCAGCGCGCGACCTCGGCCCCCGTCTGACTCATGCGATCCTGCCGATCCCCGGCAAGGGCAGGTCAAATTGGAGCTACGCGCCGATCCCGGTCCTCGGGCCGTTGATCGGCGGAGTATTAGCCGGTCTGCTGGTGAAGTTCACCCACCCCTGGTGAGCACCTGCGGTTCGGCCGACCGCGCCTCCGGCGCGAAGTCGCAGTGCTGAGACCGGCAATCTGCGGTTAAGCAACCTCGATCATGATCTTGCCGAAGCGTGCCGGATCGCGATCCCACGCGGCCAGGATAGCCGGGGCTTCGGCAAGCGAGACCGTGTGCGTGATGGCCTCGCTTACCGGGAATAGCTTCGCCTCAAGCATGCGGATGACGTCGCGGAAGTCCTCGGGCTGTGCATTGCGCGATCCCAGGATGTCGAGTTCCTTCTGCACGAAGAGCCGTGTTTCGTAGGCCACTTGCTCCTTCGCGTAGCCGATGTAGACCACGCGTCCGGTGAAGGCAACCTCTTCCACCGCGGCACGGAACGTCTGCGGCAGTCCGATCGCTTCGATGACGACATCGGGGCCGCGGCCACCTGTGAGTTCCGCAAGTTGAGCATGCAGGTCGCCCGCCGATGAGTTGATGCTGTGCGCGGCGCCGGCCTTACGCGCCGTGGCAAGCTTGTCGTCGTCCACATCGATGCCGATCACGGTAGCCCCCCGAAACGCCGCGCCGGAGACCGCGCCGAGCCCGACGCCTCCACAACCGAACACCGCCACTGTATCGGTCGCCGTCACCCGCCCTCGGGCCGCGGCATGAAACCCCACAGTCAGCGGTTCCACCAGGCAAAGCTCCCGAAGCGACAGATTCGCGCGATAGAGGCGGTCGGCAGGAATGGCAATCAACTCGGTCAACGCGCCGTCGCGCTGCACCCCGAGTGTCTGGTTGAATTGGCAGGCATTCTTGCGATCGCGCATGCATGAGGCGCAATGTCCGCAATTCGTATACGGCGACACCGCCACCTCAGTGCCGGGTTTCCACTCTGGATGGCGGGGATTCAGTTCCGCAACGGTGGCAGCAAGCTCATGGCCGAGAATGCGCGGATACGTGACCAGCGGATTGCGGCCGCGGTAAGAATTCAGATCGCTTCCGCAAAGGCCCACCTTGCGGACCTTCAGCAGGATCTCATCGTTTCCCGGCGAGCTTGGTTCGGGAACATCGGCGACCACCGCATCGCCAGGTCCCTTCAGAAGAAGAGCTTTCATCTATAACTCCGTGATTACTACTGACATGATATCGGGCGGCGGCGGCACCGGTTGTATTCTGAGCTGTTACGTCATCTCCTCTCGCGAAGGACCAGCCCCGCCCATGGCCGAAACCGCTCTCCAACTCGATAGCCGCGACAACGTCCTCGTTGCTCTTCAGCCGCTCGCCGCAGGAACCGGGGTGCGGTTCGGCGCCGCGTCAACCTCGGTGACTGAAGACATTCCTGCCAAGCACAAGATGGCGCTGGAGGATCTCGCACCCGGCGACGTGATTCGCATGTACGGCATGGTGGTAGGCGAAGTGACGCAGCCTATTCCGCGCGGCGGACTTGTTTCTACGCGCAATGTTCGCCATCGCGCCGAGGCCTACTCCGCCACGCGCCAGCCGGTGTCGTTCACGCTGCCTGATGCCGCCCCATGGACTGAACGCACGTTCATGGGCTACCGTCGCGCCGACGGCCAGGTGGGTACGCGCAATTACTGGCTCGTGCTGCCGCTGGTGTTCTGCGAAAACCGCAACGTGGAGCGAATGAAGGAAGCGCTCGAAGAGGAACTCGGCTACGGCAGCGAGGGAAACAGCTATCGCCAGCATGTGCGGAAGCTTCTGCAGCAGAAGAAAGCGGCGAACAGCGCGACGGCTTCTGCAAAGGAAACTTCTGCGGCGCGAGTATTCCCAAACGTAGACGGCATCCGCTTTCTGACTCACCAGGGCGGCTGCGGAGGCACGCGCCAGGACGCGCAGGCGTTATGTGGTCTGCTTGCCGGCTACATTCATCACCCCAACGTGGCCGGCGCAACGGTGCTGAGCCTGGGCTGCCAGAACGCCGAGATTCGCATGCTGATGGACGAGCTTCGCGCACGCGATCCGCAGATGACCAAGCCCGTGCTGGTATTCGATCAGCAAAAGTCGGGCCGCGACTCGACGCTGATGGGCTCGGCCCTCGACGCAACGTTCGCAGCACTCGAGGAAGCGAACTCGGCAACCCGCTCCGCGGCTCCGCTGTCGGCGCTCACGGTTGGGCTGAAGTGCGGCGGATCAGATGGATTCAGCGGCATCTCCGCTAACCCTGCGCTGGGATACCTTTCCGATCTGCTGGTCCAGCTCGGCAGCAAGACCCTACTCTCGGAGTTCCCCGAGTTACACGGCGTGGAGCAGGAGTTGATTAACCGCTGCGTGACGGACGAGGTGGCCCAGCGGTTCTACGATCTGATGCACGCTTACTCGGCGCGCGCCAAGGCCGTTCACTCCGGGTTCGACATGAATCCATCGCCCGGCAACATTCAGGACGGCCTCATCACCGACGCGATCAAGTCAGCCGGCGCGGCGCGCAAGGGCGGCGTGTCCCCGGTCCGCGATGTCATCGACTTCCCGCAGTACGCGACCACGCCCGGTTTGAACCTCCTCTGTACGCCGGGCAACGACGTGGAATGCGTCACAGCTCAAAGCGGCGCGGGCGCGAACCTGGTTCTGTTCACCACTGGACTCGGCACGCCGACGGGAAACCCTGTAGCCCCCGTGGTGAAGATCTCAACCAACTCGCAGCTTGCCGACCGCATGGCCGACATCATCGACTTTGACGCGGGCGGCATCATCACCGGCGAGAAGACGATAGCCGAATGCGCCTCGGAATTGCTGGAGTTCTGCATTGGCGTGGCGAATGGCGAGCGGCTGACCAAGGCCGAGCAGTTAGGCCAGTATGACTTCATCCCCTGGAAGCGCGGCGTGTCGTTGTAACTCCGTGGCTATTTGGTCGGCTCGGTTCTCACACCGTGGCCGACATACCGCTGGCCATCAAATGTGAATAGCTCGGAGTTTGGCTGCATCATCGTCACGGAATTCGTTTCTATATCCCGCTACCCACTCGAACGATGCCGCCTGATATGTAGATCATGCCCACCTGTCCGCAGGACCAGTTCGTACCCGGGACCTGTGGAGCGGAAGACCCAGTACATGATGACGTTCGCTCCGGCCAGCGGACCTTGGCCGAGTACAACGAGATCCTGTCGCTCCGGCTTGCTTAGGTTAACTTTCGCCGCAGAGAACCACGAGTCCGGCGCCAGTTGTGGCACAGGATCCGCGCTCGTCATTGCCGGTCGAACGAAATCGTCCTTTGAGAGTACCTTCAGCACCTCACCGGGAAGAGGAACTGGATGTTCTACTCCCTCAGCTTCGGCGCTAAAGTCTACCTGCTCCACCCGCAGGGCTTGCTTCCCTTGCGCGGCAGTGCAGATGCAGGAGATTGCAGTTAACGCGATACGCAGAACCAAACGCCGGCCATTCACGATTCTCTCCAGGTCGTCCGTGAAGTCACTCCAGAAACGAAGCCACCACCGACAGCGCTGCAATCGCCGCCGTCTCCGCTCTTAGGATCCGCGGACCCAGCGACGCCGCACGCCAGCCATTGGCGTCGAACAATGCCTCTTCCTCCGGCGCCCATCCACCTTCCGGACCGAACGCCAGCTCCAGCGTCGGCATCTGGTTCTGCGCCGCTTCCACGGCTTCCTGCACGATGGTGCGCAGCGTAGTGCTGCGTTCCTGTTCGGCCAGCACGATGCGAGTAGCATCCGATGCAGTGCGAACCCGCTGCGCCAGTGGAACCGGATCGTGAATGAGCGGCACATCCGACCGCCGCGATTGCTTCGCCGCCTCATGCGCAATGCGCCGCCAGCGCTCCACGCGCTTGTCGGCCGCCTGCGCCAGGTGCTTCTCCGTACGCCGCGCAATCACGGGAGCAATCGCCGCAACACCCAGCTCCGTAGCCTTCTCGATGCCCCACTCCATGTGATCGAACTTGAAGACCGATACGACGAGCGTAATGGGCAGCGCCGGATCCGCATCGAGTTCCGAAATCAGATTGAACCGGACCTCATTGGCTGCGACCGCGGCGACCTGCGCGTGAAACACATGCCCGCCGGCCACCACGTCCGCCTCCATGCCGGGCTGCGCGCGGAGCACGCGGACCAGGTGCTCGGCCTGCGGCCCCACCAGCGTTGCGGTTGCTTCATCCCAGTGTTCGGCGATCCAGCGGCGGCGTGTCATCGATCCTCTCTTCCTTTCGAAATTCTATTGCGCTGTGCCGGCGCGGACCGCGCCCACTGTCGCCAGAAACACTAAGGGGACGCTGGAAGCGTCCCCTTTGAGTGTTGCCTGTTTTGGTTGATGACCGCGATTACTTCTTCTTTGCGGCCTTCTTCGCGGCCTTCTTTGCAGGTGCTTTCTTGGCTGCCTTTTTCGTTGCCATTTGCCTATTCTCCCTTTTCGATGGTTTGCATCGAAACTGCAAGATGAATTGCAGTTGAGGAATGTATAGATTCATGTTTCACAAGTGTCAAGAAAAAAAAGACTATCAAGTGGAAAAAGTGGCAACAATTTTTCAAAGTCGAATTCGATATCGAGAACGAAGCTCACACGAGATGCTTCGTATGTAGAAGAGCGAGTCCCAATCCAGCAACAATGTCCTGCCACGCATGCGCAAAAATTCCCGCGCGAATGTTGCGACGAAAGATTGCGAGAAGGCTGAAGAGCGCGCCGTAGATGGAAAGTAGAACCATGTAGTGGAAGCCCTGGTAACCATGCGCGCAGCCAAAAAGGATCGCCGAAAACACAACGCCCACGGCAACCGCGCCACGTCCCCACGCCGTGAACTGCCGCTGCAGATACCCGCGGAAGACAATCTCTTCCGTGAGGGCGGCCATCGCGCAAAGCAGTATCCATGCGGCTATTTCACTCATGTTCGAAGGCGCGAGCGCTGTGAGAGTGTGGACCGTTTTCTCCTGCGCAGGGTCGAGCTGGCCGTTCTTCATAATCGGCCGATGATGGATCAGGGCGTCTGTTACGAACCACGTCGCGTTGATGGTGGCCAGCAGGGTCACCGACGAAATCCAGAAGGCGGCGGCACATACCGCATCGATTCCAAGCGTGCTCGAGCCCGTCACGTTTCCGAAGATCGACCGGAATGGGATGCGGCGCAATCTCATTCCAAACCACACCCAGATGAGCATCACGATCTCGGTGACAACCGTAAGCGCGTATGTCTGCATCCGGTGCACCGGCGCGGCATGCTCGCCTGAAAATTGCTTCGCTCCCGAAAAGGAAAGTAGAACGATGCCGGCGATGAGCAGGATCGTGTGCCATACCGGAGCGATGGGCTTCGGGCCACTCGCCGATTCCGAATAGTTGCTCATGGCATCGGGAGTAATAGGTTCGGTCGGGACGTTCTCCGGGCTGGACAAGCGATTCACCTTTCAATCGGTTCTGGAAGACGACAGACTTCAGCACTCGATGATATTCAGCGCGAGACCGGCGAGGCTCGTCTCCTTGTAGCGCGACTGCATATCCATCCCCGTCAGGTACATGGTACGGATAACTTGGTCGAGCGACACCTTGTGTGTCTCCAACTCGTTCATCGCAATGCGCGAGGCCTGTACAGCCTTCACCGCTCCCATCGCGTTGCGCTCGATGCAGGGGATCTGCACCAGGCCGCCAATCGGATCGCAGGTCATTCCGAGATTGTGTTCCATGCCGATCTCGGCCGCGTGCTCAATCTGCCCATTGGTGCCACCCAGCGCCGCAGTGAGCCCGCCAGCCGCCATCGAGCACGCAACACCGACCTCGCCCTGGCAACCGACTTCCGCACCGCTGATTGACGCGTTCTCCTTATATAGGATTCCGATGGCCGCCGACGTCAGGAAGAACCGCTGCATCCCTTCGCGATCCGCGCCCGGGATGAAGCGCTCGTAGTAACGCGCCACCGCGGGAATCACGCCCGCCGCGCCGTTGGTCGGTGCCGTAACCACGCGGCCGCCGGCGGCGTTCTCCTCGTTCACCGCCATCGCCCACACCGTAACCCAGTCGAGCGGTGCCAACGGATCGCTCGGCGTGCCCGCGGCTTCCTTCTCGCGCAGACGCTCAGCCAGACGATGCGCGCGCCGGCGAACATTCAGGCCTCCCGGCAGCGTGCCCTCGGTGGCCACACCGCGATCGATGCAACTGCTCATGATGTCCCAGATGCGATCGACTCTCTCCAACACCTTCTCCTGCGCCGCGTCCGCAGAGAGTTTGCCGAACCGCGCCGACTCATTGGCCAGCATGAGCTGGCTGATGGTGAGGCTTCGCGCCTGGGCCTGCTCAAGCATTTCGGCGGCGCTATGAAAAGGAAACGGTATGTGCGCGTCAGTCTGCGCTGCCGATCCCGCTGCGCCCGGCTGAGTCACATCTTCTGTAATGAACCCGCCGCCGATCGAAAAGAACGTCCGCTGATCAAGAACCTTCCCTGCATCATCGAAGGCCGTCAGGCGTAATCCGTTGGGATGCTGCGTGGCTGAGTTGGGCGGGAACATCGTTGACCGATGGAACACGAGGTCGCTCGCTTCTTCGAACGCGATGCTGCGCGAACCGCCGAGATTGATCCGGCGGCTCGCGCGGATCGACGCAATTGTCGGTTCAATGGATTCCGGTGCAATGGTCGCCGGCTCGTTCCCTGCCAGTCCCAGCAGAACGGCGCGGTCTGTCGCGTGCCCCACACCCGTCAGCGCCAGCGAGCCGTAGAGCTCCGCCTGCACCCGGGCAACGCGATCCAGCACGCCGCGATCCTTCAATCCGGTTGTGAATTGAAACGCTGCGCGCATGGGGCCCATGGTGTGAGAGCTCGATGGGCCAACACCTGGTTTATATAAGTCGAACAGACTTGTCACGATCCAGATTCTATCGTGATGCGCGCTGGTCCGGCAGCATTGCGCCTTGCTGCATCGGCTCCGCAGCTCCCGCATACAGATGCTCGGGCCGGCCACGCTTCGCCGTGTACATCGCGCTGTCCGCCTGGCTTATCAACGCATCAAGCGAAACGTCGGCCTTGCTCTGCGCGATGCCGAAGCTCATAGAGAGTTCCGGGCCATTGCCGCGATAAGCGTTATGGCGATCGATGCTTGTCTGGAGACGGTCTCGTGCCTCAGCGGCAGCGCATTCCCCGACCCCGAAGACGACGAACTCATCGCCACCAATCCTCGCCAGGATGTCCTGCTCACGGAAGGTGTCGCGAAGAGCGCGGGCCGCTGCGCATATCAGGCGGTCGCCGGCTTCGTGCCCCATCCCATCATTCACCCGCTTCAAGCCGTCCACATCCGCAAACAACAACCAGTTCGCCTGACCTGATCGCTTCGTGGTCCGCAGCAGTTGGCAGGCGAGCAGCGAAAAACCGCGCCGGTTATTCAAGCCAGTTAGTTCGTCTGTCAGTGATAACTGCCGGATCTCCTCATTGGCCTTCTCCAGTTCCTTCGTGCGTTCCAGAACACGATTCTCCAGCGTGTTGTAAAGCTGCACGTTCTCGAGGGCGACAGAGGTCGTATCCGCCAGCGCCTGCAGAATCTTCATCTGAAGCGGATCGGGCCGATAGAGACGTGCCCAGTAATTTCCGATAGCTCCCACAGGATCCTTGGCACGAATGGGTACCATCGCCAGGCTGCGCACGAAAGTTGGACGATAGGCCTCGATGGGAATCCGCGCATCCGCGAAGATGTCCTCGATGATCACCGGCGCGCGATTCATCATCACCCACCCGCTAATGCAGGTGCGCATCGGGAATCGCGAGCCCTTCCAGAGCGGCGCAATCGCATCTTCCTCGGCGTAGTAGCACTGATCGCCATCCCGCAGGACGAACGTCGCTCCATCGGCGCCCGTGAGCGTGCGCGCCGCATGCCGCACAATCTCCATCAACCGTGGCAGGTCTCGCGCCAGCGAAATATCCTGCACCACCTGCAGCAGGAATTCCATCGCCTGGGTGTAATCGAAGCGGGCCTGGGGAATCGCAGAAGCCATCCAGCCTCTCCACTCTCGTTGAAATCGGGGCCCGGGGGGTGCCCGGAGGGAAGATTCGCCGGACAGGTGTTGAGTCAAGCATATCGTCTCGGAAGCTCAAAGGCCATCCAGATCATCCCGGCATTGTGCAGCGTCAGCCGTCACATACCGCAGTGATAGTGAGAGTGATAGACTCCAGCCGATAATCCATGGCACATTTCAGGGCTCTCAGCGCGGCTGTCTACGGCATTGATGCCAGCCTCATCGACGTAGAAGTCGACTACAGCGGCACCACGACCAATGAAGAACACTTCCACATGGTCGGATTGCCCGACGCCGCCGTCCGAGAAAGTCGCGACCGCGTCCGCACGGCGATCAAGAACTCGGGTTACCTCATCCCGCCAACGTTCATCACTGTCAACCTGGCCCCAGCCGACCTCAAGAAGGAAGGCTCCGGGTTCGATCTCCCCATCGCTGTCGGAATTCTCGGCGCCTACAACGCCATCACTCTCACCGATCTGAGCCCTTTCCTGTTCGTCGGCGAACTGGGACTCGACGGAAAAGTGCGCCCTGTCCCAGGAATGCTCCCCGTCGCCATCATGGCGCGCGAGAAGGGCATCCCCAACCTCATTCTGCCGGCAGACAACGCGCCTGAAGCCGCAGTCGTTGAGGGAGTGAACATCTACCCCGTCACTTCCCTGCTCGACGTCATCGACCTGCTCAACGGCGCAATCATGGGAACAATTCAGCGCGAGCCGTTCCGCGTATCGACTGAGAAGCTGCTCGGCGAGCTTCAGCAGTTCACCGTGGACTTCAAAGACGTGCGCGGCCAGCAGACCGCCAAGCGCGCTCTCGAAGTTGCCGCCGCCGGCAGCCACAACATATTAATGATTGGCCCGCCGGGCAGTGGTAAGACGATGCTGGCCAAGCGGCTGCCGTCGATCCTCGCTCCGCTCACATTTGATGAAGCGCTCGAAACCACCAAGATCCATTCCGTCGCCGGCGTCCTCGATGCCGCTGCGGGACTGGTCACGCACCGTCCCTTCCGCTCGCCGCACCACACCATCTCCGACGCGGGCCTCATCGGCGGCGGCATTGTGCCCAGGCCCGGTGAAGTCTCCCTCGCGCACAACGGCCTTCTCTTTCTGGACGAGCTTCCCGAGTTTCCCCGTAACGTACTCGAAGTGATGCGGCAGCCGCTCGAGGACCACACCGTGACGATTGCTCGCGCGAGCATGTCGCTCAGTTTTCCGGCGCGATTCATGCTCGCCGCCGCCATGAATCCCTGCCCGTGCGGCTACTTCAACGACAAGTCGCGCGAATGCATGTGCACCCCGCCCATGATCCAGCGCTACGTCGCTAAGATCTCTGGCCCGCTGCTCGATCGCATCGACATCCACATTGAAGTGCCCGCGGTTCAGTACAAGGAACTCCGTGGCGGCGCCGCAGCCGAGGGTTCCTCCGAAATCCGCGACCGCGTAATGACTGCGCGCGAACGGCAGCGCGAACGCTTCCGCTCGCATGGCGAGAAGATCTACTCCAACGCCCAGATGACCACCCGGCAGATTCGCGCCTACTGCGAGTTGGGCGCCGATGCCGAGCGGCTACTTGAGCGCGCCATGCAGCAGCAGGGTCTTACAGCCCGCGCACACGACCGGATCCTTAAAGTCGCCCGCACCGTCGCCGACCTGGACGGAGCCGTGGCCGTGACGGTCTCGCATCTGGCCGAAGCGATTCAATACCGCACGCTCGACCGCAGCTATTGGTCCTGAGCACAAACGCATCGCTGATGAGCGATCCCGACGGCCGCGCCTGGATAATAAGCCGTTCTCTATTCTCCTTCCCCTCCTTATTCCTCATTCCTCGGGTGTTACTTCCGGTCTTAAGGATTTCCCAATGAGCGCCGATGACCTGTTCATCGAGATGAGAGATTCCTCATCCAACCGCGTCACGAGGGAATCCATGGAAGTCGTTCACTTGCCCGCAGGCTGGGACACAGCCGTCCTGATCGCCCCGTTCTTCGGGCTTCTTGCCTTCTGGATGTTTGGCCTTGACGAGCGGGTCGCCGCACCCAGGGACCGGAGGGCCCGCCGTCGTTTTTGCCCCACTGACCCGGATGGACGATCGGAATTTTGCGATCCAGACGGCCGGCCGGCCAGAACACGACGCAATACTCCTCCTTCTTACTCCAAAATCGCCGGGAATCCGGCACGTGAGAGTCCGCTTAAATGCCTTCCCCCCGGGACAAAGCCAATTGCGCATACCATTGAAATCAGGAGAGATATTCGCCGCACCTGCAGAGCCACCGCAGCCCGCCATTTCCGCTGAAAAAAGTGTTGACCTTGGGCCGTGAGGACGGTAACCTTAAAAGTGCCAACCGAGGGTTATTGCACAGTTCGGCAAAAGGTGCGCCCATCCGTAGTTTTCCGCATCAATATAAGTGAGCTTTTGCTCGTCGAGTTGATGACGCGGTGTGTTTAACTAAGCCCGCCGCGAACAAGGAAAAACCGGGTAGTGGATTGCCAAGCCTGATCCTGAAAACTCCTGATGATGCGTTCCGCAATGCGATGGATTGCATCAAAGGTTTTTGAACTGGACGCCAGGTCTGTGCGTCTAATCCCTTGAGAGGAAAATCAAGCGGCTGCTTTTAAATGCCGCTGGCTGCACTGGCGGCATCAAGTTGTACCGGCCGGGCAGACCGTTTGAAGGAGAAACACATAATGCGTTCTGATTTGGTTTTTGGGGCACTCTCTCATGTGTCCAACCGCTACCAGCTTTGCCAGCTCGCCAGCAAGGCGACCCGCAAGCTGCACAAGCCGAATACGCGCCTGCAGGACACCACGAACGAGGTCCTGGCCCGCTTCCGCAGCACCAACCCCGGATCTCCGGCTCCTGTTGCCGCTACTGCGGAAGAGTCCGTCGAGCAGCGCCGCGCCGCCTAAAGCCGCGGCAGCAAGTTGCAAGTCACCGCTTTGAGCGGCTTTCCAGTTCGGAAAGCCGCCTTTCGGTTCCTCCTGCTACTCCCTCGACATGTACAAGCTGTTAGTATCACGGGGATACACACCGACTCTTGCGATTCGCGCGGACGGGGCTTCAGCACGTCGCCGGCTCGCGCCTTAAATCCTCATCAGCCGGGAATCCACTGACGCCGTTGCGTTACAATGCTGCCTAGATTTCCCGCCTGATTCTGGAGCACGATTCCTCTCCGACTTTTCTCCTCTCCACAATCAAACTCCCTCCCGCCACGCAGGTGAATATGACCATCGCAGAACTTAAAGAAAAGAACATCACCGAACTGAGCCGCATTGCGCGCACGCTCGAAATTCCCGGCGCCAGCGGCCTTCGCAAGCAGGATCTGATCTTCAAGATCCTCCAGGCCCAGAGCGAAAAAGAAGGACACATCTTCGCTGACGGCGTGCTGGAGATCCTCCCTGACGGCTACGGCTTCCTTCGCTCTCCTGATTACAACTATCTGCCGGGCCCGGACGACATCTACGTTTCGCCGTCGCAGATCCGCAAGTTCGACCTCAAAACCGGCGACTCCATCAGCGGCAACGTCCGCCCGCCGCACGAAGGCGAAAAGTACTTCGCGCTGGTCAAGATCGAGGCCATCAATTTCGAGTCACCTGAAGAGACGCGCAACAAGATCCTCTTCGACAACCTGACGCCGCTCTATCCCCAGGAGCGCATCAAGCTCGAAACGGTGCGCGAAGCCGTCAGCGGCCGCGTCATGGATCTGCTCACCCCCATCGGCAAGGGCCAGCGCGGCCTCATCGTCGCTCCGCCCCGTACCGGCAAAACCATGCTGCTCCAGTCGCTGGCCAACTCCATCACGGCCAACCAGCCTGAAGTTGTGTTGATCGTTCTGCTCATTGACGAGCGTCCGGAAGAAGTCACCGACATGCAGCGCTCGGTGAAGGGCGAAGTCATCAGCTCCACCTTCGACGAGCCCGCGGCCCGCCACGTACAGGTCGCCGAAATGGTCATCGAGAAGGCCAAGCGCCTCGTCGAGCACAAGCGCGACGTCGTCATCCTCCTCGACTCGATCACGCGTCTCGCCCGCGCCTACAACACCATCGTGCCTCCGTCGGGCAAGGTGCTCTCGGGCGGCGTCGACTCCAACGCCCTGCAGCGCCCCAAGCGCTTCTTCGGCGCGGCCCGCAACATCGAAGAAGGCGGCTCGCTCACCATCATCGCCACGGCCCTCGTCGACACCGGCTCCCGCATGGACGAAGTCATCTTCGAAGAGTTCAAGGGCACCGGCAACATGGAAATCATTCTCGACCGCAAGCTCGTCGACAAGCGCGTATTCCCCGCCATCGACATCCAGCGCAGCGGCACCCGTAAGGAAGAGCTGCTCATACCCAAGGAAGACCTGCAGCGCATCTGGGTCCTCCGCAAGGTGCTCAATCCACTCTCGCCGGTGGAAGCGATGGAACTCCTCATCAGCCGCCTCGAGAAGGTCCGCAACAACGCCGAGTTCCTGCAGAACATGAACCAGCTCTAACCACCTGCGGTGGGGCCAACTGCGCCTTCGGCACCATCCGTGCCAGCCCCAGCAACAGCATCCAGCTCTGGTCAAGGTGGTCTGGAACAGAAAGCTGGCAAGGGCCGAGGACTCGTCCTCGGCCCTTTATCTTTCACTCATCTGCGATCAACTCCGCAGTGCCTGCACACTCTTCCACAGAACCCTGCCGCCAGTACCGCAATCAGCAGAAATCCTGTTAATATTAAGGAAGTACCTTCCCTGTGTGGGGCTGTAGCTCAGCTGGGAGAGCGCCTCGTTCGCAACGAGGAGGCCAGCGGTTCGATCCCGCTCAGCTCCACCAAATCACCGTTCCAAAATCAAACTCTCCCGCACACCATCCGTGCGCCTCATTCCTGCAGCAACAACGCGCTGCTCGGAATCCGCGTAGCCCGTGCGATCGGTTCCAGCAGGTACGGCAAAACCGCCATCGCAAACGGCGCCACGAGCCCTGCGATCCCGCTCGCCATCAGCTTGGAGAGCGCCGTCGCGATCCGCATCCCGCCCCGCAGCTGCGCGCCCAATCTTTGCTGATACTCCCCGACTCCGCGGCCCGCCAGCATCATCTCCGCCGCCATGCAGGCCGAGTGCATCGCGATCGCCATCCCATCGCCCGTAAACGAAGGAATGACCGCGACTTGGTCGCCAACACGCCACAGTTCGTCCGCAGAGTGCGCCAGGAACCCATACGGAATGGACGAAATCGCCATCGGCCGCTCCCACGCTGGCTCTGAGTCGGCAAGGCGCGCATCCAGCAGCGTATTGTGCTTCCGCATATGTGCCAGGAGCGCGGGCCAGCCGCCCAGTTCGCGGAACAACGAGCGCCGCGCAACAACCGACAGATTCGCCACCCCATCCTCCACTGCGACCAACCCGCCATATCCCCCGGCAAACTGATGCAGTTCGATATGCCTTGCCAACTCGTGCGACTGCCCCGGCGCAAGACGCCAGTGCATCTTGAATCCGATCAGGTCATTCTGTACGCCGCTCGGCCGCGCCCATCCGCGGAGATCGTGCTTCCCGCTCGCCAGAAAGACGTTGTCAGCCTGCACAGTCCGGCCGTCCTCGGTATGCGCGTGCCACGCGTCGCTAGCTCGGACGAGTCTCTCGACAGCGACCCCGCCTGCGACAGCACAGCCGGAACTCTCTGCACATCGCAGCAACTGCTCATCGATCACCGCGCGCGACAACGCCATCGCGGCAAACGGCAGCGGGGTCTCCACCACGCGAGCACCCGCCGAAAACCGCAGCCCGTTCACCTGCTGCGCTCCGTATCGCAGCGGATCCACGCCAGCCGCACGGAGATATCCAATCGCTTCGGCGCTCAGGAATTCCCCGCAGACCTTGTGCCTCGGTCCGCGTTCGCGTTCCAGCAACAAGACCTCGCGCCCCGCCTCCGCCAGGCGCAATGCAGCCATAGATCCCGCCAGGCCGCCGCCGATCACAAGGCAATCGATCTTGGACAGCAGAATCATTTCGTTCGGCCCACACATAATCGCGCCGGCTTATACGGCAGCAGCCGATAGTCACTTTCCTTCAGCTCAGCCGCAGCGCACAATCCACGCCAGTCCTCCGCCTGAAATGCCCGCGCGAACGACACCGGCCCATCATGTTGCACAAACGGATGCAATCGCATCACGCGCGCAAACCACCCGAACAAGCGATACGGAATCGGCGCTCGCGACAGATCATTCACGAACCACCCCAATGTCGCGTGTTGCTCCATCCACCGCAGAAACCGCACCACGTCCTCATCCCAAAGATGATGCGTGAACAGCGAACTGATCACCACATCCACAGTGCCCGCAATCGGATGATCGAACACGTCACCAGTCATCCAGCGGATCGAGCTGCCTTTAGGAGTGGCTTCCGCCGCAGTCACCGCGCTATCAGGATTCAAATCCAATCCGATGAGTTCCACCGCGATCCCGCGATCCCGCGCCCACTTCTCCACCCGCCGCAGCGCATCGCCGTATCCGCTGCCGATGTCGAGTATCCGCACCGGCCCACGCCCGCGGAGATTCAGACTATCCAGCCAATCAAGTGTCGGCCTGTACCCCAGAAACCATCGATTCACCCGCGCCAGATCGCGAAGCGCGCCGCGTATCTCCTCGCGGCTGCACGGCTCATCCATCAATTCCGGAAACTCCACCAGATCCGCCCGTCGCGAAAAATCTGGCTGACCACCGACCACCGACAACTGACCACTGGTTTCACGCGGCATGAAAGAGCATCGTCTCCGCGGTCACTCCCGGCCCGAACGACATCGCGCATCCCTGCTGCCCCGCTTGCGCCTCGGCCATCACCTTCTGCAGCACAAACATCACCGTGGCGGAAGACATGTTCCCGAACCGCGATAAGATATCCCGCGAGAATCGCAGCGCGTCCGACGGCAATTCCAACCCCTGTTCCACCGCGTCCAGAATCGTGCGGCCGCCCGGATGCACCGCCCACAGATCGATCTCCTGCCGATCGCGCCCGCGCGTCACCACCGACCCCACATCCTTCATCGCGCGCCTGATCTCTCCCGGCACCTTACCCGAGAGATGCATATCGAACCCGCCGTCTCCAATGCGCCACGTGATCAGGTCACTGCTGTCCGGCAGCCCCACAGCGAGGAAGCTGTCGATCGCCAGGCCGGTCGGCTCAGCACTTACCAGGCTCGCCGAACACCCATCCGCGAACAGAAGGAATGACAGCACCTGCTCCAGTTCCGTCGTCTCCTGAAAATGCAGTGAGCACAGTTCCAGATTCAGCACCAGCACCTTCGCATCCGGCTGCGCGCGCACAATGTAGTTCGCCGACTTCAGCGCATTCACCGCCGCATAACATCCCATGAACCCGATCATGGTCCGCTCCACCGAAGGACTGAGCCCCAGATGCCGCACGATATCGAAGTCGAGCCCCGGCGCATACAAACCCGTACACGAAGTCACAATCACATGCGTAACGGCGCGCCGCTCCTCCTCCGTCACGGCAAGCTTGTTCAGCGCACACCCAGCCAGCTTCGGCGCAAACTTCTCGAACACCTGCATGCGCCGCGCCGTCGAAGGAAAGCTGCCGGGCACATAGATATTCTCGGCATCCTGCCATCCCTCGCCATTCGTCTTCACCGGCTCCACAAACGAGTAGCGATGATCGATAGCCGCCAGCCGCGCCATGCGCTTGAACAGGTTGCGCGTGGTGCCTTCCGGCAGCATGGTTTCGGCAAAGTCGACAAAAGCACGATGCACGTCATGCGGCGGAACTGCCGTCGCGATTCTGTTGATGAATCCTGTATTTGTCATGAGATCTCTGAGTTCCCGGGCCGATTAAAAACCTTGGCAGAGCAGGTCTTGCGCGTGGAACAGTGAGCCGGAGAGGTGCGCCCCTCCTCTATATGAACGAAGGCTCCCGAAAAGATCCCGGCTCGCGCGAGTCCGGCTCGGAGCCCGGTCCCCTCATCTTATCCCGCCCGGCATTGCCCTGCCCCTGCCTTTGACATTGCACTGACAATTCACCCCGCTTCTTTCATCGGTTCGAAACTAACTCCATCTACCGGGGTTTGTTCCTGGTGAAGCGATGCAACGCGCCGCTTGCGCACGAAGCCGGATTTGAATGACAGACATATTGATTTATCAGGTGTTTATCACCGCTTGTATACTGAAAGAGACCCTCAAGTACTTTGTCCGGGCAGGGTTTCTGGTAGAGAGCCTCAGGACCATTCAATATCCGGCGTGGAAGATCACGCCCGGCAGCCGTTTTCGTGTATCGCCGAACGGCCCCGCCGCCCGCTAGAGCGCAAGTCCGCCGCGGAGATTTGGCTGAAAGGAGGAATGTATGCCACCGACACTCGGCCGCACCGCTGCGCCCGTGGCCACACTCACTCCTCTTTGCGTCGACCTCGATGGAACGCTGGTCAAGTCCGACACTCTCCACGACTCGCTTCTCGTCCTTCTGCGTTCCCATCCATCTCAGGCGCTCCGCCTTCCTGCGCAGGTACTAAAAGGCAAAGCCGCATTCAAGGCATTCGTCACTGACTCCGTCAGCCTCGACGTCGCGCACCTTCCCTATAACCGTGAGCTGCTGCACTACCTGCAGGCCGAGCGCGCCAAGGGCCGCGAGATCTATCTCGCCACCGGCGCCGACGTTCGCCTCGCACAGCGCGTAGCCGATCACCTCGGCATCTTCACCGGCGTGCTTGGAAGCGATGGCACCACCAACCTCACCGGCAAAAACAAGCTCGATCGCCTGCGCAGCCAGTTCCCTGACGGCGTCTTCGATTACATCGGCAACGACACGCCCGATCTGCCTCTGCTCGCCCACTCTGAAGAGCCGATGGTTGCGAACCCCAGCCTGCGCCTTCGCCTCAGGATGCGCGCTTCCTCGGTGCAGCCCGCACGCAGATTCGATCAGCGCGCCAATCCCATCCGCTCCTTCATCAAGGCCATACGCGTTCACCAGTGGGCCAAGAACGCGCTCATCTTCTTTCCGCTTCTGCTCGCGCATCACCTGCGGCCCAAGCCGCTATCCGCCGCATTCCTGGCGTTCTGCAGCTTCAGCCTGGTAGCCTCGGCCACGTACATCATCAACGACCTGCTCGACATCGAAGCCGACCGCCGTCACCGCCGCAAGCGCATGCGCCCCTTCGCAGCCGGCGATCTGTCTCTCGCTCAGGGCGTGGCGATCGTAATCACATTCCTGGCTCTGGCGGCAGTAGGCACGCGCTTCATTGCGCCTGAATTCTCTCTCTGGCTGCTGCTCTATCTGGTCACCACGTTTGCGTACACCGCCTGGCTCAAGCGCATCCCTCTGGTCGACGTGCTGATCCTCTCAGGCCTGTACACGTTGCGTCTTCTTGCCGGAAGCGCCGCCACCTCCACCCCCATTTCGCACTGGCTGGCCGGATTCTCCGTCTTCCTGTTCCTGTCGCTTGGCATAGTCAAGCGCTTTGCAGAGCTTGAAAACCTGCGCGCCAGTTCCATGGAGCCCAGCAACGGCCGCGGCTACTTCCTCAATGACATGGAGCAGTTGCGCACCTTCGGCACCTCCAGCGCCTACGCCGCCGTCGTCATCCTCGCCATCTATATCAGCGGCCGCGACGTCACCAAGCTCTATCACAATCCCGGATACCTCTGGCTGGTTGTGCCCCTCATGCTGCTCTGGCTCAATCGCGTATGGCTCCTCGCCTCGCGGGGCGAGCTCGATGAAGACCCTGTCGTCTTCGCCATCACCGACCGCATGAGTCTGCTGATCGGCGCCGCCACCGCCCTCATCGTCTTCCTCGCCAGCTAGCCGCAAATCGTCCCCCGGCGCAAACCCAGCCCACCTCCGCCTGCCTCCCCTGACATATCTGACAGATGAAGACTGTCCTTCCCCTAGCAACAATTGCACCCCAGGGCGGAAAAGGCCCGTGTGTCGGCGGCCGGAATGCGACCCAAAGCATTCCGAGACAACCGCCCGTGTCCACGCCGATCAACAGAAGGCGAAAGAAAGGAAGTACCGCAATGCTGAAGTTTTACCTCGCAAATGCGACCAGGCCCAGGAGAATCGCGCTCGGCGTGTTCGCAGCCGCAATCACGTTGTGCGCCGTACCCCGCATGCAGGCAGCCGACAAGCAGTCCGATGAAGAGACCCTGCAGAAGGCCAACCTCGTTCTTTCCGGCATGCTCGCCGGCGACACCATCCCGGCCGACGTGCTCGCCCGAACCAAATGCGTTGTCGTTGTGCCCGGCATGAAGAAGTTTGGAGTGGGTATCGGTGGAAGCGGCGGCCGCGGCCCCATGCTCTGCCGCGAAGGCGACGACTTCAAAGGCAAGTGGTCCACCCCTGCCATGATGACCATCGGCGGCGCCAGCATTGGCGTGCAGCTTGGCGGATCGTCCACTGATCTCGTTCTTCTCGTCATGGAAAAGAAGGTCGTCAACCAGATTCTCAGCGGAAAAACCAAGATGGGCACTGACGCGACAGCCGCAGCCGGGCCCAGCGGTGCGACTGCCGGTGGAGCAGCCGACGCAGACGTCTACTCCTATGGCAGAGCCAAGGGCATGTTCGCCGGTGTCTCCATCAGCGGCGCCACCGTCTCGCCCGACAATGATGCCAACAACCGCCTCTATACTGACAACCCCGACGCCAGTTCCATCGTGCGCGGCACTAGCGTCAAGCCGACGCCGGCAGGCCAGAAATTGGTCACATTACTCGACAACAAGACCGCCGCGAAAGCCAAGAGCAGCGCGGGCAAGCCCAAGTAACGAACGAATCATTGCAGTCTCGTCCATATAAAAGCCCTGCGGGCAATCCACCCGCAGGGCTTATCTCATTCAATGACCCACCTGACCACCTGATCACATGGCCACTCGACCACCTAATTGAACAGGTCCTTCATCTTCTCCAGCAAGCTCGGCGAAGTCGGCTTGTTCTCCACGCTCAGCAGTTCACTGAGCCTGTGCACCACCTCGCGCTGTTGCCGTGACAGCTTCCGCGGCACCTGCACAATCACCTTCACCACCAGGTCGCCGTGTCCCTTGCCGTGTAGCACCGGCACGCCGCGCCCGCGGATTCGGATTTCCTTGCCACTCTGCGTTCCTTCAGGAATCTTGAGCGTCACCGCCCCATCGATGGCCTGAATTTCGATCTCCGCTCCCAGCGCCGCCTGCGGAAAGCTGATCGGCACCACGCAGCGCAAATCGTGTCCATCGCGCTCGAAGAAATCGTGCGGCTGAATCGACAGCACCACATAGAGATCGCCGCGCGGCCCATTCGTCCGGCCCGCATCGCCTTCACCCGCATACCGGATCCGCGTGCCGTCTTCCACGCCCGGCGGCACCTTTACCGTAAGCTTCAATTCCTTGCTCACGCGCGTTTCGCCGCGGCAGGTCTGGCACGGGTCGCCAATAATCGATCCCGTTCCGCCGCACGCGGAACATGTCCGAGCCACGCTGAAAAATCCCTGCTGGTAGCGAATCTGACCGCGTCCCTGGCAGTGCGTACACACGCTGGGCCCCCGGCCTGAAGCGCTGCCGCGCCCCGCGCAAGTGGGACAGCTCTCCAGCCGGCGAATCTTGACCTCGGTCTCCTTGCCGAAGATCGCATCTTCAAACTCAATCGACAGGTCGAAGCGCAGATCGTCGCCGCGCTGCTGGCGCGATGCTCTTCCACCGCCACCGCCGCCCATGTTGAACATCTCGCCGAATAAGTCGCCGAAGATGTCGCCCAGGTCCACACTTCCTGAAAATCCCTGGAATCCGCCGCCCGCACCGGCAGCGCCCACGCCCGCGTGACCAAACCGGTCATACGCCGCGCGCTTATCCGGATCACACAGAACCTGGTAGGCTTCGCTGGCTTCCTTGAATTTTTCCTCGGCCGCGTGATCGCCGGGATTGCGGTCAGGGTGAAACTTCAGCGCCAGCTTGCGATAGGCGCTCTTCAGCTCCTGGTCGCTGGCAGTGCGGGACACACCCAGCACCTCATAGTAATCGGCTTTGCTCACAGTCACTTTATTCTACCGTCTGTTTTGGATTGGACACGACGCGCACCAGCGCCGGGCGCAGCAGCTTCTCGCGGATCTTGTACCCGCGCCGAATCTCCTCGGCAACGTGCTGATCCGGCAAATCGAGCCGCTCCACCGAGCCCAGCGCCTCGTGATGATGCGGGTTGAACTCCTCGCCCACGGCGGCCACCGGAGTCACGTTCATCTGACGCAGAATCTCTTCCATCTGCTTCACAATCAATTCCACGCCCGAGCGCATCTGCTCAACCGTACCCGTCGCCTTCAGCGCCAGTTCGAAATTGTCCAGCACCGGCAGAAACTGCTCCACCGCACCGGCTGTCGCGTAATCACGATAATCAGCCTTCTCGCGCTCTGCCCGCTTGCGCGCGTTCTCAAACTCGGCCTGCATGCGCGCCAGCCGATCCACAAGCTGATCGCGCTCCGCTTTCAACTGGTCGTACTGCGACCGCGGCACCGTCTCCTCGGCAGCACTCTCCACCGACTGCGGGTCGGCTGCGCTAGCAGATTCCGCGCCGGCCGCAGCCTCCGTCCCGGCATCGGGAACCGTAGCAGCCTCACTCGCGGCGGCATCGTTTGCGGCGTTCTCTGCGGTCTGTGCTGAACCAAGGTCGTTCGTTGCTACTTCCTTCTTCGCTGCTTCCTGTTTTGACATACCTCTCCGAAATCTCCGCAACATAAGTCAGTTATCTCAATTCTAGTTTTCCGCCGCGTTTCAATTAGATGTGCGACCGGCAACTTGGTCGCCAGCGGCCGGTTCTCGGGGACCGGGAACCGGGAAGGGATGCCGTTCCCTCAGAGTACGCTGGTCAATCGGCCGGACCTTCGAGAATCCGCTCCGAGAGCTGCGCGATGTACCGCACAGCGTGGATCATCTCCTGGTACTGCATCCGCGTGGGAGCGATCACCGCCACCGTGCCGAGACTTGTATTGCCCAGCCTCGCCGGCGACCCGATCAGCACCAGGTCCTGCATGGCCGGGGACGCCTGCTCCAGACCCACCACCACCCGAACCTCCTGCTGCCGCCCGTCCACATACGCGGTCAGCAACTCCACCAGCCGCTGCTTTGCCTCCAGTGCCACCAGCATCTGCCGCAGCCGTTCGCGATCCACCTCTGCGCCGATAAGGTTCGCCATTCCGTCCACATACAGCGTGATGCCCGAATCGGCGGCCAGCGCGCCCTTCCTGCAAAGCTCCTCCACTGAGGTCAAAAGCTCCTGGTACGCCTGGCGTTCCACCTCCATCCGCCTGGCTACCTCGGCCCGGATCCGCTCCACAGGCCACCCGCGGAAGTTCTCGTTCAAATAACGCCCGGCAGTTTCCAGCTCCACATGCGACAGGTCCCGATCAATCCCAAGCACCCGGTCCTGCACCACGCCCGACTGCGTAACCAGCACCGCCAGAACCCGATTCGCCGCCAGACGCGAAAAATGAATATGCTCCAGAATCTGCGTACCCGTCGAACTCGCCAGCGCCACACCCAGCCCGCTCGACAGCAGCGCCAGCACCTGCGACGTCCGCTCCAGGTACTCGTGTGTGCTCGACACTCCGCTGAAGCTGTCCTCAATTTGCTCGCGGCGCTCCTCGCTGAAAGGATTCACCACCGGACCCGGCTGCACGCCCGGCATGATCTTGCCCGGGTGCGTAATCTGCTCCACATAGAACCGAAAAGCAGCCGCCGTCGGAATGCGCCCCGCCGAAGTATGCGGCTGCTCCAGCAGCCCCCCTTCCGACAGTTGCGCCATCACGTTGCGGATCGTCGCCGAGCTCAGTCCCTCGCGACTGGCAAACGTCTGCGCCACCGCCTGCGACGGCACTGGTTCGCCTGTGGCGATATACAGCTCGATGATGGCCGTTAACACCAGCCGCTCGCGCGGGCTGATGCGCATGTCCGACATAACTCCAGGCTCCTCGTCGAAGCGGTTCCCGACCCATCCCCGCCAGAGCGCCTGCCTTTCAGATGCGTCCAGGCATGCCGATCAGGTGGAGAACCCCCTCATAAAGTTTAAGGATGCGCAAATTTGACTGTCAAGATGTAACAACAAGACACTCAACCTTGTCTGCCCCCTGGCACACGCGCTCCGTGCCCCATCCTGTCGCCTTGCTCGGGGTCCCCATCGACAGGTCTTCGTCGATGGGGTGGTTGCGGGCGACAGGGTGGGAAACCACGAAAATAACCCGGCCCTCCTCCCCTTTACCTCCTTCGCTTACTTCCACTTACCGTCACCAAAGCAACCGAATGTACCTTCTCCACGCTCTATCCCATTGTGAATAGAACGTGAACGGAGGCGATTCACCGTGGCAAAAAACGGCAACAAGGGGCTCGCGAACCCCATTCAGCTCAAGCCAATTCAAAAGGATGAAGGCCTTCTCCAGGTCATCGTGGAGACGCCGAAAGGCAGCCGCAACAAGTTCTCCTACGACCCCGACCAGAAGGTCTTCATGCTTAAGAAGGTCCTTCCCGCAGGCATGGTCTTCCCCTACGACTTCGGCTTCCTTCCCCAGACCCTCGCGGATGACGGCGACCCTCTCGACGTCCTGCTCCTAATGGACGAGCCTGCCTACCCTGGCGTAGTGGTCCGCGCCCGCCTCATCGGCGTCATCGAGGGCGAGCAGATCGACGGCAAAAAGAGAACCCGCAATGACCGCCTGCTGGCCGTGGCAGAAGTCAATCACTTCTACGCTGACATCAAAAAACACAGCGACCTCCCCGACCAGTGGCTAAAGGAGCTTCAGGAGTTCTTCGTCAACTACCACAAGCTGGAGGGCAAAGAGTACAGACTGCTGGGCTGCAAAGACACCAGCCAAGCCAGGCACCTGATTAAGCAGGCCCGCGAAGCTGCCTGAACCTGCTAATACTGTGGAGCTTCAACGCTGAAAAGCTCTGGTCAGGGAGCTTCGTATCAGGGGCTGCCTTTAGGCAGCCCGACTTCCAGCAAGAGGATGAGGGCTTTAGCCCCCGAGGGACTTAAGAGGGAGACACACCGTGACCGAATACATTCTCAGATTCCTCATCGGCGGCGCGGTCGTCTCTTTCTTCGCGGTCCTCGCGGAGATGGTTCGGCCCAAAAGCTTTGCCGGCCTGTTCAGCGCCGCGCCCTCCATCGCCCTCGCCACCATCGGCATCACCATCGCCCGCCACGGCGTCGACTACGCCGCCACCGAATCGCGCACCATGCTCTTCGCCGCAGCCGGATTCTTCTGTTACGCCAGCGCGTGCAGCTGGCTCCTCGTACATAAAAAGGTCCGCGCCCTCACCGCCACCGCCGCCCTCCTGCCGGTCTGGTTCGCCGTCTCCTTCGGACTCCTCTATCTGGTGAACCGCCCGTGATCGTTCAGATCAAGTTCGAGTCCATCAAAGGAATCAAGCCGACCGAGTGGATCGTCCGGTTCTTCTTCGGCGGAGCCGTCTGCATCTTTGCCGGACTCATGTCCAAATGGTTCGGCCCCGAAATCGGCGGTCTCTTCCTCGCCTTCCCCGCTATCTTCCCCGCCAGCGCCAGCCTCGTCGAAGCCCACGAAAAGCAGCACAAAGCCCGCGAAGGCATGGACGGCACCGCCCGCGGCCGCACCGTCGCTGGCATCGACGCCGCCGGCGCCGCCATCGGCTGCATCGGCCTGGCCGGATTCGCCCTCCTCTGCTGGCTCCTCCTGCCCCGCCTCGCCCCCATCGCGGTCTTTGCCCTCGCCACCCTCGCGTGGCTCATCCTCTCCATCGCCTTCTGGCTATTGCGCAAGTCCCGTCTCCTCCGCACCCGCCGCACCAACGCGAGACACGCCTTCCGCGCCTCCTGACCCTTTGTCCCTCCTGTCCCTTTGTCCCTATTCCCTGTTCCCTATTCCCTGTTCCCTGTTCCCTGTTCCCTGCCGTATTGCTACCCTTGAACCTATGCGAAGGCTCCCCGCCATCCTGCTCCTTCATACCCTTGCGTTCCTTTCCCCCGCTCTGCACGCCCAGACCGCCCCCGCACCCTCCCGATCCGATGCCGAAGCAGGCTGGCGCAAGCAACTGGAAACCTGGCGCGCCCAGCGCGAGCATGAAATCTCCGCCCCTGACGGATGGCTCACCCTCGTGGCCCTCGACTGGCTCAAACCGGGCGTAAACACCATCGGCAGCGCGGCCGACAACAGCGTTCGCATTCCCAATGCCCCCGACCACGTCGGCCTGCTCACCGTCTCCGGCAAGACCGTGCAGCTTCTCGCTCCCCACGACGGCTTCCCATCCGACCTCAAGCTTGACAACGGCCCCGCCCGCGAAGGCCCCCTCAGCGCGGACGACCGACACCCCTCCACCTTCACCTGGCACAGCCTCACCATGGTCATCCTGCCCCGCGGTGACCGCTACGCCGTGCGCGTCAAAGACGCCAACTCCTCCGCCCGCACCACCTTTCACGGACTGCACTGGTACGCCCCCGACCTCCACTACACGGTCGAAGCCAAGTGGATACCCTCCAACCCGCCGCGTTCCCTCAAAATCCCCACCGTCGTCGGCACCGTCCTCACCCTCCCCGCCCCCGGCACAGCCGAGTTCACGCTCAACGGCAAGACCCTGCGCCTCGAACCCGTCCTCGAGTCCCCCGACGACACGGCCCTCTTCTTCATCCTTCGCGACGAGACCAGCAAAACCACCACCTACCAGGCCGGCCGCTTTCTCCGCACCAACTTCCCTGACCACGGTCTGAAAAATCCCGGCACCCTGATCATCGACTTCAACCAGATCTACAACCCGCCCTGCGCCTACACCCCCTACGCCACCTGCCCGCTTCCACCCGAGCAGAACCGCCTCCCAGTCCCCATCGAAGCCGGCGAGCAGCGCTACAGCCAGAGCCAAAGCCAGTAGCCGGCAGCGGACGGCTAAGAGCTACTGGCCACAAGCTCCCGGCGGCATGTTGGATACTAGATACAAGCCATGTTCCATACGACAGATGACATCCGTATCCAGTGGACGAAGGTCGTCCTGCCGCCGGTTTTCCTCGAAGAAGAGCGCCCGGTCAACGAAGCCGCGTCGGAAACCATCTTCCACGCCCGCTCCGAAATCATCGACATCCTCCACCGCCGCGACGACCGCCTGCTCGTCATCGCCGGCCCCTGCTCCATCCACGACATAGACGCCGCCCGCGACTACGCCATCCTGCTGAAGTCCGCCATCGCCGAGTTCTCCAAAGACCTCTGCATTGTCATGCGCGTCTATTTCGAGAAGCCGCGCACCACCCTCGGCTGGAAGGGCCTTATCAACGACCCCCACCTCGACCAGTCGTTCATGATCAACGACGGCCTGCGCCTGTCGCGCAATCTCCTCCTCGATCTCGCCGAGATGGGAGTCCCCGCCGGCACCGAGTTCCTCGACATGATCTCGCCCCAGTACATCGCCGGCCTCGTCGCCTGGGGAGCCATCGGCGCCCGCACCACCGAAAGCCAGGTCCACCGCCAGCTAGTCTCCGGCGTCTCCTGCCCTGTCGGCTTCAAGAACGGCACCTCCGGCAACGTCGACATCGCTATCGACGCCCTGCTCTCGGCGGCCCACTCGCACACCTTCCTCGGCCACACCAAGCACGGGCAGTCCGCCATCTTCGTCACCAGAGGTAACCCGGATACGCACATCATCCTGCGAGGCGGCCGCGGCATGGTCAACTACACCGCCCAGGCTGTCGGCGAAACGTCAGCGAAGCTGACAAAGGCCGGACTCGACCCGCGCATCATGATCGACTTCAGTCACGCCAACTCCAACAAGGACTACCGCCGCCAGTCCATCGTGGGCGCCGACGTTGCCGGCCAGATCGTCGCCGGAGATCGCAACATCATGGGCGTGATGATCGAGAGCAACCTCGTCGCCGGCGCGCAAAAGCTCGAAGAAGGCAAGCCCCTCACCTACGGCCAGAGCATCACCGACGCCTGCATCGACTGGCCCGAAACCCACAAGCTCCTCGGAGAACTGGCCAACGCCGTCCGCTCCCGCCGCAAGCAATAAGGTAGGTCCGGGCTTCAGCCCGGACAACCTGCCCGGCTGCCATCGAGGGCCTTTAGGCCCCGAGGTATCAATTCCGCATTCCGGCCCGCTCCCGAATCACCGGCCCAGGTCTACTCCCTATTCCCTGCCTTTTCCCACCTCTCAAAACCTCACCACCGGCCCAAACGTAATCCGCAAGTTGTTCTGCGCCCCATCATTGAAATAGATCAGGTCCCCGGCCTCCAGGCGCAACCCCACCGGTCCCAGCGTCGCCTCCGCTCCAGCCGCCGGGTAAAGCGCGGCATTCATGCTCGACGTGCGGATACCCAGCACCGAACTGGCCACCCCGCTGTACGGAATCAAACTCGGGCTCAGCCGGAAATCCACGAACCCGCCCTTGAGCGTCGCAAACCCGCGCAGATGCCCATGCCTGGGGCTGATCATCGGTCCGAACAAGCCGTCCGTAATGCCAATCGAAGTGTTCTCGATCGCCACCACATCCCCGTTGCTGACATCGCGGTAGAGCTCATTGAAGTTGACCCCGTAGCCATACGCGACCTCGCCCTCGATCATCACGTTCCGGTGCACCCGGTACCCGAACCTGCCGCCCAAACCGAAGTTCGGCGTATCGGTCTGCGAGATCTGCACATAGTCCAGCAGCACGCCAATCTCAACCTTTTTCTGCGCATGCAGAGACGAAGACGCTACCAGCAGAAGAACCGCAATGACCACCCCAACCAGTCGCATCCAGCAAAGTACCTCTCAGGATGCACGGATGCGAAAATCCTCCGCGCGGGTTTCCGCTCGCCGTCCAGCTAAGCTCCCTGCGGAGAATCTAGCCGGGTGCCCCCGGATCCCTCGCGCTTGGGGACCGGGAGGGATGCCCCTATCACCGCGAACATCTCTGCTAAAGTTGCAGGCATGAAGGCCCACCCTCTTTCTCCGGTTCTGAATTTCGCTCTATTACTGCCTCTCGCTGTTGCACCTGTGGCGCCGAAGGCGCAGGTGGCCGCACCGCAGGTGCCGCAGTCAGCCGTACCGCAGGCCCCCCAAGTACCAGATTGGGCGCAGCCCGGCTCCTCCAACCACCAGCAGGTTGCGCCGCCAGCCGACTTCCATCGCCCCACCGTCACGCTCGACAAGCCCATCGGCATCTTTGAGAACCAGTCCGACATCGGCGGCCCCCTCGTCCCCGGCGACGCCTCCTACGACCCCGCAACGAAGCAGTACACCATCCGCTCCGCCGGCTACAACATCTGGTACCAGCGCGATGAGTTCCGCTTCCTCTGGAAGAAGATGTCCGGCGACGTCTCCCTCGCCGCCGACGCCGCCTTCCCCACCAAAGAGGGCTTCGGCGACCGCAAGGTCGTCCTCGTCATCCGCCAGAGCCTCGACGACGACTCGAAAGAAGCGATGGCAGGCGAGCACGGAACAGGCATGACGCACCTGGCCTGGCGCGCCGCCAAAGGCGAGCAGATGAAGGACATGGAATACCGTTTCGGCGGCCAGCTTACTGACGTGATGCCCAACCGCATCGGCATCGAGAAGCACGGCGACCAGATCGCTCTCTTCATCAGCCTCAAAGGCGAGCCCATTCACCAGTTCGGCCCGCCCGTCACGCTCGCGTTCGACGGCCCCTTCTACGTCGGCATCGGCTTCTGCTCCCACCAGCCCACCACCGTCGACACCGGCCTGGCCTCCAACGTCACCCTCGAAAATCGTGCCGATGCAATCCGGTAGCGCGAGAGGCTGCGAGTGGGTATAGGCTTCGTTCTCGTCCTCTACATCGTCGTCGGCGGTGCTCTTACAGTTGGAGCTTCACTCGTCTTCGGTGCGAGTGTTCGATTCTTGCTCCGAGGAGCACCAGCCAGGCGGAAACGGGCCGTGTTCGTGTCTACCGCCTTTCCAATCACATGCGCGGCGTTCGCAGCTGCCTGGTTCATCGTCTATGCGCTTGTAAATACCCTCGTGTTTCACCGTGACTCTGGGCTAGGCGATTCGTGGAGCACGCCCTTGCCCAACGGTTACGCACTGCTGATGATCGACGTCACCGACCAGGGAACCGTCTACAACCCTGCCACACAGATTGACTCTTCCAGCGTCAGCACTCGAGATGACGCTGTCTTCGGCGTCCGGCAACTGCAGGTTGATCGCAATCTTATCTACGGCGGACAAGACACAAAATCGTTCGAGCACATGGGGCAGGAATCAGAGGTTGTGGATCGGTACTTCGAACTCGACACCACTCACCACACCCACTGGGAGTTCGACAGCTACGATGCACTTCAGAGCCGCGCATCATCCCGCGGAGTAGCCCTGCGACTTAGGCCGTTTTACGAGGTTTATTCCGAATACCGCTTTACGGCGTTCGACTATACAGCCTTCGCAATCCTCATCCTCGTACCACTCGCCTCATTCCTGGTGCTGGTGAGCTGGATCTGGCGCATCCGCAGGTCCGGACTACGCATGTCGCAGGAACTGCGTCTCAGCTAAGATCCGCCGTAGTCGGGGCGACCTGTCCCCAACGCGCATCTGGCGTTCAGGGCCACCCAAGCTGGGCCAGGCTCGCCCGGATCATGAATCCCGTTGCATTTTTGTCCGTTCTGGATCATCATGCGGGGCTGTGTTCGATATGAGGTGACCGCGATGATGAGTATTCGCGGGATGCCGGTGGTTCGAGTCGTGGCAGTCGGGCTGAGCGCCGGACTCATCTTTGCCATTGCGGACGCGCTGCTGAATGCGAATGGTCTCGCGGTTCGGCTCTATGCGCTCTACCGGCCCATCGCACGGGAATCTGTCAATGCCCCTCTAGGTCTGGCGTTTGACTTGATATCGGGCCTCGTGATGGCGATCCTGTTCGTCGCGCTCAGGCCCTCGCTTTCCGGCAAGAGTCTCATGCGAGGAATCCAGTTCGGGCTTATTGCCTGGTTCTTCCGCGTGGCAATGCAGTCAGCCTCTCAGGTCGTGATGTTTCCCATCAGCGCCGGGGCGGTGGCCTACGGACTGTCGTCCGGCCTCGCCGAGATGCTGCTGCTCGGCATCTTCTATGGCGCACTACTCAAACCACAAGAGGAAGTTGCCTTGTTCTGAGGAGGGATTATGGAACTGAAATTGAGCGATGAAGAACGGGAACTGCTGCTGAATATATTGGAACAACACCATCGGGAACTGTTGAATGAGATTGCGCACACAGATAGCCGTGAGTTCAGGGGGAGACTGCGCAGCGACGAGACACTCCTCGATTCCCTCATTGGCCGCTTGCGGGGAGTAGCCGCGCCCGAATTGCGCGGCTGACGCCGTCCGCAGTCGTGACGGGAGTCACTGAAGGAAGTTCGACAAGGGGACAGACTCCTGCCAGAAAAGAGGTGGGCCATGCTCATACTCATCGGCCTCATCGGAATCGTTCTCTGCCTTGCCGCCGCTTCCTTGTTGCTGCTTCCCCTCCTGCTGCGGCGACGTGATCTCTACCAGCAATATTCGGGCACCCGCGCCGTTACATGTCCGGAAAATCATCAATCGGCTGCGGTTGACATCGATACCCGTCTTGCAGCCACCACGGGGATGGACCGGTCACCGGATCTGCGCTTGTGCGATTGCACGCGCTGGCCGGAACGGGCGCGTTGCAACCAGGGCTGCATCGCCCAGGCGGTTCACGCAGGCCCGTATCAACCAGCCGAAGTTAAGGTGGGCCCGAAACAGATCTACCACCTCCCTATCCTCCTGGCAGCGTTCGCAGCCTGGTATGTTGGAGCTATCTGGCATTCGCACTATCTCTTCCGCAGCAGGTGGATCGATGCAGTCGGCCTGACTCGCGCAGAAGTCAAGCAGATGGTGTGGTGGATATGGCCGCACCTTCTTACCGCGGCTATCTGTCTGCTCTTTGCCTATGGAGTGGCATGGCTCCTGGCTCTCGCGCATCGCAAAGGCGTGCTTCAGGGAATCCTCATGTCCGCCGTGCTCTGTGCGTCGCTTGCCGCAGCTAGCGCATACAGCCTCGCAAAGCTGCCTCACAACCTGCTCATGATTGAGGCTAGCTACGCCGTTTTGGCCGCACTCACTGTGGGGGCCATCGTGGGCGGCTTGTACGACAAGCTGGTCCTGCCCCCGGAGTGACACAGGGACGTGCGCGGGTGGGCATTCTCCGGATGCCCTATCCAGAGCGGGCAGGGATTCTGGTCTACGTCCGTGGGGGATCATCGGCGGATCAAGGGACCCGCAGTTGCGATTGACTTTGCATTTGCTTTTCTTGCTGTCATTCCCGCACGGAATCTGCTTTTGCTCGTGCCTCTGCATTTCAAAACGGAGAACTTGGTGGAGACGATGTTACTACGGCGTTTGTAGCCGCGTCATCGCAGTCGGTGACGCTCTGAAACCAAGTAAAATCCCAGATGGGAATGAGCTTGATCGATACAAAACGGTTCCCCGCCTTCTACAGAACAATTGCGATTCTTCCCTTTGGCGCTCTAATGCTGACCATTCGATTTTTCTTTCCTGGCGCAGGCGGCCGGGTGTGGGACGCTCTGGTCTTCCTCACGCTCGGTTGGGGCTTCGGGGTAGCCCTCTTCGGTCTCTATCAGGTGCTCCGTTCCCGATAGCCTCACCTCCCTCAACTATCATCAAACCAGCCCTCTATGACCACCCCCGGCATCCTCATCTCGGCAGGCGAAGCCAGCGGCGAAGCCTATGGCGCCCTCCTGATCGAAGAACTGCGCTACCAGCTCGCCTCCCAAAACAGGCAAGCCCAGTTCTGGGGAATGGGCGGCCCGCGCATGGTCGCCGCAGGCCTCGACCGCGTCGTCCGCGCCGAAGACATGGCGGTCATGGGCATCACCGAAGTGGTCCGCCACCTGCCCCGCATCTACCGCGAGTTCCGCCGCCTCAAGCAGGCCATCCGCGACCGCCGCCCCGCCGTCGCCGTCCTCATCGACTTCCCCGACATCCACTTCAAGCTGGCCGAGGAGCTTCACCGCCTCGGCATCCCGGTCATCTTCTTCGTCAGCCCCCAGCTCTGGGCCTGGAAGAAGCACCGCATCAAGCTCGTCCAGAAGTACATCGACCGCATGCTGGTCATCTTCCCCTTCGAGGAGCAGTTCTACCGCGAGCGCGGCGTCAACGCCGAATTCGTCGGCCACCCCCTCGCGGAAATCGACCCGCCGACCGTCTCCCGCGAAGACTTCGCCCGCCAGCATGATCTAGACCCGGCCAAAACCTGGATCGGCCTCCTCCCCGGCAGCCGCGCCAAGGAGATCCGCGACAACCTCCCCGAAATGCTCTCCGCTGCCGATGAACTCCACGTCCGCAATCAGCCCGGCCAATTCGAATTCATCCTCCCCCTCGCCCCCACCCTCACCGTCGAAAAGCGCGCCTGGGTTCGCCAATTCATCCAACAACACGCCGTGGGGCTGCCGGTCACGCTGGTCGACGAAGCACGTCCGGCCCTTCACCTCGCGCGCGGCTCCATCGTCGCCTCCGGAACCGCCACCGTCGAAGCCGCCCTCATCGGCAACCCCTTCGTCGTCGTCTACCGAGTCTCCCCCCTCACCTACGCCATTGCCAAACGCGTCGTCACCGTACCCCACGTCGCCATGGTCAACCTCATCGCCCAAAAACGCCTCATTCCTGAGCTGATTCAGAACGACTTCACCGCATCCAATATCGTCAAGGAACTCACGCCGTTGCTACCCGACGGCACTCCAAGACAGTCCATGATGAAGGAACTCGCGGAACTTCGTGGCCTCCTGCAGACACGAACCGGCGCAGTTGGCCGCACCGCAGGGGCCGCAGGTGCCATTGCTCGGGCAGCTGAGATTACGCTCGAATTGCTGGAAAGCTCAGGGGCCGCCAGAATACCCGCCGGTCGATAATGCACCCCCGGCGCAACCGGCAGGTGGGAAACACCTGCCAGACTCATATTGGTTAGAATGGGTGGCCGCAGGCCAACGCGAGTACGAGAGACGATGATGAATATTTCGAGTACGTTTCGGCGGGTTACCTCAGGGCTTGGATCAATTGCCGCGGGCCTTCTTCTGCTGGCCCTTCCCTCGCACGCTCAACGCTCCGAACGCGGGCAGCTCGACATCACGGCCTACAACATCGACGCCGAGGTCGACACCCAGACTCACAGCCTCAAGGCCCGCGCCACCGTGGACTTCACGGCTCCCGAGAACGCCGAAATCGTCAGCTTCGGCTTTCACCCCGCGCTCAAAGTCTCCAAAATCACTGACGGCTCGGGCAAGCTCCTCACCGGCGAGCGCTCCGCCGACGGCACCATCCGCGTCACCCCCGGTTCGCCCATCGTCAAGGGCCAGCCGCAGACCTGGACCTTCGAGTACGACGGCGTGATCACCGGCAATGAAGACGGCCCCGTCGAAGGCCTCAAGCTCGCGGCTATCCAGGAACCCATTACTTATCTGACCTATGCCTCGCGCTGGTTCCCCACCAACGGCTATTCCACTGACCGCTACATGATGGAGCTCCACGTCCGCGTCCCGCAGGGCATGCGCGTGTTCTCCAGCGGCTCAACCGGAGGCCCGAAACCCGCCAAGCTCGCCAGCGGCAAGCCTGCCGACCAGTACGACTTCAGTTGGAAGCGCCCCGGATTCCCCGGTACCGTCATCGCCGGCCGCTATGTCGACTCGCCCAACGTCGGCCCCGGCAACATCAAAGTGTGGCTCACCGTCAGCCATCAGGCGTCCGCAAACGATCTGGCCCAGACCGCCAACAAGGAATACGAGTTCTTCACCGACAGCTTCGGCGTTCCCGAAACCAGCCGCCTCAACGTCGTCGAAATTCCTGACGACACCCTGCCCGCCGTCTGGGCGCCGGAGATCGCCGGCATCATGGGCTCCCGCGTCGGCGACAAGTCCGGCATCCGCCTGCTCGCCAACACCATCTCGCACCAGTGGTGGGGCTCCGAGGTCAGCCCCAAGACCCTGAGCGACGCCTGGATCACCAACGGCATGGCCCGTTATGGCGAGCTGATGTACGTCGAAGAAGAGAACGGCAAGAACGCCATGAAAGCGGCCCTGCAGGACGTAGCCGCCGGCGCGCTGGCCTATGACACCACGCCGCTCTCCGCCTCCGGCCGCCAGAGCCCCTTCTCGCCCGAGTTCCAGTCCCAGACCCTCGAAAAGGGCGCGATGATCTTCCACATGCTGCGCTGGGAAATCGGCGACAAAGCCTTCCTCGCCACCCTCAAAGGCGTCCTCAGCCAGTACACCGATCAAGGCATCCGCACCGTCGACCTCACCAAGGTCGCCGAGGCGCAGAGCCAGGAACAGCTCACGCCTTTCTTCTCGCAGTGGGTCGACGGCACCGGCGCGCCCACCTTTACCAACAAGTACGCGGTCTACCGCCTCGGCAACAACAAGGGATTCCGTACCATCGGCGAAATCAACCAGGACCTCGACCTCTTCCGCATGCCCGTGGATCTACGCGTGGAGACCGACGGCAAAACGGTCGATCAGAAGGTCGACGTCGTTGGCACCGATTCGCAATATGTCGTCGACACCTTCGGCCGCCCCCGCCGTATCTCCATCGATCCCGGCGACTGGGTGCTCAAGTCCTCGCCGGACCTGCTGGTTCGTATCGCCATTCTCAAAGGCCAGCAGCTCGTCGCACAGGGCGATCTCGTCGGCGCGCTCAACGAATATCAGAAGGCCCTCACAGCCAACCCGCAGAGCTCGCTCGCCAGCTATCGCATCGGCGAAGTGCTCTTCCAGCAGCGCAACTTCCAGGCCGCGGTCAACTCCTACCGCGACGCCCTCCGCGGCGACGGCGAGCCCCGCTGGACTGAAGTCTGGGCCCACATTGAGCTCGGCAAAATCTTCGACTGCACCGGTCAGCGCGACCGCGCCGTCAACGAGTACCGCTTAGCCGTCCAGACCAACGACAACACCCAGGGCGCCCTCAACGAAGCGAGGCAAGACCTAACCAAACCCTACGCCTGCAAAGCCGAAGAGTAAGACGACAGTTCATAGTTCGCAGTTCACAGCTGCCCGCTGTGAACTACGAACTGTGAACTTCGAACTCGAAACGGTGCTAACCTGAACACGATGAGCACGGCGACACACATCTCGGAAGAGCAGTACCTTCGGACCTTCTCCTGGGAACCCGATGCCGAGTACGTGGACGGCGAAGTGAGGACCAGGTCGATGCCGACATACGATCACGCGGACTGGCAGCAAGCGATTCAACGATGGTTTGTTGAGCATGCGAAGGAATGGAATGTCCGGTCTGTTTCGGAGCTGCGCATGCGCGTGAAACCTGGTCGATACAGAATTCCTGATGTTTCGGTTCTGGACCGTGCCAATCCCAAAGAGCAGGTGGCGACGATCCCGCCTCTCGCCGTGTTCGAAGTGCTAAGTCCCGAAGACCGGATGCAGGAGATGTACGAGAAGCTCGAAGATTACGTAGCGATGGGCATCCCGCAGATCTGGATCGTCGATCCGAAGACGAGCGTCTTCAAGCAGTACGCTGACAACTGCCTCCGGCCTGCGAGCCGCTTCGACCTCTCGGCTCGTGGCATCCAGTTCGACCTCGGCGAAATCGCAGCCCTTCTTCAAGATTGATCGCGCTGACAAACCGGCAGGTGTCTAATCAGGCGACTTCACCAGCTCCTCCAGCACTGTTCGCGCATACTCACTCAGCTCGGCCTCTCTCTTCTGACCGATGGCGATTTCATCGTTCAGACACCCAGCATCCTGAAGTACACGGACATGTCCAGAGTCGATCCACAGCATATAGAACTCGTTCGAATGCGCCAAGGGATCAAGGCCTTCTAAAAGAACCTGCGAAGCGCGATGGCGGGCAAGCCGAATCGATGCTTCTTGAACTGAAATCTGCTTCAGACCTGCTTCCGCCATGAAGGCCGGCATAACTTGATCCGCCTGCCAACCGGAAGGACGATCCAACGCAGCAAGACGGCGTATAGCGGGCCCGTCAAGGCCTTCTTCCAAAGCGTCCCAGGCAAGGCCGGGCATCTCTGCGGGGTCAATCCTCGCAACTGCGAGCTTCGCTTCGATGAGCTGACGATCAAAAGGCATGGCCGTTCCTATTCCCTACTCCCTATTCCCTACTCCCTGCCTCTACAGTTCTCTAGCCCGCTCCACCGCCCGAATCACCGCACTCGCCTTGTTAATCGATTCCTGATACTCCAACTCCGGCACCGAGTCCGCCACGATCCCCGCGCCCGCCTGCACGCTTCCCTTCCCGTCCTTCACCATCAGCGACCGGATCGCAATACACGAATCGAGATTCCCCGAGAAGTCCGCGTACAGCACCGCGCCGCCATACGTCCCGCGCCGCGCCGGCTCCAGCTCCTCGATAATCTCCATCGCCCGCACCTTGGGCGCGCCTGACAGCGTTCCCGCCGGAAAACACGCCCGCAGCGCATCCACAGCCGTGAGTTCCTTGCGCAGCGTGCCTTCAATCGAGCTCACAATGTGCATCACGTGGCTGTAGCGCTCCACGAACATCAGCCGATCCACCTTCACCGATCCGTACTCGCTCACACGCCCCACATCGTTGCGCCCCAGGTCCACGAGCATCACATGCTCCGCGCGCTCCTTCTCGTCGTGCATCATCTCGTCGGCCAGCGCCTGGTCTTCCTTCTCGCTCGTCCCGCGCGGCCTAGTCCCCGCGATCGGCCTGTACTCAACCTTGCGGCCGTGCACGCGCACCAGCAGTTCCGGCGAAGACCCCGCCACCTCGATCCTGCTCGCCTTCCCCTGCTTCTTGCCGGCCTTCTTCGGCGCCGCCCCCAACGGCCCATCCGTAGCAAACCGCAGAAAGAACATATACGGACTCGGATTCACATTCCGCAGCGCGCGATACACCTGGAACGAATCCACGCCCGGCTCCACGTCGAACCGCTGCGACAGCACCACCTGGAACGCGTCGCCCGCGGCAATGTACTCCTTCGTCTTCGCCACCGCCGCAATATAGTCCTTCTTGCGCGTGCGGCTCTGCACCTTGAGCTTGCCAGCTTTGGCTTTGGCCACCTTCGGCAGGGGCTGGCTCAACCGCTTCTCCAGCTTGTTCAGCCGCTTCACCGCCTGGTCATACGCCTCTGCCGCGGGGCTCAGCGTCACATCCGCAGTCACAACCAGCCAGATCTGCTTGCGCACATGATCGAACGCCAGCACCTCATCGAAGAAGAGCAAACACGCATCGGGAATCTTCAGCTCATCCACGGCCGTCTCCGGCAGCTTCTCAATCTGCCGCACCGCGTCATACGCGAAATACCCCACTGCGCCCGCAGAAAACGGAGGCAGATCCCGCAACCGCGCCGGTTTGTGCCCGCCCAGCGCATCCCGCAGAATCGCGAACACGTCGCCCTCAATCTGCGTCGTCTTCTTGCCCTCGGTAATCGCAAGCTGCCGCCCCCGCGCCACAATCCGCTTATAAGGATTGAGCCCGATGAACGTATACCGCCCCACCTGCTCCCCGCCCTCAACGCTCTCCAGCAGGAAGCACTCTTTCTCCGCCCACGCCGCGCGCAAAAACGCTGACACTGGCGTCTCCAGGTCGGCAGTCAGCGTGCGGCAAACAGGAACAAGCGTGTGCTCCTTCGCGAGTGCGAGGAACTCCTTGCGGCTGGGATGTATCTGATCGGCAGAAGTCACAAGCCCAGTTTAGCGGACGACGATACAGGCCATGTGAAAGGGCACGAATCCAGTCTCACCGAAACCACGTATACGGATGCACAGATTGACATTCACAGGACGGATTCACACCATAGCTCTGCCTCAGATCATGTGAAAGGGCACGATTTTAGTCGTGCCGAAGAGGCTCTTTTAAACAAAAAGGACCGGCCGCTTCTCGCCAGAGAAGCGGCCGGTCCTACTCCCTATTCCCTACTGCCTGTTTTCAAATCCTCTTCGCCGGCCCAATCAAGTGATAAAACACCGCGCACCAGCTGATCAGGGCGATTGCCGCACCCACAATCGCGAACTTCACCTTCGTAATCCGCCGCAGATCCGCGCGCCTCCAGATCAGCACCGCGCGCAGCACCGCAAAAAGGCTCACCAGCAGGCAAAGCCCCGTCGCCCAGTTCAACACCACAAACCACTTGAACCAGTCCGGCGTCGGCGGCAACATGTCATCGCCTCCAATCGCGAACACCGCGAACACCGTTCCCAGTACCACGATCCACAGAATCGACGCGGCCTTCGGCGCAAACGTCAGGTAGATCGTGCCCGGCTGCGGCTGCCACTTCGGCCGATTGCGCAGAAAGATCCGCCGTCCCACGCGAATCAGAAACGCCACCAGCACCAACACCATGATGCCAATGCTGCTCAGAATCGCCGGAATCAGCCATGACTGCCGCTCGTACCACGGCACGCGTTCCATCTGCACACCCGGAAAATTCACCGCCAACCGCACCACGCGCCCCTTGTCATCGCGAATCGCGAACACGCGACTCTGGTCCTCCGCCTGCCACAGGTCTTTCGCCACCGCCTTGAACTTCTCCGGATGCCCCCGCAGATCCTTCGCGCTGCTGATCGTCAGCACACCATCTTTGTCGACACTCGCCGTCACCTGCCCGCCCAACTGCGTCAGCCGCAGCTTCGTCGAGTCCGATCTCCGCGTCGTCTGATATGTCCCTGCAATCTGCCGCATCTCCGCCGGCCAGTTCTTCATCACGTTCAGCGGCGGAGCGCCGGGGAAATACCGGTCGCTGAACGCATCAATCAACTCCGGCCTTGCTTTGCTCCCGCCGCCGGCCGAGTTATAGCTCACAAACAGCACAATCTTCTGTGCCGGCTCCACGAAGAACAAACTGTGGAACGCAATCAGATCACCCTCATGCCCAATCCACCTGAGTCCGTTGCGCCAGTCCTGGTAGAACCCCATGCAGATCGGCGGCATCTCGTCGCTCGCCCTGAACTGCGGCGTCCACATCTGGGCCAGCGTCTCCGCCTTCAAAATCCGGGCACCATCCAGATCGCCCCCATTCAGCAGCGCCTGCCCAAACCGCCCCATATCCGACGCCGTCGACGACAGCCCGCCCGCGCCCACCGGGTTCAGCATTTCGAATCCCACCGGCTTCTTCGTCGTATCCCCGCGATACCCCTCCGACACAAAACCGGCGAGATCTTTCTGTATCGGCTGATAGAACGACGAGTGCGTCATCTTCAGCGGCGCAAAGATGTGCTCCTGCACATACTGCTCGAACGGCTCGCCGCTCACGCGCTGCACAATATAGCTCGCCAGCCCAACGCCATAGTTCGAATACGCCGGCACCTGCCCTGGCGGAAACAGCCGCATTGGCTGATTCTTCATCAAGTCATCGCGCAGCGTCGGCTGCTTCTTCGCATCCAGAACAATAATGTTGCTGATCTTCTCTTCGAACCCCCCCGTGTGCGTCATCAGGTTACGCAGCGTAACCGGATGATCGAACTTCGGCCGAATCTGAAAATCCAGATATCGGTTCACATCCGCATCGATATCCACCTTGCCCTGCTCGGCAAGCTGCATGATCGACACCCACGTGAACAGCTTCGAAATCGACGCCAGCCGGAAGATCGTCGCATTGGGATCCACCGGCTTCTTATCCTTCGTATTCGAGAATCCATACCCCTTCTCGAACAGCACCTGCCCATCCTTCATCACCAGCACTGACGTCCCGGCAATATCGCTGCGCTCCAATTGCATCGGGAAGATGCCATCGAAAAACGCCTCCAGGTCTCCCTGGGTCAGCGCGTGCCCCCCAGCCGGCACCACCGGAGCCGGAGCCGCATTCGGCGGCTGCGCCGGTGGAGCCGCCACCGGCGTCGGTTGCGCCACGGTCGCCGGAACCTGTACCTGCCCATCCACGCCCGCAACCGCCACAACTCCGGCCGCCGCCACAGTCAACAGCGCATTCATCAATCTGCGCATTTCGCCTCTTGCTCTGAGAAAATCCGCACAACAGGATTGCCATCAAGTCTCACTTCCCGTTGGGGATATTGGCAAGACCTACCCGCAATTTGTCATTCTGAGCGCAGCGAAGAACCCGCTTCTGACTCGTTTCATTCCGCCGCCGGAAACCGCGCGCCCTGCCCTCCCTGATGCATCCAAGTTAAAGGCCCTCATCAGGACCGCCCCGCCAAATCCGGCGCGCGCCACCTGCCCGTTCCCGGCCTGAAACGTTTTAGCGGGAACTGGGACGACAAACAGTGGCAACTCGGGTTCATGCTGGCTTGACGGTTCTCTTTTCAAGGGCCTAGACTCTTTGGGGTTTGGGCTGGCGCTGATTCAGCACGGTGGAAACTGGGGACCGGGTAAGCGCTGGCACGTATTGATGAAGCACGCGATAAAGACCGATAACTCCGTCTAGCGACGGACTGAACCCTGCCCCGTCTTATGCATGGGCGGCCGTGTTCGGTCCGCTCAGGTGCAGGCAAAGCAGCACTTGGAGAATCAGGTATGGCCGTTTTAACCCCCACCGTAACTCTGGATCAGGAAATCAATCCTTGGGAGGCCCAAAGCGCCCGCTTCGAATTCGCAGCGCGCAAACTCAATCTCGACGAAGGACTCTGGAAGGTTCTCAGCTCGCCCTCGCGCGAAGTCATCGTGCACTTTCCCGTCACCATGGATGACGGCCGCATCGAGATGTTCACCGGCTACCGAGTGCAGCACTCGCAGGCCCGCGGACCCGCCAAGGGCGGAATCCGCTACTCGCCCGACTGCACCCTCGACGAAGTCCGCGCTCTCGCCAGCTGGATGACCTGGAAATGCGCCGTCGTAAACATCCCCTTCGGCGGAGCCAAGGGCGGAGTCATCTGCGACCCGCACAAGATGAGCAAAGGCGAGCTCGAGCGCATGACGCGCCGCTACACCGCCGAAATCATCGAGTTCATCGGACCCGAAAAAGACGTCCCCGCTCCCGACGTCAACACCAACGAGCAAACCATGGCGTGGATCATGGACACCTACTCCATGCACATGCGCCAGACCGTCACCTCCGTCGTCACCGGCAAGCCGCTCACGCTGGGCGGATCGCGCGGCCGCACTGAGGCTACCGGCCGCGGTGTCATGGTCGCCTGCGACGAGAGCCTGCGCTACCTCAAGATTCCCATCGACGGCTGCCGCGTCATCATCCAGGGCTTCGGCAATGTCGGCTCCAACGCCGCCCGCCTCATGATGGAGCACGGATACAAGATCATCGGTATCGCCGAAAAGGATGGCGGCCTCTTCAATCCCAATGGCATCGACGTCCATCAGCTCGTCGAGTACAAATACCGCAACAACACGCTGCTCGGCTTCCGCGGCGCTGAAGCCATGCCCAGCGATGAGCTGATCCTCTCCGAGTGCGACATCCTCATTCCCGCCGCAATGGAGAACGTCATCACCAGCCGCAACGCGGACAAGCTCCGCTGCCGCATCCTGGTTGAAGGCGCCAACGGCCCCACCACCGCCGTCGCCGACGAGATCCTCGCCGACAAGCGCATCTTCGTCGTCCCTGACATCCTGGCCAACTCCGGCGGCGTCACCGCCAGCTACTTCGAGTGGGTGCAGGACCGCCAGGGCTACTTCTGGAAAGAAGCCATCATCAACGAGCAGCTCGAAACCATCCTCCGCGACAGCTTCGACGACGTAGTCCGCTACGCCGAAGCCCACAACGTCAACAACCGCATCGCCGCCTACATGCTGGCCATCGACCGCGTAGCCCACACCATCAAGCAACGCGGCCTCTACGCGTAAAAGCAGGGAACAGGCAACAGGGATCAGGGAACAGAAGACACAACGGGCGGACCGCACACGGTCCGCCCTTCTGCATTTCAGCATCACTCCATCCCACCCAACAATCTTGTCATCGCTGAGCCGCAGGCGAAGGACCCGCTTTTGCCGGGTAGAATGTGGTCACTGCTGGACCAGATCGTCCCCTTTTGCCAGAGGAAAGTGAAATGCATCGTTCCATTCGCATGATGTTCATCTCTTTTGTCTTTCCCGCACTTTGCCTGGGGCAAGCTCCCACAACTGCAGTCGTCACCAAAACAGACCCGATCGCATATCTCAACCGCGCCATCGACATCATGCAGACGCAGGCGCTGCGACGCAACTTGGTTGACTGGCCGAAGATCAGAGCTACTGCACTCACGATGGCGGCACACGCCGAAAACCCGGCCGGAACCTACGATGCCATCCGCTTCGCTCTCGCCAGCCTTGGCGATCATCACAGCTCACTTCATCTCACCCCCGCCCTGGAGGCACTCGAGGCCCAGGAGAAAGCGAAGCATCCGTCGGCGAATCCCGTCGCCATCAGCCACGAGAGTTTCAGCCCCTACGTTGGTCGCTATGAACCGGAGGGACACCTGGAGCGACGCGGCGACAGATCATTCGGATACGTCGTGGTGACCAGGTGCTTTCCTGAAAACGATCGGCAATTCGTTGCATTCGAATCCAAACTGCAAAAGATTCTCGCCGAACTCGATCAGTCGCGTCCCGCAGGTTGGATCGTGGATCTCCGCGGAAACGTCGGCGGCAACATGTGGCCCATGCTCACTGGCATCGGCCCCTTGCTGGGCGAAGGCGATAACCTCGGCGAGTTCACAGATTCTGCTCACGTCTCCACCTGGCGATACCGCGACGGTGTCGCCGCCGAACTCGACGGCGGCAAAGCCTCGCCCTACCCCGCAGTTGAAGGCGCGCCCTATCACATTTCCGGGACACCCAACGTAGCGGTGCTGATCGACCGCAACACGGGCAGCTCGGGAGACGCGATAGCTATCGCGTTTCGTGGCCGGCCCAATACTCGATTCTTTGGTGAGCACACACAGAGAGATTCAACCGCGAATCAAACATTCGAACTCTCCGATGGAGCAACCATGTGGCTGACGGTCTCCGTCCAGGCCGACAGAACCGGTAAGCAATATATAGACGGACTCTCGCCCGATGAAGAGTTTCCAGCCGCCACCCGGGTGATGCCGCCATCCAGCGATCCGGTCGTACAAGCCGCGTTGGATTGGCTCAGCCGCAGTACGGAGCAGTCAATGACAGAAAGGTAAAGCAGTCGACTCCGAGCTTTGCCGCAGAGATTGGTCTCGCAGACCACATCGATCACCACTGAGTTTCTTTCTGTTCCCTACTCCCTATTCCCTACTCCCTATTCCCTGTCTCTCTTTCCTGCCTCAACACAATCACAAACCAATATCGTCAAATCATCCTCCTGCGAAGCCCCCCACGCTAGCACCCGCTCCACCACCTCGGCAACAACTTCTTCCGCACTCTTCCCCGCGCTCTCACGCACCGCCTCCATCAGCGCCGCATCCCCGAACATCTTCCCCGCCCGATCGCGCGCCTCCACAATCCCATCGGTATAGAGCACAACGCGATCGCCCGGCCGCAGCGTCACAGCCTTTTCGCTGTACTCGATTCCCTCCGCCGCCGCCAGCACCAGCCCATTCTCCGCCACCTCGCTCACTTCACCATCGCGCAGCAGAAGCATCGCTGGATGCCCCGCCGCCGCGTACCGAATCTCCCCTCGCTCCGCATCGAGATGCGCATACGCCGCAGTCACATACTGCCCCTGCGTGCTGCCGATCAGCGCCCTGTTCATCCCCGTCAACACCCGCCCCGGATGCTCCGCATGCTCTCTCTGCGAAAGCGCTGCCATCTTCACCATCGACGCAATCAGCGCCGCCGGAACCCCATGTCCCGAGACATCCGCAATCAGCAGCCCCGCCCGCCAGCCGTCCGCCACCAGGAACTCATACAGATCGCCGGCCACCGAACTCATCGGCTCATAACGCGCTGCGACGCGAAACGCCATCGACTCCGGAAACCCCGCCGGCAGCAGCGAAAGCTGCATCCGCCTCGCCAGGTCCAGCTCCCGCTGAATCTCCGTCAGTTCCTCATCGCGCTTCGCAGTCTTCCGCACCGCCACGTAGCCCAGGCACGCCAGCAGCACGGCAAAGCCATACGCCTCCAGCTGGAAGGTCTCCGCCACGTTCTGAAGCACCGCCAGCACTCCGAACGTCATCAGCCCGAACCGCACCACCGCGAAGTCGCGGTCCGCCTTCCGCTGGAACAACGTCACAAACATCAGCAGGATCAGCGCGATCACCACCGCGCTGTTCACCTGCTGATAGATGTACCGGTCATCACCCACCGCGGTCGCAATCACCAGCAGCGCAAACACCGGCAGCAGCGCCAGCGTGACGGCTCTCCCGAACCGGCCCAGAAATCCCGCCGCGCGAAAAAACATGAATGCCGGAATCGGCACCAGGTAATTCACAACGCCGATCAGGCGGCCATACACCGCGCCCGGCGGAATCGTCATCTGCAGAATGCGCGAGGTCATCCACAGCCGTATGCCGTACAAAGACGCGAACACCGCCAGCCACACCAGCAGCGCATCGAACCGCCGCCGGATCACGCACACGCCAAGCGCGATCACGCTCACCGTCGTGAACGCGGCTCCCAATATCAGGAATGGCTCATCGTGACGAAACGCGCGTAGAACTTCACCGGCAGTCAGTTGCGGCTCAACCAGGAGCATGCAATCAGCACCCTAAACTCACTTACTGCACTTACTAACTACTCTGATCTTATCCACGGAATAGCTACCCATTCCTTGTCCCTTTGTCCCTCATGTCCCTTTGTCCCTCATGTCCCTTTGTCCCTGCCTTTACCCCACTTCCACCCGCCAATACTCCATCCCCGCCACCCTCGCCAACCGCGTCTTCCCCTCAAACAAATGCAGAAACTCCGCAGTCAGCGGCGACCAATCCTCTTCGCCCATCCTGAACAGTGCTCCACCCAACAGCGTCAGCGGCCCGCCATCAATTGTCAGCTTGCCCTTCAGCACGAACACATGCGCATCCCCGCCCCACGGACTGTCGCTGCGATACCGTCCCGCATACGCCGCCCACTCCGTCGGCGCATGAAACTCCTTCGCCCCGTCATAGCGCGAACCCGCATACCACTCCGGCCCATACGACACCTCGATCACCGGCTGCGGCGGCTGCTTCTTCTTCGCGTCCGCCTCCTTGCCCGATTCCTTCCGCCCAAAAGCAAACACATACTCCGCACGCGTACTCGGCGAAGCCGAGATGAACGCGTCTCCGCCTGCACGCTGCAGCGGAATCATCCGCGCCCCATCCACCAGCAACAGCCGCTTCCCGTCCACCTTGAACTCCAGCGTGCTCCCATCCGGAGCCGTATACGCGCCCGCATAATCCGCTGCGTTGTCCACGTCCATCGGATCCGCAATCACTGGCACGGCGGGCAGGGTCTTCTTCTCCCTGTCCGCGCGCAGCAGCTTCACCGCATACTCCGTCACCGCCGTCGGCCGATACCCCTGCATCGCGTTGATCGACGCAAACGCCGCCACGCCTCCATCCATATCCACGTGGATCGACGACGCAAACGACACCATCCCGCCCGTATGCCGCAGAATTCTGTGCCCATCCAGCGTGTCCACGGCAATGCCATACCCGTAGCTCGACGTCGGACTGAACTCCTCCGCCTTGATATAGGGAGTCGTAAACAGCTTGAACGCCTCTTCCGACACCACCCGCCCGCCCGGCCCCTTGCCGCCGTTCAGCATCATCCGCAAATACCGCGCCATATCGTCCGGTGTCGACTGGATGCACCCCGCCGTATCGTCCATTACCATGTTCGCCGCCGCCGCCAGCTTTCCCTGTCGCGGATACACCTGGTCATCCCAGTACGGCTGATACCCCACCGCCGCCCGCGCCCGGTCCGCCGTCGTGATCACGCCGCGTGTGCTGTTCATCCCCAGCGGCTTGAAAATCCGCTCCGCCACGCACACCCGCCACGGCCGTCCGTCCAGCTTTTCCGCAAGCAGCCCCAAAATGTCGAACCCCGCATTGCAATAGTGGAAATGCTCTCCCGGCTTGAACCCCTGCACCAGCCGCGCCGCCGGATCAGCCGAAAACAGCCCCAGATTATCCGGCAGCCCCGACGTATGCGTCAGCAGGTGATGCACCGTCACCGTCCCGAACTCGGTCACAATGGGCAGCCCCGGCAGATAGTCCAGCACCGGCTTCTGCACATCCAGCTTGCCCTCATCCCGCAGTTGCAGCAGCACCAGGGCCACAAACGACTTCGTAATCGACCCGATCTGAAACAAATGATCGGTCGTTACCGGCTGTCTTAGTTCAACATTGGCGTATCCGTAGCCCGCTGCACGCAGTGCCTTCTCCGCGTCCGTCAGCCCCAGCGAAAGCCCCGGCGCGTTCATCATCGGCATGTACGCGGTGATGAACGCATCCAGCTTCTCATCCGTCGGCCCCACAATCACTGGAGCCGGCATCTCGGCCCGCATCTCCGGCGTCCACAAAAACGACACACCGGCAGCGGCAGCAGCCGAGGTCGACAAAAACGTGCGGCGTGAAAACTGTTGCGTAGCCATGGATTGGACCGAGAATAGCATGGCCGTTCGCACTATCGCGCAGGTCTCTCCCTCTTGCAGGCACCGTCTCCGCGCGGAACGAGAAAGTCGATAAGATGTCAGAACGTTGAGATCGGGAAGATCTGCGCTACGGGAACTGGGAAAACCGCATATCGAAGAGAATTCTGACTGAGGGAGTTCGCAATGAAGCGCATCCTGGTCACGGGCGCCACCGGCAAGGTAGGCTCCCATTTCATCCGTCGCGTCCTGCAATCGGAGGCACATCAGGACGTCACGATTCGTGCCCTCTGCCACAATCGCCTGCCTGAATCGCACCAAAGGCTGGAGATAGTCAGAGGAACCATCTCTGATCGAGATACTGTGCGCAGCGCTCTGCAGGGAGTTACACATGTCATTCATTGCGCAACCTGCAAGGAGACTCCGGACAGCGTCATGGATGTAGCGGTTAAAGGGCTCTTCTGGCTGCTCGAGGAGTGCCGTCTCAGCGAATCGTTTCGGCACGTCGTACTTATAGGCGGCGATGCCGCCCTGGGGCATTTCGTTTATCCACACCCGCTCCCGGTAACTGAACAGCAGAGGCACAGTGCCTACCCTGGTTGCTATGCGCTTTCCAAGGTTTTGGAAGAGGTAATGCTGGAGCAGTACTTCATTCAATACAACCTCTCCGGGTGCTGCCTACGGGCGCCCTGGATCATGGAAAAGGACGACTTCAAGTATTCCCTTTCCTTTGATGAAGACGTATTCGGTGGACCGCGGTGGCGAGAGCTTGTCGGAGCAGAGCGCGCCGGCCAGTATATCGCCACAAACACTGTGCCCCTCATGGTTGATCCCCTAGGCAAGCCCGTAAAGCGAAACTTTGTCCACGTCAGTGACCTGGTCGACTGCATGATCTTGGCCATGGATCACCCCAATGCACGGCAGCAGACCTTCAATATCTGCATGGATGAGCCGGTCGACTACGGCCAGGTTGCAGAGTATTTGTGGAACACGCGAAGCATGCCATCCATAGTGATCAAGACTGAATATTGGTCCACGTGGCTCGACAACAGCAAAGCAAAGTTCCTGCTCGGCTGGAGACCGCGTTTCGATCTCGCGCGGCTGATTGAAGATGCCTGGTCCTATCAGCGCAGCGAAACAGACCCGCGGCATGTGTGGTACCCGGGATGAGCACCGAATCGATCGACTTGCCGGAGGGGAGACAGTTCTAATGCAGGTCCTTGCCCCAGGCCTCGAACTCCATCAGCGCGCTCCAGCGGTCTTCGGCTGAGACAAGATGCGTAAGGCGGAGCCAGCTTACAGTTTTAGCTGGGAAGTGGAACTCCTGAAAATCCGAGGTCGCTGTCATCTCAAGCGGAAGCGAAGTACCATCGGAGAATTCGACCACCGCGCTCTTCCAGTAGCTGTCATGAGGGAAGTCGGTTCGGAGCATGATCCGCAATTCATCAATCTGAACCTCCCGGCCAAATTCCAGCTTCCACCACAGGTCCGTGCGCATGAGCGGTCCCCACGACTGGTAAGGCCATTCGCCGTGATGGCCATTCAACGTCGCCCCGTCAATAGCATTGCGCGCTTCGAAGTTGTAGGCATCGCGGGAAACGCTGTTGCTCGAAGCATGGGGAAAGGATGTCGGCGAAGAGGTCCGCGTGTCGCAGGGATTCAGCGCAAGGTTGCGGCGCGTAAGGCGATCGTGCCTGGACAGCTGCGAGACGGTGAGGGTGTGTGCGCCACCCGTGAAACCGTCCCGCGGATAGGCGCTGCCGGTATGCGACTCCCCGCTGCCGTAGGGAACTTCAAATGTCAAGGTATTGTGCGCGTCGGGGGAGAGATAGACGCTGCAATCGGGCATTGCGTTGCTCAGGTGCAAGGTCATCCGTTGCGGTCCATGCGCGATGACCCGGTCTCCGGGCTGGTACTCGTGATCGAGTGTGAGGGTGGCGGAGCCCTTTCCGGAGGAGGAAGAGGCTGCCGCGATCCGTTTGCCGGAGCCATCCTGTACCTCGACGGAGACTCGCTGCGCATACGTGCACGTGACGCATGCCGTGACGAAGAGAAGCAAGCTGAGGCAACGGTTCGTTTGCATTTTTTTTGAAGTGCCGCGGAGCCGCGTCGCAAATTCGCGCCAAATCACGGCCCGAGTAAGCGGCCTGGGTCAGCCGCCTGTGCGCCCCCGGGCTCCCAGTAGACATTGTGAACACCGTGCGGATCAAGGGAATTGTCCCGTTGGCGGTAATCGGGTTGCCCGCAGCTTCTTCCGGTCGCCGCGGGGCTCAATCTCCATGAGATTTCGCTCCCTCCGTCTGCCCTCTCAACATCAAATTCTCAAAGCAGTGAGATAATGTACAAGACCGGAGGCGCCCGGTCCAGCCAAAACGTGAATCTGCCCAACTCCATCACGATGAGCCGGATCGTCATGATCCCGCTCCTTCTCTGGATCCTGTCCCCGCATTTCCCCTGGCAGGCCGGAGCCGAGCAGGAGTTGCTCGCCGCCATCCTCTTCGTGCTGGCGTCCATCACCGACGGCGTTGACGGCTACCTCGCCCGCAAGCGCGGCCAGGTCACCACCATGGGCATGCTCCTCGACCCCCTCGCCGACAAGATCATGGTGACCGCCGCCATCGTCGCCCTGGTGGCCTACGAGCCGCAGATCGTGAAGGTCTGGATCGCCGTCGTGATCATCGGCCGCGAGTTCGCCATCTCAGGCCTCCGCTCCATCGCCGCCTCTGAAGGATTTACCATCCAGGCCAGCGACCTCGGCAAGCTCAAGACCGTCATCCAGATCGTTGCCGTGGTCGCCACCATCCTTGCCCACCACTGGTATCAGTGGGACATCTGGCTGATCACCATCCCCGTCCGCTGGACCGCCATCACCGCCATCTACTTCTGCGCCGCCGTGTCCATCATCTCCGCCATCGACTACTTCATCGGCTTCTGGAAGCAGATCGACCGCGCCTCAAAGGACCGCCGCAACTCCTTCGTCCTCAGCCGCCGCAAAGGCGCCGGCACCCAAAGCGCAAACTAAAACGCAGGCCGCCCCCAGTGAGGTGTCATCCCGACGGTCCGCGCGTCGCCGGGGTCCCCGCGGATAGGTCTTCGTCCGTGGGGTGGTCATCAGCGGACCGAGGGATCCGCAGTTGCTGCCGAGCGCCATCCATATCTGCGGCGGGCCTGCGACGAATAAGATCGAAGTGCAGGAGAAATCAACAAATTAGCCGGGAGGATGCCGAAACTACATGGGTGCAGATGAACGGCCAATTTTGGACTGGGTCAACCTTCCTGAAGGTGCGGACGAGTTGAGTCTCTGGAGTACGCTTCACGACGGTGATCTGGCTGCAATCGAGTCAGATCTGTTGGCGCGGACGCTGACGCTGCGCTTCGATGTCAGCTACGTCAGAGACTTCCATAAGCTGTCCGAGGAGACCCTGTTCGTGGTGACGGTCAGTGGCGTACAGTCTGTGCGCTCATTTAGCAACATTCCGTGGCCAGGCGGCTGTTCAATTCCAAGCGGAACATCTTATGAACAGCAACAGGCAATAACTGTGGAGTATCAGAGGAAATGGCGCGAGCAGTCCCTATCGTGGGCCGAGTTCGAGCGACTCACCGACACCGGCTTGGAGGTATCATCCGCCACGTTGGCTCGACGGTCCGATTGCGCATCGCTTCATCTCGGGTTATTGGTGGGAGGAGACTCTTACGTGGAGGCTTACGTCCGAGGAGATGCAATTACCTTCTCGATCGGTGAACGGCAGCTTACGCCCGAAGAGTTTGTTGAACTAGGCGAGGCGTACTGGGACGCGTTCGCTAAAAAGCGCTAAATCGGTAGACCTGCAAGCATTCCGAGCGAGTGACTGCCTGTTAGGAAACTTAGACCGGTAAACACTCCCTACTCCCTATTCCCTATTCCCTGCAGTTCGCCTATCAATAACCCGATACCCCTCCGGCACCTCAAACAGCCTCGGGTCGGGCTCGCGGCATCCCCTTCACCGCACCACCACGTAGGGCCGCATCATGTCGTTGTCCTCGTGCTCCAGCATGTGGCAGTGGAATACGTATCGCCCCGCATAGCCCTCGAACGGCACCAGGATCGAAAGCACTTCGTTCGGGCGCACGATGGCAGTATCTTTCCAGCCCGCTTCATTTGCGGCCGGCGGTCGCGGATTCCCCACAAATTGCAGCACTCGGGGAAAGGCAAGCGTATCGAATGTCCGGCGGTGGAGAATCTGAAACTGAACCAGATGCAGATGCATGGGGTGCGCATCGTCGGTTGTATTGATGAAGCGCCAGGTTTCAACCGTACCCAGCTTGACCGTTTCAGAGACAGGATCGTCATAGCCCTTCCCGTCGATGCGGACTCCCAAAGACCGGCCGAAGCCGTCTACGCGCTCTGAAAGTACGAAATCTCTGGTCCGGACGGACGCCTTCTCATCCAGTCGAGCGAAAGCTACTGGCTTCACGTTGACTGCCGCCCGGTTTGGGCGAACGGGCAAGGAAACCCGAAACTGCATTAACTCCGGCACCGGCTGAGGCCGGATATTGAACATGGTCCAGCCGGGATAGGGCGCCCATGCCGAATTTTGCAGCGTCAGCGTCCTTCCAGCATGGCGTGAAAAGTCAACCACGATGTCCGCCCGCTCCGCGGGGCCCAGCAGCAGCCTGTTGAGCGAAGCTGGAGCCGGCAGCAATCCGCCGTCGGTTCCAATTTGCTGAAAGTCCACCAGCGAGGGATGGCTCGCATCTCTTCCCAGGTTGAACGTAAGTTCAAAAAACCGCGCATTCGCACCGTTCAGGACACGGAACCGATAAGGTCGAGGTTCAACCTCCAGATAGGGAGCGATGGCCCCGTTCACAACCGGCAAGTTGCCGAAAAACTCCGGACCCCACTGCCCCGGCGGCAACTCCTTCCCATCTTCGTGCGTTGGCAAATAGAGAAGGACCCCGCTGGCGTCCACGGTGCGGTCCTGAAGGAGAAGCGGAATCTCATAGTCGTCCTTGGGCAGATCCATCCCCATCTCTTCTCGATCGCGCAGCAGATAGAACCCCGACAATCCGGCATACACATTGAGCCGGGTGATGCCGAGAGCGTGATCGTGATACCAGAGAGTCGCCGCCCGCTGTTCATTTGGATAGGAATAGCGTCGAGACTCGCCGGGCGTAAACCACTTTTCGGGAAGCCCGTCGCTCTCCGATTCAGTCCTCGCGCCGTGAAGATGTGGAACCATCCTGACTTCCGGCACAGGTGCCATCGCCCCGTGGATCCGCCGATCCACCTGGAAGAGATGCCGCTGTGGCAACCCGTTTTCCCATTCAACTTCAATGGGCTCGCCCTGGAGCGCCTCAAAGACCGGCCCGGGATACTGCCTGTCATATCCCCACAGCCGCGCAGCCGGCAGTTGGGAATGAAGACGAGCGGTGAACTCCGCAGCCCGCACGCGGTAGAGCTTCACACCCTTTTTGGTCCCATAAGGCACGATGCGCCTGGGGATGGGCAGCCGATCCAGAAAGCGCTCCACTTGAATGGGAGCACGGCTCATGGCCGGAGACGGGTCCATCACAGCTTGCCCATCTCCGCGCAGAACCAGGCCCCCCAGCGACACCAAAGAGCATTTCAGGAAGCTCCGCCTATTCTGAATGCGCATGGATAATGACGCTCCCGATTCTGTTTGCACCCAGAGTCGCCGGCAAATCAACGCCGGTCAGTTGCGTACAGAGGGGACGACCGGAGGGCGTTTCCTTCGCAAATATCTCGATCATTTTCTGGAGATCATAAAGCAGTGAGCAAGCGCTGTCAGCACGAATCACGCTCTGGACTCAAAGCAGGCAGACAAAGCTCGACTCGAACGCCGGGAACTACTTCCTCAACTTCTGCATCATCGACACCAGCATCCGGCCAACCTCGTCGGCCAGGGCGCGGCTACGGGCCCGCTCACTCTCTGAGCCAAACCCAAGGCGCTCCGAAATAAATAGTTGAGTCTGGATTTCATCACGGTCCCACCGGCTTCACATTCGGTCTGTCTGCCGATTCAAGATGATTCACCACCCGGTAACCCGCGGGCACCTTGAAGAATGCCGGATCGGGTTCCGACAGGTACAAGTCCTTCACCATGAAGACCTGTTTCCCGGTCTGCGGGTTGTCGACAATCGATCTCACATTGATGCCCAGCTGCTCGCTGAACCAGAACTCACGCATCGAGGTCATCGGCTCGTCGTTCCCCATAGTCCCCGCATTGATGATGATGATGGTCTCGCGGTAACCGTGCGTCTCCGTTCCCTCAATCGTGTCCACCCCCAGGTCGTCCTCCCGGCTGAACCCGCGTCCGTTCGGCAGCGGACCGCTCTGGCCCCGGCGGGGTTGGTAGAGCGCTTTACTGTTGTTGTTGTACGGCAGCAGTTCGCACACCTTGGTCCGCGTCGAGCAGTTGTACCAGGTATGCTTCGCCGGATCGGTAATCTGGAAGACGTTCATCTCCGACTTGAAATCGCCGCCCTTCGGCACCAGGATCCATCGCTCCTGGTAGATCCTGCCCCGGCGGTCGCGCACGATAGCCCGCTCATTCGCCAGTGTGAAGCTGCCGCCCGTCGCCAAAGGCCGCGACCACTCCGTGGCCAGCTTCAGGCTGAATGGCGCTTCGAGCGTCGGTGGGATGAAGATGCTCTCCATCGGCCCGCCCCCTCGCGGGCTCGCGCCACCATCGGAAAAGCTGACAACCTGAGGGCCGCTGGAGTCTCCTCGCGTATGGAGAGCTGGTTGCGAACCGCTCACCACTGGAGAGCTGTTGGAATCCTGCCCGGCAACAGCGGGAGCAAGCGTCAACACCGTGAGGGGAACTGCAACCGAGGCAGCAAGAGAGACCAGGACCCGTTTGGAAAGAGTCACGGCAGAGGCCTCCTGCGATCGCGCACAGTATATTCCGATCCAGCCCAAAGGTGAGCGGAAAGCGCCAGACTTAGCGGAACGCAAAGAGCCCCGGCCAAAGCCGGGGCTCTTTGTGCAGCCGTTTCGGAAGCCGCTTTCGAGCTTGCCTATGCCATCGCCACGTGCGCGGTCGCTTCGGGAACCCGTACCACCGGTCCCGCCGGACCAGCCGCCACCGGAGCCGTCGGCGTAGCCGTCGTCCCCCGCGTCAGCCGATGCACAAAGTGATAGGGCGGCCAGGGGCCTGAGAGCTGCATCTGGCAGTCCCTCAGCGTAGCGCTGGTTGAGTGAAACTTGTTCTGGTACTTCTCCACGCACTTCCGATCGATCAGGTGCGCAATATCCAGAACCATCTTCCCGCTCTCCGTGAGCCGGCAGCTCACTTCCTCGTCCAGCGGATTGAAAAGCCGGTGCATCTGGAAGCTCACCGCCCGTGCCCGGGTCTGGCGCTCCCGCTGCCGCACCGCGTTTTCGCGCAGGTTCGAAAGATATTCACGACCCACGCCCTCGGCCGGTCCGTGATGGCTGAGTTCCTTCGTGCAGCAATCCTCCACGAAGATCTTCAGGTGCATCTCCGTCTTCCCACGCAGCTTTTCAATATTCCCCATGAACTGCCGCTGGTTTGACCGGATCGACTTGCGGAGCGATTCGTCGTCGTTAAATACCGTCCCAAACCGGAACGGCAATACCGTGGAGTGCTGAAAGCAGTCCGCGATCACACGGGCGTGATCGATTCCCGCCTTCTGGTTCAGATTTTCTGCTGGATTATGTTCACTGACGATAACGGCTAGGTCACTGGCGGGATACAGGAAAACCTGGTTTCCGCTTACGCCAAGGACGTTCTCTAACGGGACTGGTTTGCGATGACGGGCCAACTCTGGAAATGCTTGCTTCTCACCAATGCAGTAGGCATACCATGCCATGTTGGAACACTCCCTGCAACGCCGGTAAGCGTTGCCCTGTGCGAAACGTGGAATCCCCGGGAAAAACTGCATGCGGCGTACAGCCGGGTTTTTTGTTTGCTTACACCCGGTCGAACTGTACCGAATACTAGGCTCACGAAAACACGATTGGCAAGCACGGCCATCACACGTGTTAAGAAAAGGTAGCTTACTTAGGTAAATTGGCGTTCATCTCGTCACAATCAGATTCAACGACAACAAAATTTCCGCCCCGCATTCCGCACCGCCTTCGGTGCACTCTGATCCGCGGAACCGCGGGTGGGCCTCCCCCGAACCCCTGGATCGCCCCCGCTTCGCCCCTGTCCGTCTATCCCCCTCGTCCCCTCTCTCCCTCATGTCCCCCGTGTCCCACGGTCCCTCGTGTCCTCCCTGTCCCTCCTGTCCCCCCGTGTCCCTATTCCCTATTCCCTAACCCCTGTCTTCGTATACTTTCCTCATGGCGACCCTCTCCCGCTCAGTCTCTGCTGCCCTCGCCGGACTCCTCCTTCTCAGCTCTGTTCCTGCCGCCCACGCCTGGGGCAATGAAGGTCACCGCCTGATCAATCGTCTCGCCGCCGGCGCCCTGCCGGCTGACACCCCCGCCTTCCTCCGCTCCCCCGCCGCCATCCAGCAAATCGAATACCTCGGCCCCGAGCCCGACCGCTGGCGTTCCCCCTCCGAGCCTGAGCTGCTTTCCGCCCAGGCCCCCGAGCACTTCATCGACCTCGAACCCGCCGACGCCCTGGGTACCCCCCTCCCCCACAAGCGCTTCGATTTCATGCAGAAGGCCTACGCCGCCGGCCAGCGTCCCGACCGCATCGGCCTCCAGCCCTGGGAAGCCACCGAGATCTGGGAGCGCCTCAAAGCCGCCCTCCGCGAGTACCGCCAGCTCTCCGCTGCACACCAGGACACCCACGACGTCGAGCAGGCCGCCATCTTCTACGCCGGCTGGCTAGGCCACTACGTCGGCGACGCCTCCCAGCCCCTCCACACCACCGACAAATACAACGGCTGGGTCGGGCCCAACCCCAACAACTACACCACTGAGCACAAGATCCACTGGCAATTCGAAGGCATCTTCGTCGCCGCCAATCTCAAAGCCCTAGACGCCCAGCCCAAAATGACGCCCGTCCACGCCATGGACGGCGACATGTTCGACAGCTATATGGCCTACCTCCGCCACACCGCCACCTATGTTGAGAAGGTCTACCAGCTCGAGAAAGTCGGCGGATTCACCGGCGCAGGCACCCCCGAGTCGCGCGACTTCACCTCTGAGCGCCTCGCTGCCGGAGCCAGCATGCTCCGCGACATGATCTACACCGCCTGGCTCGACAGCGGAAAGCCGGTTCCGCAGCCGAGCTACTCGAACTGAAGGTGTATGCGGTTTGGAAAGCCCGTGTCCTCCGGCCCGGCCTATGGGGCCGCAACAGTGAAGGTGGATGTGCTGAGCGTCCGTGAAAGACCCAGTGAGTCATAGCCTACGGCGGCGACGGTATGTGTCCCCACGGACAGGCCCGACGCGGAATAGGTAAGCGACCAGCCGGAGTTTCTATACGCGGGGTTGTTGTAAGCTGTGGCTACATCGGGCCGATACAGGTTCAGCGTGGCATTGCCCACATCGTTGCCGTCAATCAGGATTTGCACCCTGCTCACCGGCGCTCCATCCTGCGGGTCCACCGCCCAGCCACCGACAAACACGTTATCTGCCTGGGCTATGGTCGTAGAGTGTGTCCGCGCATCCACGGCCATGCTTATCGCTCCCCACGGCGGGCCAACGCTCGTAGTAGCCACGGTGAAGGTGGCTGTGTTGAACACCCGTGAAAGGCCTAGTGAGTCGTAACCCACAGCCTCAACCCTATGTATTCCCAGCGGCAACCCCGATGCCGGATAGGTCAAGGACCAGCCGGAGTTTCTATACGCGGCGTTGTTGTAGGCTGTGGCCACATCGGGCCGATACAGGTTCAGCGTGGCATTCCCCACATCATTGCCGTCGATCAGGATTTGCACCCTGCTCACCGGCGCGCCATCCTGTGGATCTACTGCCCAGCCACCGACAAACACGTTATCTGCCTGAGCTATGGTCGTAGAATGTGTCCGCGCATCCATGGCCACGCTTATCGCTCCCCACGGCGGGCCCACGCTCGTGGTGTCTACCATAAAACTGACTACCGAGAGCCTTTTGGAGAAGCTCAGCGTGTCATAAGCCACTGCCTGGACGGTATGTGTCCCCTTTGACAATCCTGACGCGGGATAGGTGAACGTCCAGCCGGAATTCAGATGCGCAGGATTGTTGTGGGCGGCAGCTACATCGGGCCGGGGCTGACCCAATGTGGCATTGCCTACGTCCATTCCGTCGATCAGGATTTGCACCCTGCCCACCGGAGTGCAATTCTGTGGATCTACTGCCCAGCCACCGACAAACACGTTATCTGCTTGGGCTATGGTCGTAGAGTGTGTCCGCGGATCCATGGCCACGCTTATCGCTCCCCACGGTTGCGAAACCGCGTTGCCGGAACTGCTGCGTGCGTGCACAGCATCTCCCGCATAGACGGCCTCGACCTGATGGCCAGCCGGGATAGAGACGCCGCTTATGCTGGCCGTCGTCGTGATCTTGTATGTCATCCAGCGCAGGCCGTCGGGAGCGGGGCGCTTGATCAGCAGATCCGGGAGGCCATCCCCGTTGAAGTCCGCCGCTATGGGCCCTAGCAAGGTTCCTTCACTTCCTGCAGGCCCTAGCAAGGTTTCCAGATATTTGGATTGGGCGCCGAAGGTACCGTCGCCGTTGCCCATTAGCACGATCGTGTCCGAGTGGAGGGACAAGGACGGGAAGTTGTTCATCGCGATGTCCGGAATGCCATCCCCGTTGAAGTCCCCCACCTCAAGGAGACCGGTGTCGCCCAAACCGTCGTCGCCGCTGACCGGATAGGCAACTTCCGCGTTAAAGGTGCCGTCGCCCCTGCCGATAAGGACGCTCACCACCGCGTTTGTGACGCCCGCCTGCGGGGAGTCGTCAGGAACCACAATGTCCAGAATGCCGTCCCCGTTGAGGTCCGCAAGGGCCGGTTCTCCAACGTGTCTGGCTCTGCCGGGAAAGTACTCGACCGGTGCGCTGAAGGTACCGTCGCCCTTTCCAATCAACACTTTCAAGTTACCGCTAAACTGACTGCCGGCAAAAACAAGATCCGGAAAGCCATCGTTGTTGAGGTCTCCGACCGCTATGAAATAGGGCGAGTTGATCCCCTCGTCCCCGAAATTGGTGACGACCGCCGGCTTGAATGTGCCGTCTCCTTTGCCTGGAAGCACGCCAAGTTTCAACTCACCGCTTTCCGCAAAAAGCCCAGCGATATCGGGGATGCCGTCATGGTCGAAGTCTCCTACCGCTCCGGCTATCGGATATGCAACCTCCGGCTTGAAAGTGCCATCGCCCTTCCCCAGGAGCACGCTGCTGAGACCACTCCCGACCGCGAGATCCAGAATGCCATCGCCGTTGAAATCCGCTGACCATGCATCACCGGGCCAAAGTTCCACATCATAGGATGTCCCCGCCTTGAATGTGCCGTCTGCCTTCCCTAGGAACACGCCGATATAGCTATAGTTCGAGCTGGGGATAGCCCAATCCAGTATGCCGTCTCCGTTGAAGTCTCCCACCGCGCCGTGTCCGGGGCCGGGTGGCCAGGTAAAGCCAAATGGCGCAGAGAAGATCATATCCCCCGTCCCCGCCCCCAGAGACGCTCTCCCAAGAACCCCATTGGCGTTCGCCGTATCCACGAAGCACACCGTTCCGGTTGGCCCGGACCCGCTCCCCCCCGTAACGCTGGCGCTAAACGTATAGTTCCCCACAGCTCCGCTCTGCGTAATCGTGGTCGAGGTTGCGCCGTGCCAAACCGTCAGGCTCGATGCTGGGGATGCGCTCGGCAAATACGTCCGCGTCCCCGCAAACAGTGCTCTGATGCTGTCTGTCCCAAGGCGAGGCCTCAACCTCAGCACTGCCGTGCCGGCTGATGTGAGCTGGGCCGAACCCAGAAGGTGAATGTCCGTACAGTGCGGAGCCTCGGCATCGCAGAAGTTAACCAGGCCTGGCGTCACCCGTGTCGAACCCGACTCTACCGTCGCGGTCAGGGTTACAACCGTTCCGACCGGGACGGATGTAACTTCGGCTCCGCCCGCCGTCACCTGAAGGTCTACAGTGGTTCCAGCGGCCTGCGCGCCAGCCCAGTGAGCGCAATACAGCGAAAGCAAAACGCCAGACAATCCCGAGAGCAGCCGGCCCGTCGTTCTGTGCATGAGAAGCCTCCCCTTCGGGGCCGATTCTGCGCCCATTCTGCCGGGCAGAATGTGATCACCGATACATTGCTCGGGAGCGCTGGCGAGGCAAAACCCGCAGGCAGAAGGAACCTGCCGTGGCATCTAATCTGTTCGAGTGTCGGCTTGAAGATTGCTTCGCAGTCACATTCCACTGGCGATGAAAACTCGAGAGCGCACCAAGCTCGTCCCCCCACCCAACTACTGATCCGCCGTCATCCTGAGGAGCCGCACGACGAAGAACCCGCATTTTTTTCGTCTTGCTGCAGCACGAACACGGGTGCCCCATGTTTTCGCTTTTGGAGACGTGGAAAGCAACGAACCTGCTCTCGAGTGCACTCACGCACCATGGCCGACCGCAGTTGCTTTCGCGTTACTTTCAGGCTAGGTGGTAATCCGCCCGCAGTCAGGTTCATGATGGCCGAGGTGGACTAACGCGGCTCATGGGGAATGGGGCAGATTGCCTGCGTGCCGGGGTCCGTCTGACCGCCCACTGGAGCAAAGCGACCGTCTGGTTCGCGCACGAGAAACATCAGGTAGGAGCTGCGGTTCGACACCTCAGACGGATCGAATCTGACGAGCGACGGTCCGTTCATCCTTGGTGTGTCGTCTGTTTCTCGGTAGTGGCGAAGTGTGAATCGTTCGGTCGCTGGATTCCCTTTGAGGACAGCAGAAACGGCGAATACAGTGTCTACCCCAATGACCTCGACTTTGCTTCGCCTTCCCTCTGAGTCCTGCCGAGCGATGCCGGGCAGAACCGATCTCTCTTTTGTGTCCTCTGTTTTGGTGACCGGGTTGGCAATTACCACGAGGTCGGATTTGGCCAACATCTCTCGATAGCTGAGAATGGAGACAAGCCTCGCTTGTGCTGGCTCAGGCATCACGCACATCAGAGATTGTCGCCGCACCAGATAGGAATGTGAGGCTCTTCGCCATACGTGTCCAGCTGGTATTCACGACGTGCATTTTAGACGGGTTCTGGGCCATGGTCGCCACATGCCGGAAGTTGGCATGACCACTTGCATCCAGCCAACCCTCTGAAATCCTGTCAAGCCCCTCACCTGTGGAAAAAAGACCTAACCAGCTCATTCCAATCACCACAAAATGTGGAAAAATAATTGCGAATTACGAATCAAATCTGCCATACTTGATATAGAGAAGAAAAACGAATGCCCGCCGGCCAACGGTGGGCATTTTCTTTTGCTCGCAATCCTGCTCTCTAAAGGGAGTTCTCCATGCACCTAGCCGACGAAATCACCGCCCCCCACACCCCGGAGCTGCGACCCACGCGCCAACTCGACAAAAGACGGACCTACGCACACACCAGCGAGCGCCGCAAATTACGGCTACTCGATGGGAGTAACTAACCTGCTACTGTGTTTACTAGAAAATTAGCTACCCCTCCCCCTGTTTTTACTTCTCCATTTATTCGCCAAAAATTGGGTCAAACCCTAGACTCTATTTCAGATACGTGACTACAAAATCCCATAGGTCAAGAACAAGTCGTCGTAACAACTAAATCTATATTGTATTTATCAGTAAACATCCCAAAAGTCCGGCTCGATGTCGGGCTTCCGCAGACACACCTGTCGTAGCCACCAGCCAGAATTCGCACTCGAACTGACACGTGCAGCCCGCGTATTTTCTAGGAAAGTAATCCTCGCGCCTTAGCTTCCGCAACCGCCGGAACCCGCCTTAGCACCTGCGTCAGCGTCAGGGTCAGCAGCCCCACCACCGGGATCGCCAGCAGCAGCCACGCCAGCAGCGCCTGCCCCGCCATCACACCCAGTTGCGCAGCCACACTGCTTGAAGCATGCATCAATTGCATCGGAGACTGCGCCAGCGCCGAGAAATCAAGCGCAGCATGCGTCGCCGGCGCCAGTTTCCCGCCCAGCCGCGCGAACGGAACAATCAGCGCCAACTGGAACGGCATCGCCGCATAGTTGGCCGCCTGAATCGCCGGCAGATTGAGCCGGAACACGACCGCCAGTACCACGCAGAGCCCCGTCGGCACTCCCACCAGCGGAATGCACCCCAGCACAAACCCGAGAGCGAGCGTCAGCGCCAGCCGCTGGGGCGAGATGCCCTCCAGCAGCCACGCCGCCGCCCTCTTCTTCATGCTTTCGAAGGTGTATGCCGTGGGCTTCATGTCTATCTACCTTTACGCATATAGATGCTCAGTGGATTCAACACCGCGTGAAACTTTTAAGTTGCGTACCAACTTGAACAGCACCGTAGTAATGTGGCGCGCGAACGCAATCCGTGACACCAACGAGCGGTCCTATGTCCTCTGTCCCTTTGTCCCTGCCTGTTCCCTGCCTTTCAACTGTTCCACCACCATCTCCACCTTCCAATCCAGTTCGAGCGTACCGTCGATGACCAGATCGGCATTGGCACTCGAAGGTGTCACCCACTCCATAGCCGAAGGCCGCACCGTCGTCTCGTACTGCTCCCGCACCGACTCCGGCGTGCGCCCGCGATCCGTCACATCTCGCTTCAGACGCCGCTCGTAGCACAGCCCGTCCGGCGCATCGACGTACACCCGCAGGTTGTAAATCGGCAAAAGCTCCGCGTAGCACAACGCAAAGATGCCCTCGACGATGACGAACGGGGCAGGCTCCACCGTCTCGGTTCTCCCATGTACTCGCGTGTGCGTAGCGAAGTCGTAGAGCGGCCGCTCAATGGCCTCCCCGCGCGCCAGCGCCGCCACGTGCTCCGCCAGCAGCGAGCTCTCAATCGTCGCCGGATCGTCGAAGTTGATCCGCACGCGCTCCGCCGGATCGAGGTGCGACAAATCGCGATAGTAGTTGTCGAGCGGGAAATGAATGCCCCCGAGAACGCGAGCCAATTCCTCCGCAAGCGTAGTCTTGCCCGATCCCGAACACCCCGCCACCGCGATGACGACGCTCACTCCGCCACCCGCTCCGCAATGCGCGGCGTCAGCCTCTCCAGCAACCGCGCCAACCGCTGCTCCACCTTGCGCCCCGCCTCGAACACTTCATCGTGACTCAACTGCGTCGCCCCCAGACCCGCGGCCAGGTTCGTCACGCACGAAATGCCCAGGACCTCAATCCCCATATGCCGGGCCACAATCGTCTCCGGCACCGTCGACATCCCCACCAGCGTCGCCCCCAGCGTCCGGAAAGCTCTGATCTCCGCCGGCGTCTCAAAACTCGGCCCCGGTGTCGCCAGATACACGCCCTCCGCCATCGCGAATCCCTCTTCGGCGGCCGCCTGTTTCGCCAGTCCGCGCAGCTCATTCGAGTAGGCCTCAGTCATATCGAAGAACCGCAGCCCCGCCGCAGGAATACACGCAAACCGTGGCTCATTCGGACCCGTCAGCGGATTCCAACCCATGAAGTTGATGTGATCGCTCAGCGCGACCAGCTGCCCGATCTCCAACCCCTCGGCGATCCCGCCTGCTGCGTTCGTCAGCACCACCGCGCGAATCCCGAGCGCACCCAGCACGCGCATCGGAAATGTGACCTCGGCAGGCGTATAGCCCTCGTAATAATGCACGCGGCCCTGCATGACAACAACGGGCACGCCCCCCAGTTCGCCCGCCACCAGCCGCCCCGAATGCCCTACCACCGTTGACTGCGGAAAGTTAGGAATCTCCCCATACGGCACCACCACCGCATCGCGCACAGCCTCTGCCGCCGCCCCCAATCCCGATCCCAGAACGATGCCAACACGCGGCTTCAGCCCATTCAGCCGCGCACGCACAAACGCCGCCGCCTCACCCACCCGATCAAAATAAGAGCTCATTGCAACTAGCTTAACGAAACCCGAGCCCAGCAACACAAAGGCCGCCGGAACCGGCGGCCTCACTGGGAACTGTGAACTACGAACTACTGACAACTCTCTCGGCTACTCCTCGCCTCCCTGCGAACTCACCGGCTTCGTCATCTCCGCCTCTCGAACTCCCTTATCCACCGCTCTCTTCCGCGGCGCCGTCTTCGCGCCGCACGCCATCGGCACGTTCGCCATCTGCTTCGCGAACACCTTGTAGCTCACGGTGCCCGGCCGCAGCGTACCCCAGTAGCTCTTCCTCGTCACCAGCGGGCGATTCAGATCGACAAGCTGGTTCTTCATGATCCGGATACCGCACGACAGGTTCCGCTCCGGCTCCAGAATCGTCTTCCCCGGATCGCCTGCTCGAAGCCCCTTGTCGTTGTCCCAGTCAAAGTCGCACCCGTAGCGCTGGTTGTCTTCGTAGGTCAACTGCAACAGCCCCTGCTGCCGCACTGTCCGCTTGCTCACCGGGTCGCGAACCGCCACCGTTGGATCGAGGTGCTTGACGTCCGCCGTGGGCCGCAGCCCAGCTTCCGCCCCCGCCAGCGCTTGGAACAGGTACGCCCAGAACGCGCGCTTATCCGGCTGGCTCAGCTCGCCAAAACGCGGGCAGAACGGGTGCACCGCCTTCGCCATCCCCGGCGTCATGAGCTCAGCAGGCAGGTTCTCCTCAATGAACACGTCCCACTGCGGATCCCACGTGTGCTCGCTGCCCAGCTCCACCCTCTTCACGGCAATCGGCGTGGGCGGCGCGGGCTTGATCTCTTCCGGAGGCACTGGCCCGGGCGGTACCGGAACCGCCGGATGCGTCACGGCAATCGCCTGCCCTTGGGCGCCCGGTAGCGAGACCGGCTGCCCCGCGGCCTGCGCCTGCTGGGTCTCCGCCGCTTCCTGTTGAATCACCTGCTTCACCGCCTCAGCCGGCTGCGCGAGCTGCTGCGTCGGCGCAAGCTGCTGGGGCGCGGCGGGCACTTGCTGGCTCGTCTGCGGGACCGGTTGAGGGCTCTGTTTTTCCGAACTCGACTGGCCCATTGCCGACGCCGCCGCCAACGCCAAAATCATCGAAACAACGCTGGGGAATCGTCTACACACAGACAGATACGATGCGACCCAATTCCAAACCAGTTGCGTCCGGTGAAGGTTTTGGAGCCATTTCGAAGCTGCGCTCATTGAAAAATAAGCCACTTAGGCAAATCGATGAGAGGATTAAGCTAGGGCCTTGCGCCTTAGGAGATCGCCCGGAATGAAGCAGTTTGTCGCCGTCATCTTCGGCCTGGGATTGCTCTGCAATGCCCTGCTCTTCGTGCCTCAGGTCATCGCTGTCTGGCGCAAGAAGAGCGACGAAGGCATCTCGCTCATCACCTTTGGCGGCTTCAGCGTGCTCCAGGCCATCGGCATCGTCCACGGCGTCTACCAGCGCGACCTCTCCCTGATCCTCGGCATGGCCGCCAGCCTCCTGAGTTGCGGAACCGTAACCCTGCTGACGGTCTTCTACCGCACCCGCCGCATCCGCTCCGCTCGATACAACAGCTAACCCGGCCTACTTCGAGTGCATGAGGTTCTCAGTCACCTTGTAGTTTCCCGGTGTTCCCGTCACCGCAATCGGGATCACCGCCCCCGCCTGCTTCTTCCGGAAGAACGGCGCCAGCGGCTTCAGCAGAATCGACTTCCACCCCGTCGCGTCCTTCGCGATATCCGCCTTCGTCGCCACTGTGCCCGTAAGGCGCACCGCGCTGGTATGCAGGTTGAACGTCCCGTCCAGCCGCGCCTGCGCGCCTGGCACCTCAAAAGTCAGCCCGTGGGTCGTCACCACCGCGTCCCGGATAGTAGCCGGCCCGCGCACCGACGAGATCGCGTCGGCTATCGGCGTCGTCTTATCCTTGTCAGGATCGGGAGCTTTCCCACCCCGCGCCCGCTGGCTGAACGCCGAGAGATTGCGCTCCGTCGCGCCGTCCGTCACCTTCTCTCGTGGCACGTCGAACCCGCCATTCACGCGCAGCCGATGAAAGAAGTCTCCCTCCTTCGACGGCGCAAGGGACGCGTGCGCATGCAGATCGACCAGCCCAACTATCGGAGGCGCCTTGTGTAGAAACGGCCGCAGAAGATCCTGCGCACGCCCCCCGGTCACCGCCAACTCCAGCTCTGTCGTCTTACCGCCCACACCTTGTGTGCTGCCCGTTGCCATCACCGCCGTATCGCCCGTGCGCGCCTCCATACGGTGATACACCACGTCGCCATTAAGCCCGTTCACAGTGCAGTCGATCCGCCCGGTCACTGACGAAGGAGTTCCGTCGTCCACGGCAAAATCGGGCGTATCGGTGTCGGCCGCCGCCCGAATCGCATCCAATCGCCCGCTGAAGCTGCCCGATCCGCTCAGCGTTCCGCGAATCTTGCCCACATCTTGCAGCCTGAATCGCTCTACCTCAAACTTGCCTGAAACCAGCGTCTCACCGGGACTTCCCGCGCTGAGCGGGCCAAAGTATCCCGACGCCCTGATCTGCCCATGCGGAATGGCATTGTCCATGTCCACCGCGTACTTCATGGCTCGCCCCTTCTGCATGTTCTCGATATGCAACTGCCGGATCGGGAAGCTGAACCGTGCCCCGTTCTCACGCAACACATCCAGCAACGAAGCATGGATCTCCATCCGCTCTATGGGAGTGTCAGGACCGGTAAAGTCTGCCGTGCTCCCGGCGGGAAAATCTTCCTGCGCTGCCTTGCTTCCCGGCGGCGGCAGAACCAAATGGAAACCGGTTATATCAACCAGCTCGACGCGCCGGCGCAGCATCAGTAGATCGATCCAGCGGCCCTGCACGACGAACGTCTGCACCGTCCCAATTGGCGGCTGATGCGGAGCCGACTTGCGCTTCAGCGTGAGCCCGGTGGCAATGAACCCTGGATTGGGAAAATAGGTCCGATGGTAGCGCGTGATTGTGATCTGGCAACCCAGAACGTCCTCGAGCAGCGGCTTCATCTTCCGATACCGGTACGGCCAGTTCTGCCCGACGAACCAAATGCCGACCATCACGCACGCCAGCGCCACCCAGCCCGCGATCAGCAGCCACCGCGGCCGGCGTCGAGCGGGAATTGGCTTTTGCGGCGACTCGGGATCAGGTGGAGTATCTTCCGACCATCGTGCCAATGCCGCCCGAGCCATTCAGATCCCTTTCCGCTGCCGCAAAGCAGCTGCGCCGCCTCTTTTAGGACGACTGACTGCGGAGATGATGTTGCCTGACACTCCCTTGGCGAGAGTGACAAGTTTTGCAGCACAGCCCGTTCCGACTCACCCGGATCGCGCTATCATTTCGCCGGAGTTTATATATGTCCAACTACCTCTTCTTCTGTCTGGACTGCCAGGAAGAATTCGCCCAGCACATGAACATGTCGGAGTACGAGAAGGGCGGCCTGACCTGTCCCAAGTGCGGCGGCAAACGGGTGACGCAGCACGTCGAAGCATTCTCCGCCGTCACCTCCCGCAAAAGCTGAGCACCTGCGGCGGCCACTGTCGCGCCCTCCTGCAGTGCTGCAATCGGGGACGTGGGTACACTGCTGGTGTGGGGTGCGGATGTGTCTTGCAAGCAAGATCCCGCACCGAGGGAGGTCTCCGTATGTGCCGCAATATCAAGATCCTGTTTCACTTCGATCCGCCGGTCACCGATGAGGAAGTCCGCGCGGCTTCGCTGCAATTCGTCCGCAAGATCAGCGGTTTTAATAAACCCTCAAAGGCCAATGAAGCGGCATTCGCGGCCGCGGTGGAAGAGATCGCTGCGGCATCCTCACGGCTGCTGACCACGCTCGAAAGCAGCGGCCCCCTTCGCAATCGCGAAGAAGAAGCCGCCAAGGCGAAGGCCCGCAGCGCGGAGCGGTTTGCGCGATAAGCAGCCGACAACAGATCACCTGATCACCCGTTCTGGTACCAGTCCTCGGGCGACACCGTCACCGTCGCGCAGCCCATCGTGTAGTTGAACCAGCTGTGCTCGGTTGTGGGCGCGGCAAAGAAGCCCTCCAGCTTGCGAGCGCCGGCGAAGTTCTGGATCAAGGCGCGCGGCCCGTAGAAGAGCGTGAAGAAGCTGTCCCAGTCCACAGTGAAGAGAAAAGACGCATCGGGCGCGACCAGACTTCCGCACCCCGGGAATGGAACGGATCGGGCTCGAAGATCGTCAATTCGCAACCGCTCGACAGGATCAGCCCGCGGAAACTCAGGCACGAAGATCAGCTCCTCATAGACGAGGTCCTCGAATGCCGCGAGAAAATCTGACTGGAGCAGCGGCTCGAAGGCGCCCTGCCCGGGCATCCAGATCGGCTCGGCTTGCAGAAACCGTTGCAACGCATCGCGCGCTGGAAAGTCACACAAATAGTCAACCAGCGATCCAGTTGCGGTGAGCAACGCCTGGTTCAGTCTGGCGCAATTGGAGACGCCAAGTTTTGCGGCGACATGCGACCAGTTGCATTTCGCCCCTGCCGACAGGATCTGATCTTCGGTTGGGTATTGCCGGGTGACCTTCCAGGCCATCTCGTCGGGAACGCAGACAAACGGATGCAGCAGCACGTAGACCGCTTCAAAGTGCCGGTCATAGGCATCCAGAAGCGGAAGTTCCTGGTTCGGATAGACAAACTGTTCAAATTGCACGCGACAGAATAGCAACCGCGCCGATACCTGCTCTGTGACGGCGATCCTATTTCATCGCGCGAATTCGTCTAGCCCAGGAACATCCCCGCGATCGAAGCGCTGATCAGATTCGCCATGGTCCCAGCCAGCATGGCGCGCACGCCAAGTTTCGCTAAGTCGTTGCGCCGCTCCGGTACCAGCGCTCCGATGCCGCCGATCTGCATGCCGATAGACCCCAGGTTGGCGAATCCGCACAGCGCGAAAGTCGCGATGGTGAACGAGCGCGGGCTGATCATGGCCTTCTGTGCCCCCAACGCGATATAGGCTATGACTTCATTCAGAGCCATGCGCGTACCGAGCAGGTTCCCGATCAGGCCGCAGTCGTGCGCGGGCACCCCAATGAGCCATGCCACGGGCCAGAAGATGTAGCCGAGAATCTGGCCGAGGCTGGGCGGAATCCACGGCAGGCCTCCGTGCACCCACGCTAGCAGCATATCGAGCAGCGCAACCAGGGCGAGAAAGCTGATGAGCATGATCGCCACGTTCATCGCCAGCTTGCCGCCGTCGATGGTCCCGCGCGCAATCGCTCCAATCAAGTTCTCGTCCTTGTGCTGCTCGTCTTTGGGGATGATGACCTTGCCTTCCGTGTCGGGAATTTCAGTCTCCGGCACGAGCATCTTCGCCACGAGAATGGTCCCGGGCGACGTCATGATCACGGCAGCGAGCAGATGTTTGGCCTCGATTCCCTGCGAGATATACATCGCCATGATGCCGCCGGAAACATGTGCCATGCCGCTCGTCATGATCGTCATCAGCTCGCTGCGAGTAGCGCGTGACAGGAACGGCCGGATGGTCAGCGGCGCCTCGGTCTGGCCCATGAAAATCGACGCGGCAACATTCATGCTTTCAGCGCCGGAGATACGCATAGTTTTCAGCATGATCCAGGCGAAGGCGCGAATGATCTGCTGCATCACACCGATGTGATACATGACCGCGAAAAAAGCCGATATGAAGATGATGGTCGGCAGCACCTGAAACGCAAAGATCGCCCCGGAGTTGGGCGCGATCAGCTTACCGAACGCACCGGAGTTCGGCAGGCCGAGTTCGCCGAAGAGCACACGCGTGCCTGCGGTGGTGGCAGACAGCATCTTGTTCACCACGTCGCCGGCCCAGGCCATCGCCTGCTGTCCGAATGTAAACCGCAGCACGAAAAATGCGAAAATGACCTGCAGGCTCAATCCCCACGCCACCGTGCGCCAGCGGATGCGGCTGCGATTGGTAGAAAACAACCATGCTGCGGCCAGCACCGCAAGAATGCCCAGTATCCCGGTGAATCGATCCACGATGCTCCTAAAGCTGGCATTGGAATCAGGTATGAGTATAGAAATCCTCTCGCGAATGCCTGATGCCTCTTGCCCTGATGCCTAGTCTCTACTTCCTTTTTTACCAGCATCCGCGAGGTAGGCCTCTGCGGATTGGCGATCAAACACCCAGCCGACCAGCGCCCGCTCCACCCGCAGCGGCTCTGCGGAGATGCTGATTGCTCCTTTCAGACGGCGAACGGGCTCTTCAATGTGCGCCTCGTCGGTCGCGTAGATCGTCGCGATGGGCTGCCCATGCTCCACGCGTGCGCCGCGACGGGCGTGGAACTCAAAGCCCGCATGCGGATCGACGGGCGCGCCTGCCTTGGCTCGGCCAGCGCCGGTTCGCTGCACGGCCCAGCCGATCTCGGTGGTATCCATCTCGGTGATGACGCCGGCAGCCCAGGCCTCCAGAACACGGGTCGCGCCGGGCTTGTGCGTCGCAAGCGGGTCATCGAAGACCGAGAGATCGCCACCCTGCGCCTCGATCATCTTGAGGAAGGCAGACAGCGCTGATCCGTCACGCAGCGTGGCCTCTGCCATCACTCGGCCTTCTTCGGGCTCGAATGCTTTTCCGCCCAGGTGGATCATCCATCCTGCGAGTTCAAGCGACAGCTCGCGAAGGTCTTCGCTGGCGTCTGGACGCTGCCCGCGCAGCAACTCGAGACACTCGGCGATCTCAATCCAGTTGCCGGCAGTGCTGCCTAGCGGCTGGTCCATGTCCGTCAAAAGCGCCACGGTCCGCGTCCCTGCAGCTTCTGCAATAGCCACCATCATTGCGGCCAGGTAGGCGCTCTTTTCGCGGTCGCGCAGAGATGAGCCGGAGCCCGTCTTCACGTCGAGCACGAGACCGGCGAGTCCCTCGGCGAGTTTCTTACTTACGATCGAAGAACAGAGCAGGCCTGTGTTCTCCACTGTTCCGGTGCGGTCGCGGAGCGAGTAGAGGACGCGGTCGGCAGGAACCAGCGTCGGCGTCTGACCGACGATCGCGCACCCGCAGCGCGCAACCACAGACTCAAATTCAGCAAGAGAGAGATCGGTCCGATAGCCGGGTATAGATTCGAGTTTGTCCAGCGTCCCGCCGGTATGGCCTAGCGCACGGCCGCTAATCATGGGCACGGCCAGGCCGCAGGCCGCGGCCATGGGAGCGACCAGGAAGCTGGTCTTGTCGCCCACTCCGCCGCTGGAGTGCTTGTCCACCGCTGGCTTTCCCAGTCGCGAGGCATCGAACTTCTCACCGGAGTCGCGCATCGCCAGCGTCAACGCGCGCGTTTCCTCGAGGCTGAGCCCATGAATGAAGGACGCCATGAGCCACACGGATAGCTGTTCCGGCGTAACAGCGCCGGACACCGCGCCCGCGACGAGGTGCTCGATCTCGTAAGCGCTTAGCGCATAGCCATCTCGCTTTTTGCGAAGCAAATCAACCGTGTGCAGGCGGGCCATTCCGTTCACGCCTTCATGTTGGTATTGAATGCGAGAGGCAGCAGCTCCGCGAATCGCATGGAGCGCACTTGATCATCCGCAAAGAAGACGATTTCAGCGTCAGGCTCAGCGAATTCGGCTAGCATCTGTCGGCATGCTCCGCACGGAGGGCTGGCAGCGTTGTTCAGATTGGCAACGGCCACCGCGCGAATGCGAAGACCGGGCCCACATTCTGCGACGGCGCGCACTAACGCCGCACGCTCTGCGCAGATAGTTAGCCCGTAGCTCACGTTCTCGACATTTGTCCCGGTGACAATGGCGCCGCTCGACAACAGCAATGCGGCACCGACCTTGAAACCGGAGTACGGAGCATACGAGTTCTGCGCGATCGCGAGCGAAGCGTCGAGTAGCGAGCTCAGTTCCAGACTCAAAGCGCCGTGAGGCATTGGAAAGCAACTCTCTTAAGAAGTATGAATCTTGAGGCTACCGCACGCGGCTGGTTCGCGACCAGCACAGCCACTCATTAGCTTCTTCTCATGCAGCCATCCGTTACATCGATCACATGACACCTGCCTCTCAAGTCCCGGCCGCGTTCTCCGATAAAGCTGGGGAGCGCCGATTCGCTCAGCCAGTGGTGGCGCTCGCGACTAGCGGCAAGTGGAAGAGTGAGCATGGACGAACTGACCAGGGAGTTTCTCATCGAAAGCCAGGAAGGCCTGGACCGTATGGAGCATTGCCTCACTGACCTGGAGTCAAGACCGGACGACCTTGAGTTCCTGGCCGAGATCTTTCGCGCCGTGCACACCATCAAAGGCACCACGGGTTTTCTCGGATTCAAGCGCCTGGAGAAACTGGCGCACGCGGGCGAAAACCTGCTCGGCCTGCTGCGCGACGGCAAATTGGCGGCGACCCAGGATGTGATCACTGCCCTTCTGGAACTGCTCGACAGCCTGCGCTCCATTCTCAAGATCATCGAAGAGCGCGGCGAGGAAGGAGAACACGAGAACACGGTCAGTGACGCGGAACTGATCGCGCGGCTCGATGACTTGCAGATTGCCGCCGGAAGCAGTGTGCCAAAACAGGTCCCCGTGGCCGCACCACTGCGCGGGAGTCAGCCAAGCCTCGCTGCGACCAACGCGGAGCATTCCCCAACCACCCTAGATCCCGAGGTCGAGCATGGCCAGGCCGACAGCCTCGTAACTCCTGAACCACTTTCTGTCGTCAAAACGGACATCGAAAAATCCATCCCTGCCGCTACGGAGACTAGCAAAGCCACGGGCGCACCATCGGCGGCAGAGAGCACACTGCGCGTCGACGTGATGCTGCTCAATCGGATGATGAATCTTGTGGGCGAGTTGGTCCTCACGCGCAACCAGGTGCTGCAAGCCACCGCGGCCGATCCGCGCATGACAATGCTGTCGCGCCGCCTCGACATGGTGACAGCCGACCTGCGCGAAAGCGTGATGAAGGCCCGCATGCAGCCGGTGTCTAACATCTTCTCGAAGATGCCGCGCATAGTGCGCGATCTCTCGCAGACCCTGGGCCGTAAGGTGCGCCTGGAAATGGACGGCCAGGAGACGGAACTCGACAAGAGCCTCCTTGAAGCCATCAAGGACCCGCTGACGCATGCGGTGCGCAACGCGCTCGATCATGGCATCGAAGCACCGGCCGTGCGACAGGCCTCGGGCAAACCAGCAGAAGGTGTTCTCAGGCTCCGCGCGATGCAGGAAGGCAGCCACGTCATAGTCGAGGTTGCCGATGACGGCGCGGGGATTGATGTGGAGCGCGTGCGGGAGAAAGGTATCGAGCGAGGCTTGGTCTCGCGTGAACGTGCCGCGCAGATGTCAGAGCGCGAAATTCTGCAGATGATCTTCCTGCCCGGCTTTTCGACAGCAAAGCAGATTACGAACGTGAGCGGCCGCGGGGTCGGCATGGATGTGGTGCGAACGAACGTGGAGCGCATCGGCGGCACGGTTGAGATCGACTCACGCCCCGTCAAGGGAACGACCTTGCGCCTGCGCATTCCGCTCACCCTTGCCATCATTCCCGCGTTGATCGTCCGCACGCTCGGGCAGAGTTTCGCAGTCCCGCAGGGGGCGCTCTCTGAGCTCGTGCATGTCCCTGCGACGCAGGCGGCGAGCGCAATCGAATGGATTGAAGACGCGCCGCTCTATCGCCTTCGCGGGCAGCTTCTGCCGCTGGTGTTTCTCGATCGCCTGCTTGGGGCGTCCAGACGTGCTGTGGATGAAATGGACAACTTCATCGCCGTGCTCGATGCCGATGGCCGCAGGTTCGGCCTCGTTGTCGACGGACTCGCCGATCCGGAAGAGATCGTGGTGAAGCCGCTCAGCCCGGTGCTGAAGAAAATCGGCCTTTACTCCGGCGCGACCGTTCTCGGAAACGCCGAACTTGCGCTCATTCTCGATCCCGGCGCCATCGCCGGCATGGCAGGCGTCACCATGTCCCAGGAAGTTGCAGCCTCGGCTGCCGAAGCTGAAGCCGATGTTGCCGATGCGAGCCGCCTCGAATACCTGGTTGTGCAGGTGGGGAACCGGCAGGCGGCCGTAGCTCTCGAAAATGTGTTGCGCATCGAACAGGTTCCTATCGCGCGGATCGAGTACATCGGCCACCGCCCTGTGCTGAATTTCAGCGGCCAGTTACTGCCCGTGGAAGACGCCGCCGGACTCATCAACGCAGCCCAGGACACGCCCGAAGCGACCATCATTGTGGTGGTCTGCCGCGAGGGCAATCGCCAGATGGGCATCGCTGTCGATTCCGTGCTCGACGTCGCGCGCGGCGGCGACTTGTTCGAGGCGGGGAACCGCCAGCCCGCTTCGGGGCTGACGTTGTTGCGCGACAAGGTCACGAGGGTGGTGGATCTTGAAACCGTGCCCGCGTTGCCGAACACGGCGGCACAAGGATCGCCTTTCATGTCGAGCTATTGAGTTTGCGCGATGAACGAGGAGATTGCAATGGCCCAGCAACACGCGTCGAAGAAGAAGACCGCAGCAGAGGAGCTCACCCAGGTCTGTTCAGTGCGATTGGGCGACACACTCTATGGCATTCCCATTCGCCACATCCTGGAGATCGTGGGCGGTGCGCGCACACAACAGGTTCCGCTGGCGCCTGAATTCGTCGGCGGTCTCCTGCATTATCGCGGTGACGTTCTCACAACGGTGAGCCTGCGCCGTGTGCTCGACATGCCTCTGAATCTGGCGACGCAGGACCTGCTGGTAATCGAGCATCCCGCGGGGTGTTTCGGACTGCTCGTCGACCGCGTCATGGAGGTGCGTACGGTCTCGTCGGCCGACTTCGAACCGAATCCTTCCACAGTAAGCAAGCAGCGCAACGGCCTCTTCGCGGGCGCATACAAACTTGATGGCGGCCTTATGGTGATGTTGAACCCGGGTTGCCTGGAACCCATGCGCCAGGCGATGGCTTGCGAATAACGGGGGGATGCCATGCGAGCCCTGATCGTCGACGATTCCCGATTTACCCGAAGAGTGGTGCGCGGCCTGCTCGAACAGGCGGGATTCGAGTGCAAGGAAGCCAATGATGCGGCTGCGGGACTGGCTCTTCTACTCGGCGAACCGGACTTCGACGTGGCTCTGATCGACTGGAATATGCCGGGGATGAACGGGCTTGATATGGTCAAGAACATTCGCGCGCAGAACTTCGACGACGTGAAGGTCATGATGGTGACCAGCCAGTGCGACAGCAATGCCATTGTGCAGGCGCTGGAGGCTGGCGCAGACGAGTACCTGATGAAGCCGTTCGACGCAGAATCGCTGCGCGAAAAACTCGCGCTCCTGGGTTTGAACGCCGCATGACCATCTGGACCCGCCGCACCAAAGTTCTGATCGTCGACGACTCCGCCGTCATGCGCAGCTTGCTTCGGTCAGTGCTGGCAACCGACGCGCAGCTTGAGGTTGCGGGAACGGCAGTCGATGGCGTTGCCGCCCTGCAATCCGTTGCGACTCTGGCACCCGACTTGATGCTCCTGGACGTGGACATGCCTGTGATGGACGGCCTCACCACATTGAAGCGACTGCGTGCCGCAGGCCACCGGCTGCCTGTGATCATGTGCAGCGGGCTCACTCAGCGCGGCGCGCGAGTTACCATCGAAGCTCTGGCAAACGGAGCCGCCGACTATGTAGCCAAACCCACGGCACAGCAAGATCGAGACGCAGCGACCCGTACGTTGGCCGCGCAACTCCTCCCCAAAATCCACGCTCTGGCAAGCATAACCCTACCGCAACGCCGGCCGGCACCGTCCGCGCGTCCCGCCGCTACGCAATCGGCTGCCACCAGCGCGCCGGCAGTGCTCGCTATCGGAGTGTCCACGGGCGGTCCCGACGCACTCGAAAAGCTGTTGCCCGCTCTGCCGAGCCGGTTTCCATTACCTGTTGTCGTCGTGCAACACATGCCCGCGCTGTTCACGGGCATGCTGGCCGAACACTTGGACAAATCTTGCCGTCTCCGTGTACGAGAAGCGGCCGAAGGGTTGGCCGTTGTTCCTGGAAACATCTTTATTGCGAGGGGCGACAGCCACCTCGAAGTGATCAAGACGCCCCCGGCCGGGCACAATTCCACACTCCACCTTACCAACGCACCGCCCGAAAATCACTGCAGGCCCTCCGTCGATGTCCTCTTCCGTTCACTCGCGGAGGCGTATGGCGGAAGTGTGCTGGCAGTCGTGCTCACCGGCATGGGCTATGACGGATTGGCAGGTTGCCGCGTTCTTCGCAACAAGGGCGCTACCGTGCTTGCGCAGGACGAGGCCAGCAGCACCGTTTGGGGCATGCCCGGGGCAGTCGCAACAGCAGGCCTCGCCCATCGGGTTCTCTCTCTGGGCGAGATGGCCCCCGAAATTATGCGTCTCACGGTCGCGAGCTCCAACGAAGCTCTCTCGCTTCGAGAAGCGGCGGTTTAGCCGTGCCGGCCACCCAGGTTGTAACTGATTTCGCATTTCTGCGCAAGCTCGTTCAGACTCACTCGCAGAATGTCCTGGATCCGTCGCGCGACTACGTCTTTCAGGCGAGATTGTCGCGCATTCTTCGCAGCCGTGGCATGGGCAGTCTTGCGGAACTCGTGGAGTATCTTCGCTCCAAATCTGATGTTGCGCTCGAATTGGCTGTGGCCGATGCCATGACCATCAATGAAACCAGCTTCTTTCGTGATGGCCGCCCATTCGAACTCCTTCGTCTCGTTCTACTACCCAAACTAATCGACGCACGCCGCACGACGCGCGCTTTGCGCATTTGGAGCGCCGCCTGTTCCACCGGACAGGAAGCCTACAGCCTCGCAATCTTGATTAGAGAACACTTTCCCACGCTGGTGAATTGGAACATCAGAGTGGAAGGCACCGACATCTGCGAAGACGTTGTCAATCGTGCGCGTAGTGGCCGATATCAACGAATAGAGGTCAATCGCGGTCTTCCCGCCCGCTTCCTGGTGCGCTATTTTGAGCAGGACGGCGATGAATGGGTGTTAAAACCCCAGGTTCGGTCTCTCTGCAATTTCCAGAAAGTGAACCTCTGTAAATACCCGTTGCCCTTTCGTGCTAAGTTCGACGTGATCTTCCTGCGCAACGTGATGCTCTACTTTGCTCCTGAAACACGCCTCGCCTTGCTGTCGGAGGTGCATCGACTACTCGCGCCAGACGGTGTGCTGTTTCTGGGTTCAACCGAGCAGCCCGTCGACCCATCGTTATGGACCGCGACTCTCAGCGGCGGAACTTGTCATTTCCGCCCGCGTACACCGTCCTAGCTGGGACGCGGAGTCATGCGATCGTCAAGAAGCGCTGCAACTTCTGCGTGCAACCTTTCAGTGATCTCCGCCTCCGTCGTCTCCGGTGCAAAACGGAGCGGTCCGCCTACTCGAATCTCAAGCTTTCCCGACCGGAACCAGCCGCTGCCCCGCTCCTTCAACTCTCCCAGCCCCCGCAGTGCAACGGGCAACACCGCAGTACCGGATTGCTTGACCAGCAGCCCGATGCCCGGCCGGAAGCGCGCTAGTTGCCCCCCCGCGGACCGGGTGCCTTCCGGAAAGACGAGCACATGATATCCGCGATCGAGCGACTCGCCGGCGTGCGCGAAGCTGCGCTGGAAGTCGCGCGAGCGCGGCAGCGGAAACACGTTAAACAACGCGGTGAGCGCGAACCATGCGAGCGGCCCGAGCGGATAGAAGCCACGCTTGGTTGGCGGCCACTCAGGGTTGCGGAAATGACGGAAGTCTTCGAGCATCTCACCCGACATGGCCGCTGCGACCCGTCTCCGAATTGCGCTGGGAAGCGCATACTGCACCAGCGGTCCGTCGTATGCCGTGATGTGATTGGCGACAATCAGCACGGGCTCGTTGATCTTAGTGCGCAGATCTGGTGGAACAACCACGCGTGGCTTGGCGAGGAACCGCACCAGCGGACGCATGATGGCTTCAATGAAAAAGGCCCTTACCCAATGCACTGGTCGCCACCACGGCCAATGCGGATACACGTATGCGGAACGCGGAGCCTCAATGTGCGAGACATCGGTCTCGAGTGATGCGGATGGGTACTGTGCGGGCGGCGCCGCGACGGCGGCTTCCTCCCGTGCGGTTGGAAGACTCTCCACCGCCTCGGCAATCGGCACGTGTTGCAGCGGCGCCGCCGACGCATGTCCTGATACAAGTGCGCGGACCTCGCCAAGCGTCTGCACCTGCTCGAGCAGACCGCTCTCAGGCGGCATGCCAAGCTTCTGCTCGATTGCCGCCGCCAACTGCACGCGCCCAAGGCTGTCGAGGTGCAGATCCTCGCTCAGGCGCAAGTCGTCGCCACTTTCGTGCGGCGTCTCGCCGGTGATCTGCACAATAAGCGCGAGCAACCAGTCATGCGTAGAAGTAACATGTTCAGCGACGGATCGCGTTGCTGTGGCCACCGCTTGTATCTCTTCGAGCCAGACAGCCACAGCCTTGCGGCGCACCTTGCCCGTAGAAGTGCGCGGCAGGTCCGGTTCCGGATACAACCTCCAGCGACGCACGCGCTGGAACTCAGGCAGTTGAGCGTTGGCAGACTCAATCGCCTTCGGCGCGAGTTCATCGCCCCCGCGCATCGCCAGCACCGCACAAGGCTCGGACCCTGCGGGAGTCTGCATCGCAACCACGGCACAAGCGGCGACCCCGGGCTGCTGCTCGATAACCGCCTCAAGGTCCTCCGGATGAATATTCACGCCGGCGGCAGTGACGATCACCTCGCTCTTGCGCCCCAGAAATTTCAGCTCCCCGGTCGACTGCGCTTCGGCAATGTCGCCGGTAGCGAGCCACTCGTCCTCGCGCTGGCGCAACTCGCCACCCGACCATGTGGCCGTCGAAATCATCGGACCCCGCACCAGCACTTCGCCATCGGGTCCGATCTTCACCTCGCGCCCCGGGAGCGGCTTGCCAATGGTGCCGCGCGCAACATGAAACGGGTGATTCAGCGTGATCAACGCGGTGGTCTCGGTCATGCCGTAGCCCTGCACAAGCACAAATCCAAGCGCGTTCCAGAATTGCTCAACCGCGGGAGCCAACGCTCCGCCGCCGGAAATTAACGCCCAGAATTTTAATCCAAAAGCGCGATGCACATCGCGGAAGATCCACCACTTCTTCCACGCGCGCAGACTGTGCGATGCGGCAACGCGGTCGGCGAGGCCGGGTTGCGTCGATTCGAGATAGGTCTTGAGCAGCGCAAAAACCCGTGGCACGGCGGCGAGCACCGATATGCGTTCCCGGCGAATGATCTCAATGAGCCGGGGCGCAACCAGGCGGCTTTCGAAGTGCACCTGGGCGCGAAAAATTGGCGGAATCCACAAGCCCATGGTCTGGCCGAAGACGTGACTCAGCGGCAGCGTGTGCAAAAAGCGCAGGGGGTGCACGTACTTCTCGTAACGAAGATACTTTTGCGCTGCCTGTTCGATCGGCCCTACACTGGCGAGCACATTGCCATGCGTATGCACAATGCCCTTCGGATCGCCGGTCGTTCCGGAAGTGAACAGAATCTGAAGCGGCGTATCGCGGTTCAATCCAGAGACCGGACCGGCCTCGTCCTGCGGCAGCAGCGACTCCCAGCTTTCGAACTCAATGCGGTGATAGGTCGCGGGCAGTTGCCTGACTAGAAGCGCGTCGCCAACAGCAAGTTTCGGCTGCACATCCGCTGCGACGCGCGCAGCAAAGTCAGCGCTGCCGTAAGCGTCGAGCGGAACCGCGATAACCCCGCGCAGAATGCATCCATGATAGGCAGCGATCCACTCCGCGCTGTTCTCGCCCCAGAGCACGATGCGATCGCCGGCCACTATGTTCTGCGCGGCTAGATACGCAGCGAAGCGACCCGCCATTTTCGCGATGCCTACGTAAGTTGAAACCCGGCGGCGATTGCCCTGGTAGCGCACCACGGCAATCTCGCCACCATAACCCCGAAAATCCTGAACCAGCGTTCCTAAGTGCTCACGCATGTTTGCAGGTTCATGCTAACAGTGCGGGGCATGCAGGTCCGACCCACTGTGACACTTCGCAAAGCGCTACTGCAAACGGCCTTCGCTCGCCCCTTGCTCCTCAACCTCTGCGCCCAAGAACGGATTGTCACCTCCAGCCGGAATCTCTTCGAGCATCTGCGCATCGGCAAATCGATATCCGACATAAATATCGGTAAGCAGATAGCGTGGACGCGCTGGATCATCCTCGATCTTTTTGCGAAGCTGACGGACAAAGGTACGCAAATATTCCACTTCCTCGCGACAGTCAGCTCCCCACACCGCTGTCAGCAGCCGCGCGTACGTAATCACGCGGCCGGCGCGGCTCATCAGGCAATGCAGGATGTCGAATTCCTTGCGCGTAAGGTGGATCGGCTGGCCGCGCCTGGTCACGCTGCGGCGCGATGGCATCAGCTTGATCTCACCGATTTCGATGGGCGCGTCTTCCGGCGCCGCCGGCGCCTGCACGCGGCGCACTGCTGCACGAATGCGCGCCACAAGCTCGCGTACCCCAAAAGGCTTCGTCACGTAATCGTCCGCGCCAAGTTCCAGCGCATTTACCTTTTCTTCTTCGCGATCCCGAACCGTCAGCATCAGGATGGGCAGTCGCGGAGCGAGCGTGCGCATGCGCCGCAGCGTCTCAATGCCTCCGATACCCGGCATGTTCACATCCAGAAGCACTGCATCGAACGGCTCCGTACGCAGAAGTTCAAGCGCCATTTCGCCACGTGAAGCTTCGATCATCTCGAAGCCCAGTTCCGTGAGCGGTGGGCGCAGCGCGCGGCGAATTGCAGGTTCGTCGTCAACAACAAGGACGCGAATCGCAGAGGTGGTCATCACTTCTTCCTTTCAGGATCCGGTGTAATGGAGGAACCGCCCGGCTGTCCCAGCGTGGCGGGTATTGCCGCAAAAAAAGTTGTGCCTTCCGACTCGTCGCTCGCCACCCACACCGATCCACCGTGGGCGAGAGCTGCGCGCTTCGCAATCGAAAGTCCAATGCCCGTGCCGGCCGCACGCGTTGCCGACGCCGTCGAGCGATAGTAACGATCAAAGATGCGCTCGCGATCGGCCGGAGGAATCACCGCGCCGAAGCTGTGCACTGACAGCAGGGTCTCTGTCTCCGAACGAAAGGCACGCACTGTGATAGGCGATCCCGCGTCAGAGTACTTGCACGCGTTGTCGAGATACTGCGTCAACAGCATCGAAATGAGCCTGCGGTCCCCTGCAAAAAAGTGGCCCCTCGGCTCAACCTCCGTGCGGATTGTGGCGCCGGCGGATCTCTCGCCCAGCCCTGCAATCACTTCGTCGATGAGCGCCTCAGGTTCAACCGGCTCGACCTGAACAGCCAGCGAGGACCCGTCCCCTTCACCCGAGCCGAGCCGAGCTGTGGTAAGCAGGCGCGTGGTGAGTTCGTTCAGCAGATTCGCCTGCTCATCGATCAGCGCAACCAATTCCGCCTGTCCGGGCGAAAGCTTTCCCATCTCTGCAAGTCCACTGGAGGCAGCCCTGATTGCTGTCAGCGGCGTTTTGTACGCGTGCGCCAGGCTATCAAGAACTGTGGATCGCATCCGCTCCGCCTCGCGTTCCGCTTCAATCCGGCTCTCGTTCGCGGTTGCCCGATACCGGTCGAACGTAATGGCGATGATCGCCGCAATGGCGCTGTTCGTCAGGGGATCCATGTTCCCGCGGACCACCAGACTGCCGATAGGAACCGCTCCCAGGCGCACTACCCGGCGGCTGACTCCAGTGTGCGGATCGTCGTCGGAACTCTCGAAGTGATAGACGTTTTGAGCCAGTTCGCTGGGATCGACGGTCCACTTCCCTGCCCGGTAGACCTCCTGCAGATCAGCGTCGAAGATCGCCACCCCTTCCGGAGAAAACAGCTTGTGGAGATTCTCGGCGAGCTGCGGCCCGGGTTTGCTGCTCAAATTCATCTGCAGCGTAGAGCGCGTGAATTCATAAAGATTGCGCATTTCGGCCGCGGAGGAACTAGCACGGCGTGCGGCCCGCAATGCGCGGCGCAGCACAGGCGTAATGCGGCGCTGGCGCAACGCGCCCAACAAGCCCTGTGGCGGAATGTGATTCTCCGACAAACCTGCACCAGCCTGTATTTTCAGTAGTTACGAGAGCCGCGCCCTTTCAGCTAAAGAGCTCTGCCGGAACGTGAATTGCGGATCGCGCGGATGAGGATTTCTCTGTTGCTATAACCGGGGTCTACGCTGGAGCCGCGCAAAGAAATTGATGTCGCGATTTTAACAGATTCTTTATTGCGTCCTTAGAGCAGGGTCCGGTTTCGTGCGCGTTTCTCATTGCATCCTTACGGGCGCCTTGGTCAACTTGCAACTAATCGCAGCCAACTCAGAAAGCGCTCCGCTGCGGGTGGACCCTTCAGCCGTAATCGCACGCACCAATCAACGAAGACCACGAACCAATGTGGCGTCGAGTGAAGTGAGCACTGGCAAACCGAAAAGGAGTTCGCTCGCGGTCTGCCGTTTCCGCAATAACTGATTCCCAAGCTCGATTCAAATGCTCCCGCAAGCCATCCTCGCCGGAGCGACGGGGAATCTTTGTCGAAAAAACAATCGAGAGCCACCGGATTTCACGGTGGAGAAAGCGAATACCTTTATGGATTTGAGGTCAGGCCTTCGCACATTCACCGCATGTCTCGCCATGGCTGCAGGAATCACCGCCGCGGCACAGACAGATTCTGCCACTCCCCAGGCCCCTGCTCCCGCGACGCCCGCAGCTGAACCTGCTGCTCCGGCTCCAACACCATGGAAAATCGGCCCCATGGAAGTAAGTGGATTCCTGGATGGCTACTACTCCTATAACCACAACAACCCTACAGAAGCAGACAACGGCAAGTCGAACGACTACTATAACTTCAACACGGACGCGAACCAGCCCGGCTTCAGCGCGGCCAAGCTCACTCTGAACCATGATCCTGCGCCTATTGGTGCGCACATCGACGCCGTCTACGGCCGCACCAATCGCCTGATCAATACCTCGGGTCAGCTTGAGTATATTGAGCAGGCTTTCCTGAGCGTGAAGCCCGCCAAGTGGAAGGGCCTGGAAATCGATGGCGGCAAGTTCGTCACCTACGCCGGCGCTGAAGTGATTGAAGCCAAGGACAACTGGGCCTATTCGCGCGGACTGCTTTTCGCCTGGGCGATTCCCTACTGGCACTTCGGCGGACGCGCCACCATGCCTGTCAGCAAGGTGGACACCATCGGCGCCCAGGTTGTGAATGGCTGGAACAACATCACCCATCATGTGGGTGGTCCAACCATTGGCTTCAACAATACGCTCACCGAAACCAAATACACCTGGAGTTCGGATATCTATACCGGCAAGGCGGATGCTCCCTCGGGACAGAATGGTTATCGCAACCTGTTCGACACCACGCTGCTGCTGACGCCCACCAGCAAGCTCAGCGGATACATTAATTTTGATTTCGCCCAGCAGAAGCAGTCGAAGACCTCGCAGGGCGAGGGCGTAAACGAACGTGACAACCTGTACGGCATCGCATTCGCCGCGCACGACCAGTTCTTGCCCGCCCACGCCGCCACAGTCCGCTACGAAACCCTGAACGACGCCGGAGGATTTTCAACCGGCACCCCACAGATTCTGCAGGAGTTCACCGGCACCTATGAATACAAGTGGAAGTACGGTTTCCTGGGTCGCATGGAGTACCGCCACGACTGGTCGAACATGGCCACCTTCCACAAAGAAAACGGCATGACGGATTCGCAGACCACCTTCAGCACCGGCATCATCCTCGTCATCGCCCCCAAGCGCTAACTCAAACGCAACCTCGACACCCGAAGTGCAGCAGGGCCTGTTCTATGCAGACCGAACAGGCCCTCACCACCACTGATCCGGACAAAAGTTCCGGAATTTGAACACTACTCGAGGAGATTCTCCAAATGGCAGAAACAAAAGCACCGCAAATGCAGGCCACACTGGGCTTGACCGGGTTGACCAGCAACGCGATGGCTCTGATCGCTCCCGGCGCATTCCTTTGGCTGACGTTCTTCATCCAGGCCACCGCCGGCGTGGCCGGCCAGCCTTCGACAGCTCCCGCAATGTGGATGGGCATCTTCGCAGCCCTTCTGCTGTGCCTCGCCACAGCCGTCGCGTATGCCGAGATCTCCAAGCTCTATCCCGGCACCGGTTCCAGCTACTATTACGCCGAGCAGGCCATGCTCTCCAAGGACAAAGCGTTCAAGTACGCGCGTCTTGCCAAGTTCATCGTGGGCTGGGGCTCACACCTGTACTATTGGGTTTACCCCGGAGTAATGGTGGCTACCACCGGCATCTTCGTCGGCTATGTGGTTGGCTTCCTCTTCCCCACCTTCCTCAGCGGATCCAACCCCGGACCGCTATTCATGGCTCTGGTCGCGATCGTCTTCTCGTTCTTCGTCGCATGGATCGCGCAGAAGGGCGCAGGGGCCTCAACCGCCGTCAACCTCGCCATCAACGTCGTACAGATCTCCGCACTCGTGGTGTTCAGCGTCCTGGCGCTCGGTTATCGCACCAGCCATCCCACGGGAACGCCGGCTCTGCTGTACGACTCGCAGACCCTGTCCACTTACAACTACCAGTTCGCTACTGCCAAGGACGGCTCCGTAATGCGTGACGCGAGCGGCACGCCGCTCCCGCTGCTCGACAGCGCCGGCAAGCAGGTCCCGTTCACCGCCGACTATCCCGCCACCGACTCGAACGGCAACATGCTGACACACACCAAGGCTTCGTCTGTCGTTGGAATCCACAAGGTCAGCTGGGTCTTCATCCAGGCGACAGTCGCCATTCTCATCCTGGTCGGATTTGAATCCGTCACAGCCATGGGTGGCGAAGCCAAGAATCCAACAAAACACATCCCCATCGCGGTTATCGCATCGCTGCTGATTCAGGGGCTGTTCTGCTACCTCTTCGAATACTTCGCAGCAAACTACTTCTTAAACTCCGGCTACACCATGCAAAGCGCCGCCGGGTCAGCGGCGCCCATCGGCGACATGATGATCATCGTGGGCGACAACCTCCTCGGCCGCGGGCACGGCAAGTACTTCATGCTGGCTGAGGCGTTCACTGTGTTTCTCGCGCTCATCGGCACCACGCTGAGCTGTATGAACACGGGCGCGCGCGTCACCTATGCTATGGGCAAAGACGATGAGGCTCCCGAGCACTTCGGCATGCTGCACGCCAAGTCGCTCACGCCGCGGCGCGCCATCTGGACGCTGGCTTGCATCTCCGCCGTCATCGGCTGCGTCGCCGTTTCGTTCGTCTTCGCAGATGCATCGGCTCCCACGGACGCGACAATCGCCGCCCTGCCCCACAACATCTTCTCCAGCTTCGGCTACCCGTCCCACGACACGCTCGTAAAGGTGCCGAACTCCCTGCTGTCCATCACCCTCACCTCCAACTTCGGCACCTTCATCCTCTACGGATTGAGCTGCTTCCTCTGCATGGTGGCGTATAGCAAGCGTCCCGATCACAACTTCCTGCTGCACACGCTGATTCCCGGCTTCGGCCTCGTGGCAAACCTGGCCTGCATGGCGGTGTACGTAGTCGGTCCCTTCTTCAGCCTCGGCACCAAAATGGAACCGCTCTGCGCACTGGGCATCTCAGCCGTGTGGGGCGCCTACGGCGCCTTCTACTTCCTCAAGTCGTCGAAGAAGAAGGGCAAGGCAATCCTGCTCGAGACCAAGCAGGCTGTCAGCCAGTAGTCCTGATGTGCCACTTCCCGGGTGACTTGTGATGAGCAAGTCACCCGTGGCATTTTCGAAATAGACCGACTTTGATCGAACGCAATCATTGGGCTGCTCATGTTAGATGTTCAGTTTGGCCAGGCAAGCGATCCCGGCAAAGTTCGCACCAATAATGAAGACAGCATGGGCTCCTTTGTTCCGAAATCGCGGCACGAGGCGCGCTCCCTGGGATATCTCTTCGCCGTAGCCGACGGCGTAGGCGGCATGGATCTCGGAGAGGTCGCCTCCGCCACCGCCATTCAGGTCGTCACGAAGGAATTCGCGCAGGCGCAGGCCGGCAGCATGCTCCCCGGCCTCTTGCCTCGGCTGGTGCAGCACGCCAACGCCGCGGTGCACGACCGCCGCATGGAGCGCGAGTACCGCGGCAAGCAGATGGCCACCACGCTGGTTACCTGCGCCCTTCGCTACGATCAGGCCGTCATCTCCCACGTGGGCGACTCGCGCTGTTATCTGGTCCGCGGCGGCAAAGCCCGCCAGGTCACTGACGACCACACCCTGGTAAACCAGCAGCGCAAGCTCGGACTTATTTCCGCAGAAGACATCGCCGAATCGCAATCGCGCCACGTGCTGATCAAAAGCCTCGGCCCTGAGATGTTTGTCGCCCCCGACACGAACTTGATCACGGTGCAGCCCGGTGATGTGGTCGTGCTCTGCACCGATGGGCTGCACGATGAACTGCCCGAGGAGGAACTTGCCAGAATCGTCTCGCAGCCGCGCAAGGACATAGCGGAAATCGCAGAAGATCTGGTCGCGCGCGCCGTAGAAGTGGATGGAAACGATAACACCACCGCGCAGGTAATTCGCGTGCGCTCAGTCGAACAGGTCGGCATGTACCGCGGGCGTCCTTACCGCCTGCCGGCCTGATTGAAGCCAATTATGTGCCGTTTATCCGCGATTTATGCGGTTCTCCCTTCGGGCCCTTAGAGTTGAACTAAAGCCCACCGTCAGGAGCGCAGCAGATGGGATTTTACGACAGCCTCGAGCCGGGCCAGCAGATCGATTCGTATCGCATCGAATCCCTGGTTGCGCGCAGCGGCATGGCCACCATCTACCGCGCGGTAGACACGCGCGACGGCAAGGTAGTCGCTCTCAAGATTCCCCACCCCGGCATGGAAGCCGATCCCGTGCTGTACGATCGCTTCCAGCGGGAAGCCAGCATCGGCGAAAAGCTCAACCACCCCGGGGTCATGCGCGTCTTCGGCGATGAAAAGCGTTCGCGCGTCTACATGGTCATGGAGTGGTGCGAGGGGCGCCTGCTTCGCAGCATCCTCGACCAGGGCCGCATCTCGCAGGAGCATGCGCTTCACATCGCAGTGAGAGTCCTTGAAGCCCTCGACTACATTCACGCCAACGGCGTCGTTCACCGCGACCTGAAGCCGGAAAACATCATGGTCGACGCCAATGACGACATCAAGCTGATCGACTTCGGCATTGCGGGCGACGCCGCCGCGCGCCGCCTCACGTACGCAAAAATCACCACCGCGCTTGGCAGTCCCAACTACATCTCGCCCGAGCAGGTGAAAGGCAAGCGTGGCGATAGCCGCACCGATATTTACGCCGTGGGCATCATCCTTTACGAGATGCTCACCGGTAAAGTACCGTTCACGGGCTCCAATCCCATGCAGGTCATCAACGACCGACTCCTCAATTACCCGACGCCGCCCAGCGTCCTTGAGCCCTCCATCAGCCCCCAGCTTCAGGAAGCCATCTACCGCGCCATCGAGCGCGAACCGGCCAACCGATACCGTCGCGCGAGCGAATTTGCACACGACCTGCAGCATCTCGATCAAGTGGGTGTGGAAAACCGGCCCGAATTGAACGAGTGGAAAAAGCGCAGGTCCTATTTGCCTCGAAAGATCGCATATTACGCCGCATTGGCGCTGATTCCGGTTGCTATCCTTCTATGCATGGTTCTGCTTTCGCGACACTGAGGCGGTCCCGCCACGCGGGAATCCTCACGTGATCTTTATGGGCCGCCCCGTACACTTTCAGTAAACCGCTTTTCGACAAAAGGAGATCCATGTCGACCGAATTCAGGAATTTTCTGGCCCTGTCATACGAGGAGCTGGAAGAGCTCAATCTGCAAGCTAAAGCTGACCGCGCCAACCGCGTGTCCATCGACGAGATTCGCGAAAAGCGGCTGAAGTATTTGTCCGACGAGAAGCGGATCAAGGCCGTCACGGTTCTGTTTTCGGACCTCGAAGGCCGCCTGCACCTTCTCGATTACGACAAGAAGTTCCTTCTCGGCTCTTACGAGAACCTGACCTTTGACGGCTCGTCCATCCGCGGCTTCACCGCTCAGAAAGAGAGCGACCTTCGCCTCGGCATCGACTGGAGCGCGTTCTACTGGGTGCCCGCCGACATCTTCGGCAACGGCAAGGTCCTCGTTTTCGGAAGCGTCATCGACAAGGACGGCACCCCCTACTCCGGCGATCTGCGCGGAGTCTTGAAGAAGTACTCCGACACTCTCTACGCCGAGAAGGGCCTCACTCTCAACGCCGCCAACGAAATCGAAGGCTTCCTGTTCGCCGGCCGCGATGCCGAGCGCAAGTTCCACGAGACCGGCAAGTTCGAGTTCATCAACACCGGCGGCTACTACCACGTGCTGCCTCTCGATCCGCTCCGCCAGTTCATCGACACCTCGGCTGAAGTGCAGCGCTCCATGGGCTTCCAGAACGAAAAGGACCACCCGGAAGTCGCGCCGAGCCAGTTCGAAATTAACTACAGCTACGGCGAGGTCGTTGCTGCCGCCGACCAGATCCAGCTCTACAAGCTGCTCACCCGCCAGATCGCCAACAACATGGGCTACACTGCGTCGTTCCTGCCCAAGCCTGTTGTCGGCGTCAACGGAAGCGGCATGCACACCAACGTCTCCATCTCCAAGGGCAAGACCAACCTGTTCTGGGATGAAAAGGGACAGGAGCAGCTCTCTGGATATGGATGGGAGTTCATCGATCGCATCCTGACGCACGCGCTCGACATCTGCCTCGTCCTCAATCCGAGCGTGAACTCCTACCGCCGTCTCGATCCGCACTTCGAAGCCCCAAATCAGATCAAGGCTTCAGCTACGGACCGCGGATCCATGGTGCGCGTTCCAATCGGCAACTCTCGCTCCATGCGCGTGGAAGTACGCTCTGTGGCTCCGGACGCGAATCCGTACCTCGCGCTCTACTCCATTTTCAAGACCGGCATCGACGGCACGACCTCGAAGATCGAAAACCTGCGCCAGGCCGAGCGCTACCTGCCTGACAACATCTACTCCGCCATTGAGGACTTCAAGGCTTCCAAGTGGATCGGCCAGATCCTCGGCGCCGATGTTCAGGGCCGCTACACCGATCTGAAGCAGGCTTCGGCCGACCGCTGCCCGCGCGCGCTGGGCACGTTCGTCAAGGCTCCGGAGGTGCAGTACCACCACGAGGTCTACAACCAGTCGCTGTGGAACCTGTTCTAAAGCGCAGTGCAACTTCGCGTTACTCAAAGCGGCGCGCCCATCGGGTGCGCCGCTTTTGCATGTCTGCCTTTGGCCATGCGGGTTAGAATGGACCGCGTTTGCATCCAGTTCCCCCAAAAGATTTGCGCGCGGTTCGTCTCGCTTCGTGCCGCAACGATAAAGGAAAAAGAATGTTCAGCAATATGGGTCTGAGATTTGCAGGAGCCCTTGCGGCTCTCCCCCTCCTCCTCTGCGCTGCCGCCCCCGCACAGCATGCCCGCCAGTACACCAATCAGGACTACGCGAATGCCGAGAAGTTCATGCCATATAACGTGAACCCACTGGCATTCAAAGGCCAGGTCAAAGCGCAGATCCTCGATGACACGCGCTTCTGGTACAAGGACGTGGATGAGAGCGGTATCACCTACACGATCATCGATCCAGGCAGGGGCACGCATAAACCTGCCTTCGATCACGAAAAGCTCGCCGCCGCCCTGAACGCGATCCCGCAGAGCCACATTCAGGCAGACGCGAGGCATCTTTACCTTTCGGACCTGTCCTTCTCTGACAACGGTCGCGTGCTGAACTTCTCTGGCTACGGCAACACCTACCGTTGCGACCTAGGTGCGGCGCCCGCCGCCTGCAATCTCATTTCCTCAGAGGAGCACAGCCAGCCCGGCGCTGGACACGCCGAAGCCCATCCGCCGCTCACTCTCTCGCCTGACAAGAAGCTCGGCGCCTTCATCCGCGACTGGAATCTTTGGGTGCGCAACCTGGCCACAGGCGAAGACACGCAGCTCACCACTGACGGCCAGGAGAACTACGGCTACGCCACCGACAACGCCGGCTGGAAATCGTCGGACTCAGCCATCCTCCTCTGGTCCCCCGACTCCACAAAGATCGCCACCTTCCAGCAGGACCAGCGCAACACCGGCATGATGTATCTGGTCCCCGTCACCAACTCGCATCCCGAGCTGAAGGCCTGGAAGTATCCCCTAGTCGGCGATAAGGACGTGACCATGATCGAGCGCGTCATCATCGATGTGAACGCGCGCAAGGTCATCCGGCTCAAGATGCCGCCCGATCAGCACCGCTCCACGCTCTGCGACGATGTGGCCTGCGACGGTAACACGTGGTCTGACGTTGAGTGGAGTCCGGACGGATCGCGCCTCGCTTTCGTCTCCACCTCGCGCGATCACAAGCAGGAGTGGCTGCGCGAAGCCGACGCCGCAACCGGTGATGTGCGCGAAGTCATGTCAGAGACCGCGCCCAAGTTCTACGAGAGCGGCAACGGCAAGATCAACTGGCACTATCTGCCCAAGTCGAACGAGATCCTCTGGTTCAGCGAGCGCGACGACTGGGGCAATCTTTACCTCTACGACCTGAAGACAGGCCAGTTGAAGAACCAGATCACCCGCGGCCCCGGTAACGTCACGCAGGTGCTCCACATCGACGAGGCGAAGCGCGTTATCTACTTCATCGGCGTTGGCAAGGAGAAGGATCGCGATCCCTACTACCAGCACTTCTATCGCGTGAACTTCGACGGTTCCGGCGTGCGCCTGCTTACGTCTGAGAACGCGGATCATGAGATCAAGATGGCTTTCGGCGGTCAATACTTCGTCGACGCGTACTCCACGCCCACTGAACCGCAGATCACCGTTGTGCGCGACACCGAAGGCAAGACAGTGATGGAAGTAGCGCGCCAGGACATCTCGAAGCTCAAAGCCGCCGGATGGCCGCCGCCCACACCCGTCAAGGTGAAGGGCAGAGACGGCAAAACCGACCTCTACGGCTTCATGTTCAAGCCCATGCACTTCGATGCTTCGAAGAAGTATCCCATCATCAACTACGTCTATCCTGGTCCACAGACGGGCTCGTGCGGCAACCGGCAGTTCCGCGCCTCCCACGGCGACAACCAGGCACTCGCCGAGCTTGGCTTCATCGTTGTCTGCATCGACGGCATGGGCACGCCATGGCGCTCAAAGAGCTTCCACGAGGCGTACTACGGCAACCTCGGCGACAACACCATCCCCGATCAACTCGCCGGCATGAAGGATCTCGCCCGCCAGTATCCCTTCATCGACCTGGATCGCGTCGGCATCTACGGCCATTCCGGCGGAGGTAATGCGACCGCCGCTGCCATGCTGCACTATCCCGACTTCTTCAAGGTGGGCATCGCCGAGAGCGGCAACCACGATCAGCGCGACTACGAAGACGACTGGGCCGAAAAGTGGTCGGGCCTCGAAGTGAAGAACGCCGATGGCACCAGCAACTATGACTCGCAGGCCAACCAGAATTTCGCCAAAAATCTCAAGGGCCATCTGCTGCTGGCGCACGGCACTATGGACAACAATGTGCCACCCAACAACACGCTTGTCCTCGTCGACGCGCTCATCAAGGCGAACAAGGACTTTGACCTGCTCATGATTCCCAACGTGCCACACAGCTACGGCCCAGCCTCGAACTACATGGCCCGCCGCCGTTGGGATTACTTCGTGCGCTATCTCGCAGGCGACATTCCGCCCGTCGAGTACAAGATGAGGCCATACTCCGCAATGCAGGCCGTCATGCGCGGCGGCCCCGCCACTGGCGACGACAGCGACTCTCAGCCGTAGCTTGACGTCATTCAAAACGAAGCGGCGCAGCCAACTCGCTGCGCCGCTCCGTTTCCGTCACATAATTCCTCCGGAGCCTAACTCCGCTCCGCCACAAACCCATCGCCGCTTCACTTCTTGCTTGTGCTGCCCGACCGCGGAAATGCCTGCGCGAGATAAGTCCGGATCATCTCCAGTTCGGCGGGCGTCGCTAAAACGCCCTTCCCGGACATTGTTTGCACAACGTTGGTCCATTCCTGCGGACTCAGCCGCTCATTCGCCACGACGTCAAGACCGTGGCACGTCGAGCAGGCCCGAATCGTGACATCCCGGCCCGGCCCTGGAGGGAACAAGGCAGCTTGGCGAACAAGCTTGGCGTTCTTCTGCGGATCCGCGTTTTGCGCCATTTGGTCGTGCGTTGGCGAGGCCAATGATTGCTGAGACCCGGCAGGATTCGGACTCGCCTGAACGACATTGGGCCCTTGATTTCTGCCGTCATCGAGCTTGAATACGATCAGTTCATCGCTGAGCAGTGGCGCGCCTATCAGGCCTCCTCCCGTCGCTACAATCGCCACGTATTGCTTTCCGTCCTGGCCCAGATAAGTGATCGGAATGGACTCGCCTGATGCAGGTAGATGGTAATTCCACACTTCACGGCCAGTCTTCGACTCGAAGGCTCGGAAGCGGGCGTCGTCAGTCGCCGCGATGAATGTCAACCCACCGGCCGTCGTAATCGGACCGCCAAGTCCGGGCCGGCCTGTGTGCTGCCTCCCTCCGGGGAACTTGTCAGTCACTCCCAGCACAGATCGCCAGGCGATCTCGCCGCTGTTAACATTCACCGCGATAAGTTCTCCCCAGGGAGGTTGAGTGCATGGCAGGTGGTTCTCCGGATCCCAGAAACGTCTCGTACCAGCAAACTCACCTGAATTGGTGAAACCGCCGGCCAGGTCGGGGACGATGCGCATCGGCTGGCCGAGATTGTTCACGTTCACAATGAACAGGCCCAGCGTCGGATCGAAGGTGCCTCCGGCGTAATTCACTCCACCATGCGTTCCGGGCAGGTTGACGGAGTATCGATTGAATGCGGGTGGCGTGTAGGGCTGTTGCGCCAGCAACATGTGGTTGTCCTCCACATAGGACTTGCACCACGCGGCATGATCGGGCAGGTCGTCGTATAGCTGCACCTTCATGGGCGCCAGCGGAGCGGGCCTCGTGGGAAACGGCTGCGTGGGAGAAGCATGCTCGCCGGGAACGTCACTCGGAGGCACTGGCCTTTCAACCACGGGAAAGAGCGGCTTTCCAGTTACGCGATTGAGCACGAACATGAGGCCGGTCTTGTTCACGATAACCACGGCGGGAATGATCTTGCCATCGCGATGAACGTCAACCAGCGTCGGTGGGGCCTCTGTGTCGTAATCCCAGATGTCGTGATGGACCGTCTGAAAATACCAGAGCAGCTTTCCGGTGGCTGCATCCGCAGCCACCAACGACGATCCGAAGAGATTGTTCCCTGGCCGATCGGTCCCGACCCGATCGTAATTGGGAGCTCCAAACGGCATGTAGAGAATGCCCCGCTCCCGATCCACCGTCATGTAGCCCCAGACGTTCACCCCGGAGCGTTGCTGCCAGCTATCGCCTCCCCACGTCTCGTGGCCTGTTTCTCCGGGGCGCGGCACCGAGTGGAACGTCCAGACAAGCTTTCCTGTGTGAATGTCCCATGCCCGCGTATCGCCCGCGGGGCCAAGGCCGCCGTCCTTGCCTCCGGAGCCTTCGCCAGGCCCTGAACCGGTGATGATCAGGTCTTTGTAGATCACTGGCGGAGACGGCAGTATGTAAGGCCTGCCTGCGTCTGCGCCTATCACCTCGGGCGTACGCAGATTGACAGCACCATCCTTTCCGAACCGCATGTTTGGCTTGCCAGTCGCCGCACTAATCGAATAAAGCAAGCCGCCGTTCGTTCCGAAAAAGAGAGAGGGGCCGGTGATCGCGTCGCCGGGCCAATACTCGGCGCCGCGCAGCGAGGCATGGTCCGATCCGGGAATCATGAAAACCCATTTTTCGTTCCCCGTACCCGCGTCTAACGCGACCACCCGGCTGTATGGGGTCACAACGAACATGGTGTTCCCCACCACCAGCGGCTGGTCTTCCGATAGTCGCCATGCAGCGTCGGGTTTACTTCCAGCCGCCGGCGCGGGCTTCATGTGATAAATCCACGCCACCTTCAGGCGGCTCACGTTCTTTGTATTGATCTGTGCCAGCGGAGAGTAGCGCATGGCCCCGGAATCGAGATTGACCATGGGCCATGAGCCCGACGCATTCTCGAAAGCCACAGAAGAAGAGCCGAGGAAGACGAAGAGCGCAACCGGCAATAGAGCGTATCTGAGAACCCAATGGATGCTGACGGAATCTCGCTTCATATCCTCCTCAAAGCCGACGGGAAGCCGCAGAACAAGGTGGATCGATTCTAGCGAACGAGTCGAACCGAATGGTCAGCACAACTTCGACTCGGAATCTGAGCCACAACGGCGATCAAGCGGGCGCGGCTCACATCTCAGCGAAACGTGAGCTAGCAGCAAGCCAAGCTGTCGATTGATTGGTGGACGCGGAAGGAATCGAACCTTCAACCTGTCGGTTAAGAGCCGAATGCTCTGCCAGTTGAGCTACGCGTCCACTGAGTGGATCGCCATGCAGGCGGGGACTGCTGGCACCGCGAGCGCGCGAAAAATCTACCGCGCGTACTTGATGAATATAACACAATCCGCGCCGCGATTCCAAAGCGGCGCACATGCCCGGTTTGACTCCTGTGCGCACGCACAACGACGATCTCACAGCTTGAATGGATGACTGAAGAGAAGGATTAGAAGGTGAACGCGAGTCCCGCGGTTACGCCGCGCTGATCCTGTGCGAACACCAGCAGCGAGCCATCGGTGAGCACAAACGGATGCTGGCCTTGCGCCAGCAAATTGCGAATATCGATCATCGCGTCGAGGCTGCGCGCGCTGTCGTGGCCTGCGTACACCGGCTGCCGCAGATGGATGTTCAGATATGGCTGCTCGGCCTCCAGCGCATAGGGAGCAATGCGCGTGACCGTGTCTTCCGGCTGCCATCGATAGCTCGCACGCCACCGCGTGCCCGTTCCGTCGAGCGTGCCCGAAAGCGAGAGCGAGTACATCTGGGCCCGCCGCGGGTGCGCCGACGAAATCAGTTGGCTCAGAGGCGTCGCATGCTGCTGAGCCTGCATTACCAGCGCATCTCCGTTCGCATAGCTCACGCGGACATGGTTGCCACGCGGCAGGCGGCGCTCTACCGTCGCCACCACGCCAGTGCTGGAGTAACCACTCGTCGCAGTGCGGACCAGGCCGCTCGAGCCGTCATACAGGACGTTCGGCCCCGCCGGCGCTACACCGTGAGCCATGCCCTCAACCACTGGATTGCTCAAAGTGTCCGAGTAGAAGAAGACCGCGAAGCCCGAGTCATCCGTTCTGCGCTCCCAGCCAATCTCCTGGTGGATGCCATGCTCCAGGGTCAGGCGCCCATCGCGCATCGCCACCGCGGGCATCCAGGCTCCTGCCTGCGTTTCAGCCAGCCCGCGCGTATCCGGAACAGCCGTGGCAAAGCGATAGCTCACCATGCCGTCGCCCTTGCGCCAGCCCACCGATACAAACGGCAGCGCCGCAGTCACCGTATTCGGCGAATCCTGCGCGAACCGCGCCATCACCTGCTGGCCACCGGCCTGCACTTGGAATTCATCACCCATGTTGATGTCTTCCCAAGTTCGCAGGGTGGCCTCATTCAGCCCGCCTGCACCGACACCTTCTACCTCAGGGTGGATCGTCACCGCAGCCACCGACTGCACCGCACCCGCGAAACCCAGATCCTGCCGGAAGCCCAGCATCGACTCCATGCTGCCATCCGTGCCCGGCGCAAAGTCCACCCGGGCCAGAAGCTCGCGACTGTCAGACGGCGTGTCTTCCACTTCCATCGCGATCCGCTGCCCATCCTCGCTGAAGGTCCCGGCGCCGCCCGTTGCAAGCAGGCGTGCCTTCAGCTTCGGCTTCGAGCGTCCGTCCGACACCACAACCAGCGGCCCGTCCTCAAGCCACCGCAACAGCGGACGATTCGCAGCCGAGCGCAGCGTCCATTTCCAGTCGTCTCGACTTGCATCCGCCGAGCGCGGCTGGGCCGGCAGCCACTGCATCACCTCATATAAGGTGTTCAGCGTCATGTTGACGACGATGCTGGTCTGCACTCGCACATTTTCGCGCAGCGAAGGAAGGAACGACGTGCCCATCGCCTTGACCGCATAGCGGCCGGGTACAACTGTCGCGAAGGAATAGCGTCCTTTGGAATTGGTGTAAACGCTGGCAACGACGGAAAGATCAGGGCGCAGCAGCTGGACCACCGCGCCGATTTGCGGCACACCGGCGGTATTCCGCACCACGCCTGTGACTGAGGACGGTCCAGACGCAAGCGCTGGAACTGTACCCAAGCCGGCCAGTGTGAACAACAACGCGAGATGGAGCCTGCGCAATATCACGTATTCTGTGTGACCCGGCGGCGTCCCTGGTGGAATACTCCAGCAAATCCTCCCGCGCGGGTTCCTGCTCTACGGCTCGGTAACCGTCCTTGCGCGGGATGCCTACTATTCCACGACAAAAGGTGCCGACTTTGCAATCTCTTGTTTTGAGATTTCGTCGTTCACCTTGATCGTCACCTGGTATTTGCCCGGCTGGAGGCCTGCAATCGGCAGCGATTTCTCAACCGTGAGCTGATCGCTGTGTTCTCCCAAGTCCTTTGAATCCAGCTGTTTCTCGAAAATCACGTTGTTCGTAGCAGTATCGACAATCTGGTAGGTCACCTTCGCGTTATTACTTTTGGTCGCGTCGTTGATCTGCAGATTGTAGACCTGCATCCAGAAGTTAAGTTGCTGATTCCGTGTAAAGCTCACCGGGGTGGTCGGCGTCTGGCCAACGCGGGGGCAGATCTTGGTATTGCCGATCACGCAGTTCCCGGTGCCGCCAATGGAGTGTGAATCTACGACCGCCATCTGGTCGGCGAGAATCAGCGACGACGTCGCCAGCTTCTCGTCGTAGAACTTGGGTACTTCCAGGCTGCGGCCAAAAACACCTACATGATCCGGGTTGTGCACGTCCTTGATGGCGATATCCAGACGATAGGAACCCGGCAGCAGCGGCAGCGCCTTCCAGTAGATCGACTTGCGGTCGAGGCTCTTCTCCAGCAGCTCGGCCGGCTGTTCCACTTCCACCGTGTCCTCGAACGTCTGCACCACGCGGTGCGTAATCGTGGTGACCTTGCCCAGGATATTCACCACGCCGCGCGAAACCCCGTTCTTGGTTTCGAACGTGATGTCACGGTTGCGGAGCTGCAAGGTGATCGGCACCAGAACCATGCTGTCCGTCACCTTCACGAAGTCCGTGCGCACATCGAACGGGAACGGCGGTCCGTTCAGGATCGAGTGGCTGGTCATCGCCGACTCAAGATCCTTGAACTTCACCGGCGGCGGTGCAAACAGCTTGGCGGCCAGCTCCAGGCGGTCAAATTCTTTCGACTGCTGGCTCGACGCCAGCGGTCCGGTGCCCAGTGTTTCCGGGCCGCCGTGGAAGCGGTCGGCCTTCTTGGCCATGCCCATCGACTCCCACTGCGTCAGACCCATGCCCGGCACGCGCAGCAGAGCATCCTTCTCGCCGCGGTCGATGGTGAAGTGATAGTCGCCGCACTGACAGGTGTCCACAAATTCAATATCGATGTTGTCGCCGATACCCTCGAGATACCGGTAGTGCCAAACCTCGAACGGGAACGTGGACGTTGAGCCGCCGCCTTCATCAATCGGACGCTGATACGCGCCGCCCGAAGGGTGCGAGTCGATCGAATCCGGCTTGCCGAAAGCAATATAGATGTGTCCGCGGTCCGTCTTCCATCCAGGCTTCCCGGCGGCAAAGTGCTCATTCGCGTAGGCGATGCGGCGGTAGTGCTCCTCGCGGAACTCGTTCTCCGGCGAATCCGGATTGGGATTGCGGCGCAGCCAGAACGTCTCGATGAACGCGTCGCGCTCCTCGTCGTTGCTGAGGTTCTTGAACGCCTTCCGCTCTTCGTCGCTGATGATGTAGGCCACATCCTGATCAAGCCACGTCTTGTAGGCGCCCTTTAACTCCTGACGTCTCAACCTATCCGCCGCGAATTTCTCCTTGTCGGAGCGTTCACGCTTCAGGGGATCCGGTTCGTCTTGCGCCGTCGAAGGCTGCGCTTGCGCGTTGCTGCTTGCGGACTGGGCGTGGAGCCTGTGCGAGGAAATCGAAATCAGGCCGCAAACCATTGCGACGGCTAAAAAGGAACGGCGGTTGGACATAATCGGGTTGGAACTCCTGGATTGCCCTATTCTACGGGTACTCCGAACGCCCGGCAAGACTCCGCCTGGAGTTGACTGCCTGTTGGACGCAACCGGCAGCGCAGATGTAATCGCGTAAAAATCACGAAAATTCCTTGAGCGCACGCAAATTTCTGAGACTACTGAATCCGCTTCCCCGTCAATTAGGCAGGCGTTCCTCTTATCTACTTCGGTTCCCTTGGGATTTATAGGGTTCCGGCTGTTTTCATGGTTGCGGCGAGGGAGCGCTGAAGCATCGAGCAGGTTGCCCCTTTGCCGGTACAATTTGGGGCAGATTTCCACTCATTCTGCATAAGATAAGGCGCGAGTCGGGCAAACTCGCAATGAACACGGAACTTGAAGGCTGTCACCTGCGTAAACTGGTACGAAGCATCCCTGGGAGCAATCACCGAACATGAAGAAGATTCTTCTCATTGTTTTCGCCATTCTTGTCGCCGCTGGACTCGTGACCTTCATGGTGGTCAGGCAGCAGTCTGGCTACACAAAGGTTCTTACCGCCAAGATCGTTAAGCAGGACCTGTCCACCGTGATCAGCGGCACCGGACAGATCAAGCCCAAGACCTTTGCCGTCATCGGCTCCACCGCCCAGGGTCGCATCACCCACCTTTACGCAAAGGAAGGCGACCACGTTAAGAAAGGGCAAGTCCTCGCAGTAGTTGAGAACGTGGGGCAGGAAGCCCAGGTGGCGGGGCAGAAAGCAGCCATTTCGGCGGCTCAAACCGACATCTCGTCCTACGTTGCGGCGGAAAAGACCGCCCAGGCCAATGTCGAGCACGCCCAGGCCGATCTCCAGCAAAAGAAGCTGGACTATGACCGCGCCCAGGGTCTCTACAAGGCCGGCATCATGGCCAAGCAGGACTACGACGCCAAGAAGGCCGCCTACGACCTCGACGTCGCGACTCTGGCCCAGGCCGAGGCCGGCCTCAACCAGGCCAAGGCAAACACAGCGTCAGCGCGAGGCCATCTCGGCACCCAGGAAGCCACGTTGCGCTCCTACCAGAACGCGCTCAGCTTGACCCAGGCCACTGCTCCGTTCGATGGCGTGGTGACGGATGAGCCCGTACGCGAAGGCGAAACCGTGGTGCCCGGCATCCAAAACTCCAACGGCTCAACCTTCATGACCGTTGCCGATATGAGCGTCGTTACCGCCGAAGTGAAGGTGGACGAGACCGACATCGTCAACGTCAAAGTTGGCCAGCCCGCCGACGTCACCGTTGACGCGATTCCGAACAGAATCTTCAAGGGCCATGTGACCCTGGTCGGCGATCAGGCCCTGCTCCGCTCCACCGGTGTGGCCACCTCACAGTCCACCACCGGCACTGAAGAAGCCAAGGACTTCAAGGTCGTTGTCACGCTGGACCAGCCTGACAACTCGCTGCGTCCGGGCCTGTCGACCACCGCCAGGATCACGACGGCCCACAAAGCCGGCGTGCTTTCGCTGCCCATCCAGGCACTTACCATCAAGCCCCCGGATAAGCCGGCGGCCAACGGCAATGTTCAGGCCGCTTCAAGCAGCTCCAGTTCCTCGACGGGTCAACCCGATCAGCAGGGCGTGTATGTTCTCAGCAAGGACGCGCACGGCAAGCTGCGCGCGCACTTTGTGCCTGTGACCACCGGCATCACCGGCGCCACCGACATTGAAGTGCTCACCGGTCTGAAAGAGGGCGACGAGATCGTCACCGGTCCCTACAAGACCCTGCGCGGCTTGAAAGAGAACGCGCTCATCAAACGCGACACGGCGAAGCCGCTCACTACGACGCCTAACAACTCGTAAGCATCTAAACGGATCGAATCTGCTTTGAAACGGTACGACTGGGTAGGTCCGGGCTTTAGCCCGGACTGCCGACAAGACCGAGCAGGATGTTTGGGCGTTAGCCCCTGAGGAATTTTCCTTTTGAAGTCTTCCATTCACCACAGACGGCTCAGGGAACCATAGGCTCAAAATTGCGTATCTCGTGATACGCGCGCAAGGCGAATCCGCTTGTCCGCGCCGGAAATTTCCGGATCGCAGCAAGGCAGAGGAAGATATGGGGATGGCTCTAGACAGCATCAGCACTGAAGAGTTGGCACAACCCTCCAGCCCGCCCGACGGCGATGTGATCGTGGTCGAAGACCTCTGGCGCACCTATGACATGGGCGCGGAGCAGCAGGTCCATGCGCTGCGCGGCATCAGCGTGCGCATCAAGCACAACGAGTACGTCGCCATCATGGGCCCCTCGGGCTCGGGCAAGTCGACCCTGATGAACCTCATCGGCTGCCTCGATACACCCACCCAGGGAAAGTACTGGCTTAACAGCCAGCTCGTGAGTGAACTCGACGACGACCAACTGGCGCGCATCCGGAACAAGGAAATCGGATTCGTCTTCCAGACATTCAACCTGCTGGCCCGCGCCACCTCGCTCCACAACGTCGAATTGCCGCTGATCTACAACGGCACGCCGACGCAGGAGCGCCTGGAGCGCGCCAAGAAGGCGCTCTCGGACGTAGGCCTCGACGGCCGCATGCACCACAAGCCGAACGAGCTCTCCGGCGGCCAGCGGCAGCGTGTCGCGATCGCCCGCGCGCTCGTCAACAGCCCCTCGATCATCCTGGCCGACGAGCCCACCGGCAACCTCGACTCCAAGACCGGTGTCGAGATCATGGCGCTCTTCGATAGCCTTCATGCCAAGGGCAACACGATCGTGCTCGTCACCCACGAGCCCGACATCGCCGAGTACGCTCATCGCGTCGTCCACATCCGCGACGGCCAGATCTTCTCCGACGAACCCTCCAAGCGCTTCCGCTAAAACGGGCATTAGAGTTTAGGCATTGGGCATCAAATAAGTGGGGAGCAGCCTTCGGGCGCGCTCCCCACTCTGCTTTCGGTAACCGTGAGCCCTAATCCCCACTGCCCGGTCTCACCAACTCCCCTACTTCCTACTCCCTGTCCCTGTTCCCTGTTCCCTGTATTCAAGTTTCCCTCCTGCCCGCCGATGAAACACCTGTTGGCGAGATTGCACGAATTTGAGCCACGGAGGCGAGGCACGTTGAAACCTATGCAGAACGCCGCGCAGTTTCCACCCATGCTTCCCTCCGCTTATCCGGTTCCGGGCCCTGCCTTGGTCGAAACGGAACCGGATCCCGAGGTCTCAGTGGCAGGTGTGAGCGCTCCCTGGCGCAAGCTGCTGCTGCAGGCCGAAATGGCCGCCCCGCACGTTCAGGTGGCCGCAATCGAGGGCGAGAACGGCGTGGGGAAACAGACCCTGGCTCGTTATCTCCTGAGCCGCTCGCCCCTCGCCGGCTCATCCTTCCAGCGCCGCGATGCGCGCGAATGGCTCCTGCGCGACGCTGACCCCTCCGCCCTTGGCGGATTCACTTACCTCGACCGAGTCGATCTGCTCGCGCCTCCGGGCCAGGGACTTCTTCTCAGCGTCCTCAAAGCTCTCCAGGACCGTCCGCACAGCCGCGCCATGATCGTTGCTTCGTCGCAGATATCCCTACGCCAGATGGCCGGGCAGGGCCTGCTCATGCCTGACCTGGCCTTCCGTCTCACCGCGGTCCGTTTCGCCATTCCGCCGCTGCGCACGCGCAAGGAGGACATCCCACCCATCGCGCAGGAGTTGCTCGACCGCATCTGCTCGCGTTATCAGCATCGTCCCGTCGAGTTAGGCCCCGGCGCTTTGGCCCGCCTGCTCCAGCACGCGTGGCCCGGCAATGTGCGCGAGCTCGCCAGCGTGCTTGAGTCCGCACTCCTCGAAGCCATCAACAACGTCATCCGCCCCGGCGACCTGGCCATCCCCACCGATGACGAATTCAGCCATGACTTACAGCCCAACCTGCCTGCCGCTGGAAGCCTGGGCCTCGATGACGTGATTCACCATCATGTGCAATACGTGCTTGATCTGAACCGCGGCAACAAGCTTCGCGCCGCCCGCCAGCTCGGCATCAGCCGCTCCACCCTCTACCGCATCCTCGGCAACGAAACCATCCTCGCGCATTAGGTAGGTCAGGGCTTCAGCCCTGACATCTCAATCACATTCAAGTACGCGCGGGCTTCAGCCCCTGATGCTCACCTTCCCCGCAGCTTCGTCCCGACCCATCCCCGCAGATGCCGCATCTTCTGCCGCCGCTTCTCCACCTGCGACCCGGGATCGAGCTGAACACGGTTCGTAGCGTGGATATCCTTCCACCCCAGCCCCTCCTTCGCCAGCACATGAAACAGATCGTCGGCATTCATCCACTCGCCCGCAATGTCCTCGCCGAACGGTCCCGCCGAGTGCGCCGGAAACGAATACGGCTCCACCCCACCGCCCACGCGAATCGCATGGCTCCTGTACTTCTTCGCCACCGTCTCGCCATCCACCAGTTTGAACGCCGAGTACTCGCCCATCCCCGCCATCAGCGCGAACACCTGGATACTGTGTGCCTCCGCCGAAATAAAGGCCGGCTTCACGGCGTTGCGAAACAGCTCCTTCAGGATCACTTCCTCGTAGTGCTCGATATCGATCTTGATGTAGTACGGCGCGCCGTGCTCCCCAACGATCTGCATCACCGATTTGGCGGGCAGCAGCACCTTCTCGAAATCCCCAATCACCGTCGCATCCGGCTCTGGAAATTGCCCCAGGACATGGTGCCGCTTGTGCAGATAGAAGTAGACCTCGGGACTGCTGCCCTCGGCGGCTACCACGCAGTTCTCCACTTGCAGGCGCCCGTCGCGAATCTCTTCCGAAAATCGCGTCTCGATCTCGCGGCACAGCGACGGGTTCGCCTCTACCGCGACCACCACATCCGCCTTCTTCAGGTAATAGGGAATGTCATCGCCGTTGTTCGCGCCGAAGTCATAGATGATCTTTCTCTGCAACGACTCTGCGGTTTGGTCAGGGCTGCCCAAGGCGATCTATAGAAGTGAATCTCCGTTCGATTGTACTTCGCCCCTCGCCCGCTGCTCTACACTCGACGAGTAAGCCATCTTCACCCGAGGACTGTCCCGTTGCGCCTGATCCACCTCTCTTCTGCCGCTGCCGTCGCCGCCCTGCTGCTCTCCTCTTTTGCCGCCGCGCAGAAGCTCACTCCCGCCGCGCCCAACGACAATGCCTCGGTTGCCGACCGCCGCGCCGCGATGAACGCCCTTTTCCAGCAGTACTGGACCGCCAACCTGGAGCGCAGCCCCGAATTCGCCTCCGCCCTCGGCGACAAGCGCTGGAACGACAAGATCTCCGACTATTCCGTGACTGCGATTAACGCTTGGCTTGAGCAGGAGCAGAACTTCCTCACCAAGCTCGGCGCCATCGACGACGCCGGCTTCACCGACGCCGAGAAGACCAGCCGCGAGCTTCTCCTGCGCGATTTTGCGGACGACATTGAAGCCGCCGACTTCAAAGAGTGGGAGATGCCCGTCGACCAGATGCACGGCATCTACGAGACCTACCCAGGCCTCGCCAATCACCTCAGCTTCAACGAGGTGAAGGACTACGACGACTGGATCGCCCGCCTGAACGCGATTCCCACCGCCTTCGCGCAGGTCACCGAGAACATGTCCATCGGCATCGAAGACCACCGCGTGCCGCCGAAGTATCTGCTCAAGCAGACGCTGGACCAAGTGAAGGAGCTTGCCAATCAGAAGCCTGAAGACTCGCCGCTCGCCTCACCGCTGAAGAAATTCCCCGCCTCCATTGCCGCCAAGGAACAGCAGCGCATCCGCACTGAGACTCTGAACGCAATCTCCAAGCGCGTCCTGCCCGCCTATCAGCGATTCGCACGCTTCCTCGAAGTCAGCTACATTCCCGCCGGCCGCGACGAGCCCGGCATCTCGTCCATACCCGATGGCGCAAAGTACTACCAGTTCCTCATCCACCGCGAGACTACGCTGAACCTCACCGCCAATCAGATCCACCAAATCGGTCTCAACGAAGTGAAGCGTGACGAAACCGAGATGCTGGCGATAGCGCAGAAGCTCGGCTTTAAAGATCTCGCCTCATTCCGCGCCAGCCTCAAAGACAATCCCAAGCTCAAGCCCGCCTCGCCGCAGGCTCTCCTCGATACCTATCAGGGCCACGTCAACGACATGCAGGCCAAGCTTCCCGAGCTCTTCGGCCGCCTGCCCAAGAACAAGCTTGAAGTCGTGCGCATGCCTGAGTACCTGGAGAAGACCGCGCCACCCGCTTACTACGATCCCGGCTCGCCCACAGCAAACCGCCCCGGCCATCTCTGGGTGAACTTCTATAACGTGCCGAGCCGTAGCCTTCTGAATGTGGAAGCAATCTCTTATCACGAAGGCCTGCCCGGCCATCATCTCCAGTTCGCCATTGCACAGGAGCAGGAGGGCGTGCCCGAATTCCGCAAGCACGACGAGTACACCGCCTTCGTCGAAGGCTGGGCCCTCTACTCCGAACGAGTCGGTAAAGACATTGGGTTCTACCAGGATCCTTACTCCGACTTCGGCCGCCTCGATGCCGACATGTGGCGTGCCATCCGTCTCGTGGTCGACACCGGCGTGCATTCGCAACACTGGACGCGCCAGGAGATGGTCGACTACTTCCACGCGCATTCCTCGCTCGACGAGCCCACAGTGCAGTCCGAGGTCGATCGCTACATCGCATGGCCCGGTCAGGCGCTGGCCTACAAAATCGGCCAGATGACCATCCTCGAGTTGCGCGACAAGGCGAAGGCCGAGCTCGGCAGCAAGTTCGATATCCGCGCCTTCCACGATCAGGTTGTCGATTCAGGCGCCATGCCCATGGACATGCTCGTCACTAAAATTGAAGCCTGGATCGCCACGCAGAAATAGACCCGCCGACGCGTTCGAGAAACCCGCTGGTGGCCGTTGGCTGCGTCCAGCGCGTATCCTGTTTTCAGCACCATCATCAAGCGAGACAAGGAAACAAATGGCTGACATCGCCGTTGAGGCCGCTCAAGTCCCCGCGCAAATCCCCAACGTAACCGTCGCCGTGCTCGGCGCCGGAAAGATGGGCGGAATCCTTCTGCAGGCGTTCCTGAAGCAGAACCTCTTTGCGCCCGAGCAGATCTTCGCCACCGTCGGCCACGCCGAGCGCGCACTCGCGCTCAGCACCCAGTGGGGCGTCGACGTGAGCACCGACAACGTCGAAGCCGTGCGCAAAGCCGACCTGATCCTGCTCGGCGTCAAGCCCTTCCAGGTGCCCGATCTGATCGAGCAGATCAAGCCCGCGCTCACGCCCGCCAAGACGCTCGTCTCCTTCGCCGCCAGCGTGAAAACGCGCGCCATTGAAGACGCCGCGGGCATGGAGATCGCCGTAATCCGCGCCATGCCCAATACGCCGTCCGCCCTGGGAGCAGGCGCAGCAGGCCTGTGCCGCGGCCGCTTCGTCAAGCCTGAGCAGATGGAGCTCGCGCAGCGCATCTTCGAAACCGTCGGCCGCACCGTCGTCGTCGACGAGAAGCACATGGATGCGGTCACCGGCCTCTCCGCCTCTGGCCCCGCATACATCTACATCATCATCGAGGCGTTGGCCGAAGCCGGCGTAAAGGTCGGCCTGCCCCGCGACACCGCCACGCAACTCGCCGCGCAAACCGTCTTCGGCGCGGGCAAAATGGTGCTCGAAACCGGCTATCATCCTGCCCTGCTCAAAGACGCCGTCACCACGCCTGCCGGCTGTACCATCGATGGCATCCTCGAACTCGAAGAAGGCGGCCTCCGCGTCACGCTGATCAAAGCTGTGATGCGCGCCACGGAACGCGCCAAGCAGCTGGCAGCAGGGTGACAACGGGCGAACAGCGTGAGGGCCTGGACCGTGAGCCCGCGCCCTCATTACACGACGATCTAGTAGGAACACCTACGCCCAGCAGACCTGCGCGTCCCACCTGGCTCCCCTCTTACATCCCTGAACTCCAGGGACTGCGCGGCATTGCCGTGCTCCTCGTCGTCCTCTACCATTCGCATCCGCGCTTTCAGCGCACGCCGTTTTATTCGGCCTCGCTCTGGGGCTGGACGGGCGTCAACCTCTTTTTCGTCCTCTCCGGATTCCTGATCACTTCAATCCTGCTTGAATCACGCGAGAAGCCGCACTACTTCCGCAATTTTTATGCCCGCCGCGCCCTGCGCATCTGGCCCGTGTATCTGCTCGCCCTCGCCGTCTGCTATCTCAAAGCCGACTGGTTCGTGGGCATGCCGGTTGCGCAGGCCATCCGCACCGCACCGTGGTGGGCTTACCTGCTCTTCATTCAGAACCTGTTTCATCTCGATCTGCCCGCCGGACTCGGCCCCACCTGGTCACTCGCGATCGAAGAGCAGTACTACCTGCTCTGGGCGCCGCTTGTTCGCGTCCTGCGCAAGCCGTGGATGCTCGCCGGCGCGTTGGCCACCGCGCTCATCGCGTCGCCGCTCTTCCGCACAACCCACTTCGTGTGGATCACCAAGACCCACACCCTCACGCATCTCGACGGCATCGCCATGGGCAGCCTGCTCGCGCTCGGCCTCTACACAGTTGCGTGGGGCCGCCGTACCTGGCTCATCCTCGGGCTCTGCGCAATCGTCATCGGCTTCACGCTCGCCGGAACCGTCGCCGGCGGAACCGCTTTCCTCGACTCTGCTCTCACCTGCGGATTCGGCGGCGCAGTTCTCTCGTCCATTGCGGCTACGGGCTTTCGCAACCCGGTCAATGCCCTTCTGAGGCGAGGACCACTTCCCTTCTACGGCCGTATCAGCTACGGCATGTACATGACGCACATCATGGTCTTCATCTACTACGGCTGGTTCGATGCGCGCATGGACGCCTATGGCACCCTCGGCGACCTCGCGGTTGTCGCGTTCCGCCTCGCGGTATGCACCGCCGTAGCCACAATCCTCTGGTACGGCTTCGAGTCCCGTATCCTCAAGCTGAAGCGCTACTTCGAGCGCTGACGGGCTCGAAGAACCCGATCGCCCAGCTTCAACCTCCCGTGACCACAGTCACTCGCGTTTGACTCACCCGCTGTTAGCCTGAACAGTGGTCAAGCCCTGACGGCCCAATCCATCCTTTGAAGCGCGAGGCATTTATCCATGGCGTCTTTTCCCGTTCTCGTCCTGAACAGCGGCTCATCCTCCATCAAGTTCTGCATCTACGACGCAGGCGACGGTCAGCGCGACAAGCTCTTCGAGGGCGCAGTCGATGGCATCGGCACCGACCTCGGCAAGTTCTGGATGAAAGACCGCGACGGCAAAAAGATCGTCGACGAAACGCCCTCGCTGCCCAATCGCGCCGTTGCATTCTCGCTCGTCTCTGACGCGCTTCACTCCGGCAAGTTCCCTGCCCCCGCAGCCATCGGCCACCGCACCGTCTGCGGCGGCCCCGGCATCAGTGAGAACCAGATCATCACTCCCGAACTCGTCGACGAGATCGAGAGCTACGCCGCACTCGCGCCTCTGCACACGCCGATCGCCGTCTACATCATGCGGCAGGCGCTCAAGCTCTTCCCCGGCGTGCCCAACTTCGCCGTGCTCGACACCTACTTTCACCGCACTATGTCCGAGCTCGTGAAAGCCATGCCCATCCCCGCCGAGTTCGTCGCGATGGGCGTGCGCCGCTACGGCTATCACGGCATCTCCTACGAATCGATCATCCATCAGCTCCAGCCCGACGTGCCTCAGAAGCTCATCGTCGCCCACCTCGGCAACGGCGCATCCATCACCGCCATCCGCGACGGAAAATGCGTCGATACATCGATGGGCCTCACCCCCACAGGCGGCATCATCAGCGGCACGCGCACGGGCGACATCGATCCCGGCGTGGTTCTCTTCATGCTCAACAAGATTGCTGAAACCGGCGTGAGCGCCAAGCAAGCCGCCGACAAGCTCGAGACGCTGGTCAGCAAGAAGTCCGGCCTGCTCGGCGTGAGCGAACTCTCCAACGACATGCGCGACCTGCGTGACGCCATCAAAGACGGCAACGCCAAGGCGCGCCTCGCTGTCGACAAGTTCGTGTGGACGCTGCAGAAATGGATCGGCGGCTTCGTCGCTGAACTCGGCGGCCTCGACATGCTCGTTTTCACCGGAGGCATTGGTGAGAACGACATCGCCTCCCGCGCCGAGATCTGCACCGGCCTCGAAGCGCTCGGCATCAAGCTCGATGCAGCACACAACAACGTCCGCGGCGAAGCTACCATCTCCGCGGAAGACTCGCTCGTGACCGTGCGAGTGATCCCGCCGGCTGAAGACCTGATGATTGTGAATCACGTCATGCGCCTGCTTACCGAGCAGCCCGCACCTGCAAAGCTAGAGGCGCAGATCGCGTAGCGCTGCCTGCGCGGCGTTATACCCGCACATGCCGTGGACTCCGCCGCCCGGCGGAGTCGACGCGGAACACAGATACAATCCCTTCGTTCCCGTGCGATACATGCGAATCCCCGGCCGGAACAGCACCTGCTTCATGTGGAACGCCCCCGCATTAATGTCGCCGCCGCTCAGGTTCGCGTCCATGCTCTCGAGTTCCGCAGGCCCTGACACCCGCCGCGCCAGCACGCAATCGCGGAACCCCGGTGCAAACCGCTCAATCTGATCTTCCATTGCCTGGGTGCGATCGACCTTCGACCCATTCGGCACGTGGCAATACGCCCACGCGGTGTGCTTGCCGGCAGGCGCGCGCGTCTCGTCGTACAGCGAGGGCTGGGTCAGCAGCACATAGGGCCGCTCCGCAATCCGTCCCTTCCACACTTCGTACTCGGAATGCGCAATCTCCGCATACGTGCCTCCCAGGTGCACCGTCATCGCTCGCCGGCAATCAGCGGCCTTCCACGGAATCGGCTCTGACAGCGCATAGTCAATCTTGAACGCCCCCGGCCCGTACTCAAATCGCTCCAGCGTGCGCCGATAAATTGGACTCAGCCGCGGCCCTGCGATCTTCAGCAACTGATGCGCCGTCACATCGCACATCGTCACCGCATCCCGCGTATCAATCTCGTCAAGCGAATCAATGCGTCTGCCGGTATGCACCACTCCGCCCAGTTGCTCCAGCCTCCGGATCAATGCATTCGGAATCGCCTGCGCTCCGCCCTTCGCCACCGGCCACCCAACCGCCGGCGCGCTCGCTCCAAACATCATCCCTACTGCGGCGCTCATCAACTGATCGAACGACAGCAGCGAGTGCCCTACTATTCCGCCCAGCAGCGCCTTCGCGCGATCCGTCTTGAATCGCCCTGCCAGCGCATCCGCTGACTGCACCGCATGCAATCCAAACCGCGCCATCAAAAACGGGTGCTTCGGCACATGCAGCGGCGGCCGCAACACGTCTTCTGCGAAATCCCACCACCGCTCCGCCGCGGGCCGCATCAGATCAACCCATGCCTTCCCATCGGCGCCCAGCTCCCACTCCTGCGCCTCGAGCGTGTCCTCAAGAAACACCGCGGAGCCATCATCCAGCGGATGCGCGACGCAAGCCTCGCCATGCACCCATTCGAGCCCCAGTTCTGCCGCCGGCAAGGTATTGAAAAAAGGCGAGCCCACGCCCAGCGGATACACCGCCGAACCAAAGTCATTCCTGAAGCCCGGCAGCGTCAGCTCCATGGTGCGCGCCGCGCCGCCCGGCTGCTGCTCCGCCTCGAACACCTCCACCTGCAGCCCCGCTGCGGCGAGCACCACCGCTGCCGACAACCCGTTCGGTCCCGCACCAATCACATTGGCTCGCATCATCTCTCCCAGGCGGGTCTAGTCGTGCCGCGGCAACGCATCCGGAGGCGCCGAAATCTCGAACTGCCCATCCGGCGTGCGCTCGATAGCCGGAGCATACAGCCCCAGCATCGTGCGCCGCCACCAGTTGCCCGTCTTTCGCTTCTCTTCGATGCTCGTAAACCAGTACTGCCACAGCACCGCACGCACAAATCGCGGAGCCTTGCCATTAAACGGATCGCTGCGAAACAGCCCCACCACGTCGCGATCGTTCATTAAAAGCTTCTCTTCGGTGGAGGGCACGAACTCGTTCTGCTGCCAGTTGCCGAGCGATGCGAACCACAAATTCCAGTCGAACCGCGGCTGATAGGGCGCATAAATCCGCGGAGCCTCATTCAAGAGCTGCGGTTTGTGCGTAAACAGATACGGCTGCCAGTTCTCACCATCCTCCGACCCCTGAAACTCAATCTCGTACCGGCCGCGCGTCATCACCGCAAACAGCCCATATTGATTCGCGATGCGGAATGGCTCGAGCAGCGTAACCGGCTTCATCGGCAACACGCTCACGCCGATCATGCCCAGCATCTCCGCCGTCGTAGCATATCCAATCCACAGCAGGACGACCCCCGATAGCACCACTCCCGCCGCATGCAATCCCTGCCGAACGCGTGTGCCCCGTCTAAGGTCTGCTTGGGCGGGAGAACTCTCTCTCCACCACAAATCCCTGAAGCGAACCGGCAAAACTCGTCTCAGGTAAACGTCATCCAGCAGCAGAAACCCAAGCGCCAGCACGATGTAATTCAGGAACGCATAATTCCCCGTGAGAATCACTCCGATCTCCCACGGCGTCACAATCAAAAAGCAGATCAACCGCACCCGCCGCGGAAAGAACAGCATCCACACCAGCACAAACTCCAGCAACAGAGTGCCCACCACGCTTGCCGCATGAAACCAGTGCGGCAAGTGCTGCACATACCAACCGATCCATGTGGGCAGCGGGCTGTTCTGGTAGTACTCATCCATCGCGGTGAAGTTGCGCCACTGCGGATCGCCGCTCAGCTCCTTCACAATCCCCGACTCGAAATAGATCCGGAACCACTCCCAGCGCAGCAGCCACAAGCTGATCTGCGACGACGGCCGCTCCGCCGCGAGCCCCGGCCACAACCCCGGCGGCGCAAAAAACAGCGAGATGAATCCCGCCTCCAGCAGCATGCCGTCCGACTGATAACTCGAGAAATCCCCGGCCGAAGTCACAAAGGACAGAAAGCAGATCCAGCACACGAAGAGATTCGCGCGCGGCCACACGTTGCAGAACGCCAGCAACGACGCGGCAATCCCGAGCCACGTCACCGTCATCACGGCCGCCGAGCTCGACGAGAACCAGAACAGCGTCGGCGCATGCCACCACGCCGTGCGCCCGTAGTACTGCGCAATCGCGCGCAGATACACGCCCGCCGGCTCAATCCCCTCCGGCCCGATCAATCCTTTGATTTGGAACAGCAGCGAGAAGAATGCGGAGAAGTAAATCAGCGCCAGCGCCCGCACCCAGATCCAGCGCGCCGCAAAGCCATTGCGCGCGCCCATCTGAGGATCGAACCACCGCCGCAGGGTGGAGATCGCTTTCTCCATGGTCATTGGAGGCCCGCCACAAATGCCCGGTTGCACTTCCCGGCGCGGGCTACCCACTCTGCCTCGTGCGCACAGATCGCGTCGGCTGCGCGTTGAATCGATCGCTGCTTGAAGAGGAAGTGGGTATACGAGGAGGGTGGGGGGGGTCAGGTGTGGCTATGGAGTACTTGACGAGGAGGATGCCGCTGAGCAGGGGGGTGATCGGGAGGGCGGTGCGAGGGTGTGAATGGGGCCGGTGGTCAGGTGATCAGGTGGTCCGGCTCGTCTTTGGGCAGGCACCTGCGGCGCCATTCTTGCATGGGAGGGGAATGGGGATTTGGGCAGGGATTTCCTGTCGTGCGTTTGGGCGTGGGGTGAAGCGGCGATTCATGGGCTGGGTGATGGTCCTCTTTTCGCGAGCTGGCGGCACCGGCGGCGCGGCCAAACTGCGCCTGCGGCGCGGTTCTTGCCTCACCGGGGGGTGGGGGGTACGTCTCTTTCTTCTTACAAGTGCAGCAAGTCAGCGCGCTGCGCGCGAGCGAGCCAGCGAGTCAGCGGGTGTGTGCCTGGGGGGGAAGGGGTGTCTTCTTCCAGGGAGTGAGGGGCACCTGATCGATTGGTTTGCCCGCGAGGATCCGCTCGAGCATGACTTGGACGTGGCTGGTCAAGTCATCCTTTGAGGAGGGCGCCTTCGGTGCTGGTTTGGGCTTTTGCGGTTGTAAGTTGTTGATTGCGCTAGAGGGCGCCGGCACCTGCGGTGCGGCCACTGCGGCTTCGCCGACCTTCCTGCCCGGGATGCCATTGGTACTCAGCGGGGAGGGGGTGGGGGTACTCGCCACCTTCTTCGCGTGTTCGGCCTTTTGGGCGCGGGCTTCTTTGTCGGCTTGGAGGCGGGCGCGGCGGGAGGTGATGGCGACCTGGGCGGCATAGAGCAATTTGGTAGCGTGAGAGGGGTCGATGGCGCCGATGGCGAGTCCCTGGGCGACGCAGGCTATGAAGGCGTCGACGTTGTCAGGGGTGGAGAGCCACGGGAGGGCCTTGCGGTAGGCTTTGCCGGCGTAGTCGCGCTCCCAGACACCGGGGTCGATAGGGTCCTTGCAGTTTTTGCGAGTGAGGGCTTCGCGCCAGGCGTTGACGCAGCGCTGGACGGCGGAGTTGACGGTGATCTCGTCGGGTGAAGACATAGGAATTTCCTTTGAAAGCGGATTTTTGGGCAAAAGAAAATGCCCGCCGGATTGGTGTCCGGCGGGCACTGTTTTTGCTCCTATTAATAGGCTAGCAAATTGGAACAGTAATCGGCAATTAGTTTTCCACATTTTGGAGTGAGTAGATTCATCGGGTTAGGCCTGTTTTCCACAGGAAGGGGGCTTGACAACGATTTGGCACGGGCACGTTCGGCGGGATGAGATGCCTAACTTCCGAATGGGCGACAATAGGCCCAGAATTCAAGTTTGGCTAATTTCGAGCCGATCAGAATTCAGAAACCGACTTCGCTGGAACACTTTATCGGCGTTCAGTGTCTATAGGTTTACATGCGATGTCTAGTCAAGAAGTCTTCGGTGCTTGTTGTTGTAATGCTATGTGCGAGTGCGTGCATTCTTGCTCAGAAAAGGGACAAGGGATCGCCAGGATCGCCATGGTTCTCCCTGAGAATCTCCGATTATCGACATGATTGGCGTGGCCCTGGTATGTACAGGATAGAAATCGGCCTGACAAACATATCGAAGGAACCACGTCACTCCGACGGGTGCGCTGTGCTCCGGGGTCTGTACACAGCCAAGGTTGTATACAACGGTGTCCCGATCGAGGAACGCAACGGGGCAGACCGGCGTCAGCGTGAAGCCGAGATGAGGCGTGCATATTGCAAGCTCGACCTTCCTGGCAAAATCCCGCCGGGCTACACATCGTATGACTATCTTTTGGTCGGCGGACGTTACGACATGTCTAAACCTGGCAAATACGAAATCACGATTGCGCGGGAAACTGACCCCGACCACCCTGGTCAAAGCGTAACCGTCACGTCGAACACGCTCGCCATTCTGGTTCCAGATCCGACAGCAACAACTCCAAATTAGTTCCGAACGATGCTGTTCGCGAGTCACCGCCAAACTGAAGTAACGCGAAGAGCAACTGCGGATCCCTCAGCCCGCTGAGAAGACGCGCGACCTTTCGGGATGACACTTCTGTAAGGGAACGAGCTTGTTTGCAGGGCTCAGGACCGGGCTGGCATTCCACCCGGACTCCCAAATGCGAGAGACCGGGGGAACTCAGCGTTAGAGTTTGTCGGCGTCGATGACTGCCTGGGCGAAGGCCTGCGGGGCTTCCTGGGGAAGGTTGTGTCCGATGCCGCCGGTGATGTTGCGGTGTTCGTACTTGCCCGAGAACCGTTTTGCGTAGGAAGCAGGAGCGGGATGGGGAGCACCGTTGGCATCGCCTTCGATGGTGATGGTCGGCACGGTGATCTGCGGGGCTTGCGCCAGCTGCTTCTCGTAGGCGTCGTACTTCGGCTCCCCTTCCGCGAGGCCTAGCCGCCAGCGGTAATTGTGGACGACGATGGCAACGTGATCGGGATTGTCGAAGGCGGCTGCGCTTCGCGCGAAGGTTGCGTCATCGAAGTTCCATTTCGGCGAGGCGAGCTGCCAGATGAGCCTGGCGAAATCGCGGCGATATTTGTCGTATCCGGCACGGCCGCGATCTGTGGCGAAGTAGAACTGATACCACCATTGCAGCTCGGCGCTGGGAGGCAGAGGGGCCTTGCCGGCTTCCTGGCTGCCAATGAGGTAGCCGCTCACGGAGACCAGGGCTTTGGTTCTCTGAGGCCAGAGAGCGGCAACGATGTCGGCGGTGCGGGCGCCCCAATCGAAGCCCGCGAGGATGGCTTTGTCCAGCTTGAGAGCGTCCATGAAGGCGACGGTGTCGAGAGCAAGAGCCGACGGCTGGCCGTTGCGCATTGTCTGGTCCGAGAGGAAACGCGTGCTGCCGTATCCGCGCAGGAAGGGGACAAAGACGCGGTATCCACGGGATGCCAGAATCGGTGCGACATCGACGAAGCTGTAGATGTCATAGGGCCAGCCGTGCAACAGGATCACTGGGACTCCGTCGCTCGGGCCCTGTTCCGCGTAGCCGATGCTGAGCAAGCCCGCGTCGATCTGCTTGATGGGGCCGAAGGATGCAACAGACGCAGTGGAATTGGCGTTTGCGGTGTGAGGCAGCGCGTGGCCCAGGAGGGTGGCTCCAGCAGAGAACCCTGCGAGTTCGAGAAGTTGGCGGCGCGAGAACATGTTATTGGAATCCAAAGGTGTCTCCTTGCGTGTGGGGGAAAGGATCGTTTCGCAAACGCACGTTGCGATGTGCGGCCTCAATTAGCCGCTCCGAGTCATTACTTCTACTGGAATAGGAGATGCGTGGGCTGCGCGCGAGGCGCGTCATTTTCCGAATAGAACCCGCGTGCGGCCAAGCGCGGCTTCGCGCCGAGGCTGGGTTGGGGTTCGCAGTTTCCCAGGTCTCGAAAGGCGAAGACATGGGGCACTCTTTTTCGTGCTGGAACGATCAGGCGGCTGGGTTGCTCGAAGTCACCACTGGACGCCGGGATAGAGGCTGGCCCAGCGATTGACGTGGTACTGCGATGCGCCGGGGGTTGCGGCCTGCCAGATTACATTGAGCGAGTTGGGATCGAGCTCCTGCACGATGCCGCCGTTGTGGGTGGAGGCGAAGGCGGCTTCGAAGTCGCCGTTGGCAAGGAGCTCGGCGTTGCCTCCGAAGTAGCTGAAGTCGGCAGGACCGGGCTGATAGTGATGGACGAGGGTTGCGGTCATGGCGCGCTCGTCGACATCGATCACTGGAATGGTGGAATAGCAGGTGGGGGGCGGGGTTCCGGCAAGGGGATTACAGAGGACCTGTCCGGAGGGATAGAAGCGGTCGTTGCCGTTGTCCATGAGGACGAGTCGGAAGACGCCGGTGGTGTTGGAGCTGGCGTAGTTCATGCCGTGCTGGGCGTAGAACCAGTCAGTGGGATCAGTGCCGTTGATGAGCTTGAAGTCGCCGTCTTTGCCGAGATGCCAGAGGACTTTTCCGGAGCCGAGGCCGTCGAGGAATTCGATTTTGATGATCCAGTTCTGGTGGCGCATGGAGAGCAGCAGGTTATGGTCGTCGGCCGAGTAGAGCATGTTGTTGGAATGCGTCCAGTCGGGGAAGTTCATGGGGTGGCGATTGATGTCGAGGTGATCGAAGGAGCTCCAGACCCAGTCAGGGTTGCCGTCGGGGTCGACGTCGACGATGGCGTCGCCTAGAACCGCGGTGGGACCGGAAGCGCCGGGGAGATTGCTGAAGACTTTTGCGTAATCGGCGAGGATGACCAGGTGACCGTTGGGAAGCGGAACCACGTCATGATGGAAGCCTCTGAAGTTGTAGGGCGCGCCGCCGGCGTCGTGAAGGGATGTGGACGCGGCGAGTTTGGTGTTGAGGTCTGCCACTTTGACGGAACGGATGGTGTTGCCGGCGAGGTCGACCTCGCGGACCTCGTTAATGAGGCTGCTCTCGTTGTGGGGATTGGTGGACGAGAGGAATGAGATGAGCATGAGCAGGTTGCCGTTGGGCAACAGCTGGACGCCCTGGAGGATGTCGCTGGGGCTGTGCTTGTAGGCGTAGGTCCAGATGACATTGCCGCTGAGATCGGTGGCGAAGGCCTGGGAGTCGGTCATCGGCAAGACCGTGTTCCAGAGCTCGATGCCCGGCTGGGGAGTGCCGGAAGCGGTGACCTGGACGGGAGAGGTGGGCGGCGGAGTGCCGGTGGTGCAGGTCTGGTCGGCATCCGTGAATACGGCTCCGTTGCTGAGGAAGGCGGTGCCGCGTATGTGATAGCGGGTGTTGCCGAGCATGCCGGCCACCCAGAGCTGGACCTGTCCACCATTGGCGGAGGGGGTGGGACGCCGCCAGGTGTTGCGGCCATAGCCCGAGGTGGGGCCGAAATCAACCTGAACATTGCCGGGAGCGGGCAGGTAGACCGTGTACTGGGCGACCTGGGGATTGCCAGTGGTGTCAGGGCAGGCGATGGTGCCGGGCTGGATGACGGACACCACGGCGGTGGCGTAGTCCTGGGCGGGATTGGAACTGAGGGCGGCGGTGACGGTGACGTTTTCGCTCTGGACGATGGAGGGGGGTGCGGTGTAGTTGCCGGACTGGTCGATTGCGCCGCCGCCGGAGACGGACCACTGGATGGCTCCGCCGTTGGTGGCGCTGGCGGAGAAGCGGACGGTCTGACCGGGAGCGATGGCAGCAACCTGCGGCGTGATGGTGACAGTTCCGTTGCCTCCGGGATTAGGTGGTGGGCCTGAAGGAGGCTGAGGGCCGGATCCGGGGGCGGCAAGCTGGAGGTTGCTGCAGCCAGCGAGGAGCGCGGAGAAGGCGAGGGGCAGGAGAAGACGCAGGAAGACGCTGGATCGATCAAGTGCGGGGGAAGAGACCATCGATACCCTTGACGGAATTCAAGCAACAAGGTTACGCGGGCACCTGCGGTGCGGCCAACTGCGGCTTCGCCGCCGAGGCTGGGCGGGGTTCGTAGTCTCCCACCTTTTTCGCGCAGGAACGCTCTGGCGGCTGGGTTGGGTTCGTGGTTTCCCAAGTCCCAAAACCGGGGACCTGGGGCACCCATCTCCGTGGTGGAACTAGCGGTCGAAAAGGAAAGCTCTCAGCCTTCTTCGGCTTCGCGGAGTTTGGCGATTACGGTGAAGTCTTCGAGGGTGGTGGTGTCGCCTTTGATTTCGCCGTGGGTGGCCAGCTCGCGGAGGAGGCGGCGCATGATCTTGCCGCTGCGGGTTTTGGGTAAGGCTTCCGTAAAGCGAATGTCGTCTGGGCGGGCGAGGGCGCCGATTTCTTTGGCGACCCACTTTTTCAGCTCGTCCTTGAGGGCGTCCGACGGCGGGTTGCCGCTTTCGAGAGTGACGAAGGCGGCGATGGCCTGGCCCTTGAGGTCGTCGGGGCGGCCGACGACGGCGGCTTCGGCGACCTTGGGATGGGCGACGAGGGCGGACTCGACTTCCATAGTGCCGAGACGGTGGCCGGAGACGTTGATGACGTCGTCGACGCGGCCCATGAGCCAGAAGCAGCCGTCGGCGTCCTGGCGCGCGCCGTCGCCGGTGAAGTAGCAGCCGGGGACATCGGACCAGTAGGTCTTCTTGTAGCGCTCGGGGTCGCCGTAGATGGTACGGGCCATGGAGGGCCAGGGCTTGCGGATGACGAGCAGGCCACCGGAGCCCTTGGGAACCTCATGGAAGTTGCCGTCTGCGTCGGGCCGGGTGACGACTTCCGCCTGGATTCCGAAGAAGGGGCGGGTGGCCGAGCCCGGCTTGGTGGGGATGGCGCCGGGGATGGGCGTGATCATCATGGCGCCGGTTTCGGTCTGCCACCAGGTGTCGACGATGGGGCAGCGGTTGTGGCCGATCTTCTCGCGGTACCACATCCAGGCTTCAGGGTTGATGGGCTCGCCGACGGTGCCGAGGAGGCGAAGGGAGTCGAGCTTGTAGTTGTCGATGAACTGGTGGCCCCACTTGATGAAGGCGCGGATGGCGGTGGGGGCGGTGTAGAAGATGGTGACCTTGTGGTCGTCGATGATTTTCCAGAAGCGCGAGAAGTCAGGGAAGTTGGGCGCGCCCTCGTACATGAGGACGGTTGCGCCGTTCTGGAGGGGGCCGTAGACGACGTAGGAATGGCCGGTGACCCAGCCGATATCGGCGGTGCACCAGTAGACGTCATTTTCCTGGAGATCGAAGACGTACTTGGAGGTGAGGTAGGTCTGGACCGCGTAGCCGCCGGTGGTGTGGAGGAGGCCTTTGGGCTTGCCGGTGGAGCCGGAGGTGTAGAGGACGTAGAGGGGATGCTCGGAGTCGAGGGGCTCGGCGGGGCACTCAGTGGGGGCATTGGCGACGAGATCGTGCCACCACCAGTCGCGACCGGTGACCATATGGACGGGCGAGCCGGTGCGCTTGTAGACGATGACGTTTTTGACGGTGGGGCAGGCGGGCATGGCTTCGTCGACGGTGCGCTTGAGCTGAATCTCGGTGCCGCGGCGGTAGCTGGTGTCCTGGGTGATGATGGCGACGCAGGAGCAGTCGTTGACGCGATCGGCGATGGCGTTGGCGGCGAATCCCCCGAAGATGACGGAGTGCACGGCGCCGATGCGGGCGCAGGCGAGCAGCGCGATGGCGAGCTCTGGGGTCATGCCCATGTAAACGGCGACGCGATCGCCCTTGTGGATCCCCATGACCTTGAGGGCGTTGGCGAAGCGCTGGACCTCGGTGTGGAGTTCAGCGTAGGTGAGGCGGCGGACTTCGCCGGGCTCTCCTTCCCAGAGGATGGCGGTCTTGTTGGCGCGGGCGCCGAGAGCGTGGCGGTCGACGCAGTTGTAGGAGATGTTGAACTGGCCTCCGACGAACCACTTGGCCCAGGGCAGATCCCACTCGAGGACTTTGTCCCACTGCTTGAACCAGTGGAGTTCTTTGGCGGCGCCGGCCCAGAAGGTTTCAGGATCTTCGATGGATTGCTTGTAGAGGGTTTCGTACTCTTCGATGGACTTGATGTGGGCGTGGGCGCTGAACTCGGCGGGAGGAGGAAAGATGCGGTCTTCGCGAAGCGTGGAATCAAGATTCTGCAGGCCAGCAGCGGGAGTGGAAGACATATATGCGTCCTTTTTTGTAGGGAAAGAAGACTCCGTGCGCGAATTCAGGACAGCGCGCTTGCGAGAGTACCGTGTGGGTCACACTTTAACGATTTTGGGGTGGGGTGGGCAAGCACCTGACTGCGCCTGCGGCGCCATCCGTGCCTGCATGGAGGTTCGCGGCTTTCCCACCCTTTCACAAAAGGACGCGAAAGGATGGGGCACGGAAGGTTTGCACGGAGCGGTGGTGGCTCAGCCGCGGATCAGGTTAGAAGCGGTATTCGACGCCGATGCCGCCGCGGCCGTTGAAGGTGCGGTGCGGCGAGTTGCTCTGCTGCGGGGTGTTGTTGCGCAGCGAGAAGGACGCGCCGATGTAGTCGCCCGAGGCGCGGACGCCCCAATGCTTGTTTTTGAAGATGTGCTCGAGGCCAACGCCCGGGCCGCCGGCAAAGGAGAGGTCGGGGGACATGTTTTCACCGCCCGTGTGCGCGACGCCGAGGAGCGCGCGGGCGAACAGGTTCCAGTTTTCGAAGATGGGCGCGTGCAGTTCCGCGCCGCCCATGATGTGGTAGACAGTGGGATCGCCGGGGTTGCCGGACTGGAATGAGCCGAAGTAGTAAGCACCGTCGGCTACGGCTCCGAACCAGCGGCCGAAGTTGCGGGTGTATTCAATGTTGGCGCCGACGAGGCCGTAGCGCGACTGATTGACCTGGTTGATGCTGGTGTAGCTCATGCCGGCGTAGACCACGTTTTTGGGCTCATCGGACGTGGGGCGCGCGGGGCGATCGGGGGCCACCTGTGCGGCCACGGCCAGAGGCATAAGGACGGCCGGAACCGCCAGTATTGAAAAAAGCCACTTCCTCATCAATGTGTAAATCTCCTCAATAAACCGCGAACATGCTTTCGGTTCGCGTGCGGCCCGCGCCGTGCGTTCGGGTCCCCAGCGGTGGAATGGAACCGCTCGAGGGCCCTGTTGTGAATCGGTACGTTCATAGACTACCTTCTGACACCTGCTTCCACGAAGAGCCTGGGCGGGCTTTGTCACGGGGCGGCGACCGCCTGAACGGGCTGGCTGAGGGGGACGACAGGTGGCGCTTGCGCACCAACGGTGACGGGCGCTCCGCCGCGCAGATAGGGCTCGATGACTGCGCGATGCTGCCAGTCGAGCTTCCATCCGTCTTCAATGGCCACGACGGTGTATTGGCCGGCGGGGACATCGTTGAGCGAGAAGCTGCCGTCGGAGTCGGACTGATCGCGCCGGACTAGCGCCGGGTAGGCGGTGCGCGCGGCGGGGACGAGGACGATCATGGCTCCGGAGAGGCCTTTGCCGTTTTTCTTTGCGATGCCCTGAACGCGCGTTTGCGCGCTGCTGAGCGTTACGGTGACCTGCACGGGGCGATCGCGCACGACGATTTTGTTGCCCGCAGTGACGACGCCGCCGATCGACGTGGCCACGACGGAGAGCGTCTGCCGGGAGCTGCCGGCGGCAAGGTTCCAGGTGCCGGGAGGGACGGCGTTCATTTCGAATCGGCCTTTGTTGGCAGTTGCCTGCGCGGGAGGATCACCTTCCTCAGACGCGAGGACGAGGGCTATGTCATCAGGAGGGGGGCCACCGCCGGCCATGACCACGGTGCCGGAAAGCGCGAGCATGGGCGCACCGGCGCTGGGATCGAGGTCGACTTCAGAGGTGGCGTTCACGTTGAGGCGGCGCGGCGGATCGCCAAGTTCTACTTCATAGGCGCCCGGGGCCATACCGCCAATGTCCCAGGTACCGGTGGCGGGGCCTTCGGCGATTTCGCTGATCTGCGAGCCGATGGTGTTTCCGAAGACTTTCTGGTGGAGCGCGAGACGGGGACGGCCACGCGGCCAGCCGGTGAGCGGGACCGTGAAGCGGACGGCGGGCACGGTGTGGAGGTTAATGTCAGCCTGGACGCGGTTGCCCCATTCGAGGGTGATGGGAGTGGAGGCGTTCTCGTCGATGGTTGAGTCGTAGTAGGTGATGGGGTAGGCGACGTCGAGCGCTGATTGATCTTGCGATGATTGGTTTTGCGCGCCGGCGCGGAAGCGGCTGGGGTGCTGCGCGAACCAAGGCTCGCCTTTCACAGCAATGTAGTACTCACCTGCGGAGAGGTCGCTGAATTCGTATGCACCGGTGTCGTCGGTCTGCGTGCCGGCGATCTGCTGGACGTGGCCATTGTTTTCGCCGGCGACGGCGCGCTTGAAGAGCATGACCTGCGCGGACTCGACGGGATCGCCGCTGTCGCCGGTGACGACTCCGCGGAGCACGGCGGCAGGGGGAAGGCGGAAGAGGAGATTGGCGGTGTCCTGTCCATCGCCGGTGACGATGGCGGAGTTGAAGTTATCGTGCTCATCGAAGAAGGACGTGCGGTAGCCGCGGCGGGCGGCGCTGAGGGGGTATTTGCCGGCGGAGAGGCCGGTGAAGGAGAAGTTGCCTTCGGCGTCTGTGATGGTGCTGGCTTCGACCTTGTAGTCCTCAGAGGTGAGGACGCTGACGATGGCGCGCGGAACGGGGTCGTTGGTGATGGAGTCGACGACACGACCGGCGATGCGGTAGCCCGCGGGCTGGGTTTGAGCAGGAAGGGTCTGCGCGAGCGGGGTGACGGCGCAGAGGAGAACGGCAGCGACGAGGGGGAGTCTCACTGGGCGGGGACCTCCAGGACGAGGTCAGTGTTTGCGCCGGGCGCCACAGTGACGGGCTGGCCGTGGTACTGGGCGAGCACGTCGCGATTGCGGTATTCGAGGTTTACGGGAGCCGCGAACGCGTAGACGTGATAGCTGCCGGGAGTGAGGCTGGTGAAAGTGAATGAGGAATTCGTGGAGGCGCGGAGGGTTTGGCTTGCGGCGTCGGCGGTGGTGTCGAAGTCGGGGACGAGGTAGATGGTGTAGCTCGGCTCCTCGCCTGCGGTAAGTCCGGCGGCGGTGGAAGGGAGGCTGACTTTGAGGTTGCCGCAGTTGTCGCGCAGGTTCAGCGTGAGGGGAGCGGTTGCGCCGCCCTGTCCTACGACGAGCGGCTCGCGGCCGAGATTGGAACTGCCGGCGGTGAAGGAGTCTTCGCAGAGAGACGAGTCGGCGATGATGGTGTGGACCCAGTACTTGCCGGGGGCGGGCGGAACGGTTTCGATGGCGCCGGGACCGGAGCCCTGCGCGAAGACGCTTTGCATGCCGTCGTTGAGCGGGGATGCCTGAGCGATTTCTACGAAGACTTCGCCGTTGTGCCCGGGGACGCCGGAGGTGCCGCCCTGCGCGGTTCGGGTGACCATGACCTGAAGTGAGCCGCCGACCATGGGTCCGACCGCAATGCGCTTCGTGATGTCGCGACCGGCGACTGTGACGTCGGCCTGGCCGGCGAGCGAGTCCTGGACGCGGATGCTGCCGCGCTGATGCAAATTGGGGCGCATTGCGGAAACGCGGATGGTGTAGCTGCCATCGGGCAGTCTTACGGATAGCTGGCCGCTGTCGGGCTCGAGGCTGGGGCCATACGGGACCTGCTGACCTTCTGGGCCGAGCACCTCAGTGTTGATGAAATTGCCTGGGGTTTTGGCGCGGAGTTCGGCGGGGAGAACGACGGTGGCGTTGACTGCGTGGAAGGCCTCGAGCGGCAGGTTAATGCCGGCGTCGGATTGCTCGCCGCCTTCGAGATGAAAGTGCGCGGCACCGGAGAATTCGCGCGCATCGGGGAAGTAAATTTCGGGGTAACCGTTGATGCGCAGACGGGCGCGGTTTGGGTTGGGCGTGGAGTTGTCGGTGGGTGATGCGCCGAGGTCGATGACTACGGCTCCGTTGTTGCCGGAGAGTTCGGCTTCAGGCGCGGGACCGGCCTTCACGACGTAATCACCGTCGTCGAGATGCGCAAAGTGGAAGTTGCCATCGGCGTTGGTGCGCGTGCCGTTGCTGTTGCGCCATGAGGCACGGCCGTTGTGGATCTGGCGCTGGAGGAGCGTGACGCCTATGTTGAGAGCGACGTCTCCGGTGGAGAGCTCAATGTGGCCGCGAATCGAATTGGTGGGCCGCATGGAAAACGTCAGAGCTGGAGTGTTCGAGGTGATGTAGACGTCGTGCGTATATCCGCGCAGGTCACGGAGGATCTGGCCTTTTTCCGCGCCGGCTGCGTCTTCGAATCCAGGCTTGGTCAACATGAAAACGTTGGGGCCCTGAGGCAGGCCGGAGATCTCGAAGCGGCCGTCTCCGTCGGTGAGGACTGCCTGGCCGGAGCCGCCGTTGATCTGCACGAGCGCGCGCGGGAGTGGCTCGCCGCTGGCGGCGTTCATGACCACGCCGTGAACGCTGGCGGCTGTGCCGAGGGGGGCGTTGGAATCGGTGGGTGGGGTTTGCTGCGCGGACGCTGCGAGGGACACGGCGAGGAGTGCGCATAGGAGTATGCGCGCCTGCCACGCTGTGGGCTGAGTTGTTATCCCGAGGGCCACGCTTTCATTCTGACGGGTGAGGGGCGGGAAAGGCATGCGTTGGTGGAAAAATTCGGAGGTACAGAAAGAAAGCAAAAGCAACAGCAACAGCAACCACAGATCCTTCGCTGCGCTCAGGATGACAAATCCGTGTTTGGGATGGGTTCGTCAAAAGCGGGTTCTTCGCTGCGCTCAGGATGACAAAACTGTGGGGAGTTGGGTGATGCGATAGACTGGCCCGTTCGCGCGCAGTGGAGAATATGCGGGTTTGAGTCACTCACAGCGTGGTGATTCGAAGTGCTTTGGGCGCGAGACATATTTCGTGATTGAGTTTGGAGTGAGTGTGAAAACTGCAGTCCTTTTTCTTCTTGCCTCTTCGGTTGTTGCCTCGGCCCAGCAGTACACGCGTGGACTGGGAGTGTATCCGGGCGATCCGAAGCAGTACGACGGGCCCTCGCTGGTTGTAGACGCGACGACGTATCGCAATCTTGCGCTGCATAGGCCGGCGTATCAGTCGAGCGCATACGACTATAACCTCACGGCGCAACTGGCGACGGACGGGATCAAGGAGACTGCGCCGCCGTTGTGGGTGGTGACTTCGACGAGCGACCGCGGGGTGCTGCCGAAGGCTGAGCGCGAGGCGTTTCTGGATGAGGGCGTGGTGTCGTCGGTGGATGTTGCGGGCGAGCACCCGTGGGTGCAGTTCGATGTGAAGGGCGCGCAGCCGCCGGAGATCGACCACATGGATGTGGTGCTGCGGAAGATTTACGCGGCGGCTCCACAGGGTGGATGGACGATTGTGGTTGCGGGGTCGGATGACGGGGCTGCATGGAACGAGGTGGGGCGATTCACGGGCATTGATTTTCCGGGGAGTCATGATTCAGAGCCGAGCTTCACGGTACCGGTGGTGTTTCCGGCAGCCGTGCATTATCGCTCGTACCGGCTGACATTTTCTGCGCCGAACGTGAAGAAGTGGGGCGTGGCGGATGTCGATCCTTCATATAAGGGTCGGCGTGTGTATGTGGCGGGGCCGCAGGTGTTCACAAGCGCTTGGATGAGCGCAGGCGAGGGCGAGGAATGGGTGTCCGTCGACCTGGGTGCGCCGTGCACGTTCGATCGCGTGGCGTTGACGTGGGTGAAGCGTGCTGCGGAAGGGTCGATTCAGGTTTCAGATGACGGCGTGAAGTGGCAGACGCTGCAGGCGCTGAACGGGAACGACGATGTGCGGCTGGCGAGTGCGGCGCATGGGCGCTGGGTGCGGGTGCTGATGACGAAACCTGCGGAGGCGGGCGGGCACTACATTCTGAGCGAACTTGAAGTGTATGGACGCGGCGGGCCGGTGGCGCGGGCGCAGGCGGCGGTGGCTGCGGGGAATGATGGATCGCTGACGCTGACGCGCGGGGCATGGCGCGTGGAGCGGGCTTCGCAGGTGACGGCGACGGGCGAGCAGTTGTCGGAAGCGGGATTTGCGGATGCGAGCTGGATGGTGGCGACGGTGCCAGGCACGGTGCTGACCAGCTATCTGAATGATGGCGCGATTGCCGATCCAAATTTTGGCGAGAACCAGTACGTGGTTTCGGATTCTTATTTCACGGCGGACTTCTGGTATCGCGATGAATTTACGGCGCCGGCATTGGCAGTGGGGCGTCATGCGTGGCTGAACTTTGATGGCGTGAACTGGAAGGCGGAGGTTTATCTCAACGGGCAGAGGCTTGGCGCGATCGATGGCGGATTCATGCGCGGGAAGTTCGATGTGACTTCGCTGCTTCATCCAGGGGCGAAGAATGCGCTGGCGGTGCGGGTGCTGAGGAATGCGCATCCGGGCGGGACGAAGGACAAAGAGGGCGACTCGCCGAATGGTGGCGCGCTGGGTCTGGACAATCCGACGTATCATGCGTCGATTGGATGGGACTGGATGCCGACGATTCGCGGACGGAATACGGGCATCTGGTCGAACGTGATGCTGACGCAGACGGGCGCGGTGACGATCGAGAATCCGCTGGTGACGACGACTCTGCAGCTACCCGATACGTCGCATGCGGATGTGACGATTGCGGCGCGGTTGAGCAATGAGGAGGGCAAGACCGTTGCGGGCACGCTGCGGGTGAAGTTCGGCGATATTACGGTGGAGCAGCCGGTGACGCTGGAGGGCGGCGCGAAGACTGTGACGCTGTCGCCGGAGACGAATCCGCAACTGCGGATTTCGAATCCGAAGCTGTGGTGGCCGAACGGATATGGCGATCCGAATCTGTATCCGGTGACGATCAGCTTTGTTGCGGACGGCAAGGTTTCGGATACGACGAGCTTCAAGGCGGGGATCCGGCAGTTCACATATTCAGAAGAGGGCGGCGCGCTGAAGATGTGGATCAACGGGCGGCGGTTCATCGCGCGCGGAGGCAACTGGGGATTTCCGGAATCGATGCTGCGGTACCGGCAGCGCGAGTATGACATTGCGATGCGCTACCACCGCGATCAGCATTTCAACATGCTGCGCAACTGGGTGGGGCAGACGGGCGATGAGGCGCTGTATGACGCGGCCGATCGCTACGGCATTGTGGTGTGGCAGGATTTCTGGCTGGCGAATCCATGGGATGGGCCGAATCCGGAGAACAATGCATTCTTTCTTGCTGGGGCACGCGATTACGTGCTGAAGATTCGCAATCATGCTTCGGTGGGTTTGTATTGCGGACGCAATGAGGGGTTCCCGCCGAAGTTTCTGGATGATGGACTGCGGAGCATGGTGGCGGAGCTGGAGCCGAACTCGCATTACATTTCGAGCTCGGCGGATGGACCGGTGGAGGGACGCGGGCCGTATCGCGTGGAGCCGCTGCGCTACTACTTTGAGCACACGCCGCCGAAGTTCCACAGCGAGATTGGAGCGCCGAATGTGCCGGAGATGGCGATCATGCAGCGGACCCTGGATGAGAAGGGTATGTGGCCGGTGGGGCCGGAGTGGAGGCTGCACGATTTCTATCCGGACAATCCGTTTGAGACGGCGGTGGAGAAGGATTTTGGCGGAGCGAAGAGCGCGGCGGAGTTTGTGGAGCTGGCGCAGTTCGTGGATTACAACGCGTATCGCGGGATGTTTGAGGGGCAGAGCAAGAATCGGCCGGGGGTGCTGATCTGGATGAGCCATCCAGCGTGGCCGTCGATTTTGTGGCAGACGTATGACTACTTTTTCGACACGGATGCGGCTTATTTTGCGGCGAAGCATGCGAGCGAGCCGCTGCATATCCAGTGGAACGCGGCAGCGGATACGCTTGAGGTTGTCAATTACAACGCCGGGGATCAGACGGGGCTGACGGCACGCGCGGAAGTGATCGATATCGACGGCAAGACGAAATGGCAGCAGAGCGCGAACCTGGACAGCAAGGAAGACTCGACGGAGTCGCCGTTGAAGATGCAGTATCCGGCGGGGTTGGCGCGGACGCATTTCATCCGGCTTACGCTATTGAAGGGCGATAAGGTGCTGAGCACGAATTTCTATCTGCATGGGAATGCGGAAGAGGATTATGCGGGGATTCGAGGGCTGGCAGCGGCGAAGGTTGAGATGAAGACGCACATCACGCAGACGGGGTCGACGTGGCATGTGACGGCGGAGTTGCACAATGCGTCCGCGACTCCGGCGTTGATGGTGCGCGTGAAGGTGGTGCGGGAGAAGTCGGGCGATCTGATTGCGCCGGCGTTGTATGACGATAACTATGTTGCGCTGATGCCGGGGGAGAAGCGGAATATCCAGGTGACGTTCGAGGATGCGGATACGCGAGGGGAAAAGCCGCGGGTGGTGATGGAGGGGTTCAATCTGGAGGCTGCGCGGCATTGATGGATGCCGGGTACAGCAGATTCCCTTCGGGAATGACAGCAAGAAAGCAAAAGCAAGAACAACCGCAGATTCTTCGCTGCGCTCAGGATGACAAAGTTGTGGTTGGATTGAATCCGTCAGGAGCGGGTGGTTGCGCGGTGGATTGGTGCGCAACCACCCGCTTTCTTGCGCTGCTTACGAGTACGGGCTTAGGCCTGTGTGTAGTCCATGTTGGCTAGGTCGGTTAGGAGGCTGGGGCCGGTGGGAGTCCAGTTGAGGGCCTGGCGGGTTTTGGCACTGGAGGCGGAGATGTCCCATTGCACGAAGCGGCTGAGCCAGCCGAAGTGCGCGTCGGCCTCTGCGGGCGTGAGTGAGACGGCGGGCATGTTGAGGCCGCGGGCGATGGTTTCCGCGATGTCGCGCGCGGGGACGCCTTCCTCGGCGACGGCGTTGTAGCGGACGTTCCCTTCCCCTTTTTCGAGGGCGAGGTGGTAGAGGCGGGCGACATCGTGGACGGGTGCGGCGGCCCAGCGATTGCGGCCCTCGCCGACATAGGCGACTATTCCCTTCTGGCGGGCGATCTGAATGGTGTAAGAGACGAGGCCCTGTTTGCGCGTATCGTGCACCTGCGGGAGTCGGACGATGACTACGCGCACGCCGCGGTCATTGAGGGCTTGAGCGGATTCTTCAGAGGCGGCGCGAGGGACTACCGTCGAGCTGACTGGCGGGTCATCTTCCGTGGTGATCTGGCCGGGCTTGGCGGTACCCATCGCGACTCCGGACGTGACAAGGAACATGCGATTGGAGCCGGCGAGGACGTCGCCGATGGTTTCGATGACGCGGCGGTCGGTTTCGCAGTTTTCGACGAATTTGGAGAAGTCGTGGTTGAAGGCGAGGTGAATGACCGCGTCGGCATTGGCTGCGCCAGTGCGGATGCTTTCGAGGTCGTAGATGTCACCGCGATGGACTTCTGCGCCTGCGGCCAGCAATTGCTGGGCGCCGGAGTCGCTGCGGGAAAGGCCGAGGACCTGGTGGCCGGCGGCGAGGAGTTGCGGGACGAGGGCGGAGCCGATGAAGCCAGTGGCGCCGGTGACGAAGATGCGCATAGGTATGTCCTCCTGGAAACTGTTTTCCGAGCCTGATCGCCGCTTGACTGCGGAGGCGGTGCGGGCTAAAACGGAGACAGGCTCCGGATAAGTAGATAAGCGGAGGCAGTCTCCGGTTTCAAGTTTTTTCGCACATGACAAAGAAGCGTTCTCAATCCGTGGAGAAGATGCCGCCGCGTAAACTGCGCACCGATGCGGCGCGGAATCGCGAACGGCTTTTAGAGGCAGCGAAGGAGGCCTTCACGATTGCTGGCGCGGAGGCCAGCCTGGAGGATATTGCGCGGCGAGCGGAGGTGGGCGCGGGGACGCTTTACCGGCATTTTCCGACGCGGGATGCGCTGATTGAGGCTGTGTACCACAGCGAAGTGGAGAAGCTTGCGGCGGCAGCGCAGAACTATGTGGAGGAGATGGCTCCGGTGGAGGCGCTGCGAGCATGGATGCTGCTGTTTGTCGATTACATTGCGGCCAAGCACATTATTGCGCCGGCGCTGAACTCGGTGGGGGGCGGGGCTTCGAGGCTGTATGAGGGGTCGCGCGGGCAGGTCCTGGGAGCGATCGACGGGCTGTTGAAACGCGCTGTAAAACGGGGCGAGATTCGCAGGGAGGTTGAGGCGCAGGATCTTATCGGAGCGCTGGTCGGGCTCGCGCACTTTGCACCGGGGGCTGAGTGGAAGAGGAGCGCACAGCGGCTGGTGGAGTTGCTGATTGCTGGGGCGCGGGTGAGGTGAAACCGCGGCGCGTGGAGTTCGTGCTTTCCCACCCTAAACGCAAACGGCGCGTTTAGGATGGGGCACCCGGGATCATAGGCAGATACGCAACGGGAAAAGCAAAGGCAACAACAACCGCAGATCCCTCGCTGCGCTCGGGATGACAGGTCTGTGGAGGAGCGGGGTTATTTGGCGGAGGCGGCGGGGAGGGTGAAGAAGAACTTGCTGCCGCGGCCGAGGGTGGATTCGGCCCAGATGCGACCGTCGTGCTGCTCGATGATGCTGCGGCAGAGAGCGAGGCCGAGGCCGGTGCCGCCGAGAGGGCGCGAATCGGATGCGTCGCCCTGTTGGAAGCGATTGAAGATGTGCTCGAGTTTCTCCGGGGGGATTCCCTGCCCCTGGTCCTCAACGGACAAGCAGATTTCTTTGTCGCCCAGCGGCTGGGCGGAGAACTTGATCTGCGTGTTGCGCGGGGAAAACTTGATGGCGTTGGAGACCAGTTCGTTGAGCACCTGAAGGATGCGGTCTTCGTCGGCGATGACGACGGCGGGGACGGCTTCGATTCGGAAGGCCATGCCGGCCTCGGTGGCTGCTGAATACGCGACTTCGGCGGCGCGGCGCAGCAGGTCGACGGCTTCGACGGGGACGCGGCGCAGCGGCAGGTGGCCTTTTTCGACCTTGTCGAAGTCGAGGATGTCATTGACGAGGCGGACGAGACGATCGCAGTTGGCGATGGCCATGTCGACCATCTGCTTCTGCTTGTCCGGACGCTTCTCGAGTGAGCCGGAGGAGATGAGTCCAAGTGCCGCGCGGAGTGAGGTGAGCGGCGTGCGCAGTTCGTGGCTGACGGTGGAGATGAATTCGTCCTTCATCTTCTCGAGGCGTCGGCGTTCGGTGATGTCCTGGAAGGCGACGACCATGCCGGAGATGCGGCCGTCTTCGATGAGTGGGCTGGCGCTGTACTCGACGGGGATGGAGGTGCCGTCGGCGCGCCAGAAGACTTCGTCTGCCATGCGGACGGATTCACGACGTCGCATGCCCTGCAGGATGGGGCTGGTGACCTTGGAGTAGGGCGTGCCGTCGGCGTGGCTGTGATGGATGACTTCGTGGACATCGCGACCCGTGAGCTGATCGGCCTGGTAACCGAGGGCGCGGGCGCCGGCCTCATTGATGAAGGTGAGGCGGCCGTCGAGGTCGATGCCGTAGATGCCGTCGCCAACAGCTTGCAGGATGAGTTCGCGCTGGCGGGTGGCGAGGTGCAGAGCCTCTTCGGCTTCGTGCTGCTCGGTGACGTCGACGCCGTGATTGAGGATGAAGGGGCGCTCGCCGCGGAGTTCCATGCGACGGCTGCGGAAAGCGATGCGGCGGTAGACGCCGTCACTGCGGCGCACGGGAATGGCTCCCTGCCATTCGTCCTTCGTTTGCAGAGCGTGCAGGCATTCCTGGAAGGTAAGGGCGCCGGTTGAGTCGAGGAGTTCCGCGATGGAGCGGCCGGTGAGGTCTTCGACACGATAGCCGAGGGTTTCAGCGGTGAAGGCGTTGAGCGAAGTGAGGCGGCCTTCCATGGTGCAGGTAAAGACGAAGCCCAATGAGCCTTCGACCACCTGGCGGTAGCGGGCTTCACTGGAGAGCAGAGCTTCTTCGGCCTGGCGCTGGTCGGTCACGTCCTGACCGCTGACGATGACGTACTGAATTTCGCCGTTAGGGCCCTGGAGCGGGCGCAGGGTCCAGCTCACGCGACGGGTTGAGCCGCCGGGAACACGCCACGTGGTTTCGTGCGGACCGGACACCTGTCCCGCTGCTGCCTGGCGCAGGATGCCCACGGCCCATTCGCGATCTTCAGGCTCAAGCACTTCATCGACGAACAGACGGCCCGCGGCTTCGGCAAGGCTCATGCCGGTGAGTTGAGCGCAGGACTGGTTGAAGCGAACGATGCGGCCGGCGGTGTCGAGAACGGCGACCAGAGCGGGGATGGAATCGAGGGTAGCGGCAACGAAGCAGCGCTCGACGGCCAGGGCGCGCTCGGTACGGTTGCGGGCACGCTGTGCGTGCTCCTGCGCGCGAATGCGGTTGTACAGCTCGAGACGCGTAGTGGCCTGCCGCCCCAGAATGTCGAGCAGCGTGAGGTGCTCGCCCTGGAACTGGCCTGGGTTGTGGGCGAGCAGAGCCAGCGTGCCAACAATCTTCTGATCGGCGGAGATGAGAGGGACGCCGGCGTAAGAGCGGCAGGGCCTTGCGCCGGGGAGTTCGATGCCTCCCTGAGGAAAGCGAACGTCCTGGGCGGCGTCGGTTATCAGCAGAGATTGGCCGGTAGCGAAGACGACGTTGCAGGCGGAAGTAGCGCGGGGCTGCTCGGCCGCATTGAAGCCGTAGCGCGACTTGAACCAGAGGCGGTTCACGTCAGGCCAGGCGATGTAGGCATAGTCGGCGAGGCTCAGCACAGCCGCCAGTTCGGTGAGCTCATCGAGCGCGGGGTCTGGACTGCGATCGAAGACGTCGAAATCCGGCGGCCACGACACCGACGCCACGTGCTCCGGGTGCTGATAGCTCTGCATAATGCCGCCCATAGTTTGGTCCGCGATCACTCTTACCAGTATCCGCTGAAGGGAAAACGGAGACATTGTCACGAAAGCAGCATGGACGCGGCGCTTGCAATCCCACACCAGTAATCGAGGAATCAATTACTTAGCATGCGATCGGTAATCTGGATCACCAAAAGGGGCGTGAATGTGGGTATTTGAAGGTTTCTGCGTGTGGAAAAGCGGAGGCCAAATTGCGGCAGACGGGACAGTTGCGCTCGAAAAGAATTTCCGGATGTGCAAACGACGAGGTGGCGATGCGCCGGTAATGGAATGGATGCAATCAGCTGGTCGGGATGCGGCAGCAGTCGCCTGAGCCGGCGGGCTCGTTGGCGCCGGCATCGAGGACTACTTTCCAGGAGCCATCTTTCTGCTTGCGCCAGATGGTCATGTAGCGGCCGGAGGTGGTGACGGGGTTTCCGTTGGCGTCTTTGCTGTGGCCTTCGAAGTGGCCCCAGGTGTAGCCCATGTCGCCGGAGGGGCCCATGGAAGCGTCGGTGGGGGTCCAGGTGAGCTGATAGGTGGCGGGCGACCAGTTGGCGGAGCGCTCGATGGCAACTTTGCCGACGACTGGGGCTGCGCCGTTGCCCAGGGTGACGCCATCGTCTGCGAACCAGGCGGCGAAGCCGGCTCCGCCGCGGGCGGCGACGTCTTTGGCGAATTTAGCTTCGAGGTCGAAGAGGAGGGACTTGCCCGCGTTCATGGAGGGGTCGGCGAGCGGATTGGGCGTGGCGGCGGGGGCGGAGGGCTCTAGCATTTGCGCGCGGGTGAAGTGCGCACTTAGGGTTGCTGCTGCTAAGGCGATGATGCCGATCCTCATTCGGTTCCTGCTCACGTTGTGAACCCTCGCGTGGAATCTGACTCCATCGTAAACCGGCGGGCGGCTTTGACAGGTTGGCGGAATGGCCAGCCTCGTTAGCGGGGGCTAAAGCCCAGGTTCAATCAGGGGAGCGGCGAGCGGGCTGCCTGAAGGCAGCCCCTGATACGAAGCGAAATCCCGCTTTGTGTATCTGACGCGAGTGAGGCGATGGGGCGGGGGCTAAAGAGTTCTCGGAAAACTCCGAGGACACGGTGAAGGCGCAAGAAAACCATGCCTCAGGGGCTGAAGCCCGCAATCATTTTGCTGGATTTACGGCACGAATAAATTCGCGCCCCTTCAAAACAGAGGCTCAATTCGGGTTTTTCCGAGGCCTGTATACGGCGCTGAGGAAAGCTACACTGGCTTCGCGATGCGGATCACTTGTCGGACGACGCTGCTGTTGATTTTTGTGCTGGTGTGCATGCCGGTATTTGCGCAGACGAAGGATGCTCTGCACGAGGGCTTCCTCAATCCGCCGGATGATGCGCGGCCGATGATGCGGTGGTGGTGGTTCGGGCCGGCGGTGACGAAGCCCGAGTTGAAGAAAGAGCTGGAGATCATGCGCGACGCGGGGATCGGCGGGGTGGAGATTCAGCCGGTGTATCCAATGGCAGTGGACGATGCGGCAAAGGGGATTCGGAACCTGCAGTATCTGTCGCCGGAGTTTCTGGATGCGGTGGGGTTTGCGAACAGGACGGCGCGCGGGCTGGGGATGCGGGTGGATATCACGCTGGGAAGCGGATGGCCTTATGGGGGGCCGAAGACGACGGTGGACCTGGCGGCGGGCAAGCTGCGGGTGGTGCGAGTGCCGCTTGATGGTCCCGAGGCTGGTTCTGGGGGGCCGCAGCTACGGCCGGGGGACAAAATCATCAGCGTGGTGGATGGCAGCAAGCTGGAGACCGAGCTGGCGCGCAGGCTTGAACTTGCCGTGCCTGATCCGAATCATCCGGTGAACGCCAGCAAAGTGTATTTCATCGCGGGCCACACGGGGCAGCAGGTGAAGCGGGCGGCGTTTGGGGCTGAGGGCAATGTGCTGGACCACTTCAGTCGTGCGGCTATCGACGAGCATTTGCAGGATGTGGCCAAGCCGCTGCTGAAGGCGTTTGGGGATGAGCCGCCGTACTCGGTTTTCTCGGATTCGCTAGAGGTGTATGGGGCAGACTGGACGGAGAACCTGCCGGAGGAGTTCAGGAAGAGGCGGGGGTACGATCTGATTCCGCATTTGCCGGAGTTGGTGGCGGGCGGTACGTCGGAGGCCGAAGCGGTGCGGCACGACTGGGGCAAGACGCTGGATGAGCTGATCCGTGAGAACTACCTGACGCCGCTGGCGGAGTTTGCCGCGGCGCATCACACCCAGTTCCGGTCGCAGACGTATGGGGATCCGGCGGTGACGCTGGCGGATCAAGACGTGCCTCAACTGATTGAAGGCGAGGGGATGCAGTGGCGGAAGTTCTCGTACACGCGGTGGGCGACTTCGGCGGCGCATTTGTATGGGCGCGATGTGGTGTCGGCCGAGACGTGGACGTGGCTGCACTCACCGGCGTTCCGGGCTACTCCGCTGGATGTGAAGGCCGAGGCGGACAGGATGTTTCTGCTGGGCGTGAACCAGTTTGTGGGGCACGGGTGGCCATATTCGCCTGAGTCGGCGGGAGAGCCGGGGTATGCGTTTTATGCGGCGGCGGTGTTCAACCAGCACAACCCGTGGTCTCCTGTGATGCCGGATGTGATGCGCTACCTGACGCGGGCGAGCTGGCTCCTACGGCAAGGGAAGCCGGCGAACGATGTGGCGATTCTGCTGCCGGAGGATGATGCGCAGGCGGCGTTCACGCCGGGGCACGTGTCGATTGCGGATGAGATGGAGAAGCGGATTCCGCCGCGGCTGATGGAGGAGGTGCTGGATGCCGGATACAACGTGGACTTCATCGATGCGGCGACGATTGAGAAGCTGGGGACGGTGCCGTATCCGGTGTTGATACTGCCGCCGGTGGAGCGGATACCGCTGAGTGCGTACAGGAAGATTGAGGCGTATGCGAAGGCGGGCGGCAAGGTGATTGCGGTGGGGGAGACGCCGTCGCGGGCGCCGGGGTTGATGGAACAGGGGGATTCGGCGGAGATCCAGCTGATCTCTTCCCGGATGTTCAAAGGTGATGGCCGCACAGGAAGCTTCCTGAGCTCAGAGTCCGAGCTGGGGGCTGCACTGCACAAAGCACTTGCTCCGGATCTGGATGTGACGGGGCAGACAGCGGGGCTCGGATTCATTCATCGGAGGCTCGACGATCGCGATGTCTATTTCGTTGCGAACACGAGCAATCAGGCGATTGATGCGAAGGTGCGATTCCGGTCGGACAAGCGCCACGTGCAGACGTGGGACCCCGAGGATGGGGTAGTACATGGGGATGTGCGGGTGGATGGGTCGCAGCGGTTGACCCTGCGGCTCGAGCCGTATGAGTCACGCGTCTTTGTGCTCAGCGCGAGTTCGCGGCCGGCGACTCCCGACAAGTTTTTGGGGCCTTCACTGGCGCTCGTGCCGGTGGAGAACCTCAGCCGCGACTGGGACGTATCGTTCGTTGGGCCGCATGTTTATCGGGGTCATCTGGATTCGCTGGTTTCGTGGACCAGAATGCCCAACCACGAGTTCTTTTCGGGTGAGGCGGTGTACACGCGGAACTTCAGCGTGCAGGAGCCCGGGAACAAGGTGCTCCTCCTCGATTTCGGTGAGGGGAAGGCGATTGCCGACGATCGGCCGGCGGGGGCGGATGGGATGCACGCGCTGCTGGACCCGCCGATTCGGGAGGCGGCAATTGTGTATATGAATGGGAAGCGGGCGGGGGCGTTGTGGCATCCGCCGTACCGGCTGGATATCACGGGGCTGGTGCATGCCGGTGAGAATCGCCTGGAGATTCATGTGTTTAACACGGCGATGAATGAGCTGGCGGGGCAGCCAAGGCAGGATCTGACGGAGCTTCGGGCGAAGTATGGGAACCGGTTCGAGCCGCAGGATCAGGAAAAGATCAAGCCGGTGGATTCGGGGCTGCTGGGGGCGGTTCGGCTCATGACGGCGCCGGTGCAGTGAGGTGCTTCTCTTCCCCGGCACCTGCGGTGCGGCCACCGCGCCTTCGGCGCCAATCTCGGCTGGGTGGGATTGTCGACACGCGGCACGGTGTGAAGAGTAGATTTCCTACCGAAATGACAGAAATAAAGGCAAAAGCAACAACATCAGCGGGTTCTTCGCCTTCGGCTCAGAATGACAAGTTTGTGGGGGATCGAAGCGCTTGATCAGGGTGTGAGGGAGGGGTGCGGCGCAAGTCGTAGATTGGTATACTCTAAGTTGGCAGAACCTGCGAGAAAATCCCCGCGCGTCGGGGCTTTTTTCTTGCCGGTCCGGTTGGAGATGAGCGGAGCGGCATATACTCATCGCCGGATGCCAGGCAGCGAGTGAGTTGTCTCGATTTGGGGTTAGCAAAAGAAAGCCTGTTTGGCTGAATCGGGAATGACCTCACCCTCGAACCTAGTCCGGACCCAGCGGCCGCAACGGACGCTTCCCGGCAAGAAGGACCCTCATGGCAGCACTGCTGGATTCGATTAACTCACCGGCCGATATCAAGCACCTGAACCCTGCACAACTGGCGACGCTCGCGGAAGAGATCCGTGAGTTTCTGATTCAGAGCCTTGCGAAGACGGGCGGTCACCTGGGGCCGAATCTCGGCGTGGTTGAGCTGACGCTGGCGATGCACTACGTGTTCAATTCGCCGCAGGACAAGTTCCTGTTCGACGTGAGCCACCAGGTGTATACGCACAAGATTTTGACGGGGCGGAGGGAGCAGTTCGGGACGATTCGGCAGCCCGGCGGTCTGAACGGCTTTATGCTGCGGACCGAGTGCGAGCACGACTGCTACGGTGCGGGCCACGCAGGCACGGCGCTGAGTGCCGCGCTGGGCATGGCGGTGGCGCGCGACCTGGCCGGCGGCACGGAAGACATTGTCGCGGTGGCGGGCGATGCGGCCTTTACGAACGGCATCTCGTTTGAGGCGCTGAATAACATCGCCGATCAGACGAAGAAGCTGATCGTGGTGCTGAACGACAACGAGTGGTCGATCGATCGCAACGTGGGTGCGATTGCGCGGTACTTCCACAAGGTCGTGACAAACGAGCACTACCAGCAGTTGCACAGGTTATCGAAGCGCGTGGTGGAGAAGATCGGCGGCAAGACGGCAGTGAACGTGATGCGCCGCGCAGAAGAAGCTGCGAAGGGCATGCTTTGGCCCTCGATGCTGTTCGAGGAGTTCGGGCTGGATTATTACGGGCCTGTGGATGGGCACAATCTTCCGCTGCTGATTGAGACATTCAAGTTTTTGAAGACCGCGGAGCGCCCGGTGCTGCTGCATGTGCTGACGCAGAAGGGACGCGGGTTCCAGCCGGCTTTGGATTTGACGAAGAAGTTCCATGGGCTGGGGCCGTACGATCCGGAGACGGGCAAGACAGCGGCCGGGCAGCAGACGTGGTCAGAGGCCTTTGCGACAACGCTTGCGGAGCTAGCCAACATGGATTCGCGCATTGTGGCGATTACTGCGGCGATGCCGAATGGAACGGGACTCGACTTGTTCCGGCCGATTCATCCGAAGCGCTACTTCGATGTGGGGATCGCGGAAGAGCACGCGGTGATTTTTGCGGCGGGTATGGCTACGCGCGGATTCAGGCCGGTGTGCGCGATCTACTCGACGTTTTTGCAGAGGGCCTTCGATCCGATTGTGCACGACGTGGCGTTGCAGAAGCTTCCGGTTGTGTTCTGCATGGACCGCGCGGGGCTGAGCGGCGACGACGGGCCGACGCATCATGGGCTGTTCGATATCGCGTATCTGCGCGGGATTCCGGACATGGTGCTGATGGCGCCGAAAGATGAGAACGAACTGGCCGACATGATGAAGACCTCGTTCACGCTGGAGGGGCCGAGCGCGATCCGGTATCCGCGCGGACCGGTGGTGGGCGTGCAGAAGAGGCCAGCGCAGGTGCTGCCGGTTGGCAAAGCGGAAGTGCTGGCAGACGGATCGGATGTTGCGGTGCTGGGGCTGGGCCACATGATGCCGCTTGCGCTCGAACTTGCCGCGCGACTTGAAGGAGAGGGCTATTCGGCCGCGGTGATCAATCCGCGGTTCATCAAGCCGATCGATCGCGACACGATCATTCGCTACGCAGAGCGGGTGTCCGCGTTCGTCACCTTCGAAGATCACGTGAAGATGGGCGGCTTCGGCTCGGCGGTTCTCGAGGTGCTGGAGGAAGTGGGCAGCAAGGTGCCAGTGGTGCGCGTTGCGTGGCCCGATCAGTTCATCGAGCACGGGAAGGTGGATGCGCTGCGGAAGAAGTACGGCCTCACTGTGGAAGCGGCGCACGATCAGGTGTTTCCGATGCTGACTTCGAGACGACGGAGCCCGCTACTGGCGGGATGAGAGCTAAACGCGAACCTAGGAATTCAAGGCTGGAGTAGCATAACTTCGATGGCAACTTATCGTGTCGTTCTCAGGCAATCCGAAGAAGGATACAGCGTCTCATGCGTTGGACTGCCCGGTTGCTGGTCGCAAGGCGCAACTGAGGAAGAGGCGTTGGAGAATATCCGTGCCGCCATACGGGAATATTTGGAAGCAGCGGAAGAATTAGCGCGCGATTCAGATTCACGTGTGATCGAAGTCGCCTAGCCCATCTCCTAATGCCAAAGATTCCGGGGATCAATCATCTGCGCGCCGTAGCGGCTTTGGAGAAGGCCGGATTTCGCATCATCCGGCAGGGCTCTCATATCGTAATGACGAATGGAACACGTATTCTCACGATTCCCAGACACAACCCCGTGAATGCATTCACCATGGGCGGCATCGTGCAGGATGCGGGGCTCAGCGTGGATGAATTCCGCAAGCTGCTGTAGCGCCATCTGGCGCATCTTCGTCGAGGGATGGGTAGGACAAACCAGGAGTTCACCAACTGCCTGTGCGACAATTCCAGACAGACCTTTACTCATGCGACCTCATCGTGGTTTTCTGCTGGCGCTGGCTGGGTGGTTCCTAGGCGGACTTCTGGGCTGGGGGCAAACCTCTGCTCCGCTGGTGCTCGCAGGTGGAACGGTTATCGACGTTTCGAACTGGGGCCACTCGGCTGCCGATCTGCCGAACGCTGTTGTCATCATTCAGGGCGGCAAGATTGCGGAGGTGGGCCCGGCTTCGACGCTGCAGGTTCCCAAGGGCGCGCGCGTCATTGACTGCACGGGCAAGTACATCGTTCCCGGGTTGATTGACGGCTACATGGGAATGAGCACGCAGGGCGAAGCCTCAGCGAGCCTCTACATGGGAGTGACGACGGCGGTGGTCCGCTCGGGTAGCCGCTACGGGCGGCTGGATACGTCGCTTTCTCCCGCGCCGCATGTGTACGCGATCGACTCCGCTGGCACGACCGATGAGTGGAGTCTGCTGATCGGCCACAGCACATGGACGACGCGTCTACGGCAGAACGGGCGCCCCACTGAATTGCCTCCTGATGAGACGCTGCGGCAGCTCACGGCTACCAAAGCGCTGGGAACGCGCGCCATTTACATCGGCCCCAACGTGACGGCCGCGAACGCGCAAGTGATCATCTCGCGCGCGCATCAGTTGGGGATGATGACCTACGGCGAGTTTGTTGCAACGCCGTATCGCGTGGGCATTGAGGGAGATGTAGATGCGCTGGTGCACATGGGCAGCTACGAGCTGGGGGTGATCCCGGATGAGCTGCAGCAGCCCCTGGCGACCGATCCTGAAGGAGCAGCGGCAAGCACGGCCTTCGATTATGCGCAGCGCGTTCCCCCCACCGATTTTCACGTGCGGACGTACGCGAAGCTTATTGCGGCCCACCACGCGGCGTTGATGCCTACGTTTGCAACATTCTTCCTGCGGCTGCCGGATCATCGCAACTTGTGGCAGGATCCGGTGGCGTCGTTGATGGATCCTGCGCACATGTCGAATCCGCCGGATCGGGCGAGCGGCGAGATGATGTATCCGTTGCCGCCGTGGACCAAGCATCTGCCAGGCATTGGGCAGCGCTATATGGAATCGGGACTGCAAAAGAAAGCTGACCAGGCGGCTCTGCGGCTGTGGCACATCAACCAGGCGCTGTTCGCGGCATTTCCGCATTACCTGGCGGCGTCGGGCTCGCCGGTTGATGGATCGTTTCCGGGTATCTCGCTGCATGTGGAGCTGGAACTGCTGGTGCGGATGGGGTTGACGCCGCGCGAGGCGATCGCTGCGGCCACCAACAACTACGCTGTCCAGTTCAACTGGACGGAGATCGGGCAGATCGCCCCGGGACGGCGTGCCGATGTGCTTGTACTGGATGCGGATCCGACGGCGAATATCTGGAACGCGCGGCGGATCAACACGCTGATCCTTGAAGGCAACGTCGTGGATCGCGAAGCGCTGCTGAAAAAGTAGCTGCGGCGTTCGGCCGCTCGCCTAGGATCGCCGCGAGGCCTGGCGAGAGGCGATGGCGAGGATTTCGGTGAGGCGCTTCTGGCGGAAGGCGAAGGACTCCTGGAGCTGCTTCCAGACGCGGCCGCTGGCGAGGGTGTTGAGGAATCCGCCGGGCAGCTCGAAGTCGATTGCATCAGTTATGCGCGTGCCTTCTTCGCCGTCGGCCAGTTCGGGGCTGATTCCGTGGCGGTGGCGGAAGGTCTTGAAGGGGCCGTGAGCCATCTCGTCGGCGAAGTGGCTATTCCATTCGAACTCGATGATGCGGGCGGTCCAGCTCACGCGCGGTAGCAATCGGATAGGTTTGAAGCTGATGAGGATCTCGGAGCCGACGCCGGCGGCAAGGGATTGGAAGCGGCGTGTGGGATCGTCTGTAACCGGGCGCGGGGGCGGCGGCTTGAGGCGCATGTCTTCAATGCGCGCCTTGAGTTCGGGGGGCATGAGCGGCGGCAGGTTGTGGGGGTTGGCGAAGAAGGCAAACACCAACTCGACCGGAAAGGGCACCCACTGGCTGGTTTCAAAATGCTGGACCATGCAAAGCCATCTTACGCGGAGGCTTGCGATTAGGGCCGTCCCCGTCTCGGACTGCACCTGAATTTGGGCCTGCGAGGTGGGATTAGCGGTGCATGCTTTGTCTGGATTTGGGGTTGCAAGGCGAGTAAACTGTGTTCTGCTCTTATTGGCGCCAGGGGCCTATGTGTGCGCCGGGGCATTGTGTCTTTGTGCGGGTAAAGTTCTCCAATTCGGACCGGCCGGGCCGGGTACTCGAACGCAGGCTAGCTGTTGCCTTCTTGAGTGCGGCGCTGGTGTGCGTGCTGCCGATGCTGGCGGGGTGTGGAGCAGCCGCCGGAACGACGCAAGCTGCGACCTCTGCGCTTTCCATTACTCCCGGGGTGTCGAGCCTGGACACCAACTGTACAGGATGCAATGGCGTGAATCGCCGCGGCGAGCCTGTGCACAAGTTCGCGGCGCTGACGAGCAACGGAGCGACCGCGCAGGTTACGTGGTCGGTGTCCGGTGGCGATCGCGTGGCAGGGCCGGGAACGATTGATGCAGCGGGACGTTATACGCCGCCGAGCTATCTGACCGCAGACCACGCAGAGGTCACGATCACCGCTCATCTGGAGGATGCTTCAGGATTGACAGCGAGCGCGCCAGTCACAATCAGGCCGGGATTTCTGCAGCCGCTGACGCCGGAGAACGCTGCTGTTGGTCCCGGTGGAACCGTGACGATTGCAGGGAAGCTCGCAGTGGCCGGAGGGCAGACAGTGATTCACTTCGCGCTGGCAGCGACTGCGCAGGGCGGAGGCAACGGAGCCGGCACCCTGAGCGCGCCGATCTGCGATCGCAGCGAGAAGGCATTCACCACCTGCACGGTGACCTACACAGCACCTGCGACGATCACGGGGTCATCTGCGGTTTATGTGGTTGCGACTGCAAGCGGCGCGGGCGGAAAGGCGTCGAGGACCGAGACGGAGCTGCTGTTGAATTCGGCGGGAGTTTCGAGCAATCCGATGGCGCACCAGGAACTGCAGCCCTCGCTGATGTCGCTGGGCAACTCGGGCGGCAACAACTCGGATTACGATGCGCACGGCAACACGATTGCCGATTGCTGTAGCGGAACGCTAGGCGCGCTGGTGCAGGACAATACGGGCCGGCAGTACGTGCTGAGCAATAATCACGTGCTGGCGAAGAGCGATCATGCGACGGTGGGCGATGCGATTGTGCAGCCTGGGCTGATTGATAACAACTGCACCCCCAATGGGGTTGGTCCCGGCACATTGCCGGTTGCCAACCTGACGCTGTGGGTGCCGCTCAAGTCCGCTCAGACGAATGTGGACGCTGCGATTGCGCAGACCGCGAGCCGGACCATTGAGAGCGGCGGCAACATTCTGGAACTGGGGACGCGCCAAGCAGATGGTTCTCTCGCGGCGGCGCCGCCGGGTATTTCGTCTACGTCAGGTCGCGGCGAGGCCGCGGGGCTGCGAATGCGGGTGGCGAAGAGCGGACGGACTACGGGGCTCACGTGCGGAGGCGTATCCGCGATCGATCTGGACGTGGCGGTGGACTACTTCTCAGACTGCGCCGAGACTCGGCCTTACACGACGAAGGTTTTCACCAATCAGCTTGGTATCAGCGGCGACCGCTTCAGTGACGCCGGCGACTCAGGGGCGCTGGTGGTGAATGCTGCGAACGCAGAGCCTGTGGGCCTGTTCTTCGCAGGCGGGACGGATGCGGCTGGCGTGGGACATGGCGTGGCGAATCCGGCGGGAGACGTTCTGAATGCGCTCTCGAGTGCGTCCGGAAACGGGATGAGCTTCACGTTTGTGGGCGGTGCCGATCACGCGGTGAGCTGTTTGAACTATGGGAACAGCACGGTGCGCACGGCGCAGGAACTTGCGCTCTCAGATGCGGAGACTACGCGCGGGCAGCAGGCGTTGTTTGCTGCGCGGAGCCTGGTGAATCCGGCTGCGGGAATTCTGGGCGTGAGCATGGGCAAGAGCACGGACCATGCCGGCGAGGCCGCAGTGCTTGTTTATGTTGGCGAGCATCTGAAGGCTGCCGTACCCGCGACGATTGAAGGTGCGCGCACGGTGGTGATCCCGGCCACCAGCGAAGAGGTTGCGCTGGGAACGGCTGCGGTGGACAACGGGGCCGCAGCGGAGATTCCGCTGGCAGGGGATGTACTGGAGCGCGCCATCCGGCTGAAGCAGCAGGTTGCGCGCAGGTTGATGCTGCGGGAGAAGGCGTTCTTCGGCGTGGGTGTTGGACAGAGCCTGGATAATCCGCGTGACGCAGCGCTGGTTGTGTATGTCGACCGCAACCACGTTCCGGCGAGCCTGCCGCAGACGATTGAGGGTGTGCGCACGCGCTACGTCATCATGGACCGGCTGCACGTGACGCGGTCGTATGCAACCCAGGTGCAATCGACACGGCATTGCCTGGCGCCGGAAGCCCTGGATACTGCGCCGCTGTTGCCGCTCTCGCGGCAGATCGATCTTCCCTAGAAATTCGCAGAGTTGATGGAGGGACCCGGTCAGGCTCCGGGTGCCGGCCAGCGCGGCGACATGCGGATGAGATCGAGGCCGCCAAGGTCCTCGATCTTGAAGTCAGGCGAGGCGGCTGGGACGCAGACGATGCCGCGCGGGGGGATCTCTATTGAATTAAACCCGTCGCCTGTGAGACGGGCTGAGCCGGCAGCGGCAAACAGATAGGCCATTCCGGGGCCGGGTTCGTCAGACGCGGCGAGCGTCGCGGAGTTGCGGCTTCCCTGCACCGGGATTCGTTCGACGCGGAAGTATTCGGCGTCCACTAGAATGGTGCGGTCTTCACGCTGGAGGGGCGGCACCTTGCCGGCGCGCGTGGTGAGGCGCGTGGCTTCAAGGGACTTCTCGATGTGGAGTTCGCGGGGTCGGCCGTAGTCGTACATGCGGTACGTGATGTCGCAGTTCTGCTGCGTCTCAAGCAAGATGGAGCCGGGCCAGATTGCGTGCACGGTACCTGCATCGACAAAGATCATGTCGCCCTGTTCAACGGGCAGAACGTTCAGGCTCTGTTCGAGCGTGCCGTCGTGGATACCGGAGCGGACCTGATCCAGCGTGACGCCGGACTTCAGTCCAGCGGCAACCTGCGCGCCGGGCTGCGAGGCGAGCGCATACCAGCACTCGGTTTTACCGCGGGGTTCGCCGTACTTCTGGGCGAGTCGGTCGTCAGGGTGGACCTGCACGCTGAGCTTCTCGCGCGCGAAGATCACTTTGATGAGCAGCGGCGACTCGACGCGCGGCGCCACGGAGCCGAGGATGGCGCGGGACTCCTGCGCAATGACTTCAGCCATGGTCTTGCCGGAGTAGGGGCCGGTCGCAACGCGGCAGTCGTCGCCGGTGAGCCAGACTTCGCCCAACGGATCGCCTGCGTCCTTGCTGCGGTCAAACCAGGGGCGCAGATCGTCGAAGCCCCACACGCGTGTGACGAAGCGAGGCTCGATGAGAAAGGGTGCGAGTGTCTGGGGCGACGCTTGAATTGCCATTCGGTCGATACCTTCTTCATCCGTAGTGTGTGCCTGGTTGTGAGGCGAGGCAGTCGGAGCGCAGAGTCACGCCTTAGTCCATATTGCCACGTTGGCTTGGCATGTCTGGGTATTCGCCGGGTGTAGGATGATACCGATCTCAATACATGCATACGGCTCGCTCTGTACGAATGCGCTCACGGCGGAGTGTGGTGTCGCGGCGTTTGGATGGAATCATGCGTTCTTTGAATCGTTTTGCTGCTCTTTTTCTTGGGATGGGATGCGGGTGGATGGCTGGATGCGGAGGAGGAGGCGGATCGAGCACGCCGCCGAGTTTGACCACACCTACGGTGACGGTGACTCCGGCAGCAAGCAGCCTTACGACTGCGCAGGATTTGAGCGTAGCGGTAAGCGTGAGTGCCCCGGCGGGCAAGCCTACGCCGACGGGGTCCGTGATTGTGAGTAGCGGCGGCTATTCGTCAGCGGCCGCTGGACTGAGCGGCGGCAGCGCGACGATCAAGGTGCCGGCGGGCTCACTGGCGGTGGGTACGGCCACGCTCAGCGCCAAGTACAGTCCGGATGCGGCGGGGGCAAGCACCTATAGCAACGCTTCGGGCACTGCGTCCGTGACGGTGAAGACTCCTTCTCCGATCACGTCGATCACGGTTACGCCAAATACAGCGACGATTGGTACACAGCAGCAATTCACAGCGAACGTGCTAGGGACGGGAAGCTTCAGCACTGCGGTTACGTGGTCGGTGAGTTGCTCATCGTGCGGAGGACTCAGCGCCGGATCGATCAGTGCATCGGGGCTGTATGACACGCCCTATCCGGCGCCGGCATCAGTGGTGATCACTGCGACAAGCACGCTGGACACGACGGCGAGCGGAAGCGTGACCGTCGCGCTGAATGCTCCGGCAGCAGGGGCGGGGCCGGCGCTTACGGTGGACGCGGCGAACAAGACGCATGCGATCAGTCCGTACATCTACGGCATGAACGCGTTCTCGCTTGATCCGAATGTAGAGAAGCAAATCAATCTGCCCATGGACAGGTGGGGCGGGGATGCGACATCGCGTTACAACTACAAGCTCGATGTGACGAACGCCGCGAGCGACTGGTATTTCGAGAATGGAACCGGGAAGACGGGTCAGCAGGACACGAGCGCATTCAACCAGCAGGTGCAGAACGATATCGCGGTTGGAGCGAAGACGATGGGAACCATGCCGGTGCTGGGCTGGGTGGCGAAGGACGGGACCACGTGCAGCTTTCCAACGGCGGACTATCCCAGGCAGGTTGGCTTCGATCCGTATCGATCCAGTTGCGGGAACGGCGTGTATCCGCAGGGCGTGAACGGCTGCTCGCAGGCTGACGGATGCAACATCACAGGGATCGATCCGACGAAGACGAGCACGGCGGTGGGGCCGTCGTGGGCAGGCGAGTGGGTTGCGTATCTTGTGAGCAAATTCGGCAAAGCGGCCAGCGGCGGCGTTGCGATTTACGATCTCGATAACGAGCCGGCATGGTGGGATGCGGTGCACAGGGACGTGCACCCATCGCCTTCGACTTACGACGAGGTGACGAACAACGGCATTGCGACGGCGCTGGCGATTAAGAACGCAGACCCAACTGCGGCGGTGAGCGGGCCAGTCGTCGACAACTGGTGGAACTACTTTTACTCGAAGAAGGATATTGAGAACGGCTGGGGCAACGGAGGCCCGTGCTGGGAGCCGTGGAGCAATCCGGTGGATCGCACGGCGCATGGCGGCGTTCCGTTTATCGAGTACTATCTGCAACAGTTCAAGGCGGCGGAGACAAGCCACGGCGCGCGACTGCTCGATTATCTGGATCTGCACACCTATTTCGCAGGCAGTTACAACGGGCAAGGAGTAGGCTTCGCGACAGCGGGCAATACTGGGGAGCAGAAGGTACGGGTGAACTCAACGCGGGTGTTCTGGGATCCGACTTACACCGACCCCAACTATCCGCAGCCCAACTACAGCACCGACGCGAACTACACGGCGAACTGCGCTACTCCGCTGCGGGCACCGCAGCTGATTGCGATGGCGCAGAAGTGGGTTGCGGATAACTACCCCGGCACCAAGATCGCGTTCACTGAATACAACTGGGGCGGACAGGAGAGTATCAACGGGGCCATCGCGCAGGCTGACGTGCTTGGCATATTTGGAGCCTATGGCCTGGACCTGGCGACGCTCTGGGGACCTCCTGATCCGGCCAAGGGGCAGACGCCCGGCCTGATCGCATTTGAGATTTATCGCAACTACGACGGTAAGAATTCGATGTTCGGCGATACTGCCCTGAAATCGGCGAGCGCCGATCAGGGCGAGTTGTCGGTTTATGGCGCGGAGCGTGCATCGGACGGGGCGTTGACCATCGTGGTGATCAACAAGACGTATGGGGCGTTGACATCGACGCTGTCCCTGCAGAACTTCACGTCTTCGGGTACAACAGCGCAGGTGTTTCAGTACAGCAACGCGGATTTGACGAGGATTGTTGCGCTGCCGGCGGTGCCGATCACGGCGCCGAGCGGGAGAGGCACGACGAGCACGATTGCCGGTACGTTCCCGGCGCAGTCGATCACGCTGCTGGTGGTGCCGAAGTAGCAGACTGCTGTGACACAATGCCAAGTATGAATGCGCTGGTGTTGACGGAGTATAACCACCTTGAAGTGCAGGATAGGCCCAGGCCTCAACCCGCGGCGGACGAACTGGTTGTGCATGTTGCCGCGTGCGGCATCTGCGGAAGCGACGTGCATGGACTTGATGGATCGTCGGGACGCCGCATTCCGCCGCTGGTGATGGGGCATGAGGCTGCGGGCGTGGTGGCAGAAGTTGGCGCGAATGTGCAGGGCTTTCGCGTGGGCGATCGCGTGACTTTCGATTCGACGATCTACTGCGGCGATTGCCGGTTCTGCCGGCGCGGCGATATGAATCTGTGCGACCGGCGCGAGGTGCTGGGCGTATCGTGCGGCGACTATCGGCGCGATGGAGCGTTCGCCGAATATGTGCTGGTTCCGGAACGCATCGTGTACAAGCTGCCCGACGCAATGCCGTTTGCGGAGGCTGCGATGCTGGAGGCGGTTTCTGTGGCCTTGCATGCAGTGGCGGTGAGCGATGTACGCGGCGGCGAGACGGCGCTGGTGATTGGCGCAGGCATGATCGGCCTGCTCACGTTGCAGGCTGCGCGTGCGGCAGGGTGCAGCCGGGTCTTCATCGCCGACGTAGACGCCACACGGCTTGCGCTCGCGAAGGAACTTGGCGCGACCGAGACACTGCATCTCTCAGGTGGCGAGCTTGTGCGCAGGTGCCAGGAACTGACGGAGGGGGCGGGCGTCGATCTCGTGCTCGAGGCAGTGGGACGGGACGAGACGGTGTCGACTGCGATTGATGCAGTGCGGAAGGGTGGAACGGTGACGCTCATCGGCAACGTTACGCCGGAGGTAAAGCTTCCACTGCAAAAGGTTGTGAGCCGGCAGTTGCGGTTGCAGGGGACGGCGGCGTCGTGCGGCGAATATCCGCAGGCGATTGAGATGATCACGAATGGGACGATTCAGGTGAAGCCACTGATCTCGGCTGTGGCGCCGCTCGAGGAAGGACCGGATTGGTTCAAGCGCCTCTACGCGCATGAGCCGGGGCTGATGAAGGTGGTGCTAACTCCGGAGACGGAGGGCGCGCGATGAGCAATGAACTTTTCGATCTCTCTGGACAAGTGGCGATGGTGACGGGAACCAGCCGCGGACTGGGACAGTATTTTGCGCGGGCGTTGGCAAAGGTTGGGGCTGACCTGATTTTGACGAGCCGCAAGCGGGAGACGCTCGACAGCTTCGCAGCGGAGATGAGCGCGCTCGGACGGCGCGTGGTTTCGCTGGAACTGGATGTGCGCGATCATGCCAGCATTCAGAGCATGGCTGCGGCAGCCGAAGCCGCTGTGGGGCAGATTCACATCCTGGTGAATAACGCGGGCTGCAATGTGCGCAAACCGGCGCTGGATGTTACTTGGGACGATTGGAATCTGGTGCTCGACACGAATCTGCGCGGGAGTTTTTTCGTGGCGCAGGCGATCGCGCGGGGCATGGTTGCGCGCGGTTATGGACGCATCATCAATATCGGCTCTGTGACTAGCGTGTTTGGATACGCGGGGCTGGCGCCGTATGGGGCCAGCCGCGGCGGGATTCGCCAGTTGACGATGAGCTTGGCCGACGATTGGAGCCCGCACGGCGTGACGGTGAACTGCCTGGCGCCGGGGTGGTTCAAGACAAGCCAGAATCGCGTGATGTATGAGGACCCTGAATGGGTGGAGTACCTGGTTGAGCGCATTCCGGCGAATCGGCCGGGGATGCCGAATGATCTTGACGGCGCCGTCGTGTTTCTTGCTTCGGAGGCCAGCCGGTACGTGACTGGACAGACGCTGCTGGTAGATGGAGGCATTTCGATTGGGCGGACGCGCGCGATGGTGAAGCCAAAGGAGAAGGATTAGGCGGGTTCTCCGGCGATATTGTGCGTGTCGCGCAAGAGGAAGATGTATCCGCAAATGCCGATGGCGAGGTATGCGCCCGCCACAATGAATGCGCCGGCGAAGGAATGGCGCGCCTGCACGACGTATCCGGTGATGATGGGCGCGGCGACGCCTGAGAGTTGATTCGAGAAGTTGAGGATTCCGCCGACGCGGCCGACGCTGCCTTTGGGTGCGATGAGTGAGGGCACTGACCAGCCCACTGGCGCGGCGGCTGAAAGTCCACCGATGGAGATGCTGATCCAGGTAAGCGCCTGCGCAGGCGTGTGCGACCAGCCCGCGCCGATGATACCGAGGCCAAACGCGGTTCCCAAGACCAACACGGTCATGCGCACTCGGCTTGCGTTCCAACCGCGGCGGACGAGTGCGTCGACGAGGAGGCCTCCGATGAGCATGTCGGTAACGGTCGCGATGAGCCAAGGGACGCCCGTATATAGAAACGAGTGGAGCAGGTCAATGTGCAGGGCCAGCGAGAGATAGCTGGGCAGCCAGGAGAGCAGGAGATAGAAGACGTAGTTGTAGGAGCCGAAACCGAGCGCGAGACCGATGACTTTCTTTCTGCGGAGCAGGCTGAAGAGTGTGAAGCGTATCTCGGTTTGAGGGACCTGCTCTTCATCGGCACGGATGTAGGCGAATTCCTCGGGCGTGAGCTTGGTGTCTTCTTCCGGCTCGCGATAGATGGCGAAGAACAATGCGAAATAGAGAAGGCTGATGACGCCGGTGGCGGCGAAGCTCATTCGCCAACCGACCTGGAGCAGCAGTGCGCCAAGCAGAGGAACTCCGGCAGCGGAAGCGAACTTTGCGGCCGCGTCAAAGAAGCTGGTGGCGAAGCTGCGCTCGTGCTGCGGGAACCACGCGCCGGTGGCTTTGGCGTTTGCCGGGAACGTGGGCGCTTCGCCAACTCCGAGCAGGAAGCGCGCGCCGAAGAGGCTGCGGATGCCCGGCGCTAATGAGCCGGCGAAGGAAGCCGCGCTCCAGATGAGAATGCTGATCCGGCCCACCAGCGCGACGCCAAGGCCGTCGAGGAGTACACCGATGGGCAACTGGCAGAGGGCGTAGGTCCAGTTGTAGGCCCCAAGGAGATAGCCGAACGTTACGTCGGAGATGCCGAAGTCGTGCCGGAGGGCCTGGTGCGATACGGAGAGGTTGACGCGATCGAAGTAGTTGACGAGCACTCCGATGCCCAGCAGCCAGGCGATGCGCCAGCGGCGGCGCGGTATGCGCATGTTGGTGCGCGCGCCGGATACGTTTCTCGTCGCACTGGGCGATTGGGGACTGCGAGGCATTGAATTGGGCCTTCGGGGTTGCGGCACGGAAGCGTATCGCGCGACGCCGGATTCGGGTGCTTTCAATTCTGTCACACTCGCGTGCACGTTCTGCAACAGGGGACGCATGCAGGGCTCGGCGCTGCGGGCCGCCTTGTCAATCGCTGCCTGAGGTTTTAGAGTTAGCTGGCAGCGCCGATAAACAGGCTGAGCGCGCGCTGCACTGAAAGGACAGGAATGGATCGCCGCACATTTCTTGCTGCTGCTTCTTCCGCAATCATCGCTGATGTTGTTCTGCCGGCCGGAACCGCTGCGCAATCTAGTGAAGGCAAGCTCAAGCCTATGGCCGTGGGGTTGCTGGTGAGCCCGCACGACTCGCCTGAAGCAACCATCAAGCGTGTCCACGACCTTGGATTCTCGAACTGCTTCCTGTCACTCGACGGATATATCGGCAAATTCACACCGGATGCAGCTACGCAGATCAAGGACCTGCTGGCGAAATACGATGTGGTCGCGACTACGGTCGAGGTGGTGGGGCCGGCGCCGCTGGAGTGGAACTTTCTGAAGGGGCCTGCCACGATCGGGCTGGTGCCGCCGTCGATGCGTGCCGCGCGCATTGATGCGCTCCGGCAAGCTTCGGATTTCGCGAAGTTGCTGGGAGTGTCGCAGGTGCAGACGCATTGCGGGTTCATTCCGGAAGATCCGGGAGACGCGCTCTATGCGGGGACCGTCGAAGCGGTTCGCACTGTGGCGCAGCACTGCCAACGCAATGATCAGCATTTCCTGATGGAGACCGGGCAGGAGACGCCGACGGCGATGTCGCGCGTGATTCGCGATGTGAATCTGCCGAATCTCGGCGTGGGTCTGGATACTGCGAACCTAATCCTCTACGGCAAGGCGAACCCGGTGGATGCAGTGGACATTCTGGGGCCGCACATCCGGAGCATTCACGCGAAGGACGGGAAGTGGCCAACTGATCCGAGCCAACTGGGCGAGGAAGTGCTGATCGGCAAAGGCCTCGTCGATTTCCGCGCGGTCTTCACCAAGCTGCATCGCATCGGGTACACCGGGGCGGTCACAATAGAACGTGAGACGTCAGGTCCGCAGCAGGTTGAGGATGTGCGGAACGAGAAGCTATATCTTGAGAAGATCCTAAGCGAAGTGCTTGGCTGACTTGAGATTCGAACATAAGCAAAGAGGAATCCTGTGAAGATGAATCGTCGGCGTTTTCTTGAGACCGGAGCGATGGCTGCTTCGGCGATGCTTCTGCTGAAATCGAAGACAGCGTTTGGATACCAGGCGAACTCGGCCGTTCGGCACGGCCTGATTGGTTGCGGGAACCGCGGCACCTCGGTGGCGACGTCGTTTGCGCAGAACACTTCAGCGCAGATTGTGGCGCTTGCCGATATTTTTCAGGATCAGCTCGACGGCGGTAAGAAGCATTTCGACAAGGTGAATTCCGATTTGGGGAAGGCGCCGATCGACAGCAAGCTACTCTTCCGCGGACCGCATGCGTTCGAGCAGATGGCGAATTCGAAGGATGTCGACCTGATTCAGATCTCGACCCCGCCGTTCTTCCACGTGCAACATCTTGATGCTGCAGTTGCCGCGGGCAAACACGTGTATTGCGAGAAGCCCGTAGGCATCGATGTTCGCCAGGCGAAGCAGGCGCTCGAGATCGGCAAACGCGTGAAGTCGAACCAGAGCGTGGACGTAGGGTTCCAATGCCGCAACGCTCCGCCGATCGCGGCGATTGCAGAGAAGATCAAGAGCGGTGCGTTGGGAAAGATTGCCACAGTGAGCGGCAACTATAACGCGCCGGCATCGACTGAGAAGAATCGCCCGGGCGCGTCAAAGGACGAGTATCGTCTGCGTAACTGGTTGTGGGACCGGGCACTCTCCGGCGACATTCTCGTCGAGCAGAACATTCATATCATCGACCTTTGCAACTGGATGCTGGGAGCAAAGCCGTTGAAGGCGACGGCGACCGGCGGGCGCAATGTGCTGAATCACTACGGCGATTGCTGGGACAACTACCAGGTGGACTACACCTATCCCGATAACGTGCACTTCTCGTTTGCGTCGACCCAGTTTGGAAGTGATGGCGCCTTCGATGCGGGGCTGAAGCTGTTTGGCGAAAAGGGATCGGGGACGGTTCCCTACTCCGGGCCGATTCAGATCACGGGCGCAAACGCGTGGGCCTGGAAAGATTCCACGGAAGCTGCGCAGGGGTCAGGGCAGTTCGCTGCGAACGGCGCGTTCCTCGATAATCTTGCGCATGCCGATCGCGAAAAGGAACGCACGTTCATCGACAGCATCGTTTCGGGTCAGGCACATAATCAGATCGCCGAAGGCGTGCAAACTGCGCTGAGCTGCATGCTGGGCCGCATGGCTGGGCTGAAGGGCACAGAAATCACGTGGGATGAACTGCTGAAGCACGGCGAGACGTACGAACTCGGGTTCAGTGTTGAGGAGTTCGCGTAGAGGTCAGGCGTTGCGGACAGCGGATGCAAAGACGTTGACGGCCGTCGAGAGCGATTCCTGCGCGTCGAGGACTGTGAGGCCGCAGGCTGTGAGATAAGCGGTGATGCCGAGGCCGGTCTGGTCTGCTGTGAAGAATGCGCGGCGGACCACGAGATCGGCTCGGCATTGACGTAATGCTGCAGTTCGCAGCTTGACGCACAAGTTTCGGCACCATTCGGCGACGGCATCCATCGTCAGCCACGCGCCGGTTGCGGGCAGGAGATCGATGTAGCACGCCAGCGCCTCGATTCCCTGCCCCGGCGATGCGTCGAGTTCGTCCCGATCGAATGACTCTGGAACCCACACATCGCACTTCGCGGTCCACACCGGCGAATCGGGCGCATTAAGCAGGGTTAGAGCGACTGTCAAAGCGGGCAGCGCTTTTGCTTCCGATAGATGAGACGCTAGTTCGGGGTGAGCGCGGAGATTTATATACTCTGACCACGCGGCGTCGATGACCGGCGCGTCCGGAGCTATCTCGAATTCCCAATCACATTCCATGCAATCAGGAGTGCTCCAGCAGGTAGCGGGTCACGGTTGCTTCCGCCCAGTGAATCTCGTCACCGCGCGCGGCGCCCAGGTAGGCGCAGTGGCCGCCGTGGGCCGTTTCAACGAGCGCGATGTTCGGATTGGCTACAATTTTGGCGCGGGTTTCGGGCGTGAAGCGGATGAATGGATCGTCGAGGGCTCGCAGGATGAGCGAGGGCACGGCAATCTTGTCGACGACGCGCGCGGCTGCGGCGCGATAGTAGTAATCGTCGGCATCTTTGAATCCGCAGTAGCGGGCGACGATCTTGTCGTCGAAGTCACGCAGCGAGCGGATTGGGCCGAATCCATCTCTCGAGTAGATGGATGGGAACAGCTCAACTTTGCGACGATAGCGGCGCATCAGCCTGCGAAGGAAGTGCCACTCATAGACACGATTGGCGGGCTCATGGAGAGCGTCGGATCCTGCGGCGAGATCGAGCGCCGGGCATACCGCGGCAACGGCACACAGCGGCTTGCGACTTCCCCATTCTCCCGCGAGTTTGAGGACGAGATTGCCGCCCATGGAATAACCGACCAGAGCGATGCGCTGCAGGCCGAAGCGCGCGGTGTAGTGATCGACAACCGCGCCTACGTCGCCGGAGAGGGCGGAATGATAGAGCGTTGGAGTGAGCGCATCGGAGTCGCCGCAATTGCGCATATTCATGCGGACCACGTTGCAGCCAGCATTCCACACACGTACGGCGATGCCAAGCATGTAGCGCGATTCGGATGAGCCTTCGAGGCCGTGCACCAGCACCACGGTAAGGCAGCTCGACCTGTCGGACTCCGGCTGCCAATTCGGACAGCAGATGACCCGGCTTCCGTCAGTGGGATCAACCTCAACGGTTTCGGTCTGGGACTGGAGTGTGAAGGGCGCGCGGGGAAGATAGTTGCCGACGATTGTCTGAAGGTGACCGTTCAGGAGCCAGCGGCGCGGAGTAAATGCGGTGAGCCAATCAGGCAAAGCATCGGCGACGTGCGAATCAGAGGTTGATGGGAGATTCGCGCGTTCGGCGCCTGATTGATCAGAGGAAGGAAGCGGGGTCACGTGTATCTGACCAAAGGTTACCACATGGACAACATTGGTCTGAGAGGCGATGGACGGTGGATCAGTGCTTAACGGCTTTGAGGTCCTGCATAGAGCCTTTGGGGTAGCTCGTGGATTCGCGCACGACGAGCTGCGTATCGATCTTGTATTCGCGGAGCTGGCTACCTTCCACGTGGCCGCGGAGCGCAGACACGGCGGCGCGCGCCAACTCCATGCGCGACATTTGGATCGAAGTCAGAGGCGGAATCATCACACGCGCCATGTGGATGTCGTCGAAGCCGATGACGGAGAGGTCCTGCGGAACTTGCAGGCCCGCGCGATATGCCTTGTGCAGAACGCCGAGCGCGGTCATGTCGTTGGAGCACATGATGGCGGTGGGTTGATCGGGCGCCGCGAGGATCTTCTCCATTGCGGTGACGCCGCCCTCGAGGGTATGGTCGCCGGTGACGATCCAGTCGGACATCTGCGAGATGCCACATTCGGCTATGGATTTTGTGAATGCGAGCAGGCGAGATTCTGCGGAGTGAAGACCGCGCGGCCCGGTGATGAAGCCGAGCTTCCTATGTCCCAAGGCCGCGAGATGCTGCACGGCCTGGCGGATGCCGTGCTGGTAGTCGACTTTCAGCAGACTGATTCCTGGGCGATCGGGGCCGGCGTCCACCAGGACTAATGGGATGTTGCGGTGCGCCAACTGCTCGTAGAGCGGCTGCTCTATTCCGAAGGTCATGACCGCAACGCCTTCAACCTTGCGTTCGAGCATGCGGCGGATACAGAGCTCCATTTTTTTGGGGTCGTAGTTGGTGGAGCTGACGAGGATCTCATATCCGTTCTCTACGGCAACATCTTCGAATCCCTGGATGAGCTCAGGGAAGAAGGGATTGGTGATTTCGGAAACGATCAATCCGAGGAGGCCGCTCCGCCCTGAACCCAGGGCCCGGGCCTGAGTGTTAGGGAAGTAACCAAGCTCGTCGATGGCCTCCCAGACGCGCTTGGCGAGCTTGGGATTGACCGTCGGCACGCGATTCACTGTCCTCGAGACCGTGGCGATGGAGACATTGGCGCGCTTCGCCACCGTGTGAATATCCATCTTGGATTTTGATTTCGAGGAGTGTCGGGCGACTCGAGGCATGGCTCACCGTGCAGGGAACGAATCCCGGAAGACGTTTACAGGATAGCGCACATTCAGCGAAGAACATGAAAGGCTGACACCACAGCTAAGTCAAGTCGTTTACGGCTGTTTTACGCGGGTAAACGATTTCCAACATAGGGCTGAACGGCTAGCCGTTGGGCCGCCGCCGCTTGACTCAGTGCACGCCGAACCTAAACTTGGCGGCGAGTTGGATTCCACGAGGAGCACCGCCACCGAGGAAGGGGTTGCCGATACCGACGTCTCCGGTTGCGAACCGAGGAAAGCCTCCGTTGCCGACTTCACGACCATTGGCCGATTGGAAGCCGCCGATCCCGGGATCGGCGATGAACGCTGGCAGGAACGGGTTGGCGAAGTTCGCGTGATTAATCACATTGAAGAACTCCGCTCGCAGTTGCATGTTTATGTGCTCGGTCAGGGCTGTGTCCTTGTGCAGAGCGATGTCCCATTGTTTGAACTGCGGACCGCGTAGCGAATTACGGCGCAGATCGCCGAAGTGACGCGTGCCGGGCGCGCAATCTCCCGCGGTGCCGGAGGGACTGTTGGCGAACGTATCGGCGGTAATACTGCACGGAATCGCGAATGATTCAAGCTCGACGAAGTTTCCGGGCTGGCGTTCATGGTAGACGGGCTTGCTGATGATATCGGGCCGATGCGCTCACGCGCTGATCGGAAGCAGCGGGGCGACAGCCGACATTGTGAGCAGATGTTGCGCTGGCCGTCTCCATGTGCGTGAACGAACGGCCAGCCACATTGAAGATCGCTGGTTTAGCGGAACAGCCGGTAGCTAACGCCCGCACTGAAGCCATTCGGCGTGAGGCCATGCTGTCCTTTGACTCCGACATAACCAGGCCACATCTGGTACTCATAATCTGCTCTTACTAGAAATCGAGGCGAGATTCGGTAGCCGAAAGTGCCGCCCGGGACAAACGCCGCCCAAAAGTCCGTGTGTGAATTCGGCCACGGATAATGGATAAAGGCACCGCCCGCGAGGAACTTCACGTTGGCTGACATCCGCCGTCCACCGAATACTTGAAAACGGGGACCCGCCAGGTAATTCGCTTGGTTTAAGTTTCTGCTGTGCCAATTCAGCCAGCGGCCTTCGCCCTCCATTCCTACTCTGCCGATGATGTGATTGACGTCAGTAAACGCGGCGACGCCGAGCAACTGACGATCGAAGCAGGTGAATGGGGAACTCGACGGGCACCCATTATAGTCGGGGTTGAACATCGATCCTTCCACTCCAACCCAGATCGATCTTCCAGCTCCCTCTGCTGACGGGACAGCCTGCGCGAATACTAGGGGGGATAACAACAACAGGCATACGAGCAAACCTTTTCTAATCAACTGCAACTCCCTCCTTCATTTTGACGCTGACACGGCGGGAATAGAAGCCCGCGCCATCAGCAATAAAAAGCCGCAAATGCATGGTAGCCAGGGATTTCGGTCTGGCTGCTCATGCTGCAAAATTGATCGAAGCATCCGGGGGTAAGGGTCCAGTTCCGGGATTGATCTCCCGTTCTCATTCATTGGGTAACACTCTGTGCCCGCATTTGTTGCTGAGCCGGTTCAAGAATCAGTCTCTGGGTCTTAATAAATCTTGTTCGGTTCAAGCAGTCGGTTTGTCCCAAAGTTGTTAGATTCGCGATGCGGCCTCTGCTTTGCCTCAGACCGCCCGAGAAAGGTTCGCTCAGGCAAATCAGCCAGATAGTGAACGAGTCGCCCGCAACGAACACACAGCAATGACCAAGGCCCGAACAGCATGAGCCCAAAGCGCTTTCCTTCTCAGACTCACCCCGTCGGCAATACCTCAGTGACAGGTCCCGCCTGGGCGGGAGAAGTCGAATACCAGGGATGCCTGTGCGCAATCCTATCACCTCGGCGGCTGGGCTCGGCAACTCAAAAAAGAACCGGTCCACGGCTGCTAAATGGTAGGCACTGCAGGGTATTTACCCGTCCGAAGGAGTAGAAGAGGCACCGGCCCACTCACTCAAGGAGCTTGGTCCGCTCGTTCCGCCGGCAAGACACGGTGACGATAGAGCGATAGTCCCCCCTGCCCCATGTCCCGTCTTGAATGCAGCCCGAGAGGACCGATTTGCTCGGGAAGGCTGCGTTTGCGAGAGTGCTCCACGAACAGGTAGCCGTCCTCAGCGAGATAGCGCGGCAGGAGCGGTAGGACGTCTCCGTAAAGCGGTGATTCATAGGGGGGGTCGAAGTAGATCACGTCAAAAGTGACACTCGACAAAGTGCCGACGAACCCCCGGCGCAGGAGGACACGCGCGTCGGCTTGGAACACCTCGGCGGCAGAATCCGACGAGGCTACTCGCTGCCAATTGCTGCGAATGATGGCGCAGGCGCTTCGGGAGAATTCGATTCCGACAACAAGGGCGGCCCCCCTGCTCAGTGCTTCGGCGCCGATGGTCCCCGCGCCGGCGCAGACGTCGAGCCACTTTGAACCTGGCACCCGATCCTGCAATATGCCGAACAGGGACTGCCGGATACGCGAAGATGTGGGACGGGTATCGAGTCCGGCCGGGCTCTTGAGGGTACGCTTTCCATGAATCCGAAGGCTCATTCGACTGAACTATCCTCGTCCGCGGAGTTCACCAAAGGGTCATTCGCTTCGATTGCCTCGCCCCAGTAGAGCTTCTTCGCCCGGCGAAAGCGGACCTTCTGGCTTTTGCGGATCGTCCACTGCTCGAGACCAGCTGTGCCGCAGACTTCGACTCGCGCAAGATTGCCCACAACATGCGGCTGGAGGGTAACGCGGCCAACGATTGACTGGCTGCTCTCGCGCGCGGCAACAACGTAAGAAAACTTCTCGTCTTCATAGGAGCGGAAGCCCTCTTTGAGGATCCGCTGCGCCTGCGAGCGCTCCACTCTCTGCGCGAAGTGGCACCAGGTATCGCCTTCCCTCTTCGGGCACCGGCCTTCGCCAGGACAAGGCGCGACGATCTTTGCTCCCTGCTCGATCAGGCGTTGCCGCGCAGCGAGGATGACATCGAATCCGCGAGACGACTTGGAGCCTTCTACCAGAACGAGCGCACTGCGCGTGCTCGCCCACAGACGGTCGATAACTGCGACACGTGAGGGAGCGGGCAGCTCTCCAAGCACATAGGCAGCCACGACCAGATCGCCTTGAGGCAGTGCGGCTCGGTCCGCCAGCAGATCGAAGCTCTGCACGTTTGCTTGCTGGACTGAAGGACGTTGCGAACTTTGAGCAAGCGTGCGCGCAATCGAGAGCATGCGTGCATCCGCATCGAGCAGGGTCGCACTTTCGAGAGAGGGCCACAGCTCTGAGGCAGCCCATACAGCGGGTCCGGGCCCGCAACCGGCTTCGACGAGTGTCGCGGGAGCCCACTCAGGGAGTCGTTGGCTGGCTTCGAACAGCGCAGAATGGATTGCCGAATAAGTGGAGGGCAGCCGGTAAGCCGCATAAGCCAGCGTCTGCTCCGGCGATTGCACGAGGCGCCCTGTCACATTGCGCTCGCCCGCACGGTAACGCTCACGGAGTGTCTCTGCGGCTTGAGTGAGGCCGCGGAGGGATACGTGGTCCAGTTGCGCTTCAATCGCCGCGCGAAGCTCGCCGGGAAGAATCATGGCTTACGTGCTCCCGTTTTTCTGCGTGCGGGAACACCGCGCCCCGGTCTAGAATCAGCACCCGTCTTACGGCCCACGATCAAATCGACGCTGAGACCGCCCGCATCGATCCTTCGGCGTTCAAGCAATTCGAACCTCGCTGGCGAGGGGAAGTCGGGCGGGCGGAAAACGACGAGTAAACCGCCGGGCAGTAAAGCTCGTTGGGCCAGCGTATCCAACGCCAGATGCAATCGGCGTGCGCTGGCGCGATCAAGCACCCGCTGGCCGTAGGGCGGATTCGAGATGATGAGACTCAGGTCCTTGGGCGGCTCGGCTGAGCGCATGTCAACACGGGTCAGCGTCAGATCGCGCAGGCCATCGAGATTTACGCGGGCACTCTCAATCGCCGCTCGATCGATATCCCAGCCGAGGAGCCGCGCATATGCGCCGCGAAGAGCGCACTCGGCCAGCAGAGTTCCACTGCCGCAAAAAGGATCGAGGACAACTGCATTCGGGGAGGGCATGTAGAAGCGCGCTGCCGCAGCTGCGAGCGTGGGATGCAAAGATGCGGGCCTGTCCTGCTTGCGATAGGCGAAGCGCTCATCGTGGCCGGCGATAGGCCGCGCGCCGATCAGGCAGTGCTTGCCCGTGCGGCGCACAATCAATTCCCATTCATACCCAGTGGCGGCATTCTGCAGGCCGGCACAATGAGTCGTGAATCGCTCGATCCACTCGCGCTTGCCGGCCGATGCAAACTGCGCCGGCAATGAAATGCGATAGCGAGTAGCGGGACCGCTAAGCCGCTTCATCTCCTGCGCCACAGGGGAGGCTGCGAACTGCCTTCCGAGCGCATCCGGATCGGCCGTGTTTGCCGAGTGGACAAGAGTGGGATAGAGAGCGGTTCGGACTTCGAGCAAGTGAGAGAGTCTGGCTGGAGACTTCAGCCTGATGCGATCCGCGGCAAGCGGCTCCGAGGTTAGTTGCCGCTCTTGCGCTTCCTGAGCCATGAGATCCGCCACGCCGCTGCGGCACCAGAGCTCTAGGGCGGCGCGTTCGCCGAGGACAGCATCTGCAGGAACTTCCGAGACGGCTCCGAAGCGAGCACGCAAAGTATCGCGGACTTTCTGCGCCGCGAGATGTTCTGCCTCGGCCCATGCGCAGCGATCAAACTCATCGGCCAGAGCCGCGGAAGAGGCGGTGTGCCCGAAGGCCAAAATCATGGACTGCCGCACGCGCGCGTCCGTCTCGTTATCAAGGCAGCGCAAGATGGAGCGAGCGGCGGCCTCGTCCTGGCCAAGTTTGCCAAGGCCTATCGCGGCGTTGCGCCTCACCTTCCAGTCGTCGTCGTCCAGCAACGGCTGAAGCGATAAGCGTGGACGCTCAAGCTGGCGAGTCAGGACACCCGCCTCCCCCGCAAGGAAGGCAAGCCGTCGGCGGGCGCCCGAGGCAACACTGGGCAGCGCATCCAGAATCAGCGGTAGTGCACGGCGCGCATCGGCCAGGAGCGCTTTGCCCGCATTCTCAGCGCGGGTGTTGTCCTCGCTCGCAAGGTCCTCCAGAAGTTGCGGCCAGCCATCCAATCCCATCTGTTCATCTTATCGAACGGCCAGGAGCGAATCGGGAAGAGAGCATTCGCGGTGTAAGGCTTGAGAGAAAGGAGAAATGGTCAGCCCGGGCAGGATTAGGCGACAAAGTGAGTCTCAGTTGCTTCTAAGAACGTGTTCTGATGCAAGATCAAATGGCGTTCTCTCATCGGATATCGAGGCGGCTAAAGTTATCTGTCCTGTCGGGCGGAGCGCTGGCACTTGCCATGATGCCAAGTGGATGTAAACGGAACGCCACGCAGGAGGTGGTTGCGCCGGCATCGACGGGCGGGAGTATGCACCCGTACGCCGGGGCCTTGGAGAAGGATGACTACCAGTGGGTGCGCGCGACCAAGGACTATGCGAACACACGATACAGCACGCTGGACCAGATCAACACCGGAAATGTTTCGAATCTCAAGCTGGCGTGGACCTTCGATACGGGGGTTCCTCGCGGGCAGGAGGCAGCCCCGATTGTGGCGAACAACACGATGTATGTTGTCTCGCCATGGCCGAATAAGTTGTTCGCGCTCGATCTAACCAAGCCTGGGGGTCCGCTGAAGTGGAGTTACGACCCGCATCCTTCGTCTGCTGCCAAGGGCGAAGCCTGCTGCGATTGGGTGAATCGTGGCGCAGCGTATGCAGATGGGAAGGTCTTCTACAACACGCTTGATGGATACACCGTGGCCGTGGACGCCAACAGCGGCAAGCAGATATGGAAGACCCGGCTGGGGAATCTCGCGCTGGGCGAGACGATCACGATGGCGCCGATGGTGGCGAAGGATAAGGTTTTCGTCGGCGATAGCGGAGGCGAGTTCGGCGTGCGAGGCTGGCTGGCTGCGCTGAGCACCAAGGATGGCAAAGTTGTATGGCAGGCGTATGCGACGGGGCCAGACAAGGATGTACTCATCGGCGATCGTTTCAAGCCGTTTTATGAGGGCGATAAAGGGCAAGACCTCGGTGTGAAGACGTGGCCACCGGACGCATGGCAGATCGGCGGCGGCACGACGTGGGGGTTTATCGCATACGACCCCGCGCTGAATCTGATCTATTACGGGACAGCCAATCCGGGGCCATGGAATCACGAGGTGCGGCCCGGGACGAACAAGTGGACATCCGGTGTGTTCGCGCGGGACGCGGATACCGGGCAGGCCGTCTGGTTTTATCAAATGTCGCCCCACGATCTATTCGACTGGGATGGCATTAACGAGGACATACTCCTCGACCTGCCGTGGAACGGGCAAACGCGCAAGGTGCTGGTGCGGCCTGACCGCAATGGCTACATCTACATCATCGACCGTGCCAGCGGTCAGGTTTTGTCGGCAACGTCGTATGTGTACACCACCACAACGACGGGCGTGGACCTGAAGACGGGCGAATTGAAGCACGTCTCGGCGAAGGAGCCGAAGACAGGCCAGGAGATTCGCAATATCTGCCCGATCGCGCCAGGAGCGAAGGACTGGCAGCCGTCTTCATTCTCTCCGCGGACGGGCCTCGTTTATGTTCCTCACGAAAATATGTGCATGGACGAGGAGGGAGTCACGCCCAATTACATCGCCGGCACGCCGTATATCGGAGCCAACGTGCGCTATTACGCCGGGCCCGGCGGCAATATGGGCGAGTTGATGGCCTGGGATCCGCTCTCCGGGAAAAAAGTTTGGACGGTGGACGACAAGTATCCGATGTGGAGCGGAACCGTTACCACCGCCGGCGACCTCGTGTTCTACGGGACGATGGAGGGATGGTTCAGAGCGGCGGATGCGCGCACAGGCAAGACGCTGTGGCAGTTCAAGACGTCGTCAGGCATCATCGGGCAGCCAATCACGTATTGGGGGCCGGACGGCAAGCAGTATGTTGCGATCCTCTCAGGGATTGGGGGATGGCCTGGGGCAATCGTGTCTGCAAATCTCGACGTACGCGACGACACCGCAGCGAATGGCTGGGGTAGCGCGATGCACGACCTGAAGAATGTCACGAAAGCGGGAGGCACTCTGTATGTGTTCTCGCTTCCTTAGCATTGCAGTGGCGTTGCTGTTCGCGACGATATGTGCGGCACATGCGGCGCCGTTGCGCATTTGCGCGGATCCCGACAATTTGCCGTTTTCGAATCGCGCGGAACAGGGATTCGACAACCGGATTGCGATCCTGATCGCGCATGAACTTCGCCGTGAACCGCAGTTTGTGTGGGCGCGCAGCAGGCGTGGATTCCTGCGCGAGCAGTTCGACAAGGGTGCTTGCGATCTCCTGATGGGCGTTCCTCAAGGGATGCGCGGCGTGGCAAGTTCCAGCCCTTACTATCGATCGTCGTATGTGTTTGTAACTCCAGCACGCACCCATGTGCAGATCACCCGATTCGACGATCCGAACTTGAACAGCGGGCGCATCGGCTTGCAGGTGCTGGAGGAGGATTATGCGCCTCCATCGCTGCCGCTGATCCGCTATGGACACGCCGGGCAGCTTGTGGGTTTCGACGCGTTTGGACAACGCAGCGAAGACATCGTGAAAGCCGTAGCGGACGGGCGTGTGGCATGTGCCGTGGTATGGGGCCCCCTGGCTGGGTACTTCGCAAAGCGCGATCATCTACCCGTCACCATCGCGCCGGTTTCGGGAGGGGCAGACACATCGGGCGTGCCGCTCGCCTACTCCATGACGATAGCCGTGCACAGGCGGGATGCGGAGCTGCGCGAACAGATCGATCGCGCGATCACGTCTCTGCAGCCGCGGATCAATGCAATCCTGGCCCGCTACAGCATCCCTCGCGACGGCGATGGAAAGGGGGGCCGATGAAGGTCGCCGCCTACTTAGCGCTCCTCATGGTTGCGGCGGTATGCGCCGGCGGGTGCAAGCGCGAGCATCGAGTGTTCGATCCGGGTTCCCCTCAGACTCAGGTAGCGAATGCATCGGCGCTGAACGAGATTCACGCCGGGGCGCAGTGGTCGCCGGGACCACCGAGTTCGCCGAGTAGAGTGCGATACGACGACAACGCATATGCGGTGTCAGAAGGCAAGCGTTTGTTCGAGTCGTACAACTGCGTGGGGTGCCATCAGCACGGCGGCGGCGGGATTGGCCCCGCGCTCATGGATGCGCAATGGATCTACGGCAGTCATCCCGAGCAGATTTACGAGACCATCGTGCGTGGGCGGCCGAATGGGATGCCTAGCTTCTCCGGCAAAATACCCGACTACCAGGTATGGGAGCTTGTCGCCTACGTGCGCTCAATGAGCGGGCAACTGCGCGAGGATGTGGCGCCCGGGCGCAGTGACGAGATGCCGGTGATCAAGTCCGAGCAGGCTCGACCGAAAGAGCATCCGAGCGACGAACATCAGCAGAAACCACCAGAGGGGCAGCCATGATTCTTCTCGCTGTGCCGGGTTTTCCGGGCAATCAGTCGTCGCTGAATCCCGTCGGTCCCGGCGCGTCGCATATCGAATTCGAGTTTTCGCTGATCTTCTGGATCACAACCGCTGTGTACATCATTGTGCTGGCGGTTTTGGTGATCGGGGTGATACGCCGGCGACACACGCTGGATACCATGCCCGAGCCGCTCGCGACCAATGAAGCTACGGAGAAGCGAGCGCGTATCGGTGTAACCGCGGCCGCGGTTGTCACAGTAGTGCTTCTCTTTGTGATGTTGATTGGCAGCTTCGAAACGGGCCGTGCGCTCGGCGACATGAATCAGGAAAACGCGATGCCAATTGAGATCTACGGTCATCAGTGGTGGTGGGAGGTGAAGTATCCCAACAACGACGCGTACAAGACAGTGGAGACTGCCAATGAGATTCACGTGCCGGTGGGAGTGCCCATCCGTTTCCGCGGCACCTCGCGCGACGTCATCCATAGCTTCTGGGCGCCCAACGTGAGTGGTAAGCGCGACCTCATGCCCGGCTATAACGCGGAGTTCGTGTGGCAGGTGGACCAGCCTGGCCGGTGGCGCGGGCAGTGCGCCGAGTATTGCGGCGAGCAGCACGCACACATGTCGTTCGAGATTGTCGCGGAACCGAAGGATGAGTTCACCCAATGGCTCACGAATCAGGCGCAGAGTTCAGTGCAGCCTGCCACACCTGAGGCGAACCGCGGACAGCAGGTGTTCATGACGCACGCGTGCGTGCTGTGCCACAGCATTCGAGGGACGAGCGCAGGGTCTCGGGTCGGACCCGACCTGACGCACCTGGCAAGCCGCTCAACGATCGCGGCGGGCACGCTGCCCAACACGGCCGGAAACCTGGGCGGATGGATCCTGAATCCGCAGTCGATCAAACCAGGGTGCCGCATGCCACCCAATCAACTGTCCGGCACCGAGCTGCAGGACCTGCTGGCCTATCTCGAGACACTGCAATGATCACGACCAACCTAGCAACAGAAACGGAATTGACCGAAGAAGAACGCCGCCAGGCCGCGCAACTGGAGCATATCTGGCACGAGCCGCGCGGGTTCGCGGGATGGTTCCAGGCCGTGCATCACACCACCATCGGCAAGCGATATGTGGTAACCGCGTTCACCTTCTTCCTGCTTGCTGGGTTGCTGGCCGGAGCCATGCGCCTGCAGCTTGCATTTCCTGAGGCGCACTTCCTCTCCAGCGACAAGTACAACCAGTTTTTCACCATGCACGGCAGCACCATGATGTTCCTGTTTGCCGTGCCCATGATGTTTGAAGCGCTGAGCGTGTACCTGGTTCCGCTGATGGTGGGCACGCGCAACATCGCCTTCCCTCGCCTGAACGCCTACAGCTACTACCTGTATGTGTGCGGCGGCATCATGTTCTATGTCGCGTTTCTCTGCAATACCGGCGCCGACAGAGGCTGGTTCTCGTATGTGCCGCTCGCCGGGCCAGACTATGGAGTCGGTAAGCGGGCTGACTTCTGGGCGCAGCTCATCACGTTCACTGAAGTGTCCGCGCTTTCCGTCGCTGTCGAGATCATTGTGACGGTATTTCGACTGCGCGCGCCGGGCATGTCTCTCAACCGCATTCCTGTCTTCGTATGGGGACAGGTGATCGTCGCGTTCATGGTCATCTTCGCGCTGCCGGGTGTCGTGTTATCGAGCACGATGCTGCTGCTAGACCGCACGGGCGGCACACAGTTCTTCAATCCATCGGTGGGCGGCGATGTGCTGCTCTACCAGCACCTGTTCTGGTGGTTCGGGCATCCTGAGGTCTACCTGATCTTCATTCCGGGCACGGCGGTCGTCTCCACGATTGTGACCACATTCAGCCGGCGGCACGTGTTCGGCTATCTGGCGCTGATCCTTTCTCTCGTTTCGACCGGCTTCATCGCGTTCGGCCTCTGGGTCCACCACATGTTCGCCACGGGCATTCCGCAGATCGCCGAAAGCTATTTCACTGCTGCGAGCATGATGATCGCGATTCCGAGTGGCGTGCAGATCTTTTGCTGGATCGCAACGATGGCTACAGGCAGGGTCGTCTTGCGTACACCGATGTGGTGGGCCATCGGCTTCTTCTTCGTCTTCATCATGGGTGGAATGACCGGCATGTTCCTCGCGTCCGTGCCCACTGACCTGCAGGTCCACGATACGTATTTCGTCGTCGCTCATTTCCACTACGTGCTGATCGGCGGCGCGGTGTTTCCCTTGTTTGGAGCTATCGCCTACTGGTTTCCAAAGGTGACGGGCCGCATGCTCAGCGAGCGGCTGGGCCAATTGAGTTTCTGGCTTTTCTTCGTTGGCTTCAACGTGACTTTCTTCCCCATGCATCTGGTAGGTCTGCGCGGCATGCCGCGCCGCGTATACACGTATCAGCCGGGCATGGGCTGGACGCTGCTCAATCAGATTGAATCCGTCGGCTACATCTTCCTGTTTCTCTCCGTGAGCATCCTGTTATGGAACGTCTATCGCTCCCTCCGAACGGGCGCGATTGCGGGTCCCAATCCGTGGAATGCCGGTACGCTGGAATGGGCCACCACTTCGCCGCCGCCGCACTACAACTTTCTGCACCTGCCCACAGTGAATGGCCGTGAAGCTCTGTGGGATGCGGCGCCTAACCAGCCCGTGGTTGTGGGACTTGCAGAGGATGCCAGGGAGATCCTCACCACACGTACGCTGGATGCCGAACCGGACGGCAGAGAAGAAATGCCATCGCCTTCCATCTGGCCTTTCCTTGCGGCTGTTGCCACGTCGTTTGCGTTTATCGGCAGTATCTTCACGCCCTGGGGCATCACCATCGGCTCCATACCGGTGGCAATCACCATGATCGGATGGTTCTGGCCCAAACAACAGCCCACTGACCGGCGTCGCGCGAGGGAGATATGGCAGAGCGAGTAGAGCGCCCCGTTCTCGATGTTTCGTCTTTGCCGACCGTGCACTTTGGCTCGCACAGCCTCACGTGGTGGGGAATCATGGGCATGATGGCGATTGAGGGCACCGTCTTCCTGCTGATGATCGCATCGTACTTCTACCTGCACTCTAGAACGGTGGAGTGGCCGCCCCATCGCAATCCTCCCGACCTGTTGTGGGGTACAGTCAATCTCGCGCTTTTTCTCATCAGCGCCCTTCCCAACGAGTGGTACCGCCGCCGCGCACGCAAGGGCGACTTGCGCGCTGTACAGATCGGGCTGGTGGTGCTCTCCCTGTTCGGGGTGGCCATCGTAGGCGTTCGCTATTTGGAACTGCTGCATCTCAACACCGACTGGAGCGTCGATGCTTACGGCAGCGCTGTGTGGACGCTGATGGGACTGCACGTGCTGCACCTGCTCACGGATCTGGTCGACACGATCGTGCTCACCGTGCTGTTCTTCACGTCTCTGGTAGAAGGCAAGCGCTTCATGGATGCCGAGGAGAACGCCGCCTACTGGTACTTCGTCGTTGCCTTCTGGATACCCATTTACCTGGTTATCTATTGGGCCCCGAGGTGGCTACATGCGTAACCCACTGGAACATACCAAGCCAAGCCCTGAAGAAAAACGTACCGACGCGCTGCTGTGGACAGCCTTCCTGCTGAACCCGCTCGCTATGGGTATCAACACGATTGTGGGCTTCACGGTAGCGCACTGGACCAGCGACACGGGCCGCAAACACTACTCGTACCTCGTCTCCGCAATCGACTTTCTGCTGTGCATTTGCGCGCTGGGCATTTCGATTTCACTCCGCAGCAGATTCAGTGAATCGCCGGAAGACGTGCCGATCGACGGCCGCCGCGTGTTCATGGCCAAGCTTTCCATTTTGATTTCAGCCATCACGGCACTGCTGGTCATTGCCCAAACCCTCGCACTTCTTACGCTTCATCCCTTCGATTGATTATGACCTCCGCGTCCCAACTCGGCCTCGCACTCATGTTTCACGAAGCGCATCCGGATATGTGGAGTGTGCCCTGGAGCTTCGAGCCGGCGATCGTTATTCCACTACTTGCGCTGCTGGGGGTCTATACAGCGGGCGCGTCGCGCCGGGGCAATGTGGCCTCGCTACGCTGGCGGCATGCTAGCTTCGCTGCAGGATGGGGAACGCTCGCTTTAGCCCTCGTGTCGCCTATACACGAACTTGGAGAACAGTTGTTCTCTGCCCATATGCTGCAGCATGAGATCCTCATCCTCATTTGCGCACCTCTCATTTCGGCCTCGCATCCGGGCGCCACCTGCCTGTGGGCCTTCGCTCCGCGCCACCGTTCCGGCATTGGCTCATGGGTTCATCGAATCGAAAGCTCGCCCGCCGCGCGTCTGTTCACCGCTCCCTTGAATGCGTGGATCCTGGAAGCTGCGGCCCTATGGCTGTGGCACATCCCGCTCCTTTACCAGGCCACCCTCACATCGGACTGGATTCACGCCGCACAGCACATCAGCTTCCTCGGAACCGCTGTCCTCTTCTGGTCAGCCCTCTACGGAGTTGGCCGGTCAGCAATGAGCTACGGAACCGCTACGCTCTTCGTCTTCGGAACCGCCGTGCACTGCAGCGCCCTGGGTGCTCTTCTCACCTTCTCCACCGTGCTCTGGTACCCGGCATATGCCACGACCACGGCGCAATGGGGACTGACCCCGATCCAGGATCAGCAATTAGGGGGAGCCATTATGTGGGTACCCTCGGGAGTCGTGTTCATGGTGATCGCATTAGCCCTCATGGCCCGCTGGCTCTCTGAATCCGATCGCAGACTGCGCCTGGGCTCCGTTGCCGCTCTGCTTGAAAAGGAGCAGCTATGACTCTGCAACTGGCCCTACTTGTCTGCGGAGGTTCGTCCGGAGTCTTCATACAGCCGGAAACTCTTAGCCGCGTTAGATTTGCTTTTCGAGCTTCGCTGTAGCTCCATTAACTTCTTCACGAGAGCCGGTACCTCGCTTTTGTCGTCCGTTTTGCGAAGAGCGAGAATGAGGTGGTACACGGCCTGTTCGTCGTCAGGATCGATGGCCAGCGCTGCGCGGCTATGCGTGATGGCCTCCTGATTGCGGCCAAACTCCACATAGACGGCTGCCAGCAGATCATGGGCTGCGGCCATACGGGGCTCCAGTTGCAGCGCTCGTTCTGCTTCGCGGATTTCCTCTTTAAACTCCGGGCTTCCTTCTGTACTGCTTTTGCCCTGCAGAGCCTCAGCTAAAAGATAGTGCGCATAGGCTTCGTCAGGATGCGCTTTCACGGCGGCTCGGAAACTTGCGATAGCGCGAGGTTCGTCGTGTTGCTGTGACTGAACTATTCCCTGCGCGGCGGCAAGAAAGTGCAGTTTCGGATCGAGATGGCTGGCCGTTTCAAAGTCGTCCGCCGCCCGGGTGAACTCTCCTAATTGCGTGAGCAAGACACCGCGGACGAGGTAGAGGCGCGGCTCCTTAGGCAACTGAGTGAGGCCGGCATTCACAATGTCGACGCCCACCTGCGGCGAAGCGTGATCGTAGGAAACCATTGCGAACTGCAGGTACGCATCCACGTCGCGGGGCCGCGCCAGAATGGCTTTCCTGAGCAGTTCTACGGTGGCGGCGGTCTCATTTTTCGATTCGTGAATCTCGGCCGCGAGGGTGAGCGCGTCCACGTTTGCCTTATCCGATTCGAGCAACGGTTCCAGGGTGCTCAGGGCCTCATCGGACGCGTGGGCGTTCCATTGCGCGAGAGCCACATTGTAGCGGGCGTCCGAGCTGCTGGGTTCGGCCGCCAGTGCGCTGCTGAAAGGCGCAACTGCATCGGCATTGCGGCCCAGCATCGAGAGGCACATGCCGTATTGAGTTAGAGCGTCGCGCTGACCGGCAATCGCCTGGGAAGCCTTCTCAAAATGGGCTACCGCCTCGTCGCAATGACGTTCGCGAAAGGCAACGGTCCCGAGCATGGCGTTCGTGACGGGATCCTCCGGCCGCCGTTCGAGGATCTTCAGCAGCGTGGGCTTTGCGCTGGCATCGCCAATCTGGAAGGCTGTTTGTGCTGCTCCCTCAAGCGCCGGAAGATATGCCGGCGCAAGCGCCAGGGCTTTCTGATAGTGCCTGAGTGCAGTCGGCGAATTGCCGAGTCCTGCTGCCGCCATTCCGCGCAAGGTCCAGAACCGCGGGTCCTTTGGGTGCTGGGCAACGGCTGTCTGACAGAGCCGCTCGGCGAGCGCGTAGTCGCGACTGCGCAGAGCACCGCTGATAGTGGCGATCTCCGCTCTTGCTGCGGCATCGGGAGTGGATTGCGACTGGGCCGCACACCCGTGCGATGAGCAGAGCGGCAATGGCACGAACGCGCAGAACATTACGGCGGCGCGCGCATACGCCCCCAAGCCTTCACCACGACTCCTATGCCTCATGCCTGGACGACTCACACTTCCCTTCAGGGTTCTATCGACTCCGTGAGCTCCGGCTCGACGTTATCGAAAAAGACACCCTGCAACTGCGCAGGCTCAAGCCCGCTGATATGCAACTTGATAGTATGGCGCACGCCGGCCGGGATCGACGAGAGGTCGGCGTAGAAGCCGACGAAGCAGGGAGCGTCAACGCGGCTGGAGGTGTATGCAGGTTGCACTGAAATGGGCTGACCATCCAGGGTTGCAGTCACGGACGCGGTGTCCTTTCCGTCTGCTGCCTGCACAAATAACAACAGTCGTTCGGGTGCCAGCCAGGTCGACTCGTAATCCTCCTTCGTCCATGGGATGGGCCAGGCGCGCTTGCGCGCCGCAAGCTGCTCGATAATCCGGCGTGGAACAAGGAATGTCCCGGTCAGCTCTCCGTTGCCTTCGCGGCTGAGTGAGACCTCCTGTGCCTTCCCGAAGCGGTCGCCCGCGAATCGCACGGCCACCTCGATATAGCGACCATTCTGGGTGAAGCGTTGGGTACGGCCATTCAGGGTCAGGGACGAAACACGCGTATCGCTGGGCAGAAGGATGCCAAAGGTCTGTGTTGTTCCGGGCTCGCCGGAGACATGCCTGACAGCGAGCGCGGTTCCATTGAGCGTCGCGGCGGCTGCGTGATCAGACGACAACGCCGCGGCATTGAAGACGAGCGGTTGCGCCGCCTCGTTCGCCGGTGTGATTTGAAATACCGTGGCGCTGGTTCCATCGAGGGTCAGGTGAACGTGGTCGCCACGCGTCCAAACGCCACGCTGAGGACTGCCTAGCATGCGGCCAGCGAACGGCTCAATCTCTTTGATGACGTAGGTCCGGCCAGCTGTCAAGCCAATGCTTTCATCGAGGACGATGTCGGCCGGAAGCTGCTTGTAATTGGGATTGAAGACGAAGAGGAACCCCCGGTCGCCAATGATGGCGGATGTCCCGTCCACATGGCCCATTGCCGGCTGCTCGAGGATGGTTTGTGCGTGGAGTAGGTACTGTTTGTTCTGCACCGTCCAGTCAAGCCATTTACGAATCCAGGCCTTGTCCGCGGCGGAAAAGTGTTTTGATTCCTCCGGATCGCGCGCCGGAATCATGTCGACAACGTTGTTCCAGCCCGCGGTTGCAATCGAGGAGAGGAACGAGTAGCGATAACCAAGATAGTCCCAATCCCGCGGACGAAAGCGGGAGTACACCGTCTCGGCATGCGGCTTCTGACCGTCGGCCGCGGGAACGTTGCGCGAGCGCTCCGTCTGGTGAGTGGCGTAGCCGGGAATCACCTCTTCGGGCGCGAACTGGTAATTGCGGTACCAGTAATTTACGAAGCGCGTGCGATCGGCAGAAACGCGATCAAAGTGAAGATCAGGATATGGCTTGAAACTCTCAGGCTGCTCGTCGGTGCCAGTAGGATGCGGATAGCTGCCGGCGAGCCAACTCCATGGGCCGTAAAGCTGATAGCTTTGACGACCGTCGATAACGATGGAGGGAAACTCACGGCGCAGGCTCTCGATTACGCGACGCCAGCCATACCACTGGGCATAACTGCTGCTGCCGGGCAGATTGAGGAAATCATAGTCAAACGAATAGCCGGCGATGCCGGTTCGTTTTTTGAAGGCAATCAGCTTTTCAAGCAGGTAATCCTGCAGCGCGCGCGACGAGAGGGTCGCGTACCTGTCATGCGGATCACCGAAGGACTTTCCATCCTTGCCAGTTCCTCCCTGCACGATCCAAGAAGGATCTTTCTCATATGGAATGGAAGGATAGACGTAAGCGAGCAGCCCGACATGTCTCTGTTTCGCATGCTCCAGCATCTCTGCGACGGATGAAGGAATTGGATCCTTCTCGGGGGCCCACTGGTTCTTGCGGATCTGCTGCCCCATGCCCAGCCACAACACGTACTCCCAGCTCCAGGTATCTACACTCTGGGTGCGCTCTGAAACCTGCGAATTTCCTGGCGCATACAACAGCGTCTGGATTCCGAGCTCCGAGGCTGTATCGATGATTCGCTTGTACTCTGCCCTGCCCTCGGGCGTGCCTGCATCAATCTGGTAATCGTTCAGGGTCCAACCCACCAGCACGCTAATGGGACCGGGCGACGGATGGATCAGGGACGCGCGTACGCACGCAGTGAAGGCTGCGACCTCCGCCTTATCCATACCATCGTTCGGCGCAGGTTCAAGGACGGGGTGCCATTCGGTAACCATCTGCCGGGCGTTTCTGGATCCTGTCAGCCGATACGTGCCGATGCATGCCAGATCGCTCGAGAACTCTCCCCAGGATGACTGCCACTCCATCTCCGGTGCATAGGAAATGTCCACGCTGGCGCCATTGCGATGAACTTCGAGGAAGGGGTTCTGCACGGTTAAGAGAGCGCCACTCTGGTCCGCGAATCGAAGAAATTCGCCGTAATCCTTGCCCGGGAGCGATTTGCGGCTCTGCTCGATAGTTGATCCGAATTGGGGCGTATAGACCGAAGGAACATAGTCCGATTCGATTTCGGCCTTTACCTTCACGTCCCACGCCACCACCTGCTCTACAACAAATTTTGGCGAGGGCGATGCGACGATGCGTACCTGCTTGCTCACGAAGTTCCAGCCCGGCTTCAGCTGGTAGACGGCCCGAACCTTATACGGGCTCAGATCGAAGTCATACGTGACTTCGTGCTCACCGGTGGATCGCTGCACATGTTGAGCGTCCTGGCTGCGGAGCTTGTGACCGTCAAGGGTGATCGACCATGCATCCTGTTCCAGATCAATGCGCGATCCCGACGCGGAATCAGCAACGGATAGCAAGCCGCGGTCGCCGAAACGGGCTGATGTGGAGGTGTTCCGGAGCTCGGTTTCCTGTGCGTGGGAACGGAGGATGAAGACGGAGACAAGGACGATTCCTGTAAAGAGAACACGGACGTTCCGGAGCATGACAACCTCAACTACAAGTCGGGACAAGCATCACAATACAACAAGCGCGTACGCGCCGCGGACCTGATGCCGGTCTTCCTTTCTGAAGCCCGACATCAGGTCCGCACAGCGACCGCGAGGGCGCGGAGGCGCGCTCTAGAAGATGAAGCGCGCGGCCACCTGCATGTTGCGCGGCTGCAGGTTGCGGTTGGTTGTTCCAAAGCTCGCGCTCGCATCGCCATAGTTTGCGTTCAACGCGGAGCCATCCAGATTGACCCGGTTGAACAGGTTGAACGTATCGAGCCTCAACTCGAACGCGAGTCTCTCCCAGAGGTTGGTCGTCTTTTTGATTGTGAAATCGGTCTGAGCAAACCCCGGGCCGCGGAACTGATTCATCTTCTCGTTGCCTTCTGTGCCGCCGACCTTGAAGGCGGGCTGCGCAAACTGGGAGCGGGTGATGATCCCCGAGTCGACCGCGCCGGTGTACTGGTACGATTTCCGATCGTGCTTCTGCTTGTAGCTCAGGACATCCGGCACGTTATGGTTCGAGCCGTCAGCCGCGTAGTTGCCGCTATTTGGTGCGAACGCGATATGTCCCGCAGCCTGTTCACTGTCGTAGTTCTGTGATGTCACGGTCACATTGGCAGTGTCGATGAGCTGCAGGTTGTTGTTGTTGTACACATAAAACGGATTGCCGGACTGCAGCACGGTGGTGCCGGCCAGAGTCCATCCGGAGCTGACATGGTCCACGAAGCCGCCGTGCCCCTTCGAGCCTGGAATGTCGTAGCTCCAGCCGAGGGAGAAGCGGTTCGGAACATCCCAGGGAGAGGGGCTGTACCACTGATCGATGTTGTAGGACGTGCCTCCGGTGGCCGTGTAGCCGCTGGGATAGTTGTTGGAGTTGTCCTTCGATTGCGAGTAGGTATACGACGCAGTCAGGAATCCATGCTGGGCAAATCGGCCCTTCACAGCCGCGACAAATGCACCGTAGTTCTGGCGCGCGCCATTGAATGCGTAGGTGATGGCGCCAAAGCTATGGTTCAGTCGAGTCTGGATTCCCGTTCCAGTCCACACTCCGTTGTCGTCGAATGCAGGATGTGCAATCAGGTCTCCAGGAATCAGATTCACGTCGACACCGTAGGAGGTATTGCCGGTATTACCGCCTCCCACGACCAGGTTGTAAGAGTGCGATCCGACGTACCCCACGCTAGCGGTGACGTCCCGCGTCATCTGCCGCTCCACAGACGCGGACCAGTTCAATGTGTTGGGCGAGGAGAGATTCACATCGGTTCCGCCCACGCTGATCTGTGATCCGGGTATGCCGCCGTGCGCGTCCAGCGGCTGACCCTGGAACGCTGGATACTGGAAGCCATATGGGTAATGGTTTTGCGTCCCGTAGCTGAAGACAGGCGCGGCAGTGGAGCCGTCGTTATAGAACGTGGGCACAACGAAGCCTGGCGGATTCCCTTTCAACCCGTTCTCAGCATTTCCGAGGGTGAAAAGGTCGTGGAAGACGCCGAACCCTCCGCGCACTACCCACTTGTTGTCGTTGAAGGGAGCATAGGCCAATCCCACGCGAGGGCTGAATATCCAGTTCAAGTCCTGCTTGAAGACATTCGATTGCTGCGTCATCACGCCCCCGGCGACCTGGGAGGCGAGGTCCGATCCGCCGACGCGATGGAAGTTCGCCAGCACGGTGCCTTTGAGGGCCACGTACGGATTGCCGAAGTTGTCGTAGCGGATGCCGTAGTTAACGGTCAGCTTGCGATTGGCCTTCCACGTGTCCTCGGCGAAGATACCAAAGGTCGTGGCTTTGTAGCCATAGTTGCCGGGAGCGGGCTTGCCGCTCACCGGGTCATACGAGAGTCCCGTCTCCGTGTAGGGATTGTCATTGATCAGGTCAATCATGTTCTGGAAGTAGAAGTTGGCCTGGCCGTATGCACCCGCAAACATGGCGATATCATCGCCACGCCAGATTTCGAATCCACCCTTAAAGCTGTGGGAGCCCACAATGCGGGTGAGGACGTCGCGCCAGTGATAGGAATGCTGAATGTAGTCGCCTTCAGCAAAACCATTGCCCCAGCCCGTTCCCAACTGATTGACGTTCACGATTGGCACAGTGAAGTTGCCGGTCTTGGGCGAGATGCCCTCAATGCGGTTGTAGCCGAAGATGGCCTCGTTGAGCATCGATGGAGAAAAGGTATGCGTTTCGTTGATCTGGAGTGAGAATACGTAAAACGCATTGGTGGTCTTGAAGTCGGGTCGAACCGCAGGCCCGCCGCCGGAGATGGTGTTGCGGAAGAAGTTGCCGTAGATGCGGTCTTTGTCGAAGTATTTGTCGAGGCGGATGTTGTACTGCTTGGCGTTGTAGTAGCTCGACGAGTTGAAGTGGCCATTGTCGAAGACCGGCGTGGAGCACGGGATGTTGTCGTAGGAAGCGGGCAGATTGCCGACGCCATTTGCGCAGGCCTGCTGTTGCGCAGGGGGAAGAACGTCACTCCAAAGTTGTCCCGCTGTTGAGGCCACACCGGAAGTGGTTGCACCGCTGGGCTTGTACTTGGCCATCAATTGCACTTCGGGGCTATCGGGTTGCACCGATTGAGCGAAGTTGAGGAATGCTGGATCTTCGTAGCTGACAAGGCCGCTACCGTTCGAAGCCATCGAAAGATAGGGCTCGTATCCAGCAAAGAAGAAGAACTGCTTGTGGGGAATCACCGGACCGCCGACGGTGAACGACATGTTCGAAGTGTGATACGGATTCAGCTTTTCCGGCTGCGGTACGCCAAACTCGCCGCGCGCCGTGAGTTGTTGCGAGGTGTAATAGAGACTCGCCACGCCATGGAAGTCATTGGTGCCAGATTTGCTCGTCATGAGCGTCTGAATCGAGCTTGAGCGTCCGTAGTCAACCGAATAGGTGTTGGTCTGAACAGCGACTTCCGAGATGGCATCAGCATTGGGAGTAAGGTTGATGACGCCCGGCCGGATGCTGCTGGTCACGTCCATGCCATCGACGACGTATTGATTGCCATTTGCGCCGCGTCCATTGGCGCTGGCATCGACCCAGTTCTCCGGTGCGAAGTTGGTGGAATTGTTGGTGCCGGGAGAGGCCTGCCCGCCATGCCCGGTCACGCCCGGCGCCACAATAATGACATTCGTGGGGTTGCGGCCGGCGAGCGGCAGCGACTGGAGCGCCGCAGTGTCGAGGGTCTGCTCTTCTCTGCTGTCGGAGGTGTCCAGTAGCGGAGCCTCGCCGGTGACCGTCACCGTGGAAGAGACCTTTTCAATCGACAGCTGAAGGGGCACGTCGCGCGTCTGCGCCGTGGCGAGATTGAATGACACGGTGGTCGGCGCAAATCCCTGCACGGTGGTGGAAACCGTGTAGTCTCCCGGTGCAAGACTGCTGAACCTGTACAGCCCGGCAGCATTGCTGACAGCCGTTTGCTTCACGCCTGTCTGCACGTTTGCGAGTTCGACAGTAGCGTTGGCAACTGCAGCTCCATTCTGATCCTGGACATTGCCCTGGACCTCGCCCGTGAACTGCGCCAGGCACGGCGCCGTGGCAAACAGCAGGAGCAGAAGCGCCTTGAGCATTGTGCGTGTAGCTTCCTTCATCATCGTCTCCGGTTGTTCAGCGCATCTGTCACTGAGCAGCGAGGAAAAGCTCTCAATCTTCAGTTGCGGCGCTGACTGTCTCTTTTGTGAAAACGTTACCAATTCTTCCTGGGTTGGAAGACACACCGACGCTACTCTCCCCAATGGAGAAGGCGCATAAGATATTGCAACCACCGGCGCCTAGTTCATGTGGACTAGTGCTATGACATTGCTCGGCAGGGCTGCGAACGGTAGACTCAGCTAGCCGCGCATGAAGAGCCAACCACCAGCGGAAAGCCGCAGACAGTCGGCCCGGAGATACTGCCCCGGCGCGGCTCTGCCCGGCCTGCTCGCACTGCTTGTGTGTTCCTGCAGCGCTCGCAAGAGCGAATCGATTGCGGTCATCCCCCAGACCGACGGAATGATGCTCTGGGATGCCGCGCATGCCGGCGCCGAGATTGCTGCTAGCCGTATCGGTTCTTCTATCTACTGGAACGCGCCGATGCGCGAGGATGACGTGGCGGCGCAGGTGCGCCTCGTAGAGCAGGTGGTATCCAGCAACCGCTACCAGGGCCTGGTTCTCGGCCCGACACAAGCGCTTTCACTGGTCACGCCTGTGCGGCGCGCCCTGGCGCAGGACATGCCGACGGTGATCATCGGCTCGCCGCTCTATCTGCCGGCCGGAGGCAAGCTTTCCTACATCCTTAACGACGATGAGGAGGGAGGGCGGCTTGCCGCCCAGCGCGTGGGCGCGATGTTGAATGGTAGTGGGACGGTCGCTCTTCTCGGTATCAATCCTGATGTGCGGGGAATCATCACTCGCGCGCGTTCGTTCGAGAAGACGCTCACCGCGGAATATCCCGGCATCCGCATCGTAGAGAAACGCGCAGGCACGTATAACGTGATACACGAGCGTCAGGTTGCCGAAGAACTGCTTTCTTCGGACGCCAATATCGATGTGTGTGTGACACTCTTGTGGTCCACACTGGATGGCCTTTTTTCAGCGATGGACTCCCTTCATACACACCGGGCGATGCGCATTATTGCGTTCGATCTGGCGGGAGATCCTCCCTTCCAACAGCGCCAAAACCTCGATTGCGTGATTCAGGCCAATACGAAACTGATGGGCCAACGAGCGATCGAGGAGGTCCACGCCGTTCGCAGCGGCCTGGCCGTTTCGCCGGTGCTCACACTGAAGCCGGTGATGATTACCCGCGACAATCTTCACTCTCCCGAAGTGCGCGAGGTCCTGTCGTACGACTGGAGCCTCGGCCGCTGGCGCTGGAGTTCCACGCCATGAAGATGCGTGCTTTTGTCCGGCGACGCATCTGGATTGCCGTTTGCCTTTGCATCGGCGCAGGTACCGCCGTTCTGTGGTCGCCGCTGATTCCGAGACCTCTGCGCGTCCACGCTTACCTGGGGCAATCTGCGAAAGGTGACACCGGCGAGTGGACTGCGCTGGGGGGCACATGGGAGATTGCGGACGGTGCCATGCGCAACGACTCCGACGAGCGCGGTGCGAAGCTTCTTGCCGGCTCGACGCACTGGCGGAATTACTCCGTCGAGGCTGACATCACTCTTCTCGGGCAGGGCGATGCGGGCCTTCTGATCCGCTCCAGCAAAGAGGAAGCTGGAGTAGACGCCTATAGCGGCTACTACACGGGGATTCGCACCCTTGATAACTCGCTTGTGCTTGGCAGAGCCGAACACGGCTGGAAAGAGATCACGAAGAAGGTGTTCGCCCCGGAGGGTATTCAGGCTTTCCAGCGCTATCACCTCAAGGTTCTCGCGTACGGATGTGAAATCGTCTCCGCGGTCAGCAGCCGCAGTCACCCGATTCCAGAATCGATCCACATCACCGATCCCTCGTGCGTATCGAGCGGCAGGATCGGCCTCCGCTCCTACCGTTCGGGAGGCATCTGGAGCAATGTCGTTGTGCGGCCTGCCCAGCGTGAAGATCTCGCTGCCATGCTGCGTAATGAAACCGATCGCGGAACGCGCATACCGGGCAATCCTCCGGCTGCCAACTCGGCTTTCATCCGAACACAGTCTCTCCTTGCCCTCCCGCCCTCTCCCAAGGTGCAGGTGCAAAGCATCGAGAGCCTGCGCCTGGAATACCTGGCCCACGATGCTGCGGCGACCATACGCGGCGTCGTCAACCTCACCTCTCCAATGCTCTTCGTTGAAGACTCCACCGGAGGTGTTTACGTACGGCCGAACGGCTCTCTCAACCTGAAGGTTGGCGATGAAGTCGAGGTATCGGGGATGGTGCATAGCCTCGATTTTGGATCGGTTATCAACGACGCTTCAGTGCGCGTGCTCTGGGAGAGCATCCCAATGGCGCCCATGGCGGTGAGCGCGACCCAGGCCTCGACGGGTAAGTTCGAAGCGACCTTCATTGAGGTCCAGGGGCGGCTTTCCGGAAAAGGACGCGGGCCCGGCAACACGCTGATTCTTCACCTGGAAGATGGAGGACAGTCGTTCCGCGCGCTCATGAATCCGGGCCGAGGCGCCTATGTCTTCGATCGTCTGAAGGTCAACAGCATGCTCAATCTGCGCGGCGTCTGCGTGGTCGATCCTCTATTCACCGGTAACGTCACGCCATTCGTCCTGCTGCTGCGCTCCAGTGACGACGTTACTGTTCTGTCGGGGCCGCCTTGGTGGAGCACGGGCCACGTGATTACTCTATTATCGGCTCTGTTGCTGACGATCCTCGCGGGTGCCTTCATATATCATCGGGTGCAAAACTGGCGGCTGCGCGCCATCCTGGGCGAACGCGAACGGCTGGCCCATGAGATGCACGACACTCTCGCGCAGAGCTTCGCTGGAATCGGCTTCCAGTTGCAGGCCATCCAGAACGGATTGCCGGCTCAGGAATCAACGCTGCACAAACAGCTTGAGTTCGCCAGCAATCTCGTCCACCACAGCCACGAAGAGGCACGCCGCAGCATCGCGATGTTGCGCACAGAGGCACTGGAGTCAGAGGATTTGCTCTCTGCCCTCGATCGCAACGCGCGGTCATTAGTCGAGGGAGGTTCGATACGGGTCGTTTCGGAATCTTCAGGCGAGCCGCGAGCAATCCCCCTGCGTATTGCCGATGCTTTTTTCCGCGTGGGAATGGAATCAATCGCCAACTCCATCCGCCACGCCAGTCCAAGTGAATTACGCATCCGGATCCTCTACGGCGAGAACACGGCGTGTCTGCGCATTGAAGATGATGGCTGTGGGTTCGTGCCGGGCGATGGCCTGAAAGGTTTTGGCATTCGAGGGATGCGCCTTCGTGCACAGGGGGTGTCGGCGAACTTCCGGCTTCACAGCACACCGGGAGAGGGCACACGCGTCGAAGTCGAGGCGCCTCTTCCTCCGCGTCTCACCTTCTCCACAATGCCCAAACTGTTATGGAAGTTTTTAATGGAGTTCTGGAATGGCGTCCAATCTTCGAAACTCTCCAATTCGCATTCTTATCGTGGATGATCACCCCGTCGTGCTTGCCGGACTTACCAGCATGCTCAGCTCCCAACCGGATTTCGAGGTGGTGGGTTCCGCATCCAGCGGCGAGGAAGCTTTGCAAATGCTTCGTTTGCAAACCGCTGACATATTGCTGCTCGATCTGCGCATGCCCGGAATGAACGGAATTGAGACGCTGGTTGCGCTCCGGGCCAATCACATTGCTGTACGCAGCATTATTCTCACCAGCTTTGAAACAGACGAAGATATCTATCGTTCCGTGCAGGCGGGCGCACAGGGCTACCTTCTGAAAGGGGCCCCTCAAGCGCACATGATCGAGGCGATCCATGCGGTCTGTAACGGCAAGCGCTACTTCCCCAGCAATATTGCGGCCCGTCTTGCCGAACGGCTCATGCGATCTGAGCTCACAGCCCGGGAACACGAGGTGCTCCAGATGCTGGCGCGCGGTCTCACGAACAAGGAGATCGGCAGCGTGCTGCAGATTAGCGGCAACACCGTCCGAAACCATGTAAATAGCATTATCGAAAAGCTCGATGTGTCCGACAGAACCGAGGCCGCCATGACCGCCGTGCAGCGCGGCCTCATCGAGATTTCTCATTGAGCAGATAACCATGTAGCCGCGGGCGATACGGTTCTCATGGACTGACGTACCAACCGTCCTGATTCCGCCTAGAACATCTGTACCATGCGAAAGAAAGGTGCGACTGCATAGAATTTTGTGCAGGCACATCCCAGGAGCTCGTCTTGCTTTCTATGTCCGATTTCAGGTTTTCGCGCCGCGGTTTTCTGCATCGCTTCAGCATCCTTGGGCTCTCTGGCTCGTTCGCTCTCAAGCACGCCTTGGCGTTGTCGACTGATGATGAGAGCGCAACAAAGGCAGCCAACAAGGTTGTGAAGAATCGAGCCCCTCTGGCGCCGAATGCATTCTACTTCCTGCCTCTCGGGTCCGTCCGCCCGTCGGGCTGGTTGAAAAACCAGTTGGAGATCCAAGCAAGCGGCCTGGGTGGCCACCTCGACGAAACGTGGGCGGATGTGGGTCCGAACAGCGGCTGGCTCGGTGGCAAAGGCGAGTCATGGGAGCGCGGTCCCTACTTCCTGGACGGCCTTGTGCCTCTGGCGTGGACACTCAACGATCAGCGCCTTCAGGCGAAGGCTCACCGATTCATCGACTGGACTCTCAAGAACCAGGCGGCCAATGGAATGATCGGCCCCGCCTCAAACAACGACTGGTGGCCGCGCTACGTGATGCTCAAGGCGCTCACGCAGTATCAGGAATACACGTCCGATCCGCGCGTCATACCGCTCATGGACCGCTACTTCCGCTATCAGCTTGGTGAGCTGCCCAAGCGCCCACTGCGCGACTGGGGCAAATTCCGCTGGCAGGATGAGTTGCTCAGTGTTCTCTGGCTCTACAACCGAACTGGATCCGCCTACCTGCTAGACCTGGCACGCATGCTTCGCTCGCAGGGGTACGACTGGGTTGCCGAATTTGCCGACTTCAAGTACACGCAGAGAATTACACGCGACTTCATCAAGCTGGATGAGGACCACGGTCTGCGCGACATCTCCCTCGCCACACACGGAGTGAATAATGGCCAGGCGATAAAGACCGGCCCCGTGTGGTCAGTGGTTTCAGGCGATCGCAACGACGCGGCAGCGGCATCTCGTATGATTTCCGAGTTGGACAAGTATCACGGCTTACCGAACGGCATGTTCTCCTGCGACGAGCATCTGGCCGGGCTCGACCCCTCTCAAGGATCAGAGCTCTGCACGGTGGTCGAGTACATGTTCTCACTCGAAAACTCGCTCGCCATCACCGGGGAAGCTGCACTCGGCGACAGGCTCGAAAAGCTTGCCTTCAATGCCCTGCCTGGCACCTTCACAGACGATATGTGGGCTCACCAGTACAACCAGCAGCCGAACCAGGTGGAGTGCAGTCTCCACCACAAGCCTTGGACCACTGACGGCCCGGAATCAAACCTGTTCGGCCTCGAGCCGAACTTCGGCTGCTGCACTGCCAACTTCCATCAGGGCTGGCCCAAGCTGGTCAACAGTCTTTTCATGCTCTCGTCCTCAGGGGTCTCCGACGCTGGCGATGGCATCGTCGCCGCGGTGTATGCGCCTTGCGAAGTGCGGACCGTGCTGCGTCAAACGCCGCTCCACATCGTGGAGGAAACCGGCTACCCATTCAATGGAAAGATTCGGATCACCGTGAATCCCGCCTCACCGCTGGCATTTCCTCTACATCTGCGCATCCCGGCCTGGGCCACTGGAGCTACGGTGCAAGTCAACGGACAATCTCAACCCCAGCCCACACCCGGAGCCTTCGCGCGCATTGAGCGGACCTGGCGGCCTGGCGATCGGGTGGAGATTGCCTTCCCCATGAAGCCGCGCGTTTCCCGCTGGTTCAACGACTCAGTGGCCGTCGAGCGGGGGCCTTTGCTCTTCTCATATGGGATTGGAGAGACCTGGGTGAAGCTGGCCGACCGCGGCATGACGGCTGACTGGCAGGTGTTTCCTTCCACCCAGTGGAACTATGCGCTCAGAGTCGACACCGATGATCCGTCGTCCTCGATCGAAGTACACGAAACCGCCGTGGAGGACAACGTATTTAGCGAGAAGCATGCTCCAGTCCGTCTCCGCGTAAATGCGCGAAAGGTCCCATCTTGGCGGGCCGAGGACGGGGTTGCAGATGCTGTGCCCAAGAGCCCAGTGTCCAGCACCGAGCCTGACGAGAAAATCGATATGCTTCCCTACGCTGCTGCGAAGCTGCGAATCTCTGCTTTCCCACTCGTGAAGAGTGAGTGAGTTGCACCTCTTGCCCGCTGCCCGAACCATGCTATGCAGCGGAGAACTCTCCTCGCGGTGGGCGAGGAGGGCTCTCCGCTGCATCGTGGCAGCGTCCCCTCAGTCCTCACCGGCCGAGCGGTGCGAGGTAGTTGCCGTGCTCCCTTGCGATTTGATCGCATGGTTCATGATTGGGTCAGTGTCGGCGCGTAGCTGTCGATTTCGGCTCAACAAGCCCGCTTGACAAGTGCAGTGAATACCGGCACCGTCCGCGTATGTGAACGAGAAGCTCTGCGTCATCCAAAATCATTCTTATTGATTTAAGACACTCTAGACGGACAATCTCCTGGCTAGGTCGGCTGCGACCACTATCGGTGGAGCAGTTGATGTATATCTGTTAAATTATGGAGCCTGAACATGGTAGGCGAGGCAGGGCTCGAACCTGCAACCCCCGGCTTAGAAGGCCGGTGCTCTATCCAGTTGAGCTACTCGCCCGTATCTCCATTGTAGCCGCTGGCCGTAACGTTAGGCGCGCAATGCCAGCCCCCTCAGACGTTCGTGCTGGGATGTCAGCGGGCTGCAGGGGCATTCGCCTGGTACAAGACAAGCTGAAAAATGCTAGAAAATTAATCTATGTTCAACCAGAAGCAGATGCTCACGCCTCGAGAAGCCGCACGCCTCCTCGGAATCAGCTACCCCACGATCAAGAACTGGATATTGTCGGGCAAGCTCAAGACCACCACTACCGCCGGTGGCCATCATCGAGTTTCATTCGCGAGCCTTAAGCCGTTTGTTGAAAAGGATGCTCTGAAACCCGAAGCTCGATCTCGCGAGAGGTACCGCAGAGTCAGTGGTAGAAACCAGCTAGCTGGGAGAGTCGTGAGCATTCGAATTGTTGGCTTGTTAGCTGAGGTCATTCTCGCTGTCGGCGATGCCACCGTCACCTCAATCATCACGGCGGGAGCAGTACGTGAGATGGGACTGAAGAAGGGCGACCATGCCGCAGCGCTTATCAAATCTACTGATGTGATGATCGAGCGCCTTGATCAGGCGGCGCTATAGCAGCGCTCAAAGGCGCGGCCCTGTTTCTTGACTATACGATTTAATGTGTATAAATTCGCCATATCGGCGAACTCCTTCCTACGCAGTTGCCAATCGACTAGCATGAGCCGCCTGCCGGAGACCCGCCAATTCTCAATAGCCCGGAGGCCGAATGCTCGGAGCTTCTCTTCGCTCACGTGAGGTGGCTTTCGTTGTGATGCTCTGTTCCACCTTCCTGGCCTCAGGCTCCGCCCTTGCGCAAATCTCGGCAAATTTGTCCGGTCGGATCGCCGATCCCACTGGAGCAGCGATCGCAGGGGCTACCATCACCGCCAACAACGTCGACACAGGAATTTTTCGGAGTGTACTCACCGACTCCTCCGGCCACTACCAGATTCTTGAGCTTCCTGTAGGACGCTACGAGCTGCGCGCCAGTAAAGCAGGATTCGCCGAAGAAATACGGACTGGAATTTCTCTGGCCATCGGTCAAGTTGCGACCGTAAACCTGACCCTACAGATCGCGACGGTCAAGCAGCAGATCATAGTCACTGGGAACGTCCCCGTTGTCAACGCTGCGACACAGGAAATCTCCGGATTAGTGGGGGAAGAGCAGGTGAGAGACCTGCCCCTGAATGGACGCAGCTTCGACCTTCTGCTCACGCTCAACCCCGGCATCGTCAACGTCACATCGCAGAAAACCGGCGGCATCGGTGTATCCAATTCCACCACGGGGAACAACTTCTCTGTTTCCGGAAACCGACCCCAGCAGAATCTGTTCCTTCTCAATGGCATCGAGTTCACCGGAGCGGCAGAAAACAACATGCAGCCCGGAGGTCCGAGCCAACAGTTGATCGGCGTGGAAGCTGTACGAGAGTTCAATGTGCTCCGCGACTCCTACGGCGCTGCATATGGCAAGCGGCCCGGCGCGCAGGTCATCATTGTCACGCAATCAGGCACCAACCAGCTGCACGGCTCCTTATACGAGTTTCTGCGCAACAATGCGTTCGATGCTCCTAACTATTTTGACCAGGGTTCGGCACCACCGTTCCAACGCAATCAATTCGGAGCCGCGCTCGGCGGACCTCTGAAAAAGAACAAGGCCTTCCTCTTTGGAAACTACGAGGGATTTCGTCAGAGTCTCCATCAAACTTCAGTCGCATTTGTACCCGACCTTGGATCACGTGCCGCGGCCGTGCCGAGTGTGCAACCGCTCCTGAACCTATGGGTCGCACCTCTGGCGGATGCGCCGAACTTCAACGGAATTGCGCAGGTCTTCGGCAGCCCTCTTCAAACCATTCGCGAGGACTTCGGAAGCGCGCGCTTCGATCTTTCCTTTTCTCCTAAAGATGAGCTCTCCTCGGCCTACACCGTTGATGACGGCGGCGATGTCACGGCCACAATCGCCAATCCGTACAGTACTGACATACTTACTCTCCGTGAGCAAGTGCTCAGCCTTGACGAGACGCACGTCTTTTCACCCAACGTGAACAACGTCGCACGCGTAGGCTACTCCCGCGCGGCTTACTTCTTCACCGGCGAGCCCACTCCGGGCACTCCCGCCGCTGACGTTCCCGGCTTCATCAGTGGACGACAGGTCGGAGCCGTCGTTGTGGGCGGCAGCGCGGCATCCAATCCGCAGGCACAGATCGGGTTGGCCGGAAGCAACAACGGCAGCAATCTCCCCATTGTGCGCAACCTCTACACCTATGAGGATCTGGCGACCGTATCGCACGGCGCGCACCAATGGATTTTCGGCGCGTGGTTTCAGAGCTTCCAATCCAACGAGACCATCAACCTCAGCCAATATGGACAGGCCACTTTTGCCAGCCTGAAAACCTTCCTCGCTGGAACCACGAGCAGCTTCCTCTACAGTCCTTCGCCAACTGAGATGAACTGGCGCTCCCTGTTCGGCGCAATACACGTGGAAGACGTGATTCGCCTCAACCCGCATCTGACGGTCAGCCTCGGCTTCCGCGGTGAGTTCTCAACGGGTTGGAATGAAGCGCATGGCCGCGCCGCCAACTACACGTTTACCGATGGAGTCATCTCCAGCCAGCCGCACATCGGCCACAACGCTTTTACAGAAAATAACGCGAAGTTCCTTCCGCAGCCGCGCATCGGACTTGCGTGGAATCCTCGTCACGAGAAGACCGTCATTCGCGCGGCCTTTGGCATTTACAACGAGCTGCTCGACGATCTCGGCTATCGCATGGATCAGAACGGGCCCTTCAATCCGACTTACAGCATCGCCGCGTTGCCCGTGTCCAGCCTGCCCATCAATCCAGCCGCTCCACCGCCCGCAAAGGCGCTGCTCGTACCAGGCGGCGTTCAGAACGATGCGCAAATGCCGATGCTGGTCTCCTATTCACTGCGCATAGAGCAAGAACTCACTCCCAACACCTCGTTCACGCTGGGCTATGTCGGCTCGCACGGCTACCATCAACTCATCGGAGTTGATCGCAATACGCCTATTCCGACGATATGTCCTGCGTCTCCGTGTCCTGCTGTCTATCCAGCGAACTTCCCTGCCCCGCTGGCGGGCTCTCCGGTTCCAGCCGGCACCTTCTACATCCCTGTAGGAACTCCAAAGGCGAACCCCACTCTCGCCAATACGTGGACATGGTTCTCCGAGGGGAACAGCAATTACAACGCGCTCCAGGCGGATGTAAATCACCGCTTCAGTGACAACCTGGCACTCCGCGGCGTCTACACATGGTCGAAGGCGCTCGACAACGGCGACTCGCTCAATGCAACTACCGCCGGCAATGCGCCCGGCCTTGTCTCCAATCCTTACGATCTGCACGCAGATTGGGGACCAGCCACCTACGACGTCCGGCACATCGGCGTTTTGAGCGCAGTCTATATGCTTCCGTTCGGCCGCGGGAAAATGTTTGCCAATCAGCTTCACGGTTTCGCAAATTGGGCGGCTGGCGGATGGTCTGTAAACAGCATTGCGACCGTCCAATCAGGCTTTCCACTCACACCGCAACTCAGCTATAACCCATCGAACAATGGCGATACGCGCAATCCGGTAAGGCCATTCGTCAATCCCGATTTTCACGGGCACATCATCCTCGGCAAGCCCGAACAGTGGTTCGATCCGAACGCCTTCCTCGCCCCCCCCCCTAACAGCGGCTTTTTCGGCAATCTCGGCAGGGACACGCTGACGGGACCCGGCCTCGGCACCTGGGACTTCTCAACGCTGAAAAACAGCCATATACGCGAGCGCCTCGCGATCCAATTCCGAGCCGAGATCTTCAATCTCCTCAACCGCGCCAACTTCAACACGCCGAACCTGATCGTCTTCACGCCAACAGGCGTCTCCGGCACAGCCGGAGCAATCACCAGCACCTCGACCAGTTCCCGGCAGGTCCAGTTCGCCCTCAAGCTTCTCTGGTAATCTGACTGGCCGTTTGCGGCTCCAGGGAGGTCTCCGGAAGCCGGTCGCAACTTCGCCCACGGTTTCGTACGCGCTGATGCTCCAAAGAGCGGGCGGGAGCCCTTCCGAGAGAGCCTGCAGAAACTGCGATGTTTGGAAATCTAAAGAGATGGATGGTCGGGATAGGTATGGTCGGGGCGGAGGGATTCGAACCCCCGACCCTCTGCTCCCAAAGCAGATGCGCTACCAGACTGCGCTACGCCCCGACTATCTTCCGATTGTATCGCGAAAGCTCTCGCCATTTGCCCCGCGCAAGCACGTAAACTGAGCAATCCGCGGGCTTTCCCGACATGCTCGATCGATGCTACAATCGAAGGATTACGGCGGCTATAGTTCAGAGGCAGAACGCCTGACTGTGGCTCAGGATGTCGTGGGTTCGATCCCCACTAGCCGCCCCAATTAATAATTAGTAATTTACTTCGGTCACTCCCTCCCAGTGAGCAATATCGGACAATGAATGACTGATCCTGATGCTCAGGACGCAGCCTCACGCGATCGTCGCACAACCGCTCACACCTGAATGATCTTGCGAATCTCACCGTCGGGATCATTCACCATTCGGCACTCGTTGTCCCAGACCATTGTCTTGTTTGTTTCGGGGTCAGTGGCTTCCCACTTCAGGCCAGGGATGCTGGGGTTTCCGGTTGCGGCGAACGTGGCCCAGGAAGAAGCCATCTTTTTTGCCAATGACTGGGCCTCGGGTGTATTGCCGGTTCCCTGCTCGCAGCGTTTCGTGTTGTCGAAGCAGAATTGGAGATCGGCGGTGTGCCACGCGCCTGGCAGGCCATCCAGTATGGGCGTCTGCCAAGTGAAGTAGTAAGCGTAAGCCGGCGCGGCATTCAATTCGTGCTTCAACCGAGCCATTTTCACCACGTTGTTGCGCATCGCCAGACCGTTCAATCCGGGGCTGCCGCTGCACATGTACGACAGCGTTTGTATTTTCTTTTTCGGGTAGGCCTTCTTGAGCCCTGCGACAATGGCGGCGGCTTTATCTTCGCCGTAAGCCTTGGCAAGGCTGGCGTGCCACTCTTCTTCCGTGGGCCGGGATGACATTCGATTGCCTTCTTCCGTCACAGAGCCGACGATCAGAGGCACATTCTTCGAGTTCTCCGGGGCAGCGTCAAAGAACGAACGCATGTTGATGATCTTGCCGTCGACGCAGGGCTGCCAGCCCACGCGCGGCTTGCCGGGAGCGCCTGGCCCCATCATCGGCGGGCCCGGAGGGTTGATTTTTGCCGCGGCCGCGTTGCCTGCGGCGATGAGCTTGCTCCATTCCATCTTCTGAAGCGACTCGACGTCATTGGGTGCAAGTCCAAGATCTTTCATGACAAGCTTGGCGACTTCGGCTTGCTGTTCCCTGGATGGGATATTGCCACCACCGCCTGACAGCGCAGCCGCGCGGTGGAAGAGTCCTGCCGCCGAAGGCATGCCCATGAGCGTTGTCACCTTTGATCCACCACCGGACTGTCCGTAAATCATTACGCGATCCGGATCGCCGCCGAAGTTCTCAATGTTCTCGCGGACCCAGCGCAGCGCCGCAACGAGATCGGTCATGCCGACATTGGCGGAGCCTTCATACGCCGAGCCGCCAATCTCGGAGAGATCGAAGAAGCCGAGGATGTTGAGCCGGTGGTTGACGGAGATCTGCACCACGTCGTGATGGCGCGCCATCTGCGCACCTTCATGCGAGGGAAGTTCGTAGGAGGATCCGAAGCTGTAACCTCCACCGTGAATGTAAAACATGACGGGCCGCTTGCCGGTCAGGCTGGGCGTCCAGATGTTGAGCTTGAGCATGTCTTCGCTTTGCCAGCCGTCATCCCAATCCTGAATGAAGGTCTGCTCAGCACTCGTCCATGTGTGCAGGTTTTGGGGGCAGTTCGCGCCGTAGACAAGGGCGGGATACTCGTCTGTCCAGGGGGTTGGCGGCTTCGCCGGCAGCCAGCGGTTGGCGCCGGCTGTCGTCTGCCCGTAAGGAACACCCTTGAAGGTGAAGACGCCGCCGTCGAGGAAACCGCGCACCCTGCCGTATTGCGTCTTGGCTACGGCGGAACCCGGTGTGGAGACATTGCCGGGTTCCTGGTGTGCCGCAGTCTTGATGCTGTCGGAAGCGAGCGCAGGTTCACCCGCAACCATGGTGATTCCGGCCGTGGCCGAGAGAAGCAGCGCTTCACGGCGAGTAAGAACACGTTTCGATGTTTCAGACATGAATGGCTGCTCCTTTGGTTGCGAGATGCGGTTCGCGTTCGTCATTACTCCGGCAAGGCGTACTGGCCGTCGACATGAAAATGGCCAGTCGCGACGGGTGCTACAGTGTCGGGCTGGCCGCCACCGATGCTGACGGTGTAATCGCCTTGCGCGATGATCGGATTGCCATCTTCAGTGACCATTCCCAGATCGCGCGGATTCAACTCGAAGTGGACTTTCTGGCTTGCGCCGGGATCGAGATGGATGCGCTGGAAGCCACGAAGAGCGACACGCGCAGCGCCTTTGACATCAGGGAATTTTAGATAGAGCTGCACTACCTCGTCTCCAGCGAGCTGCCCGCCGTTTTTCACGGTTACATCAGCCGCGACGGGTTGTCCGGCAGCAACGGACTGAGCGGACACGCTGAGGTCGGTGTAAGCGAACTTCGTGTAGCTGAGCCCGTAGCCAAACGGATAGAGAGGCTTGCCGGTGAAGTAGCGGTAAGTCCGATTTGCCATTCCGTAGTCTTCGAAGTGGGGCAACTGGTCGACGCCAGTGTAGAAGGTTACGGGAAGACGTCCGGCTGGATTGTTCTTGCCACTGAGGGTTTGCGCTACAGCGGCTCCACCCTCTTCACCGGGGTACCACGCTTCCAGGACCGCGTTGGCATGTTGGTTGATCCAATTGACAGCCAGAGCGCTGCCGTTCATGAGAACGACCGCGAGCGGCTTGCCTGTCGCGGCCACTGCTTCGACCAGGTCTTCTTCGGGCTGAGGCAGGTCGATGCTGGTGCGGTCTCCGCCGAGGAAGCCCGGCTCGCTCACCGGCATCTCTTCGCCCTCAAGCTGGCTGGTGATACCTACGACCGCAATCACAACGTCAGCATTCTTCGCGGCGGCGACTGCTTCAGGCGAAGGAGCGTTGTTCGCCTTGTTCCAGATCAGTTCGGCATGAGCCTTGCCATCCCTGGTTCCGTAGGAGACTTCAATGGCGACTTTGCGGCCCTTCTCGAGGTGGACGCGGCCTACGCCCGACGTTGCTTCGTTTCCGCCGCCAAAGGCCATCGCCACCTGCTTCGTGTCCACTGTGATTCGACCGAACCCCTGGCAGCGAATGCCAATGAGAAAGTCGCCGGATTCATTAGGCGTAAGGAATCCTGACCATTGCACACCGAAGATCTTCTTGCCGGCCACCTCTGACGGAAGATTTGTCCCGGTCAGTTTCACATTGGACTCGGTACGCGTGGCGATGGACTTGCTCGGTGGGCCTCCGGGTCCGCGCCGCATGCCTTCGTTATATTCGGCCTTGAGACCAGGCTTGCCGTCAGGCGTGGTCAGAAGACCATCGGGCACGGGAGTTCCGTCGGTGCGAAGGAACTGTGTACCGGGAACGTAGGTAATACTGGCGTTCGGGAACTCGGCTTTGAGGCCTTCCATGACGGAAACGATATGCGTGGGCTGGCCCGCGTAGTTGCCGATCAGCGGCCTCGTCTGGTCGGCAAGCGGTCCGACGACAGCGATCTTCTTGATTCCGGGCTTGAGCGGAAGCAGGCCGTCGTTCTTCAACAGCACCATCGATTCATTCGCCAGCTTGAGCGCATGTGCGCGGTGTTCGGCACTGTCGAGTTCCTTCTCGTCGATCTTGGTGTAGGGAACCATGTCAGGAGGATCGAACATGCCGAGTTTGATTCGCGCGGTGAAGAGACGGATGAGCGCAGTGTCCAGCGTGCTCTCCGGCAAGTAGCCCTGCTGCACGGCGTCGACGTAAGCTTTCTCGACCGGATCGCCGAATCGCGAGGTGAAGGTGACACACTCGTTGTCCATGCCGCGGATGACTGAGATAGCCGCGCCTTGCGCCTGGGTGGGGCGGTAACGATGGTTCGCGGCGACGTCGCGCACGGCATCGCAGTCGGAGACGACATAGCCCTGGAAGCCCCACTTGCCGCGCAGCTGGTCCTGAAGCAGGTACTGATTCGCGCAGGCGGGCTCGCCATTGATGGCGTTGTAAGCGCACATGACGGATCCCGCCTTGCCCTCGACAATCGCGGCGCGGAATGCAGGCTCGTATGTGTCGACCTGGTCGTGCTTGCTTACATCGACGTCGGCGAAATGGCGCGTCGGTTCCGGTCCACTGTGCACGGCGTAGTGCTTCGGCGTCGCAATGCCGAGATAGTATTTCGGATTGTCACCTTGCAGGCCAGTCACATAAGCAACACCCATGCGGCCCGTGAGGAATGGGTCCTCCCCATAGGTTTCCTGGCCGCGGCCCCACCGCGGATCGCGGAAGATGTTGAGATTGGGCGACCAGAAATCGAGTCCACCCATGATGCCCGTATGTCCTTCGCGCAGGTTCTGCACGTGCTTGATGCGGCCTTCGATGCCGATCTGCGCAGCCATGGTGTGAATGCCCGGCGCGTCAAATGTAGCGGCCAGGCCCACGGGCTCCGGATACTCGGTCACACCTTCATTGATAACGCCGTGCAGGGCCTCGCTCCACCACTGATACGCGGGCACCTTGAGCCGCTCAATCGCAGCGGAGTTGTTCTGCATCTGCGTGGCTTTCTCCGCCAAGGTCATGCGACGCACCAGGTCGGTTGCGCGCTGTTCAGGCGAGAGCTGGGGATTCAGGTAGGGAGGATTCGTTGCGTCCTGAGCAACTGCTTTCTGCGGGGAAGAACCGAGGAGGAGCGCTCCCAGACAGATGGCGATGCACTCGAGAGTCGGGTTGATGCGGAGTTTCATAGGGTTCTCCATCTTGAAGCTGAGTTCGGGGGCTCAATACGGTCTTGCAGCCTCAGTTTTACCGGGCCAGTGATCGGTGCGGAACGGAGCGGCCGGAAGGCCAGCACCATTGAAGAGCGTCGCAACTGGATTCGATTGCCAAGCGTATCGCACCTGCGTGGGATTGGGCACAGAAGGCGAAGTGACTACGACCGTGTCGCCTTCGATGCGCGCATCAGCCCAGTACCACTTGCGGTCGTCTCCGGCGATGGAAAACTCTCCGAGATGATCGCCCTTCACGACGAGACCACCATCGGCGTGCGCGAAATGCAGGCGAATGGAGCCGGGCAGGCGCTCTACAGATTCGAGCGTTGGGCCGGAGTAAACGATGGGCTTCCCGTAGTGCTTCGCGAGCGCACACCGCGCGAGCCGATCGCCGACTGGCTGCTTGTCTTTGGCATGGATGTTGTCGGGGTCGCCCGTGTCGATGGTGACCGCAAGACATGCATTGGGAACGCTCGCCGCCGCGATCGCCTGCGACTCGCGTGTTTCGGTCCAATCGTCCCCATCCACCGGTACGGAACTATGCTTCGTGAATGCGGGCAGGCTGACGATGTAAAACGGGAAATCACCCTGGCAGAACAACGAGCGCCAATCGGCAATCATCGCAGGAAGAATTCTGCGGTACTGAAAGCCGCGCGGGGAGTTCTGCTCGCCCTGGTACCAGATCGCTCCGGTAATCGACATCGGGGCTATCGGCGCAAGCATCCCCTCATAGAGCACGCTTGGCATCACCGGCCAGTTTTCGTACCCCATGGGAAGAGGATGCGGCGGACGAGCATCCACGCTGAGCTTGGCCTTCCACTCACCTGCGAGCGGAATCGTGGAACCGTCAGCCAGGTTGAGGTGCAGATCGTCAGGCTTCGAAAGGAATCCACCGTCGGGCTTAGTTTTGAGAACGCGGATAGCGATGACATTGCGACCCGGCTTGAGAACGCCGGGCCGGATGAAATACATCCGCGGATTTTCCACCCACGCGCTGCCGCCGACTTCGACACCATTCACGTATGCAGTGTCCATGCGTTCAATGGAGCCCAGGTGAAGCGTAACGCCGCCCCGCGGAAACGGTCCAGGCGCGGCGTTCGCCTCCGCGGCAGGTTTGGGTAGCGGATCAGGGAGAGTGATCTCGCGCCGGAACCAGACCAGGGCCGGCGTATCGGGCACGCCGAGTTCGGCAAATCCGCCAGGTACCGGAACCCGCTTCCACGCCGAGTCGTCCAGATCCGGGACGGCCCACTTCTCCTTCTGGCCAATGTCGTACTGGTCATACCAGTGCATGACATAGTTCCCGTACTCAGGCGCGTCCGCAGCCTTGAGACGATCGAGTTCGTCAAGCGGAACGTCGAAATCGTGGAGCGGACGCAGAGCGGCTTCGCTTGCCCAGGCTTCGGCAGGCGTTCCTCCGACCGCATCAACCACCAGGCCGATAGGAACGTGGATTTCCTGCTGCACCTTGCGTGCGAAGTAATACGCAACAGCCGAGACGCTGCCCGCGGTCTCAGGAGATACCGCGCGCCAGTTGCCTTCGATTACATCCATGTGGTGATAAGCAGGATGGCCTTCCACGGTGAAGAAGCGAATCTCAGGAAAATTGGCCGCTTTGATTTCATCGTCGGCGTTCTTCGTAAAGCGGAGCGGCAGGCCCATGTTGGATTGCCCGCCGCAGAGCCATACGTCACCGACCAGCACATTGTGCAATTCAACTGTCTGATGGCCAGTGATGCTGACCGTGTACGGGCCACCTGCCGCTGGCGGCTGAATCTTCACCTGCCAGCGGCGATCTGCACCGGCCGTGGCTGTCGCGGTCTTATCACCAATCTGCACCCGGACTGTATCTCCGGGATCAGACCAGCCCCAGATGGCATCGGGCTTGTCGCGCTGGAGCACCATGTTGTCGCCGAAGATGGGGCTGACGAAGGGTAGCGCTTTCCCGGCTGTAGATGGTGTCGCCTGCCCCGGAGTTGGCTGTGCAAATGTCCCCGAGGCCGCAACGAGCAGCAGAGCCGCGGCAGCGACCTTCAGGCTAGTAAATCGTTGAATCATGACTGCAGGTCTCTCGATCCGAATGAAGCAATCAGTGTTTACTTGCAATCGGCGGTGAAACAGAGATTCTTGCTGAAGAACGGGAGAACGTGATTCTGGAAGCGATCAGCCACGGCACTGACGTGCGTGCCGGAGTAGATCTCAAACGTGTTCGCGAGTCCGTAGTTGTCAAACAGAGTATGCAGCTTCGTCGCATCGAAGCGCAGTCCATCCTGGTCGCCTACGTCCATCGCAATTGCGCGATAGTGCTTCAGGCTACCGATGTACTGATCCGCAAAAGTAAGCGGCGAGTTGGCAGTGAATTTCGCCACAATGTCGGGTTGCGGAACGCCATCCTTGGTGGGGAGATCGAAATACAGCGGCGGGTTTTTGGGATCGGGCGCCCATGCCGCCGCGGTCGCATACTGGGCCGAGGCAAAACCGGGTGACTGCGCGGCAAGATCGGCCGGGGACTTGGCATCCGCGACTTTCTTCTCGCTCTCTAGGGCGCGTTGCTTCGCTTGATCGGGAGGTCCAAAACCGCCGGCCATGGGCGAAAGGCAGCAGGGGCTCATGATGTAGAGCGCGCCGAAAACATCGGAGTGTTTCATGCCGATACGCGTTGCTCCGTAACCGCCCATGGAATGACCGACCAGGCCGCGGCTGGTGCGATTGGGAATCGTGCGGTAATGCGCGTCCATGTAGGCGACCACGTCATGCGCGATGTAGTTTTCGAAATCGCCTGTCGTAGCAGAGCTTGAGTACATTGAGCCGTTATAGATCGTCTTGGAATCCGGCAGGACAACGATCATCTCTTGCGACCCTGTAGCAAAAGCGCCCTCAATCGTCTGCGGGACGTGGATCTCGTGCGTCCACTGCTCGGCGCCGATGGAATAGCCGTGCAAAGCGTAGACCACCGGGTAGTGGCGCTTCTTGTCTTTCTCATAGCTCGGCGGCAGGAACACGATCACGTCACGATCGACAGCATCGCCTTCGAGATTGCCTTCAAGCGCTGCGCCGTGAATTTTGATGTGTTCCACTGTGGTTGGCTTCGCGCCGGGCACGACCTCGGGAACATTGGTCTTCACCTGGGCTCCCAACTGAGCTGCGGGCGCCGTCGCAAATGCGACTGCGGACGCGAGAATAAATGCTGTTACTTTCATCTGGGCCTCTTGGACATGGGTAGTTACTGCACGGGGTACGAATAGATGTTCACGCTGAACGGGCGCACCGTGATTGTTTCCGGAAGCGCACCGAGCGATTGTTCCTCTACCTGAACTTCGGGCTTCTTGTCCACCTGCACTGTGGCGTTAATGGAATCTGGCGCCATACGCCACAACTTCCCTGCCCCGGCAACTTTCGCACCATTCACCGATACCTTGATGCTTTGCTCAGAATCAGATGGATTCAACACCGCAATGGCGAGGGTCTTGCGGTCTTCGGTCAGCGCAGCGCTCACGTCCAGCGGATAGGTGTCGCTGCCGGGATTGACCGCGGGTTGATCACCGCCGGCCGGGAATCTGGGCTTGGGCTGCGGTGAATCTCCGCTGACTTCGACAGGAATTGTACCGAAGTGATCGCGATACATCTTGAACAGCAGGCCTGTGGGATTGAGCGTGGCCTCGGTGCGGTTCTGGCTCATCATCGCGGTCGCGAAGGTGAACGCTCCCATCTGGAAGATGTCCGAGTGGCGGAACATCTCGTGGAAGGCCCAGGCATAGGCGGGCACGGTTTTGTACGAGTTCGGTCCCCCGCCAAAGTACGCCCACTCGTCAATCGCAATCGGAACAGGCTTCGCCCTGAGCGCGGGGATGCGCTTCAGATACTCCTGGTAGTGCTCGTACTTCGCGCGAACCTGCACAGCCGGCGCGCGCTGCCACTCGAGGAACGAAAGCGGCGGATCGATCGGCACCTTCTTCTGCAGCTTCATATCCGTGTGCTCGGTGCCGGAAGCGTAATAGTGCTCGCTCACCATGTCGATGTTGTCCAGGCAATTCAACAGCAGTTGTCCTGTCCAGTCGGCCGCAGAGAGATAGTCGGGAACATACTGCCCATTGATGCGGCGAGCCTGGTCGGCGCCCTCCATCACGTCAGGCATCGCACCGCCGGCGATCAGTTTGATCGACGGATCGACCTTGCGCATCTCCTTGGCGAACGTGTTGTGCTTCAGTTCGAATTGCGGAAGCGACATCGCGCCCATCTGGTAGTCGCCCCAGGGCTCGTTTCCTACACCCCAGAACTTCACGCCGTACGGCGCGGGATGGCCGTTCTGAGCGCGCCATTTACCCATCGGCGTGGTTGCGGATCCATTGGTGTATTCGACCAGCTCGCGCGCGGACCACGCGTCGCCAAATCCGGCGTTGACGGTAATGTAAGGATCGACGCCAAGCAGACGGCACAGAGTCAGAAACTCATCCGTGCCCACGTCGTTCGGCTGCACGGCATGCCACACCGCATCGAAGATGGGAGGACGCTTGTCGATATCGCCAACACCATATCGCCACTCATAGGAGGAGACGAAGTTGCCGCCAGGGAAGCGCAGCACGCCGAACCGCATCTGCTTGAGCGCGGCAATCACCTCCGGGCGGAAGCCTTCGATGTTGTCGGCAGGCATGAGCGAGACTGCGCCAACGTGAAATTCGCCGGTCCCGGTGCCCGTGATCTCGAGTGTGGCGTCATCGGTGTCCGCAGCGGCAGTAAAACGCAATGGGAGCTTCCGATAGCTAGCGCCAAGGGTGCGGATGGTGGTGACTTGGCGATCGGCTGGTCCCTTGCCCCAGATCAGTGTGACTTTGACTACCGCCCCGGGCGAGCCAGCGAGGACGATACGTCCGGTATATGCCTTGCCTTTTCGCACCGCGATCCCGGACTCGCTCAAACCGTGCGGATCTTTCGCATCGACCTTCACCAATGGAGACTGATCTCCTGTGTATGGATCCTTCTTATCCATCGTGACGTTCTCAGCTCCGCCGACTGGCGCCCACCAGCGCGTAGGCGTGCGTCTGAACCGCGGATTGCCTGCGGCGTTCCCCAGTACCGGCGGAGGCGTGGGCGCGCCCGCCGCAACCGGATAGAAGAACTTGCGATCGACCAGCATCTCCGACCAGATGCCGTTGTTAACGATGTCGCCACCGTGTTCGAGGAACTGGCCGTAGATGTACTTCGAAATGGGTGCGCCGGTCTTCGAAACGTCGATGTTGGCAGTGACGGTGCGAGCCTGGGGGAAAGCATTTACTGCTGAGGCGAGAACTGCGAAAACGAAGAGTGCGGAGATTCGCGTAAGCGTTTTCTCGGATTCCCGGGTTCTGATCAGGTGCATTCTTTTGCTTCTCCAAAGTCTGGTCCAAAAGCAGCGGACATCCCGCGTACTCACCCCGCCCGACCGCCGGCTCATCGCGGAAATTAGGCACGCGATTTCTGACGCTGTCCGCCGGAATTCTCGACTATACAGAGAAAGAGCAAAGAAGAACAAGATAAATAAATCGCTTTATATGGGCAGAGAGCTGGATTACCATTCACGTTGATCGAAGACTGAATGTCCAATTCGCTTTGCGAGCGCTCTAACTTCGAACCGCTCGGATTGCATGGAGAACCGCAGATGAAATTCATCGGATTCGCAATGCTTCTCGCCACAAGTCTCTGCTTTGCCCAGGACTCGGCCGACTTCAAGCCCGCCACTTCGAATGTCCTGGATGCCCAATACCCTCAAGTCGACAGTTCCTCGCGCGTACAGATCCGCTTCAAGGCCCCCGATGCGACTAAAGTGAAGCTCAATTTCTGGAGCGGGCCCAAGGCTGACATGGAAAAGCAAGCCGACGGGTTCTGGACGTTTACCACGCCCGCGATGGCTCCGGGACTGCACTACTACACGATCAATGTTGATGGCGCGGAGGTCAGCGATCCCGCCAGCACGGCATACTTCGGCGGCAGCAAATGGGCCAGCGCCGTGGAAGTTCCCGAGGCCGGAGCCGACTACTATCTGCCGAAAGACGTTCCCCACGGGCAGGTGCGCCAAGTCTGGTACCACTCCAGCGTGACCGGCGCCTGGCGGGACGCATTCGTATACCTGCCGCCTGATTACGACAACTCAAAAGCGCGGTATCCGGTGCTGTACCTTCAGCACGGAGGCGGGGAAGATGAGACTGGATGGGTCCGTCAGGGCAAAGCCAATTTCATCCTCGATAACCTGATTGCCGGCGGAAATACCAAGCCCATGATCATCGTGATGGCCAATGGCTACGCGACACGTGCCGGGTACGTCGTTCCCGACCTCACGGGAAAGCCATTTGGATCGCCGGAGTTCATGAAGGTGATGCAGGAGCGAATGGGCGCATTCGAAGACGATATGGTTCAGGTGCTCATCCCCTTCATCGACAAGACATTCCGCACGATCTCCGATCGCGATCATCGCGCCATGGCCGGTCTGTCCATGGGCGGCATGCAAACCTTCCAGGTCACCTTCGATCATCTCGACATGTTCTCGTATATCGGCGGTTTTAGTGGCGCCGCGAACGTCTTCGCAATGGGCAACAACAAGTTCGACACGAAGACAGCCTTCAATGGCGCAATGGCCGATCCTGCGGCTTTCGCCAAACGCGTGCACCTGCTCTGGATCGGCGTTGGAACCAAGGAGCCTGAACGAATGAAGACCGGGCTGGAGGCCTTGCACACAGCGCTCGATGAAGGAAAGATCCAGCACGTCTTTTACGAGTCACCCGGCACCGATCACGAGTGGCAGACGTGGCGTCGCGATCTGAAGGACTTCGCGCCGCGCCTGTTCCAGTCCTCCGGACAGCAATCAGCTGCCGCTCATGGGATGTAGACTGATCGCGCAGTTGTTTCCCTGCAACCATCACGATAATCCGCACGACTGTGCTGGTTTACTGCGGGGCTGTGGCTAGACCCACAGCCCTCGCACTCCAAGCCCCAAGCAGACGCACATAATGAGCGCCATAGGTCGGCCTGCGACAGTCCGCCAGTGATGCTTCCAAGCCGCACAAGTGTCACTTCGGCCGGATTTCATCCAGTTCCGGAAGCAGAATTACGCTTTCCTGCTCATGCGGATCGGTCCGCGCAATCACCGCCACCACAGGTTCCGTCTGGCTTGGGTTATACGGCAGGTGCGGCGTATCGGCGGGGATGTACAGAAAATTCCCCGGCTCGACAACCACATGATTCTCCAGCCGTTCCCCGTACCACATGCAAGACGTGCCGCTGAGCGCATAGATGGCCGTCTCGTGGGTAGCGTGCTTGTGCGCGAGCGCGCGTCCTCCCGGCGGAATCGTTACTAGCTGCATGTGCAGCGCCTTCGCGCCCACGGTTTCCGCCGCAATCGCCACGTTGTACTGCAGCCCCTGCTTCCCGATGAAAGCCTCACCCGCGTTAAGCAGCCGGCACACCGGATCCGTATTCGTAGGCGTATCTATGCCCATAGCGCCGCCTCCTTATTGGTCGCACAAGGAGATATCCCCGAAAATACGAACGGCGCAGCCATGAGCTACGCCGTCGCTGTCCAGGCAAACCTTCCCCGTCCGAGGGATTGGGTGTTTCCAGCCTACGAAACCTTGGCTGCCTCCTCAGGATTCACCAGATCCCGCAACTCCTTGGAAGGCTTGAAGTAAGGCACGCGCTTGGCGGGAACTTCCACGCGCTCGCCGGTCTTGGGATTACGGCCGATTCGGGGATTCCGCTGCCGGATCCGGAACGATCCGAATCCGCGAATCTCGATCTTGTCCCCGCTCTGCAGCGCTCCAATCACCGACTCAAAGATCGTTTCCACAATAACCTCACCATCCCGGCGCGTCAGATCGCCTAGGCGGGTCACCTTTTCCACCAGGTCTGCCTTGGTCATTTGTTCCTCTCGACCTCCGCTCTCAGCATACCCAAATTCGGACGGTTTGGCATAAAAAAAGAAAGCACACAAAATCCGCTTCCCTTTCTGCATCAGTAATTTGCCGCACTTCAACCAGGCAACCAATCAGTACACACCCACCCCCTGCCGTGCCCATTTATCCTATCCAGAGCCTTAGATTCACTCAGCAACATCGAATAAAGAACGTCTCAGGGAGATCCCATCCGATGCTCGAATACCCGAAGTACAGCATCGTCATTCCGGCATACAACGAGCGGCTGCGCATCATTGCCACGCTCGACGCCGTAGTGGCCTGCGTGCGCCGGGAGCACTGGGACGCCGAAGTCATTGTTGTGAATGACGGCTCGACCGATGAAACTGCTGACCTTGTACGCGATTTCATCCGCAATGCGCCGGAAGTCCACCTCATGGAAAATCCCTCCAACCGCGGCAAAGGCTACAGCGTCCGGAACGGCATCGTCCACGCGCAGGGCAACATTGTCATGTTCACTGACGCCGACCTGTCCGCCCCCATCGACGAAGCCGACCGCCTCTTCGCCGCTATTGAGAAGGATGGCGCCGACATTGCCATTGGATCGCGCTGGCTCGCAACCAGCCGCCAGACGCACCGCCAGCCGCTCTATCGCCAGTTCTTCGGCCGCTGCTTCAACGCGCTCACGCGCATGGTGATGCGCCTGCCCTACGCCGACACGCAGTGTGGATTTAAAGCATTTACGCGCGACGCCGCTCAGACCGTCTTCCAGTTGCAGACCATCGAGCGCTGGGGGTTCGATCCGGAAATCCTCTTCATCGCGCGCAAGCGGCACTTCAAGGTGAAAGAGGTGCCGGTAAGCTGGGCGCACGACGCCCGCAGCCGCATCAGTTATCTTCGCGACGGCCTCCAAATGCTCAAGGAACTCGCCATCGTGCGCTGGAACGCGCTCCTCGGCCGCTATGGCAAAGACATCACTGAGGTCGATCGCCCCGAGCTACACAGCTAGTGTCGGCATATAGACGGACGCCGCTTACTTCCCCAGATTCCCCGCCGTCACGTCGATTACCTGCAGATCCGTATCGCGATCCCTCAGCGTCAGCAGGATCTTCCCCGTTCCGTCCGCCACAAAACTCGAGCCCCCATACGTCTGCCCCGCCCACGGTCCGTGCGTCATCTCACCTACCAGATCCACGCCTGCCATCGGGCACCGCACCAGCGCCGCTCGCCGTTTGACTAGATCCTCCAGCACTTTGGAGTGCTGCGGCCACTGATCATTCGGCGCAGCCCAGCCATACGGCACCAGCATCAAATCGGGCTTCAGCGCCTTCATGCGATTCACAAACGCATCGCTGAACGTGTCCGCACAAATCAGCACGGCAATCCGCCCGAACTCCGTATCCACGACGCCAATATCTTCCGGCTTGCCCTGCGAATACGGCGGGGTCATCAGTTCGGGCAGCACATTGATCTTGCGATGTTTCCACAGCAGCTTGCCCGTCTTGTCGACCAGAATCGCCGAATCATAGAGCTTGTCCCCTTCCTTCTCGTCGAGTCCGATGGCGATCATCACATGATGCTGCCGTGCCAGCGCGGCAATGCGCTCGCTATCCTTGCCTGGAATCGGCTCCGCCATCTTATGTGCATCAGGATTCTCCCACCCAAGAATCGACGACTCCGGGAAGATCGCAATGTCAGCGTGCTTCGCCTCTGCCTGTTCCAGTGCATACTCGATGCGCCGGAAGTTTCCCTCACGATCGCCATCGATCGCCAGAATCTGGCAGATCGCCAGACGCACATTGCGCTGAGGCGCGGCCACCGCAGACGAAACAATACCAGCCCACGCCGCAAGAAAGACGAATAAACAACTTAGCTTCTTCATCGACACCGAACTATAAACCAGCCGGCCCAAGATTCCCATGCATCACGCAGTTGCTGTCTTCGCCACGTCCTGCAAACCGCGCGCCTCGATCTCGAACTCCCGCATCTTGTACTTCTGTATCTTGCCTGACAGCGTCGCCGGAAACTCCGTCACAAATCGAATGTGCTCAGGAATCTTGTAGTACGCAATCTGCCCTTCGCACCACGCGCGAATCTCCTCCTCCGTCGCCTCCGCGCCCGGCCGTAACCGCACCCACGCCACCACAATCTCTCCCAGACGCTCGTGCGGAATCCCCACCACCTGCACTTCGCCCACCTTGGGGTGCGTGTAGAGAAACTCCTCCACCTCGCGCGGATAAATGTTCTCTCCCCCGCGGATGATCACGTCGCGCGATCGCCCTGTGATCCGCAGGCAGCCGTCCTCTCGCATCACGCCCAGATCGCCCGTGCGCAGCCACCCATCCGCCTGGATCACCTTCGCCGTACCTTCCTCGTCGCCGTCATATCCCTTCATCAACGCGTAGCCGCTCACGCAGATTTCACCCTGTTCGCCACGCGGCAGCGTCTCGCCCGTGGCGGCCGACATCACCTTGATCCCGGTCTGCGGCATCGCCCGTCCTACCGTATTCACGCGCACTTCAATCGAGTCGCCCGCATCGCTCATCGTCACCACCGGAGACGTCTCGGTTTGCCCATACGCAATCACCAGTTCTCTGATGTGCATCTCGTTGAGCACGCGTTTCATCAGTTCGATAGGACAAGGCGCCCCACTCATCATGCCGGTGCGCAGGCCGGTGAGATCGTAGCTCGCAAACTCCGGAACGCCGAACTCCGCCACATACATCGCGGGTACACCGTAGAGGCTCGTAGCGCGCTCGTGATGCACAGCCTCCAGCGTAGCTTTGGCATCGAAGGTCCAGTTCGGCAGCACAATCGCCGCGCCTGAATTTACCACGCTCATCGTCCCAATTACGCATCCGAAGCAGTGAAACAGCGGCACCGGTACAACGATCTTGTCCTGCTCCGTGTAATGAAATCCATGCGCCAGGAATTGCCCGTTGTTCACCACGTTGTGATGCGTCAGCATCACCCCCTTGGGGTGCCCAGTCGTTCCGCTGGTGTACTGAATATTCGCAACGTCATCCACCGCAACGCGATCCGGCAGCCGGCCCTCTGCATCCAGCAGCGCCGGCCATTCCGGCCCGTCAAAGAAGATCGTGTGCTGCAATTCCAGATCGAGACCGTGCCGCGCCCGATCCAGAATCTCCGCGTAATCCGCACGCTTATCCCTGTGCCAGAGAAACAGCGCCTTCATACGCGACCTCTGCAGCGTAAAGCTCAGCTCATGCGAGCGATAAGCTGGATTCACGTTCACCAGTGCCGCGCCCGCTCGCGCACAGCCCATGTGCATCATGATCCATTCAATGCAGTTGGTCGACCAGATCCCCACGCGATCGCCCTGGCGGATCCCCAACGACCACAGCCCGCGCGCCACGCGATCCGCCGCCTCGCTCAGTTCGCCCCAGGTCATGCGCGCGTCCTGGTGGCGCGACACCACCGCCGGCCTGTCAGGCCATCGCTGTGCATTCCGCCTCAGCAGATCACCGATCGTGAGCCCCAGCAGCGGCCGCGCCGGCCCGCGCGTCTCACTCATCGCCGCGACTCGACCCTCAAGTGCCATAGATATCGATGCCATCGTTCACGAGTCTACGTGCCACTGTCCATCTCAAAGTGTGATCCAGCCCACACATAGAGCCCCGCCTGTGCCGCCCCGCTTTAGTCGGCGGCGTAAACTCCTGCATCTGAACCCATGTGAAGCGAAGCCGTCGTTGTCGGATTTGCGACGGCACGTGCCATCGATCATTCAAGCTCGGAAACCATCACACATGAACCTGTCGCATAGAACCATCATCCGAACCGTCGCAATATTCAAGCTGCTCAAAGCAGCGATACTCGTCGCCACCGGCATCGGCATTCTCAAGCTGATGCACAAAGGCGTGGCGTCCACGCTCCAGCAATGGATCGCGATGATCCACCTCGATCCAGGCGGACGCTTCGTGAGCCGGGCGATCGAGAAAGCCACTTCCCTGCCTCACGATAAAATCCGCGATCTTGGCATCGTCAGCTTCATCTACGCGGGACTGTTCTTCACTGAAGGCATCGGTCTCTGGATGCTGAAGCGCTGGGCCGAATGGTTCACGATCCTCATCACCGGTTCCCTGGTGCCCATCGAAGCCTACGAGATCGCACAACGCCCAACCGGCCTGCGCATCATCATCCTGGTCATCAACATGGCCGTCTTGGCATACCTGCTGTGGCACATCAAAACAGAGCGGTCGGATCGCAAACGCGTTTAGGGCTAGATGGACTTGGCGCCTGCCGGAGTGAACGACGACAAGATCCTGACCAGATCTGGACTGAGATGAAGACGCTCCGCCTCGGACGCAAGCAGTTCGGCAGGCTTCGCCGCAGACCTGAGCAGATACCGTAGATAGGACAATCGCATCAGCCAAATCGCGTGTTCAACTCCCTCTTGTGCACGGATGCGGAACGTCGTCCAGCCGGAATCTGGAACCCAGCGGTGTTGTTCTGCGAGATTCTGCGCAATTATCCAGTCGTGCACGGGCCGCGGAAACGGGATGTCTACGTCTCCCCAGAAGTGCACGTGGCCAACCTCCGCCCTCCCGAAGCGGTACTCCCGCGCTGCGAACCGATGGGGATGAACGGAAATCCCTGGCCACGATGAAACCTCGTCTTTGAGTTTTACGGCAGCAATAGCCATACAGACGCTCCCGGATGTCATTTGGAAAAGGTGCGGGGTCCGATCCGAATACTTGCGGTCATTGATGACCAGCCTGAGCAGCTGGAACCGCCGAACGGCGCCCAAAGGAAACGAACGAGAACAGCAGACCGAGAATCAGGGAACAGGCAACGATAAAGAGCGACCCCCTGAGATTGGGTTTGTCCGCGGTGAGCAGCATGGTTCCCATCACAATCCAGATTCTCGTGCTCAGTGATATCTTCAGGAACGCGCTACTCGTCAGAGCACGCCATTCAGAAGGATTCATTGATTCGCTGGCCACGTTCCTTCGAGCCTTGCGCATGCGGCGGCCACTGATAGCCCCCAGTACAGCGAAGATCACGATTCCGAGCACCGCAAGACGTGGCCAGGCGAAAGACCAGGAGTGCAGGCTCTCTGTAAGATACGCACCTGTGACATAGATGATGACGAGCGATGTGATCGCGGCAATTGCAACGGGCCGCATCATCCCGATCCAAGGATGAACATCGGACGGGCGCATAGCGCGTCGAAGTTGGAACAGCGTCCAAGCTTCCAAAGTCAACGCAGCGGTGAGGACAAGCACAGCGACTGCATGGATGAATAGAATCGCGGTATAGAGATTCATTAGCCCCTCCATCGAAGGAATTGTCTTAGGACGTTCGCACTGGTTGCGGACCACCACGCCTCACCCGCCTGCCTGCGGACATTGCTTCGCCAAACGACAGGCGCGCGCTCGTGACGACCGGAGGAATGCAGCCTATTTGAAATCGCCCGTGGTGCGGACCTCCTCATAAAAGCCCGCAGTCGCCGATTCAACAAAATTGCGGAGAAATGAGACTTGCTGTCGCAGAGCCTGATCCTGCTCATACTCCTTCTGGGCTTCGGCTGATTCGTACTGGACCACCCGGACCACGGACTTACCATCGGGGCTCCTATACAAACGGCTGCCTGCGATGCCTTTGGGTAAGACAGTCGACGCAAGGAAGTTGCGATCTGCTTCCAGGAATTCGTCCATCTTCCCGGGCTTAATGGTAAGCAAGAGTATCTGTGTGACTGGGGTCATGCGTTTCCTCCTGAGTTAATTGAGTGATTAAGCTGAAGCCTGACGAGAGGTTCGTGACCTTACATGACGTTGAATTTCGTCATGGGGATCTCGGTCCCCATGTGTGCGCAAGTGCGGCCATGCCTATGGCATCTTGGTGTACGCAACACCGACCACTTGCCGGATATGAGCTGGGCTTTCCAGCTCGTTGAGCATGAAGTGAGCCACGTCTGCCCGGCTTATGATCGCGTTCGCGCCCGCACCTTTCGGCAGGTGGTCGACTGCGAGCCCGTAGCGCTCTCTCCGCGGACCGTTCGTCAGGCGTGGTGGACGGACGATCGTCCAGTCAAGACCGCTAGCCTTCACAATGCGTTCCATTTCAGCTGAGTCATCCGCCACATTGCGCAGAAGCGTGTTGCGTAGCAGACGGCCGAACACTCCGATGTCGGGGAAAAGCGCAGCGACTCCGACGATAATGAGGCGGCGCACGCCTGCGGTCTGCATCGCCGCCACGGTCGTCCTGGCGCCGTCGCTGGTGATTGTGTTGCGCGCAGGCCCCGGGGGCCCCAGCGTCGACAACACAGCATCGTGACCCGCAATCGCAGCGCTTATCGCATCCGTGTCACGAACATCGCCCCGAATCACGGTCAATCCGTCGCGTGCTCCGCCTAGTTTTTGCGGAGAACGGAGGAACGCGGTCACCTGGTGGTGCCGTTCCAGTGCTTGATCCACTAGCTGCCGCCCGATGCCGCCAGTGGCGCCAAGAACGAAGAGACGCATCGAGCGATTAGTGCTTGTCATGATCGTTGACCCCCATTGAGCTTCCGCACTCTTTCATATCCGATAGAGATGACTCTAATCAATATGAGTTGCTAAACTTTTTTTGGAATGCCGAATTCAGCAAGACGCGCGTATAAATCGCTGACCCGCCAGCGTCAGGCTCACGAGACTCGCAGTCGAATTGTCGAGGCGACGCGGCATCTTCTCGAAGCCGAGGGTTACGCCGGGACAACCGTTGACGCCATCGCGCGCCAGGCCGAGGTCTCCGTGCAAACGGTTTATGCAGTCTTTGGATCGAAGACGGGCATCCTCGCCGAGCTCCTCAATCAGTCCACCTTCGGGGCCGACTATGAAGACACCGTTAGGCAAACCCTGGAAGAAAAAGATCCGGAAATGCGGCTGCGCGGAGCGGCCCGCATCGCCCGGCAGATTCACGATGCCCAGCGCGAAGGCTTCGATTTATTGCGCGGCGCAGGAGTGGTCGCGCCAGAGTTGGCGCGGCTGGAACAGGAGCGCGAGCGGATTCGCTACGAGCGCCAAGAACAAATGATCGTTTTTCTGAGTCGGGCGAAG